>NZ_CM132202.1:4041798-4715432 GCF_053653995.1 Peribacillus sp. JNUCC 23
CCAAACTCTGTTAAACTTTTCTGCCATAGCTTTTGCTGAGGATAGGCGGGTGCAACAAAAGGAATATCGTCTTTTGAAAAAGATAGGGCTATAACATCATCGCTTAGAAGTTGATATCCTCGATTTAAGAAAGTTGTTGCCAGAGTTGATTTTCCAGCCCCTTGATCACCGATAAAAGCATATGCCTTTCCATCAATGGCTACTGCACTGCCGTGTAACGGAAATATTTTTCTCTGCATTAATAACACACCCATACAAGTTCCGAGAATAACAAGCCGAATCATATCCTCATCCTCTTCTGCCATAGGGGAAACAATTATTGTTTTTCCCTCTTGGACAGAAAACGTTGCAATATTGGGAAATTGAAACATAACTAGATTTTCACTAATGACAAATTCATTTTGTTTATCTGATAAGTCAAACCATAGATTTGATAGATTTCCAATTTTTATTTCTATATCTATAAAATCCACTTTATTATCTATATGAGGTAATTCTGGCAGGGGAATTTCACTAATGATAGATAAGCCAAAAGCCTTATACGCCACTTTTTTCTCAGCTTTTAACATTCTTTTCACTCCAATATATCCATGGTTATGTTAAAAGCCCTTATACTTTCTTTGTTGTATAAGGGCTTTTAACATGTAAATCCTAAAATGCTAACAATCTACAAGATTCCATATGTACGAAATCAAGGCAGAATTATTGATTAAGCAAAATTCATCTTCTTACTTAACTGAAGGTTAATTCGTCAAACCCAGTGCCAGCTGGAAAATCATTATCTAAATGTTTTCCAGTCTTTCCAAGCATAGTCATATTTACATCAAGCACTTCTAATACAGGCTTCTGCCATTCCTTTTTCATATTCTCACCTCCTTTCAAGCAAATTTTTTAAGATAACGATAGACAATTAAACTACGCATTAAAGTTCTATAATCAGGATCCGTGTAATATTTCGGTCGAGGTCCCTCCTCAACTTTTAATCGGGATGTTTTTATCACTTGACCATCTAAAAATTCTAATACCTTTTTATCTGTACTAAGTTGCTCAAGTTCTTCTATAAAGTCGTTCCAATACGGAATCATTCTATGAATCCCATCAGCACCTTGAACACCCCGAGTACGTTGGTTTAATCTAACTTTATCGGGTAAATAATTTTCTGTGGATCTTCGGATAAGTGCCCGATCTAACCCATTTTGAACATATTGTTCTTCTGGCACAGATAAACAAAAACGGACCACACGCAAATCATTTGTTGGATCACGCTTCCATAATCCGTAACGTAAAGATAGTTTGGAGATAAGTGTATTTCCTGCATTCCAAGGAAAGATATCTTCAAGAAGAATTCTTCTTTCCTCATTTATATTTGGCGGGGAAAACCACCCTGTTTGATCTATACCATATTCTTTAAGTTTTTTGAAAACACCAGTACGCTCTGCGAATGCCGGGTTAATTAGCGTAGGAAGTCTATAGGGTGTCCCTTGTGGAAAAATTTGATCAATAATTGGAAATCCAATTCTTAAAATAACTGGAAGCCTACGCAATCTAGCTCCGCCCACATTTTTACTATATTGATTTAATTCTTGAAAAAGACGAAGCCACTTTAGCTTCTTTAGAAGGGTGGCGTAATGGTCTAAAGCAGACCCCCAGGATATGGTGAAGTTTCCTCTGTCACCGTTTAGTAATACCCCTATTCCTAGCTCATGAGCTTTCTCAAACACGCCCCTTAACCAGAAGGAGTTCTCAAAGAATTTGTATGGCATTTCCAATTCTTTCAAAAAAATATCAATTTCTGAAAAGGAATTCTTCCCCTCAAAATCTAGGTAATGTTCTGTAATACCTCCTACATGGTGTACGGTTGATTTAATAAATGGTCTCTCATCAGGTATTAATTGTTTAGGTGTAAAATCCTTAAAATCATTTGGAGGAATATAGCTAAGAGTATGTAATCTTTTATTTTTCTCTCGCATAGTTTTTACAGCAAAACTAACAACTGCCCCCGAATCCAAACCTCCACTTAGCTGAGAACCAACATTGCGATGCGTACGTAACTTTGAGTTTACTGCCTTTTGAAAAACCTCTTGAAATGCTTCTACATACTCTTCATCTGACTTTAGTTTTAATCGCTCTCCTGAAGAAAAGGTGCCATATCTCGTTAATTTTATTTTTCCTCTATCGATCTTAATGGTATGGAATGGAGGTATTTGCTCGATATTCCTATAGGGTGTCAGACGAGCATCCACTGTATCTATCGTTCCGGAGATAGCCAAAAATTCAGCAAGCCATTCTTCATTTAGTTGTTTTTCAACATAAGGTAAGGACAACAAAGGTTCTATAGTCGTGCAAAAAGCAAATTGAGATTTATTTTGGTAATAATAAAGGGTTCGATATCCCGAGGCATCCCTTGCACCGAAAAGCTTTTGCTTCTTCTCATCCCAAATCATAAAAGCAAAATCGCCAACTAAATACTTTGGAGCTTCTTCTCCCCATTTTTGGTAGGAGTGTAAGATCAATTCACTATCCGTCATGATTTTTTGATCAGCATGATCCACTTGCAGCCTTTCGAATAGCTCGTCACGATTATCAATAATGGCATCCGCTGTAATGGCCAATTTCCTTTCATAATCGTAGAATGGTAGTTGCTCACCAACTGACTCCGGTGTAATCCATTGTGCGTGGCAGCCGAGGAAGATATTCTCTTTGTACCATGTTTGAACATCGTCAGCCGGATATTTTTGTAAAGCCTTCATTAATCCCCTGCCGTGCTCAATCGATATAGGCTCGTCATTACTATGAAAAATTCCGGTTATTGCACTCATTTTTTCCTCCCGTTATGTAAGCTGCAAGTTAATGGAGCCAATGTGGATGGATCATCGTTAAAATGGGGCTCATCAATCTTCAATAATGGCACATCAGATTCTGTCTAATTGGCGTAGCTCCTTGTGTACAACATTCTTTATTTCCTCTACAATCACTGATTAGACCTCATTTGGCTTCTTAATTAAAGAACAATATGACATCGTTCATCTTACTATTAACTTTACATAGTTCCTTCGACATACAACTTGTTATTTCAATTTCCATAATTCCAATCTATACTACACACTTTCAGTTCTATATAAAGAACATACAAACAATAAAAAAAGCAAATTATCTATATTAAATCTGCCAAAAATTAATTTATCCTTATATTAATTCATCCATTTAAATGTTCATTATAAAGAAATATTTCTTTTTTTAAAAATTATCATCTTCTCTATAATCTGTCAACTTTTTTCGCAATGTTGCGAATAATTATTTTTCAAAGTTTCACTATAAAGAATGAACATTATTTCATAAGCAATTACCAAATAAACAAAAACACCGGTAAGCAGAAACCTTTCATCCACTACTTATGTCGTTGCATAAGTAATATATCGAGCTTTGTTTCAATCCTGTTTAAAGTTTGTAGCAGGGTTTCCTGAATTTCAGACTCTTTTAGATTACTCTTTTGGGCTGATTCGTATATCCATTGCTGCTGATATCTCAATGCCTGGGTAGACGGACTGATATTCTTTCCATTCCTTTCTTCCAACTTCTATCACTTCCCTCTATGTAATAAAAAGTACTATTATATTGATTCCAGCTTTCCTTCTTGAGAATTATGTTGCGGATTTTTTGTAATGAATTTACGGACTTCCTGAATAGATAAGCCCATTTTTTTGGCCTCTACCATTAATACAAGCCATTCTTGATCTATTTCTTCGTCCAATTTATTCAACTTTCCCATCCCCCAGTGCTGTATCCAAATAATCAACGCATTCATTAACCCTACTTATAATGCCATTATTATTTTCTCTACTATGATTGACCTTTTGTTCTTGTTTAAGAAAATAAATTCTTTATTAAGAATACTATATGCCAAATTCCCTATATTATCAATCTATTAAAAATAATTTTATCTAAATTTTTCGATAATTTTCCTCAGTATAAGATCGCATTTCACAGTCTCTTCCGTCCATACGACCTACTCTACCTAATACGAAACTTTACACCTTTCAGTTAGGATTTTCCAAACCCAACCATTTGTGGTTATTAGGTCATCATACTTGTATCAACAGTTTTCATGATACCGGCTATAATACGGTGATAAATAACTAAATTACCTTATAATTCTACATTTTTCTGCCTTTCCTGTACGATTTATCCTCTGATTTTTTCTCATATCTTTTTCACTTTCTTTTATTGGCGTGAAGGTCTAATTGGCTCAGAGAAAAATCTTGCTATTAAAGTGCGTCTCAAAAAGGAGGATAGAAAGAGCTGGGAAATTCACGGGGCTCATCCCCTAACCTTTCGCATATGCAGGAATTCGCGAGGAGCAGAGAGATAGAGCATTGATGTAATTTGACAACTATTTTTACCGGACTTTTTGAACAACCTCTAAAAGAATACTCGTTATCACTCCCTAATTTAACACCTAATATAAGGTGAATGATTGATGATATATGATCATTCATTATGAAAATCCTGAAAGTCAACTACTCCATTCATTGTAACTAGCAAAAAGAGCATCGGATTCGATGCTCTTTTTGTCCTTAATACTAGATGAACCTTGATTACAGCAAAACCCTAACTGGACTGATTATCCCACATTAGATGAATATCTCCCTGTACATTAAGCTTTTACTTAATAATCCTTTTAGCACCGATATATCGATCCTTCCAGTATTTATCGCTCATTTTAACAATTTTTACACCTTTTGTAGTGCTCCCGATAAATGCACCATCACCATTATAAATGCCAACAAAAGAGACTTTTCCTTTTTCTCCTGTAACATAGAATACCAAATCACCTGTTTTTAAGTGTTCTTGCTTAATGGATTCCCCAGTCTTATATTGTTCAGCACTTGTTCTCGGAATCTTCATCTCTGTCGCTGCATCTTTATAAACATACTGAGTAAACCCGCTTGCATCGAATCCTTTAGGAGTCGTCCCACCATATTTATAAGGACTTCCCACATAAGTCTCTGCTACAGCCGCAACTTCATCGCCATAATTGATAGATGCTGATGCATTAGCTGGTCCAAAAATAAACGCTACGATCAAAACCACAAGTAATAATACTGCTACAAGCCACTTTAAAACTGGTAAACGAAAACTCATTCTTTTTCCTCCCCAACCTTAAAATAAGTCACAACTTTAAATATATGATGAACTTTCCCTTTGATACTTAGATTTTCCTTTTCTCTCTTCAATTTTTTATGTACAAAACTTCTAAGGTCCGATGGATTATTTCTACTTAGTTCGTTCTTTCTACTACCCTATATAAAAATTCTTGTTCTTCATTTAGTTGAACTTGGGTAACTGACTCTTTATTTAGTTGTTTCTTTACCTTTATTTGTTTTTAATTAATTAGCATTGGCTAGTTGTTTTTTTTAATTTGCATCAGTTTCAGTGAATAAATCACAATGGAAAATTCCGCTTTATCACATTAGGGTCGTCCTTATACACAAACGTCGCTTCTATACCAGAAGCGACTGTTTTTTTGTATACTACTTTTTCTCTGATTTATTATCCTTACTTTTTTTCGACTTTTCATCCGATTTATTATCCTTATTCTTTCCTGACTTTTCATCCGATTTATCATCTTTGTTATTCCCTGAATTCCCCTCCTCTTTCTTTTGTTTTTCTACTTTTACCCCATAACTAATACTGCGAATATGAAACATTGCCAAGCGAATAACTTCTTCGTTAAAAATTAGCGTAACGAATTCATCATTAATATCAAAAAGCACACCTTCAAGCCTCTCAGGTCCGCCACGGTTAATGTTCACCCATTGAGACTTCAGATCGCCTAGTAAACTTTTAAATGTAGGAGCAGTTTTATATGAAAAACCTTCGGGGATCTCTAGATTAAAATCTAATCCTTTTTTCACATTTTCTGTAATACTCTTGATATGATTTGTTTTATAGTATACAACTCCTTCTTGCTCTGTTAATATCGCTAAATGGTCATCTGTAATGCCTAATAATATTCCTATCCGAGATTCCGGCCCACCTCTATCTAACCTGAGCACTTTACCAATCATATGAGTAAACAATTCCTTATTCATAATGTTGCCCCTTCCATATAATCATTTTCACTGTATTTATATGTATCATGCAATGACATTGTGCCATGTTAAATATCTCTATTCTTAGAATATGAATAGGAAATATGTATAGTCCCTATCCAAATCCGTTGTATATTTAAGAATTTCCTGTAGATAGATGAGTGCAATAATGACCGAACAAAACTATGGCCCAAATTCGGGATAAAATAAAAAAACCAGACTCTAATTAAAGAGTCTGGTTTATATATTGTCAATATTAAGCTTTTTGAACGTTTGTAGCTTGGGGTCCACGTTGACCTTGTTCTACTTCAAAAGTTACTTTTTGACCTTCGTCTAATGATTTGAAGCCTTCACTTTGAATAGCAGAGAAGTGTACGAATACGTCGTCTCCATTTTCACGCTCGATAAATCCAAAACCTTTTTCTGCATTAAACCATTTAACTGTACCTTGTTCCATTTTTGTTGCCTCCTAGTGTGAAAAACACACAATGTATTACTATCCCTGCCCAAAGTGATCATTAAGACGAAAAGTTGAACTTATACAATCCTTTTCACCGAACAAAAATAATTCTTCTTTATCATAACAGGTAATGTAAACAAATGCAAATCATTTCACATGATTACTCATTCTACTCATAGTTGTTTAACATTTATTCGGAGTATTGTTTTCTATTTATTTCTGAAGGAAACGGTACCTTGGCAAAATTATGGATAGAAACATAAAGAACATCAACAATCCCTTCCTTATCCATATTCCTCTGTGAGCCATGTAAGCAAAGAGATTCACTTTTCAAACGGAATTCGACAAAAATATTTAAACTTTACCTATAAGTTTAATCGGGAATAATGCAAACTGGTAAACGATTATGCCTATAAACATCATGGCAAATCCCTATTCTTTTGCTTATTTTTCTTTTACAATCATTTTTCAAATAATTAGTTTCATCTACTTGTAGAAGCTGCAACCATTTGAATAGGTACGATTACTTTGTTTCACGCCCTAATCTCCCCTGAACCATTTTGGATGGACACTATTGTTCTATATGTGCATAGCAGGAGCATCTTATTACGAAACTACCTTTTCGACTGTCGTATTCCTTTGCACACTTAGTCATCCATCATTTTACTATCGGGAAAATGTATGCTGAATGTTGTTAAATCACCATTAGACACACATTTCATATAACCATCATTACTTTCTATAATTTTCTTACAAACGTAAAGTCCGATTCCTGTTCCTAATTCTTTCGTTGTGAAAAAAGGCTCGAAAATTGATTCTGTGATTTCACTAGCAATGGCAGGCCCGTTATTTGATATGCTTATCACCAATTCATTCCGCTCAGTGAAGGCGTGTACAATCAATTTTCTCGGCTGTTCTTTATTCTTTAATGCATCAATAGAATTCATAAAAAGGTTTAGAAAAACTTGCTTTAACCCATTCCTGCTCGCCGTTACATACAAGTCCGGAAAAAATACGATCTCTACATTTATGTTAGCATCGATTATACTCGCATAAGTTAGTTGTTGGATTTCTTCGATTAATTCCATAACGGAGATCTGCTCTCTTTGTCCTTCGTTAAAATCAGCTCTAGAGGTGTGGAGGAATTGCGTAATTCTAAAATTCAACTGATTTAGTTCATAATCTATAATATCTAAATATTTAAGATTGGGGTTCTCCTTTTTCAGGAGTTTATTAAACCCCATCACAGCCGTTAAGGGATTTCTGAATTCGTGAACAAAACTGGATGATATTTGGCCCAAGACCGCTAATTTATCTTTGTGATTTTCGCTTATAAAAGTATCTTTTTCGTCTATCACATCATCTTTTAAATTTGTATATCTTGTCACGGCATGATAGCTGAATGTATCAAAGTGTTTGTTGATGGCTTCAATGAACAATTGAGTATCATGAATAGGAAGATTTGCTCCAAAAATATTTCTGACCATAATATTTCTCCCTAAATTAATATTGTACAGAAAGTCTCCAATATTAATATTTGCTTCAAGGCGTTCAGTTGCAATCTTGTAAGCCAATTTCCTAAGCACTTCTTCGGACAATGACCCTTTAATTGTATTCATGACCAAAGAAAACATCTCATACCCATTTTCTTTAATCGTTTCTTTGTATGGGTCAATTTCATTGACTATCATGGTCTCGTTCCATTCATTTAAAAACAATGATTGATGTTCTTCTAAATATTGGAGTAATACTTTTTTAGTCTTCAATTGGTCCGATGACGATTCCATATTATTGACCACCACATCCTATTGTTAAATTTTAAGTTTCCTGATACTAAAATCATTCGACACAATGCATCAAATTCCTGCACTTTTTGCGACATAATAATGTATATTCCTTTGAAGTGTCATTTTATTCCTTCTATTTAGCTGAAGGGGTCTGTATACATAATTTTTTTTAACCGCTAACTCTTAGATTGGCTGATTAATTTATACAAAACAAAGACCTTCAACATATTGCTGAAGGTTCCATACGTTCATTCCATTTCTATTTACTAATAATCGTTTCTTCTACTTCTCCTACTTTTGTCTCTTTCATACGGCTGAAAATCGTAGCCAGGATCGGTCCGGAGATGTTATGCCAAACGCTAAAGATGGCACTTGGTACGGCTGCCATTGGTGAAAAGTGTGCGGTTGCGATCGCAGCACCTAAGCCAGAATTCTGCATACCCACTTCGATTGCAATGGCTTTTTTCTTAGATAAATTCATTTTAAAGAGTTTACCGAACAAGTACCCTAGCAAGTAACCAAGTAAGTTATGAAGAATAACAACAGCGAAAATGGCTAATCCAGTTTTGGCAATTTGTTGCTGGCTAACAGATACAACGGCTGTCACAATAGCTACGATTGCAATAACAGATATGAGAGGTAGCGCTTTAGCACTCGCTTGTGCTTGTTTATTAAATAATTTTTTCACAATTAAACCTAGCACGATTGGGAGTATGACAATTTTAACAATTGAAAGAAAGAGTCCGCTTGGATCTACTGGTACCCATTGGCTGGCAAGTAATAAAATAAGAGCTGGTGTTACGATTGGTGCAAGAACAGTTGTAACCGATGTAACTGCAACTGATAATGCGACATCTCCTTTTCCGAGATATGTCATAACGTTTGAAGAAGTGCCCCCTGGGCAGCAACCGACTAATATTACACCCACTGCAATTTCCGGTGGTAGCTGCAAACCTTTTGCTAAAGCAAAAGCAAGACCCGGCATGATGATAAATTGGCCCATTACGCCGATAAAAACATCTTTCGGCCTTTTAAACACTTCTTTAAAGTCGTTACCAGAAAGAGTTAACCCCATGCCAAACATGATAATTCCTAATAAGATCGTAATGTAAGGTGCAATCCATGTAAATCCAGATGGTGCAAAAAAGGCAATTGCGGCAAATACAAGCACCCAAATAGCAAAGGTTTTCCCCACAAATTGACTGATTCGTTCTAAAGTTTTCATAATAACCAAAACCCTTCCGTGTATTTAATATCTTGCTATAGTATAAGTCAAATAATAAATAAATAAAATATTCGAAATGATTAAATTTGCGTGAATATTTGTTAGCGGTTTCATTCATTAGACAGACATCTTCCTTTGAAACACTATTTATTCAAGTAGCGATAAGCTATTCTGGGATACTTTTTTTGAGATGGTGCAAACTAAAGAAGTCAGTATTGAAAGGAGTGAATAAGTATGAGTCGCGGTAAACATTTTAATCACAAAGAAAAAGGACATCCTGGAAACTTCCCTGCAAATAGCTTGAGTGAGGAGAAGGAGCACAGTCGACAGTTTGAACAAGTTGAAGATATTGTTACACATGAGGCATTTAAGAATCGGGTAAAAGAGGACGAAATGCCTTAGATTACTACGTATATACAAATCGTAAAAAGGTCATAATCGTCACTCACGATGATTGTGGCCTTTCCTTTGTTTATCCTCGAAACGTTAAAGAACCAAGACATTATAGAAATATCTTGGTTCTTAATTTAAACGGCTTTATTTGTTTTCCGTTTCATCTTTTCTCGTACCTTCAGCTAATTGCTCAAAAGAATTGACTTTGCCATGTGGATTTTGCGATTGTTTTCGCTCTCTCCATTGTCGTTCTTCTTGTCGTTTAGATTGAGTCATTTTGATAAGTCTCCTTTACATAAAGTGAAGGCATCTTTATTTCATGTATCAGGTCTGACAAATGTAAATCAGTGCATGCCTTTCCACTCACCTTGGTTTTTGGACGCTTTTTCTTTTTTCGCTTTATTTTTATGTGCTTGATTAGCGTTTGCACTGCCAAATTCTCGAGAGAACTCTGAATCCGTTTTGCTTGAATCAAATCCTTGTTTGTTCTTTTGATCCGCATCATTTTTCTTTGTTCGTTTTGCCATGGATACCCCTCCTTCTTGTCTTTAGTATGAGAATAGAAAGAAGAAATATACCTTGATTTAAAACAGATAGCTTTACTATATACTCCATATATGAAGGACATTTCGCGAAAAAGAATAACATATTTTAAATAGGTGAACCCCTAAATAGTTTCTCAAATGGGTTGATTTCTAATTTATTGGCTCCCCCATATAAATTACACAATTACAGTTAGTAAGTCTTCATTAGCCCGAACAGTCGCGTTGTTTGTATGCGTCACATCAAGATATTGACTCGTATTAGTTATGACAACAGGAGTCGTTATTTGATATCCTTCAGCTTTTATTTTTTCTATGTCAAACTCAATCAACAGATCGCCATGCTTCACTTTATCTCCGAGCCGGACATGGGATGTAAAATATTGACCTTTCAAATTCACTGTGTCAATGCCGATAAAAATTAAAATTTCTGCTCCATCTTCTGACGTGATTCCAATCGCATGCTCCGTTGGGAACAATGTAGAGACAAACCCATCTACCGGCGAAACTACCTCTCCTATTTCCGGCTCAATCGCAATTCCTTTCCCTACTGTTTCAGTTGAAAAAAGTGGATCATTAAACATGCTTAAAGGAATAATTGCCCCACTTAACGGACTTATAATCGTTTCTTTTTTTACACTAATTAAATCTGTTTCGAATATTGACTTAGTAGAAACTTTTTTGTTTTTATCTTCAAACCCAAAAATATACGTAAATAGGAATCCTAACACTAAAGCAACCATAATACCGATTACATAAAATCCGATCGGTGTAAATGCCGGAATAGACAATAAACTTGGGAGAGCAAAAACGGTCACTTTCGCTCCAAGAGCACCATTAATAGCGCCTCCAACAGCTCCTGCCACTGCTACATAAACCATCGTTCGTTTATATCGTAAGAGGATTCCATAATTGATTATTTCTGTAGTACCAGCCAATGCACCAGGCACGATTGCTGAACCAGCGAGCGTTTTCAATTTCTTATCTTTTGTTTTTAATAACACCGCAGTTGCCATCCCAATTTGGGCAAAAGGTGCTGCTGCAGCCATTCCGATAATTGGATCAGGGCCATTCGCAAGATTTGCGATGGCAATAGGAATAACCGCCCAATGAAGACCCAAAAGAGTAAGGAAAGTCCAAACGGCACCTAATACTGCCCCTGTTAAAAGTCCACTTTTTGAACTTAAAAACTCGATAACTGCCCCAATACCCTCTCCGACAAACATACCAAAAGGGCCGAAAACAAGCACCGTTAATGGAACAATAATAACTAATGAGATCAACGGATTGATAAACATTTGAATGTCTTTGTAAATAACCTTTTTTAAGAATTTTTCTAATACCGCATAAATAGAAACAGCAATGAAGATTGGAAAAACAGTAGAGGAATAGTTCATTAACACTACAGGGATTCCAATAAAATCTACATGTTCTGCTTTACCTATTAAATCAGTAAAATGCGGCTCCAAAAGTGCCGCCCCAATAGTACCGCCGACATAGGCATTGGCACCAAGTTTAATTGCTAGCGTAATTCCAAGAAAAATAGGAAGGAAATAAAAAACCGCATGTCCAGCTGCAGAAAGAATTGCATAGGTACCGCTTTCAGTAGACACCCACCCTAGCATAGTGAGCACGGCTAATAACGCTGATAACAACCCTGCACCAGCAAGCACGCCCAATATGGGTCCGAAGCTTCCCCCGATTATTTCTAAAACCTTATTCATCACAGACTCCTTTTCGTCATCTGAATTAAAATCCCCCAATTTGTTGATTTCCTTATATAGATTTTCAACAGTGCCCTCTACTTTTACTAAAAAATGTCCGTTTCTTTCTTCTACACTAATAACTCCCTCCGTATTTTCCAAGGCAAGTTGATTTGCTTTTGTCTTATCTTTCACCTCAATTATGAGCTCTGTTGCACTGGTGACAAGACTTGACACATTTTTTTCTCCCCCAATTTGTTGAAGGATTTTCTTAACAAACTGTTGATCATTCATATGATGCGCCCCTTTACTTACTCTATTCAAAAAAGAAAACCTTAAATCAATCAGTCAAACTCTACAATAAGCCACTGTTCAATAAGTTTGCTTTACCAGTAAAAATTCCGCCTTAAATTTTTCTTTTATTTAACTTACCTAACCTAGGCTTTTAAACAAAAATCATCATTCTTTGGACATAACAAGTAATCTTTACCACGCAATTTTCTTACTAACCAATCGAAAACGTTTTCTATCATTTGACTGACTATTGAAATATTACAATTTATTATATCTTTAATTTGTTTATTAAACAAACAAATAGAAAGCGATTTCCCACTTTTATTTTTTCTTTCCCCCATAGACTGCACACATGCTGGCACACAAAAAAAAGAAGTGGAATATATCCCACTTCGCTTTTCACTATTATTACTTCATAGAAAGATTCCCAAGAAATGAGGTTCCTCGGAAAGAAAGGACCCATGTCCCAAAAGAAAACCTCTTATAAATTGTTTAAGAATTCTCTAACTGCGTCTGGCGTTTTGGCGTTAGCGCTGTGTAAATGAGACAGCTTTTCGCCATTTTTAAAGACTAACAGTGAAGGGATTCCCATTACACTTTGTTCCTCTGAAATTTCTGGGAACTCGTCGCGGTCAATTGTAAACCATTGTTTATCTTGATGCTCATCTGTAATTTCATCAATGAACATATCTAAACGTTTGCAGTCTGGGCACCAAGTTGTCGTAAACACGCCAATCGTTACTTCATCTTGTTTGATCTGTTCACGATATTCTTGCTCAGTTTTGATTTGTTTCATGTTTTCTCCTCCTATGAGTTCTTCTATCTTATTATACAATTTTTTCTTTCTTTACTTACAGAGTTTGCTCAAAAAGTCCGGTAAAAAAACTTGCGAATTGCATCAAAGCTCTGTCTCTCCGGTCCTCACGTATTATTATATACGCGAAAGGTCTCAAGGCGATCGCTCGCAGAACTTCTCTGCTCTTTTTATCTTCCATTTTGAACACGCACTTACGGTCCTTTAGAAAAATTATTAAGGCTTATTGACTGATGATACATTCATGTACCTACTATTCGGTACATTTAGTAGTTTATCATGCTAATTAAATGTTTAGCAAGGAAACGAGTATGTGTTTGTAGATACTTTGAATCTCGCTTGTTCTGATCATCGAAAAGAACTGTTGCTAGATTCATCTATACTAAGATTCCGTCTGGATTCTCTCTGTTAAATGATAAAGTTCTAACCAATGATCTGTTCATATAGTAGTTCGATGGGATCTGGCTGATAAAGTGAAACTTCCATCAGTGGGAGGTTTTTTTATCCCCCACTGATGGTTAGTCCCGTTCTACTGTCGCTAAATCTCCGATAAAGCGACACTACGAACCCGATTGGTTCAACTAAACCTCTGCTTACGCATCGGTAAGTTTCACTGTATCTCACCAATCGGGGATTTACAGGCTGTTTATCCCCCACCTATTTATTTCTTGATTCTCTCACCAAAATTGAGGTGGGGGTTTTACAGCCTGTTAAACAGGGATAAACAGAAAAAAGAAGCATCATTTTCGATACCTACGTTACATTTATCCCCTTTTTATTCGACTGTGATTTCTGATTTTTCAAAAGTGAATAGTGTAAGCTGCAAGGTTCTTAATATCTCGTAAATAGACGTAGTCCAAAAGGGGCTATCCGTAACTCTACACACTTTATCATTAAAAATAGTTTAATAGTGTCCCCGAAGCCATTCTTATTTTGAATCTACCTGTTTCACATAAATAGCCTGCGAAAAACTTTTGCTTATGCAGCCTGCTAAATCCTCTTCACTCAATAAACGTAGATGTATGGCAGATTTTATCTTCCCTTCATCCGGTTTTTTCTGAATAAGATCTGTTAAATTCAACTCTTCTAATCTATGAACTGTAACTTCTTGATCAAACTTTTCTGTTGTTCTTATTTGTCTTTGCACTTTGTAATCACTTATCATCAGATCACCTTTAACAAGTTTTCCGACTGATTGATCAAAGTGTTGATTAAAGTCATTTTTTAAATCATCTAATTGAGTTTCTATTTCCTTTTTCTTGCGACTTAGCTCAATGAATTGAGCCAGCTTGTCTCTTGTAATCAAGTTATTCTCGCTATTTTTCAATTCTTTCCCCTCATTCCATCTATTGATAGTTCATCATATTGTGTTAGGAGGGGAGATATACCTTAACTTGATCATTTTGTTTAATAAAATTTCGTGTGAATGATTTATGTCCTTTTGTTCATAATTCTTCTATTGGATCAACTCATGGCATTTGTCCAAAATAGATATCATAATCCACCTCATCTTTAAACTCAATGGGTCCTACATCCATACGGAACTTTCCATTTTCATATAATACTGGCGAAGCTTCAGAATGATCTTTTGAATAGCTTTCAACATGAGAGATCTTCATTTCCTTCGGATTCGTGAAATCGATATGAGCGATGCACACCCAATATGCATTGTCATTTCTTTCTAATAAAGGTGCAATAACTACATCTCCCATATGGTTGTCAACAACCGCTTTCGCCCTCAAAGAGAAGAAACTGCCAGCACCGTTACTAACCGCGCTATAGGCAGCAAACATTACATACCGTAATGCTTCCGGTCGAAAAATACGAATCGTTTCTTTCCCTGACTCCTGTGAATCTCCATCAAGAACGATATAAGGAGCCACAGAAGAGGAACCTAGATCTCGGTAATAGACTTTACCCACACTTCCATTGTCCGTTACATAATAGCAATAAAGGTCCAAATCTTTGTCTGTTTCCCATTCAAGTGTTGCAGTTACCGTTTTAGATTTTTTGATATTAACGGATTGCTTTTTCTTTAATTCTATTTTAATCGGTTTAGCAGCTGGTATTGGTTGAGATTCCGGCGATACTTGCTTTTGTTCAGCAACCAGTGTCGTTGTTATTTCTGGTTCCACATCGATACCAAAATCCTGACATAAAGCTGTTAATCCACCAAAATATCCTGCCCCAACGGGATTAAATTTCCATTCATTCGAGTATCTATACAAATCCGCTACGATAATGGCACTTTCATCCGTAAAGGAGTAAGTAATCGGAAAGCGCAAGAATTCCATTTTTGTCTCATCATTCACTAGGCGAATCCACATATTTGAGACTGCCTGGAAAAAGTGTTTTCTATCTTCAGCATGATGAATCGTCAGCGAAAAAGCAATTTTTTGTACATGGGTGGATATTCTATCCAAGTCAATCAGGAATTCTTGTTTATCTGTCCCTGAATTAGATTGTCGTAACGTAACAGATCCACAACTAGACACAGGTTGTCCATAAAAAATAAAATCTTCTTCCTTTGTTATTTTTCCATTTTGACCTAGAATAAAAGCAGAAGCATCGATCTCCATATTCAATTGAGCATCCCAGTGTAATCCCACGCTTAGTTTTCTCAAACCATAGTTATTCTTCGTTACATCAGCCTTTTGCCCTCTAATTAAAGTAGGTATCATATTCACAACTCCCTAATCACAATACTTTATTCCTACTATCAATTATACTGTGTGGCTATGATTTTCATAGCATCAGGAAAAATTGGATATCTAATGTCAATTCTCTTCTATTCGAGTTCTTCAAATTCTTCTTTCTATTATTTAATGTCGCGTAGTTGCCATCACTAGTTGCTGCCACACGTTTTAGCTCCTATTGCTGGTTGTCATCTTCATCAAAGCTGATGATGTTCCCAGCACAATTGCCAGGTAGACATACTCTATTTCCACATCCGCACATATCATGTATGGAATTCTAAGAAAGAGAAGGTGGAGAGATGGTATACCCTCAAATTCAATATGTACAATTTCCCGGACAGTATGATCGGAATTACTGGAATCCCCATCAACCTTGGCATCATCAACAGTGGAACCCTTATCATCACATGCATGAGCAACCACATTGGCACCCTCAGCATAATTGGCATCAAGGACATCATTACAATCACGATGGATATCATCACGGACACAGCGGATGGGATCATCACGGCTATCCACAGATGCAAAACCCCATGTATGGACATAATCCAGGAGAGTATCATACTCATTGATCCATAGTAATAAATAGGCTACCAAAGGCAGCCTATTTATCTTGTTCGTATAGGAAAGAAATTCTGTACTCAAAAAGATTTTACCTGAGAGCGAAATCCCCAAGTCTTCTAGAACGAGCGACAAAATGGTATCCTATCCACGATTGCGTCCTCTTTCTTTCCAGATGTTCATTCATGATTTTTAAACCTATTAAGCATGTGTACCTACTTCCAATCTAAGGTCAAGGAACCTTTGCATAACTTCCACCATATACTCCGCACTTGTCAGCTCTAGTCCCAAATGATACGAATCAACAGCCAAATTCCAACGTTCTATTTTTTCATGATCATTGAAAATACTAAACAGTTGCGTTTCAAATGATTGTTTATGATCAAGTTCGAATACAAGCGACGAGTCTTTTAAATAGCGTAGGTTGATTTCCTCTTGACCAGGAAGCATCGAATGAACAAAAATTGGCAGTCTTTTTCTTAATGCTTCACTAATGGTGACACCACCAGGTTTCGTAACGATTGCATCTACCTCTTCATATAGCTTGTTCATTTCTGATCTTGATGATAAATAAGGGAATGGTTTAATATGGTCTAAATCCCAAGTAATGATTTCGTCATACAGCTTTCGATTATTGCCGCAAAGCACATAGAAGTCGAGTCCTTTCGATTTCTTTAACTCTTCAGATAGCTTTAATATCCCTCCAAGGCCGCTATTTCCCCCAGATATTAGGATCTTTGGTCGACTTACGCTTTTCGGGATACAAGCGGTCGTCATAATTTCTTCATGTACCGGAATCCCCGTAACAATCATGCTTTGATTCGGAATTTGGTGCTTCCTTATCATGGATTCTTTCACTTCTTGACTAGGAAGAAAATGAACATCAATGCCTTCCTTTCCCCATATATTATTGATAAAAAAGTCAGTGTACACGTTAATAGTCGGGATGTTACATTTCCCTTTTCTTTTTAACTGACTTAGTAGATAAGAAGGGAAGCCATGTGTACACACAATTAAATCAGGCTTTTCCTCTGATAACAATCGCTTCATTTTGTTTAAGAATATATGTTGATACCATTTAAAGAAATGTATTTTTGTAGGGGGTACATAGAAAAAATTCTTATAAGCAAGATTATACGTTTCAGGCGCATACCGAATCCAATTTAGATAACCATTGGAAATCATTTTCTCTAACGATTCGTTTGTATAACTTAACAAATCTATTTTTTTAAGAACAACCCCAGTTGTCCTCATTTTTAACATATCCATTAACGCGTCTGCCACTTGGTGGTGTCCAGACTGCATTCGTAAGAGAGGTAAAAACAAGATTTTTTTCATATATGTCATCTCCTAATTTCATAAACCATCCATCCTATTATACATTTACCATAAAAAGACGATCTACATTTTTTAGGACATTCTCCTCTTACAATGTATCATTTTTTAGGGCATGCTAAAATGAATTTTTAATGATACTAGTAGGGTATTTATTCGTTGAATCGACTACCTATTTCTGGATTTCAGCTTCTTTTTAACAAAGTTAAATGAAACATATAATAGAAAAAGAGCTAAGAACAAAACACCTAAATAGGGTACATAGGCAGGATTAATCGGAAGAGTACCACCAATATAATACCCAGCAACGATGAATGGAACGGTCCAGAGAATCGAGCCGATCAGCGAAAATAAGAGATATCCGCCAAAACGTATATGGGAAATACCCGCAAAATACGGATTTATTTGACGTAAACCCGGAAGATAAAATCCAAACAAGATTGTTTTGTATCCATTTTTCGTAAATTTACTACTCGCTTTCCCTAGTCGTTCGTTGGTTATCCCCACGTACTTGCCGTATTTATTGATAAATGGGAGACCAATGTATTTGCCACATACATACGCTGTAAGCATGCCAATAAACGCACCAGAAATGGAACTTACTACAGCCCAACCAAAACTAAGTTTATGGTGAACAATCAGAACGCCAATTAAAAATAGCAATGATTCTTCGGGAGCAGGAATCCCTACAATTCCCAAAAATAAAAACAGAAAAATAATCAAATATCCGTATAAATCTATATAATGTAAAATCGTATCAATATTCATATAACCCTCATCTACTTATAATTCGCTTAGTGTGATAAAACGCCTTCCCTTTTCTGTCATTTCCTTAAGATAAATTTCTAAGTTTTCGAGCATATAGTGCGGTGCTTCTTGATCTGCACCAAATGTTTCGCCACAGTCATGAAGCAGAAGAATAGAGCCTCCTGCCGTCGTGTTTCGTAATTGATCGAGCAATTCTTGTTTACACGTCTCTACCTTCCAATCGCCAAAAATATTCGACCACATGATGACCTTATACTTCTTACTTCCCCATAATGTAAACAGATTAAAATGCCCCCAAGGTGGCCGATAAAGAGTAACCTTCTCATGTGTGCATTCATTTATTGCTTTTTCCGTTCTAATAAGCTGGTCCTTTAATTTAAATGGGGACATCAACCAGCTTGAAATATGATCGTAATGATGGATCCCAATTGCATGACCTTCTTCATGCATTCGTTTGATGATTTCAGGGTTTCTTTTCACCTTGCTGCCCACTACAAAAAAAGTTGCCTTCACACCATAGCTTTTTAATATATCTAGTAAAAGGGGCGTATATTGAGGATTAGGCCCGTCATCAAACGTTAGAGCTATCCTATTTTCCTTTTGGACTGTCTTTATTATTCCTAAGTTGCAGATCCGAATAAGTAGCGTCGGGAGCACTGAATAAACAAGAACAAGTAACACAATAACAATAAAACTAATGATCAAGATCTTTATCACGAAAAAATACCGTTCCTTCCCATTACTATTTATTCATTCTAGATAGTCTTTTTACGTTTTTTTCCTATTATAATGTTTTATTATATGTTTTTCTATAGTCTCCTGAATCCTAACTTTTTGGGCTTAATCTATGGTGACAGAAATGCTTGGTTATATGAAGGACTTGATACCGCGTGATCTGGCGGAGGATGATACGAAGGAATTTCTGTATGTAAAGTAGTCAAGGTATAGTTCAATATTACTTTTTTTCATATATCGAATATTGTCGTATGATTGAATTTGTGTTTCCTTAACCTGAACTGTAAAGGAATTCAAGTGTTTTTTTTATGAATGATCTCGGTTTGACGCATATTCTCCCATATGATCACAATATCAGGGGGAAGCCACTTCAGTTAGAACTGCTTTCCGAGGTATCCATTATCATTCTTTAAACTAGAAAAGAGGCTGTAACGTAACGAAAGGGTTAGATTTTTTTTTAGATAACCTCTGTTCTAGCAAATATTATGTAAATAACTCGTTCCATGTGTTACGCCCTGCCATTCCATCTTGTGTAAGGTTTTTCGATCTTTGGTAGCTCTTTACGGACATTTCCGTGTTTGTTCCAAAAATGCCGTCTATGCCTTGTGGATCAAAACCTCTGAGGTAGAGTGTGGACTGAAGAATGTAAGTGATATTGCCTCTTGCCCCTTTTTTAACAACTCGAACGGCAGCTTTTGTTTTTGGCCCCCAAATTCCGTCAACCGTAAGCCCTGCCTTATATTGTTTGTTTAATTCTGTTTGGAAGCCTTTTATAAGTGCCCTTTTTGTGGTAGGCCCATATTTCTCATCCATTTTCAGTCCGGTTCCGTACCAACTATTTACTGTTTCTTGTATGTTCATAATTGTTTTGCTTCTTACATTTATTGGACTTGGAACAGTGACTGCTTCTTGCCCACTGCCAAAAGGATCTGTGCCGTATCCTCTATATTCATATTGCAGATGGACCTTATCGACAAGTGTCGTCCAATCTCCGCCCCACGTAAACCTTAGTTGCTTCGCCTTTGCGATGGCCTTTTTAATTTTTGGCGAGCCAAATCCATTCCAAATAGTCTTACGGTCTTTAACTGGTACGAAGTCCAGCGCTTGCCCTACCAAATGATAAGATCGCATTGTTTGTGAAGCGCCTGATCGATAGTTCCTTGCTTGATCTTCCAATGTTCTTGTCGTTTCATAAATTAACAGGTCAATTTCCTGTTCACTACAGTACTGGTACCATTGTAAGGCGGCTTTTTGTGTGTTGTTTGCTAGTTTGTTAATATTATCCAAATTCCTTTGATCATATGTCATTTTAAATACCATTCTTTCCCCACCTTTCCCACTATCCTATTTAAAAATTGAACAACCGGTTCGGACTATTATCTATGAATTACAGCAAATAGCGAGTGAAACTAGTTATTCAACTACTTTATAAGCTGAATAGTCAAAGTCGGATAGACTAGATCAAGAAAAACTTTCATCTTTTTATTAACTTCTTTCTGAAAACGCAAAACAGGAGCGTTGTCCCAAAGCAAAGGGTCAGACCCCGCAACAACTAAATACAGTAAAGATGCGTGTATGCAACACTTCATACTGTTTTAGAGTGCGAGGTCAGACCCTTATAAGACCCCCTCCTACTTCTACATATACAAACCAGCGAGCAAAATCCCGAGTGCATCTTCATAAATTTCATCGAACTGTGATAGTGGCAGCGGGTTGATCCCCATGCCAAGCTCTACGGTAAATCCCGGTCTACGCCAATCTTGAATAAACCAATCCTTGAAGCCTGCATAGCTATCAATGGTTTGAACTGGTTCGTAGCCGCTTACTCTGCTAAATTCTTTCACGATGGTTTCCGATTCAGGCGGTTCTAAATTTTCAAATCCCCAATAAATCACTTTACCTTGTGTATGAAAAGCAAGGACTCTTTGAAAGTCCCGCTTCCTCGTCAAAGCAGCCATCGCGATTGCTTCTTGCTGTGATAAGGGGGATTCGCCCGGATAGTCTCGTGGTCCAGGACTCTGCCTACGCCGTGCTTTTTCTTTTTCCCACTCTGCTGGAAATTGATCATTCAGGTCGACTCCATTTATATTCGCTTTCCAACTTTTAAAATCAGTATTGCCGTTATTATACTCAACTACTTTCGTTTGATATGGTTCAATGGATGGCGGTCCTTTCAAAACAAGATTCACTCCATCAGGATTCACCATCGGCACAATGGACAACATCGTTTCCTGATAAAGCGGGAATGTTTGAAGCCCACGAATCGATACGTTGTTTGTCAAAGACAATAAATAGTCATTGAGAAACGTCATAATAACAGGTGTCGTGATCCATTCATTCGCGTGAAATGCCCCATTGTAGTGAACCCGCTTATTCCCACTCCCAACTAACACTTCAGGAATTTCATTTCCCAGCACCGAATTTCCAATCGAGGGCATCTGTATGAAAGGATACACATTCTGCAGCCTTGTCAGATCTCTTTTCATTGTTTCATAGTCATAATTTTGTTTCCCTTGCACAAGCCGCCAAGTAATTCGTAATGGAACAAGTATCACCTGGCCGATTTTCAAGGCATTCGGATTTATATTTGCATTCACAAGCTTAATGGATTCAACCGAGATATGCCGCCGATTTGCAATCGACCACAATGAATCACCAGCAACAACACGATAATCAACCGTAACATATCCTGGTATCTTAATCCTCTGCCCAATCGTAAGTTGGCTCGGATTCACATCTGGATTTGAATCAACAATTAATTGGACGTTCACACCGAATAACTGACTATAACCCCAAAGGGAATCTCCCTCTCTCACAATAACTTCCATAGCTCTCCTCCTCGTTTGACCAAGGCTGCTATATACACTATATGCAATGAAGGAAGAATCAGAATTAGTTTTGAAAGAAGGAACCCTTTTATGTTCCCATCAAATTAAGCGGGATAATGGAATCTTTAGATCTATTCGAGCTCAAATATGTACACGTCGTCTAGTAGATTAAAACACCATTTTCACTCACCACTTGTCCAGTAGCATTAAAAGAATGTTTATTAAAGTGAAACTTCAATCAGTGGGGATTTTCTTCATCCCCCACTGATTGTTAGTCCCGTTCTACTGTCGCTAAGATCTTCGCTACCACTTCGATCAATCGACAGTACGAATCTGATTCAATGATTCACAGACTAAGTGCGCCCCGTCCTCATGTCTTCGTCTGTGTGACCCACATCCTGTGGGCCTCAACTAAACCTTTGAAAACCACAAAGGTAAGTTTTCTCACCAATCGGACTTTTACTTCAAAAAGTGAGGCGACTGGTACAAGGAACGTCTCCTAAGATCGCTCACGTCCTGTGAGCAACAGAGACGCCATCACATCCTGTGATAGTCCAAGACAAGCATAAGATGAGATGGAATCGGCGTGGCGTAGTTCGCCACAGAGTATTACAGCTTATGACCTCAGACGGGCTAGGAGCCGCAACTAGATTGGGCAGTTGTCCTCCACCTACGCTTCTTCGATTCCTCTAAGCCTTGAGGTGGGGATCTTACTGTCCGTTAATGCGGGATAAAATTCCTTAAGAAGTAAGCATGGATAGCAATTTTAATTTTGTTGAGAATTAAGTTTTTTTTTAAGAGGATTATAAGACAATTATGTATAAGCTAAATTGCGTAGAATAAAAGAAGTGGATAAATACAAAGGGTCAGACCCCGCTACAACTAAATACAGTATAAGAGACGTGTATGAAACACTACTTACTGATTTAGAGTACGAGGTCAGACCCTTCTTTGTTTTGAAAATCTTCAAAAACGATGATACGTTTCAAAGATTTCATCTATACAGATTTATTAAGCCGTCACTGCTGAAAGATTTTTTGCTACATCTGCAACTTTTGTTAAACCTTCAGCGATAATTGTTTCAGCTTGACCTGGCATTGCATTGTGACCTTCAATAATAACTTCTTGTTCGATCGCCATACCGAATACGCCACCAACAACATTTTTAATATAGTTAGCAGCCATTTCCATAGGTGCTGCTTCTGGTGTTGAGTACACGCCACCACGTGCACTTAGAATAACGGCTTTTTTGTCAGTCATTAAGCTTACTAATTGGCCATTTTCGTCATATTTGAATGTGAAACCAGCTTGGTATACATAATCGATAAAAGTTTGTAATTTAGCTGGGATTGTTAAGTTCCATAATGGGAATGCGAATACAACTACGTCTGCTGCAGTTAATGCATCCATTGCTTTTTGTTTGGCAGCTAAAATACGTTGTTCTACGTCTGTCATTTCTTCGCCTGATTCTAGTTTACCGAAGGCGTTGAATAAATCTTGACCAAAGTAAGGCATATCCTCTGCAAATACATCGTAAGTTGTTACGTTAACACCTTCTAGGTTCTCCATGAAAGTTTCATACATTTTACTTGATACAGCATCTGTTGCTGGACGGTTATTTGCTTTTACTACTAATACGTTCATTATATTGTAACTCTCCTTTTTTATCGTTAATTTATTTATCTCGAATTAATAATATATTAAAGTAGTGTAAATGTCAACGAAACACGACTCAACCACAAACTACAACCCAAAAGACACGGAATCGGCATCTCATAAGCATTTGTTCATTCGTTTTGGTCGTTAACACTTTTATGCCGCTTCATATAGTGAAATATATTTGAATTATATATCTCTCTAAATATAATTTTCCACTTGTTTACACTTCCTTTATTTGCTAAACTAATTAACGAACGTTCGTTAGATTCGAGGTGATAGTATTGAAAACCAATGAAATTAAGGAGGCCGCTCTAAAATATTTCACAATTCACGGGTATGAAGGTGCATCCCTTTCTCTTATAGCTGAAGAAGTCGGCATGAAAAAGCAATCCATTTACGCCCATTTTAAAGGAAAGGATGATCTTTTTCTTCAAGTTTTACGTGATGCGAAACAGACAGAGCTATCTTCAAAACGCCAATATTTCAGTAAAGTTGGTTCAAACAATCCTGAAAAAGATTTATACGGATTTCTACAATTGGTCATCGAACTTTTTCAAAAAAGTGAGCAGTTAAAGTTTTGGCTACGCATGTCTTTTTTTCCGCCTGCACATCTTGCACAAGCAATCGAAGCGGAAGTAATCGATATTGAGGAAAAGCTACAGACGATGTTGGAAAGTAAATTTCAGGATTGGATCAGCGCTAAATTAATCGTCTGTGATGAAGCAATAATTCCGACCTTTGCTTTCTTAGGTGTAGTCGATTCCATTATGCTTGAGCTTGTATACGGCAATGATGACAAACGGTTGAAGGCTAAATTAGCTGCCTCTTGGACAGTATTTTGGAGAGGGATCTCACATCAATCATCCATACAGAAAGAGGTGTTCATACATGAAGAAACCAATTAAAGAACAAAAGATGGTCCTAATGATTCTTCTAAGCAATTTATTCATTGCCTTTCTAGGAATTGGACTCATCATCCCCGTTATGCCGTCTTTTATGAATATCATGCATTTATCAGGAAGTACGATGGGCTATCTTGTTGCCGTTTTTGCGATAGCACAGCTGCTTATGTCACCATTCGCAGGACGTTGGGTTGACCGTTACGGCAGAAAGAAAATCATCATTATCGGCTTATTTCTTTTTGGTGTTTCAGAACTTATCTTTGGTGCAGGCACGAACGTATCGGTGCTTTATCTATCAAGGATTCTAGGGGGATTTAGTGCTGCCTTCATTATGCCAGGTGTTACGGCATATGTTGCAGATATTACTTCCATTCAGGAACGGCCAAAAGCGATGGGCTATATTTCTGCCGCCATTAGCACTGGCTTTATTATAGGACCTGGTATCGGTGGCTTTATTGCAGAATATGGTATACGCGTGCCCTTCTTTGTTGCGGCAGCCATTGCTTTTTTAGCATGCATTTCATCAATATTTATTTTAAAAGAGCCGCTAACAAAAGAACAGCTTGCAGAAATCTCTGCTGATACTAACCAAACAAACTTTATAGGCGATTTAAAAAAATCACTTAATCCGCGCTATTTTATTGCCTTTATCATTGTATTTGTACTTGCTTTCGGTTTATCAGCATATGAAACGGTCTTCAGCCTATTTTCTGATCATAAATTCGGCTTCACGCCAAAGGACATTGCAACTATTATTACGATAAGCTCAATCTTCGGAGTTGTTGTGCAAGTATTTATGTTTGGAAAAATGGTAGATATACTCGGTGAAAAGAAACTGATCCAATTATGTTTAATTATAGGTGCCATATTGGCGATAGCGTCCACCATGGTCTCTAGCTTTGTAGCCGTACTGGCGGTAACTTGCTTCATCTTCCTCGCATTTGACTTGCTTCGTCCGGCATTGACGACATTTTTGTCAAAAGCTGGCGGGAAAGAGCAAGGATTTGTTGCTGGGATGAACTCAACCTATACGAGCTTAGGTAATATCGTCGGGCCATCCATAGGCGGAATACTATTTGACGTAAACATCCACTATCCTTATCTTTTCTCTGCTGTTATTTTGGTCGTTGGCCTCGGTATTACAGTTATGTGGAAAGAAAAACAAATGGTAGAAGTCTTAGTTGAATAGCATTGTAAGAGTTTTAAATAACTTTATTGTAATGACCATTCAACAAATTCAGGATATTCAAAAACCAATAGTCCTGATCAAAGAATTCGATTACGTAAGGGGAATTTGTAACAGCACTCTTTTGTAAAAATTGGGACTAATGATATTCTTCTCTATCTCCATTATTTATAGTATAGTAATCTCTAAGTTAGGAGTGAGACGATGAAGAAGTTCTTACTATTCATTGTAGTGCTAGTAGTCTTTGTAGGTGTTGCTGGGTATGCCATTTATTATTACGGCACAAACATGGCCTCTCAAAAATTGATGGATGCTGTTTCGACTGAGCTAGAGAAAAATGGACAAACAGAAGAAGTAAAGCAATTTGTAGAAAATGACCCACAGCTGAAAAAATTCATAGAAGAAGCGAAATCTGTTGACGAAAGTTCATTGCCTTTCACGACAAAAGAAGCAGCGACACGTGTTCTTGTCAAAAAGGTCGGCATAACTAAACTTCTGGACATAAAAGTGCAAGCTCAAGATGGAACACTATCTAAAGAAGAAGTGCTTACAGACCTTCAAGGAAAGTTATCTGAAGAAGAACTACTTGCTTTAAAAGTTATCGCTTATAAGGAACTTTATCGTAAATGAGCATGGAGATCTGATTAAGGTCTCTTTTTTGTATGAGCGACATAGGGACGGAGCTTTGCGCCTTCTGAATATAGCCAATCTATTTATCAGGTATACTGATTTGAGAAGGCATCCCAAATTCAGGCTCCGCACGGCCACCTTTGAGATGAGGTGAGTATAGCATGCTTCATGATACATTCTTCATAGCAAATGGTGGCGTTTTAACGCCATATTTGTTTTGTATAGTAATGATGACTTTCATCCGATCACTTGCTTACTTTTTTAAAACCACGCCTTTTTCAAAAACAAAATCCCCTCTTGCAACTCTTCATGTGATAGTCCCCCATAGCCTAATAAGACAGTTGGTTCATGACTGTATTTGCCTTTTTCATAATACAGCGAAGTAGGGTAAATCTTCACGCCTACTTGCGATGCTTTTTCCACAAGCTCAGTTTCAGACAATCCATTATTAATTTGCAGGAGAATATGCAACCCCGACTTCTCACCAATTACATTTACGCGATCCCCGAAATGCTGCTGAATTACTTCGGTCAAAATATGGTTCTTTTTTCGATAAATGGTTCTCATTTTGTTTAGGTGTCGTTCCCAATGGCCATTCTCGATAAATTGATTAAGTGCTTCTTGGATGATCCGCGGGACGGTATGCTTGTACCCTCTAAATTTTTGATGATATATCTTCAGCAACTCAGGTGGTAAAATCAGATAACTGACTCGAATGGATGGTATGAATGCCTTTGAAAACGTCCCTAAGTAGATGACCCTGTTATCCGAATCAAGCCCTTGCAAGGAAGGGATTGGTTTACCGACATAACGAAATTCCCCATCATAATCATCTTCAATAATATAAGCTTGCTTTTCTCTCGCCCATTTCAATAATTCCATTCTCCTTGAAATCGGCATGATTGTGCCGGTTGGAAATTGGTGTGAGGGTGTCACATAGACAATGTCAGCATGAATGCGAAGTAGATGCTCGACGATTAACCCATCTTCATCTAATGGGATTCCTTCAATTTTCCTTTCAAAATCTAGAAATACTTGACGAACTCTGTGAAAGCCTGGGTTTTCCATCGCGAAGGTTCTATTCTTACCAAGGAGCAAACAAAGTAGCTGCATCAAATATTGTGTACCTGCTCCAATAATGATCTGATCAGGCGAACAGCGTACTCCCCTTGATTGAAAAATAGAATCAGTAATAGCCGCACGAAGATTTCGTTCACCTTGAGGATCTCCATTCATGAATAACTCATGCTGGCAGGACGTATTCACAAGTAATTTCCGCCAGACAGTGAAAGGAAAGTGTGCCATATCCACTATTCCATGATTAAAGTTGATCTTATATTCCGGCTTTACTTCTGGAATATTGGATTGCTGTGAAGGGATCGGGTCCTTTTTCGTTATAACATCCTCTTCAAACTCGACCACAAAATATCCCTTTCGTAACTTACTCTCTACATAACCTTCTGCGATTAGTTGCTGATAAGCCGCATCCACCGTATTCAAACCGAGGTTCAGATGAGCAGCCAGCTTTCGTTTTGAAGGCAATTTCATTCCAGCTTGAATCCTTCCCTCTTGTATTTCTTGTTTAATATACTCATAAAGTTGAAGATACAAAGGGTGTTTTTTTATTTTTTGAAAATGCGGGGTCATTTCAAACATCTCGTTCTCCTAACTGGTTCTATTAAATAGACCAAATCTGATTCTTATACCAGAACCAGTTTTTTATTACAATGCTAACATACTTGCTAAAAAAAGGAGAAGAATCGTATGGAATACATCAAATTAACAGGGAAAACCGTTACACTCTTGCCTTTATCTGAAGAACATTTCGAAGGATTTTATGAAGCGTCCAAACCCATTGAAATATGGGACTGGTTGGTGACGAAGATTTATTCTCGTGAAGATGCTGTTGCTTATATGAATCAAGGATTGCGTGCGATGGAAGAGGGGAAGCAATATCCATTCGTTGTGACTGAAAACGGAACAGGCAAGGTTATTGGAAGCACTTCTTATCGAAACATCCAGTTGGATAATGGAAGCTTAGAAATTGGATCAACCTGGTATCATCCGTCTAAATGGAGAACAGCTGTCAATACTGAATGCAAATATTTACTTTTGCAACACGCTTTTGAAACATGGAAATTAGGCCGAATAGAGTTTCGTACAGACGAACGAAATGCTCGATCACGTGCGGCTATTCTTCGCTTGGGCGCTATGGAGGAAGGTAGATTACGTAGAGAAAAAAGATTAACAGACAAAACGATGAGGAACACCATGGTCTATAGCATCCTAAATGATGAATGGCCAAGTGTGAGACAACGATTACGTGACTTTTTGTCAGAGCATGAAAAGTGATAGTCCTTTTAAAGATCTTGTAAAAGGGGTTCCTTTTTCAGATGTTTAGTTAATTATAGAAAAAGTTGCAAGCAAAATTAAGAAGCTAACGTAGAATTAACAAAAATTAGTCAAAAAAAGAGTAATTTAGTCTATATTTAGATTACTCTTTTTCCCCATTTTCCTTGGTTCAAAATAAAGTATGAAGAAATGACAACATCACTTATTTTCTATATGTCTGTCACTTGTAATGATGGAGAGTAGGTAGCTATATTCCTGATTTTACTTCTAAGATTAGCTCTTGCAAATTCCGATAAGGAGTAACTGCACAAAAAAAGCTATAAATTTTCATTCAAAATGTTAAATAATATTCTGTTCTTGTTCAGCTATCCATCTCCGAAAAGTCAAAGGGGTAGCCCGATACCCGCTTGTTTCCTATCCACTCGATGAAATTTGTATATCCACCGGTATCATTTTAAAATTTTTAATTGTCTATCTAACTAGGTCGGTGGGCACCTTTTTCATTTAGACAACTAGTCACTCATCTTTATAAGATATTTTTACTAGAAGCACAAACGCACATTTTAATAAATCTAGTCGCATATCCAGCTATTAATCAGTAGAGATGAATATACATATGAGTAATCGGACATGTAGTATCTAATGTCCAGTCATTGAAGGGAAAGTAAATTGTTCATCCATAGCTGCTTTGGTGTTCCTATTGTCAATGTTAATTATATTTTAGAATCCAAGAAGGGTAAATGTTTGTCCAGCATCGTTTGGATTAGGGATTATTCTAGTAGGAGTACAGACAACATGTCGAAAAAATGAACGTTAAGGCTACAATCTTTGATTTAAAAGAAAAGAACCAAGGTTATATATTCTCTAAAAATCGAACCATAACTCGCTCATAAAACAAAGCTTCATCCATCTGATTTGAAACTCTTTTAGGAAGGACTTTGCGTGCAAGCTTTCTGTAATGTTGGTAAGATCCCAATTAGTTATCGCTCAATTAGATACTAAGAGATTTTAGAAAGGAAGGTGTAATACTTTACAATGGATATTCACATCATGATTTCAGTTTTTGTGTTCCTTATCACAACGGCAGTAATCTTATGGAGACCTAAAGGCATTAATGAAGCTTGGCCAGCATCAATTGGCGCAACGATGATTTTATTAACAGGCGTTGTATCAAGTGCTGATGTTCTAGACATTATCCATAAGATTGGCGGCGCTTCAATCACTATTATTTCAACAATAGTTATGGCAGTTATTCTAGAAAGCTTCGGTTTTTTTCACTGGTCAGCAGCACGACTTGCCATTTTAGCTAAAGGTTCAGGCTATCGGCTATACTGGTACATTCAGTTGTTATGTTTTTTGATGACACTATTATTTAATAATGATGGCAGTATCCTAATCACTACCCCAATTTTAATTCTACTCCTCAAAAATCTGCAGTTAAAACCCCATCAGCAAATTCCCTACCTTTTAACTGGAGCACTTATTGCCACAGCTTCAAGCGCACCTATCGGGGTAAGTAATATTGTGAACCTAATTGCATTGAAAATTGTTAACATGACGCTTTACATGCATACTGCGATGATGTTTATCCCGTCATCGTTAGGATTATTGTTTATGTCATGGTTAATGTATGTAGTGGTAAAACGGAAATTGCCAAAACAATTACCAAAGTCAGCATTTGACATTGAACACATATTTTTCACAAAAAACTTTCATCCTTTAAAAGGACAAATTTCAGTTGATTCCAAACGTCAACGCACAAAATTCATGTTAAAGATCTTGCTGTTTGTCTTTGTCATGCGCTGTTCACTCTTTGTTGCATCTTTCCTTGCGATTCCAATTGAGTTTGTTGCGATATCGGGATCACTCGTGTTGCTTATATGGAGATGGTACCACTTACGTACAAATCCTATTGATATATTGAAGAAAACGCCTTGGCACATCCTGATTTTCGCTTTTTCCATGTATGTGCTCATTTATGGCCTTCACAACTCAGGATTAACAGCCCTACTTTTATATGTATGTGAACCGATTGTAAAGGAGGGATTATTCCATGCAAGTTTCATCATGGGGGGATTAGTTTCCATATTATCTAACCTTTTTAATAATCATCCCGCCTTGTTGATTGGAACCATTACGTTAACAGAAATGAACCTGGATCCCATCACGCTGAAGACCATATATCTTGCAAGTATTATCGGAAGCGATATAGGATCATTATTACTGCCTATTGGGACACTTGCCTCCTTAATCTGGTTGCATATCTTAAAGAAAAATAAGATCAAAGTGAAATGGAAAGATTATCTAAGCGTATCATTAATTGTCATTCCACCAACAGTGATTGTAACCTTATTTTTGTTATATAACTGGATACAACTCGTCTTCTCTTCATAGAGGTACAGACAACATGTATATTAAGACTACAATCGTTGATATAGGCTCTTTTTGTAAAGTTTGTTGTTATTAGCAAAACAAATTCAATCAATTAAAAATAGGAGGAGATTTTGTTGGGCAGTATGACGGAATTAATTGGAGATAATGTTTGTATAGAATTGACAAAGAAAAGCTATTTTAAAGGTATGCTTATAGATGTAGGTTCAGACATACTAATCTTATATGATGGTCATAAGTTTTTTTATATCCCATGGCTTCATGTCCGTAGCCTCCAACTTAATAGTAGTACGGATGACCAGGTTGATAAGCCGACAGAGTCGTCATTAGCTGAAGAAACGGAATCCATTTCCTATCGTAAAATATTAACGAATGCCAAAGGAATGTTTGCCGAAATTTCTGTGATTGGCAATCTGACTTTCCACGGCTATATTCTCAGCGTCTTAAGTGATTACTTTGTTTTTTATTCACCAGTTTTTAAGACGATGTACATTTCCCTATCACACTTGAAATGGATTACCCCATACAATAAAAATATTACTCCTTATACTCTCAGTAACACAAGCCTGCCTGTTAATCCTTCAAACGTCCCTTTATTGCGCTCCTTTGAAGACCAACTAAAAAAGGTAGAGGGAAAACTGGTGGTGATTGATGGTGGAGGAGATCCAATGAAAATCGGATTGTTAAAAGGTGTAAAAGATAACCTGTTGGAAATAGCCATTGCAAGTGGAGAAACCGTGTATTTAAAACTTACTCATGTTAAATCCCTGCATTTTCCTAATACTGATTTTTAAATAGAGATTTTTCATAATTCTAAAGGTAGTCGTATTCCGTTTCAAAATATCTAAAAAGCCATTCGAAAAATTCGAATGGTTTTTTAGATATTTAAGTAATCAGCATATCTTTAAAGGTGTTGTTCCACAGGCGAAGGGTCAGACCCCGCAACATTTAAATACAGGATGAGATACGTGAATGAAACACTACATACTGATTTAAAGGGCGAGGTCAGACCCTTACTTCTCAACACTTATTCTAAATGACGGCGCTGGAAATCCGCAATGCGGCCATAATCGCTTTCTAATTGACGACTGACTGATAAATAAATCGACATCAGCTCTTCATACACTTCAACGTTTTGTGCAATTGGTACGAGCTCGTTTGTCTCCCCAATCATTTCTGAAACCACATTTAAGCTATCAATTTCACCTAATGCATACAAACCAAGTACAGCAGCACCTAAACTTGGGCTTTCAAAGCTTTCGGGTATCGTAACGTTTTGGTTAAACACATCAGCCATAATTTGACGCCATAGCTTTGAGCGGACAAATCCGCCACTTGCATGAATTTTTTTCGGTAGTCCAGCTAACTCTTGCACCGCAAGCAGCACGCTGTATAGGTTATACATCACACCTTCTAGAACCGCTCTTACCATATGATCTCTTGTATGATGAAGGGCAAGACCGAAGAACGAACCTCTGGCATTAGCATTCCATAACGGTGCTCTCTCTCCTGCCATATAAGGATGGAAGATGAGGCCGTCCGCTCCAGGTGCAATTTTTGCAGCCATGTCGGTTAGGATTTCATACGGATCTTGGCCAGTCTCTTTAGCTGCTTCAATTTCAGCGCGGCCAAATTGATCTCGAGCCCATCTAAACGTAATCCCGCCATTATTAACAGGACCACCAATCACCCAAAGATTATCCACTAAAGCGTAACAAAATGTTCGACCTTTTGGATCCGTCAACGGTCGGTCACTAACTGTTCGGATCGCACCGCTTGTCCCAATTGATACAGCAAGTACGCCTGGTTCAATCGCATTTTGCCCTAAATTTGCCAAGACTCCGTCACTTGCACCAATGACAAATACAGTATCTTCTGCAATATTCATCTGTTCAGCAAGGTCCTTATGTAAACCTGACGTAGTATACGTTGTCGGTACAAGCTTAGGAAGTTTCTCCTCATCGATTCCAGCTATGCTTAATGCTTCTGCATCCCATGTCAAATCGTTGATATTAAACATGCCTGTTGCAGACGCCAGCGAATAATCCATCACATACTCATTAAAAAATTTATAGAAAATATATTCTTTAATCCCTAAATATTTACTCGTTTTAGAAAATATTTCCTGATGTTCATGACGAAGCCACATCAACTTCGTAATCGGAGACATTGGATGAATAGGCGTTCCTGTACGGCGATATAATGCATGTCCTTGTTCCGTTGCTCTTAGCTGCTCTGCATATTTGACACTTCGATTATCCGCCCAGGTAATAATGTTCGTTAGCGGCAGTCCATTAGAATCAACAGCTATAACACTGTGCATCGCAGAACTAAACGATATAAACCCTAACTCTTCTTTCTTAATCCCGCCTGCCTTCATTACTTCACCAATGGCTAATACAACTGCTTGATAAATTTCCTCAGGATCTTGTTCTGCCACCGAGGGAGTCGGACTATGTAGAGGATACCCCTTTGTAAAAGAAGTAATCACTTCTCCTGCTCTGGAAAAAAGAACAGCTTTTGTGCTCGTCGTTCCCATATCAATTCCTATCATATACTTGGTCTTCAACAATTTCCCACCCCAAACCTCTAGAAGTCATTTACTTATCTATCTTACTACACTTATATAAAAAGAAAAAACAAGCCAGCTTTATTTACTGAATTGTTTTTCTTTAAGACGCGCAAGATACGAAAATGTTAGCTCATTTTTTATCCCGCATCAACGGGCAGTCCCCCCACCTCAAGGCTTGAGGAATCGAAGAAGCATAGGCGGGGGATAAACTGCCCGTAAAAGCCCGATTGGTTCAACTAACAATCAGTGAGGATGAAGAACCCCCACTGATTGAAGTTTCACTTTATGCGCGATAACAATGGAGGAGTTGATATACTTTCGGTAACACCTCTGACAGATTAAGTTTTTGAAATATCGATAAATCCTTCTCCAAAAACATCACGGACATCGTGAATGGCTATAAATGCACTCGTATCAGTCGACTTAACAATCTTCTTAAGCTTAACGACTTCTTGTTTGCTAATGACGATATAAAGAATATCCTTGGGTGTTTTTGTATAGTAGCCATGTCCAGAATAAACCGTAACCCCTCTGTCCATCCGTTCATTAACTTGTTTGGCAATCTCATCTGGTGCGCTCGAAACAATCGTAACGGCCTTCTTTGGATTGACCCCTTCTATGACAAATTCCATCACTTTGGTTCCTACGTACAACATGATGATGGTCATCATCAATTTCTCTGCTCCAATGATAAAATAGGAAGAAAATGCAACAATTAAATCAAAAAACAAAAGACCATAACTGATACTCCAACCTAGATATTTGTTCGTAATTCTTGCCAATATCGTAGTCCCAGCGGTTGTTCCGCCAACCCGAATAATCAAACCAATCCCAACCCCAGCAAAAACTCCTCCGAAGATTGCATTTACCATCATTTCATCCGAATCAATACTCCAGTCCTTCGTTAAATGGAGGAAAAGCGAATGGAGGATCACCGCAATAATCGTATAGACAATTGTCATTTTACTTAAGAACTTATATCCGACAATCAGTAAGCAACTGTTAAATAGTAGACTCACAAGACCAGGGGACCATTGAAAAAGATAGTATAAAATGATTGTAATCCCAACAACTCCGCCTTCACCCATTTCATTCGGAATCACGAATAAGTTTACTGCTAAAGCAAAAAGAAAAGCACCTAATAAAATGATAAAAATGTCTACAACTCTTTTTTTCATACCCTACCTCACTACTGTTAGAGAATCGCTGTTAATCCACGTTCATAACAAGCCTTCCCCATTATACTCTGATGGTATAAGGTAGACAACAACAGCTTTCCTCACAGAATTCACAGTTTATTTTATTGCATATTACCGACCAACACCATTATCATAAACAGTACAGACTATTAGTCCAACAAAGGTTAGGGTAATATACGTTAAAAGACCAATTGTCCAACGTGGGACGGAGGGGACCAATATGAACAGTCGGAAACAGCATACGATCAATGTAGCCCATCGGCTTTTTATCGAAAAAGGGTATCAAGCTACATCTATACAAGACATCCTTGAAAATAGCGCCATTTCGAAAGGAACATTTTATAATTATTTTTCCTCTAAAAGTGAATTAATGATTGCAATCTTCAATAGCATGCATGAAAAGTTGGAAAAAGAACGTAATGAGCTAATGATTGGACAAAGCACTAAAGACACGGATATCTTCATAAAACAAATTGAAGTTCAGTTAATTTCCAACAAAAAAAACAACATATTCACATTAATTGAAGAAGTACTCGTATCAAATGAACTTGAATTAAGACAATCCATTCAACAGATGAAACTGTTAGGTATGTGTTGGTTGTATCATCGCTTCATCGATATTTTTGGTGAAGAAAAGAAACCTTATTTGTTAGATTGCGCAATCTTGTTTGAAGGGATGCTCCATCATATGATGCATGTTAATTTTGTTATTAATCGAGGGCATGATGGGTACCAGGTTTCAAATTTGATTCGCTATAGCTTTAACAGAATTTCTAATATTGTCCAAAATGTTTCTACACAAGGTGAACAAATATTCTATCCAGAATTATTAAAGCAATGGCTACCAGATCATAAAGAGGGGCCGCTGTCTCTTCAAGAAGAGCTGCTTTTGACAATCCATACCTTAAAAAGCACCGCTCAGAAGTATATCCAATCTGAAAATGACAACTCGAAACTTTTCGAGTTGCTAAGCTTCCTTGAACAAGAACTCATGCAGGAACAGGCTCCACGTGAATTTATCATTGAAAGCGTACTTACTACTTTACATTCATACTCTCATCCCAAGCTTTTACACTCTATTAAGAAATTAAGCAGTCTTATTGAGACTCATTTGGGAAAATGAAAACCATGTTAACGACAGGGGGATCATGATGTTTGCGAGTGGACATTCGTCTTGCCCTCTAGTTAGTTTCAACGCAGGAAGAGGTGAGTAAAGGCGTCGAACTCACTCTTTGACATTTTCTTCACGGAGAAGTCTATAAGGAATAATGCGCAGAGTTAGACAATTAGAATAATGACGTGTATTCTTCTAAAAAGGGATTTCGCTAATAGAATAGTAATAATGATTGAAAGAAAGAATTCCAACGTTAAGGAGCTTATCACATGAATTTCTTTATACGCTTTTTAATAAGTGGCCTAGTTTTACTCGTAATTGACTGGCTATTTGACTCCATATCCATTGACTCCTACGGCAGTGCTTTATTAGCGGTCTTTATGCTCTGGATTGTTAATTTTCTTGTCAAACCTATTTTGCACCTCCTAACATTCCCCATTACCATTTTGACATTTGGGCTGTTTTCTTTTGTGATTAATGCGGTAACGTTTACCCTCGCCTCCCTGCTTGTAAGCGGATTTGAGGTAACATCCTTTTGGGGAGCGCTTGTCGGTTCGGTGTTGTTAGGATTTGCACAAAGTTTGTTAGAAAAAAAAGAGTAAACCTGCGATTATGAAAGGTTTACTCTTTTTTCATCTTGGGAAATAGGATCTGACCCTTCCCCCCATCCCGGAAACCTTGATACCACTAGTTTTCAGAGTCACAATAAAGGCCGGGAAATGGAGTCTGACCCCTGTACATACACATAATAATCCTGCTGGTGATAGCTTCTGAAACCACAAGATTCATAAAGTTTTAACGCTGCTGGATTCGTTGCCTCTACTTCAAGATAGATAGGATTTCCCTTCTTCTGCTGTTTTAGAATCACTTGCTTAAGTACCTTTCTGCCAATACCTTTTCCTTGAAAGGCAGGAGCAATGGCAAACCCATAAATCCAAGCTTCCCCATCACTTTCCTCAACGCGAATTTTCCCAACAACTTGATCTTCATACACAATCACAAACGTGTTCAAGCGTTCTTTCTTTATCCGCTCGTAATAGGAAGCTGCTTCATGCTGTAAAAACCCAAAGCAATCGACGTCTAATTGAATTTCCATAGCCTTATCTGCTTCTGTAGATAGACGGAGTGTAACGCCTTCATAATCTGTAAGCTCTGTTTCCTGCCATTTCATTTGATATTCAGCTACGTCAAATCGGCATGGAAGAGCAGCTAAGAAACCCTTTGCTGATTGGGAATCGGCTGGAGCATTTAACAAGATTGCCCTTGGATCCCGTTTCTTCGCTGTCACAAATGCCTTCTCTACTAGTTTTGTAAAAATCCCTTGTCTTCGGTAGTCTGGATGAACCATCCCGCATAATTCAATTTTTCCTCCAAAATCATAGATCCCAAGATACCCGATCAACCTGTCACCTTCATAATGGAAGAAATCTTCACCCACTTTTCCCACCCGGCTTCGCAATGTATCCCAATTTAGTTTTAAAGAAAACGTTCCTTGCTCACACACCTTTTGTAATTCCTCTATTTCTACTAATTGCTTTTCTTTCAAATGAATAATCCCCCTTAGTAAAGTATCCACTGGTATAATACTACATTTCCACCAATCATAAACTACTACTTCATCAACAAAGCAATCACAATGATCAAGATATAAACAGTTATAAATAGGCCTGTGCCTTTTAATATGAGCCTTCCATAATATCTTCTCCAAACGTCATTACCAGCTTCTTGTATATCTTCCGTTCCATCCATCGATGTCGCTTCAATTTCCAATGGATTTTGCATAAGTTCAAACAATTCGTGACATTCCCGGCAATGAGCGATATGTGCTTCCACTATTTTTCTTGTTTCTTTCGAGCAATCCCCTTCTATATGTAGCGGCAATACATCTCTGATTATGTTACATTTCATTTCTATCACCTTCGACTTTACTTAAACTTTTACGAAGTTCCAGCTTTGCCCGGTGTAAATTCGTCTTCACTTTAGAAAGCTTCCAGTCCAATACTTCTGCTATTTCCCCATATGATAGTTGCTGGAATTCTCGAAGAATGATGACATGTTGATAGTCCACTTTTAAAGCATGAATCGCGTGGAGTATATTTTGTTGTGTGATTTTTTTTTCTAAAAACACGGCTGGATTTTTATAAAAGTTCTCATCAATCAGGTCGATATGCTCATATAGATCTTGTTTATATTTTGTTTCTTTTCGATACCAGTTAATAAACGTATTATGGGCAATCGTATAAAGCCATGTTTTCACTGACGAATTCCCTTTAAATGTCGATAAACCATTAAATGCCTTTAAAAATGTATCTTGCGTAAGATCTTGAGCAATTTCCTTATGGCGAACTCGCCGAAGCAAGTAACGAAAAATTTCCGTATAATGCAGCTTATACAAGTCTTCTAAACTATGCCAGTTACTCATTTTACCAAAAATACCAGACAGACATCCATAATGATAGCACAGCAAAAGACCCATAAAGCAGCACCGTCAAAATACGGATGGTTTTTATTTTTTCAAAATCCTCAAGAAAAGTAACATTCTCTATTTTTGTCTGATTTTCATTTAGACAATGCTGGCATCCCATTTCGTGTTCTCTCATCCACTCCATCGTTTCAGGCTCCAGCTCGCAATCGACATATAGCTCATATAAATCTTGAAACACAGCACAATCTTGGTTACTTTTCATATAAAGCGTCCACCTTATTGGTTTCGACATCGACTAAGTATAATTTATGCTCCGCCGTGCCAAATGGCTGAATGACAACAAGCCATGCTTTTCTTATCTCCCCTTCGTCATTGATAACTTGGGTAAGTTTTGCCCGTTTCGCATAAACAGATGTTTTGCCTACTTTTTTCGCAACGGCTTTGAATGCCTCTTCCCGATCAATTGCTTTTATCCCACTGTCAGAAGGAATCCGATAGTTCATATTTTTCGAATAGCTAAAAGCTGGTACTCCCTCTTTATATTCGAAAGTATACCGATATGAAACTTGCGAATCCTCCAAACTCTCTTCACTCCAGTACCATGAATCCTGTGCTCGTGTACGTTTCCACTGAGAGAGATCCGCTTCTTTTGCGCTGATGATGGTATTCTCTAGTGTTTCAAAAGGAACCCTATTTGATAGATTCCCGGAAAAATGCAGGACTTCAGCTGTTTTTCCGCTAACTGTAAACGCATCCCCCGTTTTCGTGAAATATTTTAGTTCGATTGGTCCAGTTCCATAATCATATTGGGCCTCTAAAAGCGCATACTCTGGTGTTACTTGCCCGAGCAAACCGTACCATCCCTTTATACTTCTTTCAATCTTAGCTTCTGTCACGCTAACTCCTTTTAACGATTCAAGCGAATATAGAGCTGCCTCTTCATGTAACCCCATTAGCGATTCCTTTTCCCAGTAAAATGTCGTTACAGCCCAATCATCTGTACTTCGTGTACCATCTGCTAATTGCGGTCGCATCGTCACAATCGTCGCCCCTTCATCACCCTTTGAGACTTCGATATAAATCGAGTCTTCCTTCCATTTCCTTCCCAATGTATTCAAAACCTGCTTGGAACGAGTAACATACTGGCTGTCGGAAAGTTCTTGCCCTTGTGCAGGAGTCTTTCGCCCTAGATTAAAGAACGTACCTGACATTCCATGAATATCCACATCATAGTTTTTAGAAACGAGTGGATATCGATTATGAAAGTCTTCATTGCTTTGCCTTAAGAAAAAGTCTTGATCACCAGTCAATTTTCTTGCAAGACCTTCCGCTTCCTTTAAAGTAATTAATTCAGCTGATTCAAAGTATTGCAGTTGAACCTCTGCATCGGCTTTTGCCAAGGCAACATGACCTAAATTGTAAATGGGATTGATTAAAAAGAGGAATACAATGACCATTCCGATTTTGAATCCCTTTTTATAAGGATTCAGCCAACTTTGGTTACCTTTTATTATGAAATGATAGGTCATCAATAGTACTAAAAATACAAATAAATTCGTTAGTTCTGGTATTTTCAATCGATAGTTGCCAAATTCACTGATATATAAAACTACTAAAGAGCTAAATCCTGCAACATAAAAAGTAATGATTGCGTACCACTTTACTCCCCAATAATTCACATAAAAAAGATAAATGAGTAAGCCAGTAATAAGTACGATGACTAATGAAAACACTACATCTGAAAGCGTAATCCCATACTCCCGTATAGAGAAAATCAAACCGGTCAAAAGCTGTAAAATCGGCATGGTTAATAGCAAAATATCAAATGTATAAAACAGACCTTTATTTTTCGATTGGTGAATCGTCATCATATAATAAAATCCAACAACGACGATATAACCGAAAAACATGAAATGCAGAAACTGGCGGACGGACGGCTCCTTATCCCAATATATATGAGCCAATTGCGTAACATGTACTTGGTGAAACATCTCAATCGACAAACCAATCATGAGGACGAATCGAATAATAACCCCTACATATAACCAGTTTTTAGGCTGGTCCCATTTCTTATCATACAAAGATAATAAAGAATATACGATCAATCCTGCTAATGTCCACTGAATAATCCATTTACTATATGTACTTAAAAGAAAGTACGAATCAACGTGCAAAACAAATCGGCTAATCCACTCCATATTAATAACTCCTTTATTTGTTCTATTCTGTGGGCCACACATTAACTTTGACAACGGACCTCTCAAAAGGTTTCATCGATATTGAAGATTGAACTAAAATAATCATATATTTCCTATACAAAATCCGAATAGCGTTAAAACGCCACCAGTTACTATGAAGGATGTATCATTAAGCACGCTACACTCACCTAATCAAAATGGTGGCGGTGCGGAGCCGGAATTTCGGATGCTTTCTCGATCATATAAATATACCCACTAAGGAGAATGGCAATATGAGTAAGTCGCGAAGACCCGTCCCCATGTCCTCATACAAAAAAGAGCACCTATTTTACATAGGCACTCTTTCTCATAGCTTAAATGTATAGATCATTTCCTGTAATTCTCCTGCTTGTTTCTTTAGGTAACCAGCAAAGGAGCTAATTTCCTTGATTGATTCTGCTTGTTCAGCCGTCGCCGCTAACACACTTTGAGTTGATTTTGCGGATTCCGCTGCAACATTCGAGATCGTGTCCATTGATGATACAGCCATCCCCGTTCCTGCAGTCATTTGCTGGATGGCAGCTGAAACCTGCTCCACTTGTTCTGAGACAAAATTAACGGATTCTTGAATCTGCAAGAACGAATCCCCAGCACCACTCATCGCTTCAATTCCTTCGCCAACTTCATGGTTCACAGCTTTCATCGTTCCAACGACTTCATTCGTTTCTTTTTGAATATGAGAAATGATTTCACTAATTTGTTTTGTCGCCTGTCCAGATTGTTCAGCTAGGTTTCTCACTTCATCCGCAACAACCGCAAAGCCTTTTCCATGTTCCCCTGCTCTAGCTGCTTCAATAGCCGCATTCAAAGCAAGTAAATTCGTCTGTGCAGCAATTCCTGTAATGACTTCTGAAATCTTGCCAATTTCATTCGAACGCTCGCCTAATCCTTGTACCACTCGAGCTAATTCAGTTACATTTGAATGAATGGACTCCATTTGTTTGCTGGCTACTTCAATCGTTACGGAACCAGTATCTGCTTTTTTCAAAGTCTCATCCATGCTTTCTGTCACTGTGACGGCATTGGTAGACACTTGAGATAAACTAGCAGACATTTGATAAATCGTTGCAGAAGCTTGATGCATTCCTTCTACTTGACTCCCTGCCCCTTTGGCAATATTTTCAATTATATCTGTAATTTGTTCAGTTGCTTGATTCGTTTGCTCTGCTCCTTGAGCCAAATCCTCTGTATAAGCAGCCATATTTTTTGATGCCTCTTGGAGTTTAGCCAGCACATTCCCCCAAGAATCCGTAGCTTTGTTGATGCTATCTGCCACCGAATGAAAAAGACCGACTTCTTTCGGATTAAGCCGATTTTGCACATCACCATCGGCCAATTGCTCTAAAAATTGATTAATTGAGTCAATCGGTACAACAAACCGTTGATAATTGATTATGGAAGACACAACTGCTAATACTCCGCCAACGATCGTCAGACCGATAAGAGTCATCCAAAAGTTAACTCCAGTTAAACTATTCAATTGAGTTACTACTAATCCTATCAAAAATGAGGCCGGGATAACTAAAAGGCTAGTTCGAAATACGTAATTCAAACGACTCACTAACAACTCCCCTTACATAAGATAATGAACTTACATAAGGGAATCATACTATTATTATGAAAAACTTACTAGAAATAAGCTACTAAACTCCTAATAAATTTGTTTTTCAGAAAAGTCTATCGTACTATTTAGTATTTTGAATAATACGATTTCATTCCAATAATCTCCCCTTTTATTTCTTTCTACGAATTTCTGTAATCTGATTCCCATCACTTGTAACAAACACTTTTTCGTCAATTTTATAATCTACGTTTACACTGCAGTCTAACTCCAATATTTTTCCGTTATCGAATTCCATCGCGCAATTATAGCCTTTTCCGTTTTTAGATACTTCGATTACTTTATCCGTTTTATAACCAACAGCTTTCCCATCAGATGATTCTGGATAATACTTGTCCACAATTGTTACATGCTCTACCCGATTTATTTTGTCACCAAATGAAACGTATACTAATATAGCCAATATAATAAGTAAACTACTTAGAAGCACTATCTTTTTTATCATTGAATGAAATCCTCACTTTAATAAAGCTTTTAATCTATATGTATCTCAGTTTAACAGGATGTATGACACTTTACCCTAAATTTTCGCGAAAAAAACTAGAAACTATTGGTTAGAAGGTATCAGCGGAATCTAGCTACACCTTGTCGCCTTTCTTTTTGAAGTAATTCCCCAATTCATGAAATATCAGTGAAACTTACCAGTATGTTAATAGCGTTTAGTTGAGTAACCATTCACACAGATGAAGATGTAAAGCCATTTTCAATAGCTTACGAAATTTTCTATAAGAGATGCAAAAAAAACGATTCAGCAAATAGTGGAAGGCATATTGCTAGACGTGCTGGTTAAAAAAAGAAGATAAAAACATCCATAAGTGTCTGCTCTAAAACTAAAGCGATGAAAAAGGTTCAAGTTCTCAAATTGTATCACCTTATGAAGGTCGCGGTGCGTAGCTGATTTTGCGAAGCCCCCGCCCCCTTTCTACAAATGAGCCAAGAAGTTTGAGGAGCAATAGTCTCTACGCCTGCTATGAATGATTATGCGAAGTCCAAAGACAGCGCTTGGGTGTAATTCGAGAATCATCTGAATAGGACTTTTGAACAACCTCTAAAAAGAAAAAAACGAGGCTATCCCCATAACGAAAAGATCAGGCCCCACGTCTACTATATATCGTTTGTATGATGTGTACATGACACAATAAACGGTGTATAGAGCATGAGGTCAAGACCCTTTTTGGGGATACCCTCGTCCATATAAGAGAATAAAGCGAGTGATTCTTACACTTCTTGTGGTACAGCTAAGCCAAGACCTTCAGCAATACGAGTACCGTATTCTGGATCAGCTTTGTAGAAATGGCCGATTTGACGCAATTTAATTTCTTCTAATTCCACTGGTTCCATTGCTCCAACGATGTTAGCAACTAGACGTGTGCGTTCTTCTTGGCTAAGTAAACGGTATAGGTCACCAGCTTGCGTATAATGATCATCACTGTTATAAGCTACTTGTGCCGCTTGTCCTGATACTTCAAATGGAGTTAATTTTGCCTCCGGTACTTCATTTGGTCCACCAAAGCTGTTCGGCTCGTAGTAGACAGAACGTCCACCGTTTCCGTCTGCAGCCATGAAACCATCACGTTGATGATTACTCACTTCTACTTTTGGACGGTTAATTGGAAGTTGGTTATGATTTGCACCAACGCGGTAACGATGTGCATCACCATAAGAGAATATACGTCCTTGTAACATTTTGTCTGGAGAAGCTTCAACACCTGGTACAAATGTTCCCGGAGAGAATGTAGCTTGCTCTACTTCAGCAAAATAGTTCTCAGGATTACGATTCAATTCCATACGGCCAAGTTCGATTAGTGGGTAATCTTTTTGTGACCATACTTTCGTTATATCAAATGGGTCGAAGCGGTATGTATCCGCATCTTCTAAAGGCATGATTTGCACATATAGTCTCCATGCAGGGAAATCGCCTTTTTCAATTGCATTGAAAAGATCTTCTGTATAATAGTCTGGGTTTTCACCAGCAATTTTTGCAGCAAGATCGACATCAAGGTTTTTGACACCTTGTTCTGTTCTAAAGTGATATTTCACCCAAACAGCTTGTCCTTCATCATTTACCCATTTGAAGGTATGGCTTCCGTAACCATGCATATGTCTCCAAGTTGCTGGAATCCCACGATCAGACATCAAAGTTGTCACTTGATGAAGAGATTCTGGCGAATGAGACCAGAAATCCCAAACAGCAGTAGCATTTTTTAAATGTGTTCTTGGATCTCTTTTTTGTGTATGAATAAAGTCAGGGAATTTAATGGCATCGCGGATAAAAAATACAGGCGTATTGTTCCCAACGATGTCATAGTTTCCTTCTTCTGTATAAAATTTAACAGAGAATCCGCGTGGATCACGTGCTGTATCAGCAGAACCAAGCTCACCTGCTACTGATGAGAAACGGATAAACATGTCAGTTTCTTTCCCAACGCCGTTAAATAGTTTTGCTTTTGTGTATTTAGAAAGGTCATTTGTTACTGTGAATGTACCATGCGCGCCGCCGCCTTTTGCGTGAACTACACGTTCAGGTACACGCTCACGGTTAAAATGAGCAAGTTTCTCAAGTAAATGTACATCTTGAATTAATACTGGACCCCGCTGACCAGCAGTAGCCGAGTTCTGGTTATCTCCAACTGGAGCTCCCCAGCTAGTTGTAAGGTTTTTCTGGTTTGTCATTTTGAATCACCTCTAAATTTATTTTGTATACTTATAATAATAATACTTATTATAAAAAAATCAATCCTTTTTTATAATAATTGTAATGTAATATTATTTATTTTAATGTAAATATTCAGAATAAAAAATTTACAAAATACACATAAAGACGCAATCAAAACTTACAAAAGAAAGCGATTACATGCAGATTCATTAAAAACCGAATAAAATGACTCAAGTAAGCGTGATATCACTCCACTATATTATACGTGTTCGTACGATATCACGCCAACAAAAAGACTTAATAATGCGATAATTCAACACAGGAAATATTCATTTATAATACATGAATTCGTTACTGACAAAGTTTATTTTTACAACTATCTTTAATAATCAAAAACCCCCGCCTCTTTTTAAAAGAGGTGAAGGTTCGTTTTTTCATGTACTAATTCTAAATTTCCCACGAGGAATCGAAGATAATAAAAAATTACACAAATGTATTACAAATAAATAAATAAAATGATCGCAGCTAAAACAATTCGGTAAATCGCAAACGGTGTTAGCTTAATTTTTTCAATTAATTTTAAGAAGAAACGGATACAGATTAAAGCAAAGATAAAGGCGCTGATGAAACCTGCAATGAAAAATGGCAACACATCTAGTGAAAAGAAGCTCCAGTACTTGACAACTTTCAATAAACTGGCACCGGCCATAATAGGAATGGCCATAATGAAAGTAAAATCAGCCGCTGCTCGATAGCTTAGCCCAAGCAGAACGCCTCCAGATATGGTTGATCCTGAACGTGAAAAACCAGGCCAAAGTGACAAGCATTGAATTAACCCTACTCCTAATGCTTGCTTATAAGTAATTTCATCTACCGTTGCTGTTTGAATTCTCGGCTTGATTTTATCGGCCGCAATCATTAAGAACGCACCGATTAGTAAACCAATTGCCACTGTTTTAACTGAGAATAAGTGCTCGTCTATGTAATCTTCAAATAAAACGCCTAATATTCCCGCCGGGATTAAACCGACAATAATTTTCAGGAGACTTAGTCTTTCCCCACTCGGTCTATCCACATTTTTCATTTTACGAAGACCTAATAAATCCAAAATCCGATCCCAAAAAATAACAGCTACTGCTAAAATACTACCTAATTGAATGACAACCTTAAACACGTTCGCTATTTCATTTCCAAATAACTCGTTTGATTTAAACAACAGATCATCGACGATAATCATATGCCCTGTAGAAGAAACTGGAGCAAACTCCGTTAACCCTTCAACAAGTCCAAGAACAATCGCCACAAAAATTTCCCACATATTAATTTCTTCCACCTCATTTATTACGGCTTCTATTCACAAAATAGATTGTACCTCCCACTAAAGAGAATGTCTAATTAATTTGTTGTTTTTAATCTAATTATCATAAAGTGAAGTTTCAATTACTTAGGAGACTCCCTTCATCCCTACCTGTTTAATAGGAATAAAAACAAAAAGAAGGGAACTAAAGTTCCCTTCTTTCATCCATTTATATTTAATTATTTGCTGTAACCGCCTAAGTGCTGTTCAGCCATTTGCACTAAACGTTTTGTAATTTCTCCACCTACAGATCCGTTTGCACGTGCTGTAGTTTCGGCTCCTAAATTCACGCCAAATTCACTAGCAATTTCATACTTCATTTGTTCTAGTGCTTGCTCTGCTCCAGGTACGACTAAGTTATTGCTGTTATTGTTATTTGCCATGTTTATCACCTCCTGTTATTAATTATTTGTAAATTTTATTTTTATATGAATGGGAATTTGCGGAAACGATTTGCATCATGAAATGGTTTATCTATCATAAACTTTTTACAACGGATATATTTCATCATCCGCTCATCTTTTTCAGGAGGTTATGCACTTGCAAATTCATGTAGTCCAGCGAAATCAAACACTGACGAGCATCGCCGAAGCATATAGTGTGCCTGCTAACCGTTTAAGTGAGGCCAATCAATTGGAAAATCCAGATCGCCTTGTCGTTGGGCAGGCCCTTGTTATACCCATCGTAGGCAGTTATTACTTCGTTCAACCAGGAGATAGTTTATCATCTATATCACAAAAGGTAGGTATTCCAGTTCAGGAGCTTGTACGAATTAACCAGCTATCAGTCAATCAAACACTTTCTGTCGGTTTTCGGTTATATATTCCTGCGAAACCAAAAAGAACAGCTGAATTTAACGGTTATGTGGAACCGCGCGGAACGACAGTTAGCCCTAATTTGATAAGTAGCGCCAGAGAAACAGCACCCTACTTAACCTACTTAGCTCCCTTTAGCTTTCAGGCCCTTCGCAATGGTTCATTGAAAGAGCCACTTCTTGATGGCTTCCCAACCATTGCCCGAAACAATCGAAATGTCTTAATGATGGTGATTACGAATCAAGAGAATGACCAATTCAACGATGAACTAGCGAGGATACTTTTAAATGATATGACCATTCAAAATACCTTTCTAAATAATATTGTAAATACAGCACAAAAATATGGCTTTAAAGATATTCATTTTGATTTTGAGTTCATTAGACCAGCAGACCGAGAAGCTTATAATCGTTTTTTAAGAAAAGCAAAAACACGCTTTCAACAAGAAGGGTGGTTACTTTCGACGGCGCTTGCACCTAAGACGAGCGCGGATCAAAAAGGACTTTGGTACGAAGGGCATGATTATAAAGCTCATGGAGAAATTGTTGATTTTGTTGTGATTATGACCTATGAGTGGGGCTATAGTGGTGGACCTGCGCGTGCCGTTTCACCCATTGGTCCAGTGCGAGACGTTCTTGAGTATGCCATTACAGAGATGCCTGCATCAAAAATTCTCATGGGCCAAAACTTATATGGCTACGACTGGACACTTCCTTTCGTTCAGGGAACAATCGCAAAAGCCGTCAGTCCGCAACAAGCCATACAGTTAGCTTTAGAGCACTCAGTCGAAATTCAATATAATTATGAAGAGCAGGCACCTTTTTTCACATACAAAGATAGCGAAAACAAAAACCATGAAGTCTGGTTTGAAGACGCCCGTTCGATTCAGGCTAAGTTTGACTTACTAAAAGAACTGAAGATCCGCGGAATGAGTTATTGGAAGCTTGGGCTTGCTTTCCCGCAAAATTGGCTGTTAATCAGCGATAACTTTCATGTACGAAAAAGAGGCTAATGGTTTGTAAGGATAGCCTAAACGGGTCCGATCTCCTATACCACACACAGTTTTCATACCTTACCTATATTTCATATAAAATATTTATAGTAGTTGGTGGGTGACCCTTTTCTTAAGGGATATCCCTTTTTTATGTTTGACTACCGAATATAGACAAGTGAGATTTATGCCAACTAATTATTCGATGTTTGGAAATAACTGAGGGCTTTTTGTGGTTTTTATTTTTGCACACGCCTAAAACTTAACGACTATGTTATGAAAGCCATATCCTATTGTCCATACTGATAAGAGATACAGTAAGGACAGGTGGTGTCTTCAATGATTCGATTGAGGAAATTTGATAGAAGGTTTTCAAGGTGGCCAAGTCTTTTCAGGTTACTTGGTGTAATTGCTATTTTTCTCTTTTCATTCGGAATGCTGATTCATTTCTCTGAACCTAAAACATTCCCTACTCTTTATGAAGGAATTTGGTGGGCAATCGTGACAATGGCTACTGTTGGCTATGGGGATTATGCGCCGAATAGCGACTTTGGACGGGCCATTGGGATCTTGCTCATTTTATCTGGTGCAGGACTTGTCTCTTCTTATTTCGCTTCTGTTTCCGCCATTGCTGCCACCTCAGAGCAAACCTATCGCCAAGGGAAGAAGAAATTTAATGGTGCAGGTCATGTGATCATTGTCGGGTGGAACGAACGCTCTCGTGGAATTATTGAAGAACTTCATGAAAGAAATCAACGCTTACAAATCGTCTTAATCGATGAGTCATTAACAGAACATCCTCTGCCATTGACAAATATCCATTTCATACACGGTAAGGCCACAACTGATACCGTTTTGCTTCGAGCGAATATCAGTCATGCTGATCGTGTTTTAATTACTGCAGATTTAAGGCAAAATGAATTTCAAACAGACATGTTTTCTATTTTGACATTATTGGCCATCAAAGGGTTGAAAAAAGATCTATTTTGTTTAGTGGAAATCTTAACAGTCGATCAACGTGAAAATGCTTGGCGAGCTGGGGCCGATGGGTTAATCGAGACGAATCGCTTTGCCAGCGATTATATGCTCAAAAAAATAATGGGGGAAATGGATGTTGCTGAGTTGTTAGATGATTCGAATGTATCACTAGGCTCACTTGCTTTGAAAAATGAATGGGAACAGCTAACATACAAAGAATTAACGATCCTACTGCTTGAACAACATACAGTCGTGATTGGAATCATCCGAAAAGAAAAGAAGCTACTCCCTCCCCCTCTGGAAACCAAAGTCTCTTCTGAAGACATCCTGCTAGTCATGCGCTGAATGGACGATCAATACGAATCCGGGAAATATTCTGGGAAATGGGGTCTGACCCCTAAATATTTCGCAAAAAGGCACAGTCGGTCGACTGTGCCTTTTTTGCATTTCTTATTGTTAAAGTCTTTTTTCAAGTTCAGCTTTCTTTTCTTCGAAGCCTGGTTTGCCAAGTAGCGCGAACATATTGACTTTGTATGCTTCTACGCCTGGTTGGTCAAATGGATTGACACCTAATAGGTAGCCGCTTACCGCACATGCTTTTTCAAAGAAATAGGCCAAGTATCCGAATGTGTATGCATCCATTTTAGGGATGTTCACAACTAAGTTCGGAACATTTCCGTCTGTATGAGCAAGCAACGTGCCTTCAAATGCTTTATTATTTACGAAATCAACAGTTTCACCTGCAAGATAGTTTAAACCGTCAAGATCATTATCTTCTGCTTCAATCGTCAATTCATGGCGTGCCTCTTCAACTTTGATGACCGTTTCAAATAAGTCACGACGTCCTTCTTGTACGTATTGCCCCATTGAATGTAGATCTGTTGAGAAGTTTGCAGAAGCTGGGAAAATTCCTTTTTGGTCTTTCCCTTCACTTTCACCAAACAATTGTTTCCACCACTCAGAGAAATATTGAAGACCTGGCTCATAATTGATTAGCATTTCAATCGTTTTGCCTTTGTTATACAGAACATTACGAACTGCCGCGTATTGATATGCAGCATTATCCGTTAATTCAGGAGAGCTGAAATCCGTGCGTGCAGCAGCTGCACCTTTCATCATTTCTTCAATGTCGGCACCGCTAACCGCGATCGGTAATAAGCCAACAGCCGTCAATACAGAATAACGTCCACCAACATCATCAGGAATGACAAATGTTTCATATCCTTTTTCATTTGAAAGGGTTTTAAGTGCACCTTTCGCTTTATCAGTTGTGGCAAAAATCCGTGAAGTTCCTTCTTCGACACCATATTTTTCAAGCAATAGCTTACGGAAAATACGGAATGCAAGAGCAGGCTCTGTCGTCGTACCAGATTTTGAAATCACATTGATTGAGAAATCCTTATCCTCAAGCAATTCCATAACATCCTTCATGTAAGTAGAAGAGATATTATTGCCTACAAAGATAATTTGCGGCGTTTTACGTTGTTCTTTAGATAGCGCGTTATAGAAGCTATGTTGCAACATTTCAATTGCTGCACGAGCGCCCAAATAAGAACCGCCGATTCCGATAACAAGCAACACATCAGAATCAGATTTAATTTTACTTGCTGCTTTTTGAATACGAGCAAATTCCTCTTTGTCATAATCAACAGGAAGGTCAATCCAACCTAAAAAGTCATTTCCCGCTCCTGTTTTTTCGTGCAAAGAATTGTGTGCCGCTTTTACTGCATCTTGTAAATATGTAATTTCATGTTCTCCAAAAAAAGACAATGCTTTGGAATAATCAAAACGTACATGTGTCATCATCGTTCCTCCATCTATTTAGATTACTCTTTCACTTTAACGAAAGCTTCCCTGATAATCAAGACTTCAGCTCAATGAAAGCGTAACCAACCAAAAAAATTATCTGAATGTTTTTACAAATGAACAAATCCTAAAAAAATCAACATTGCTTGAACGGGTCTTCAGCATGTTTGTTCAAGTAAGAAGCACTTACAGAGATGCCTTCAAAATCGCTAATACATCATCACGATTTAATGATTTGAACTTACCAAACTCTCCATATACCATCGCTTTGTCTGCCATAGTTTCAATTTCAGAATCATCTATGTCATAATCTGCAAGTCTCGTTGGTGCACCAAGGCTTGACCAGAATTCACGAAGCTTATCAATGCCCAAAAGAGCGGTTTCTTCGTCTGTCTTGCCTTCTGGATCCACGTTGAACACTCGGACAGCAAGTTGTTTAAAACGGCTAACATCAACATGCAGAACATGCTTCATCCAGTTTGGAAACAGAATTGCTAGTCCGCCTGCATGCGGAATGTCGTAAACAGCTGAGACACTGTGCTCAATATTATGAGATGCCCAGTCCCCTCTGTATCCAACTCCTAAAGAACCATTTAAGGCAATTGTGCCACTGTATAAAATCGTTGCCCGATGCTCGTAATTCTCTAAATCCTCCAATAGCTTCGGCGCCGTTTCCATTACGGTGATTAGCAGTGATTCACAAAAGCGATCCTGCAACGGTGCATGAGCGGCTGGATGAAAATATTGTTCAAACACATGAGACATCATGTCAACGATTCCATAGACAGTCTGATCTTTCGGTACTGTGAAAGTATTCTCTGGATCAAGAATTGAGAATTGCGGGTACGTCATAGGGCTTCCCCAGCCATATTTCTCTTTCGTTTCCCAATTGGTGATAACCGATCCAGCATTCATTTCAGAACCAGTCGCAGCAAGTGTTAGAACGGTTCCAAAAGGAAGCGCTGCTTTTACTGGTGATTTTTTCGTCACCAAATCCCATGCATCCCCATCATACTTCGCACCAGCTGCGATTGCCTTCGTACAATCAATCACACTGCCACCGCCAACAGCAAGGATAAAGTCAATCTTATGTTCCCTACAAATCTCTACGCCTTTACGAACTGTCGCAATACGTGGATTCGGTTCCACACCAGCCAGCTCAAACGTTTTGACGTCGATTTCATTTAGAATCGCCATCACCTGTTCATATAATCCATTCTTTTTAATGCTGCCCCCACCATAAACAACGAGTACCCTTTTACCAAATGACGGAATTTCCTGTTGTAACTGACTAAGTTGATCTTTTCCGAAGATAAGCTTAGTTGGATTCTTATATACAAAATTCTCCACTCAATCCCCTCCTTTTTATACTCTTATTATCTACAAGAACTCCGACAATTACAAAACATACGATTAGAACTTTATAAAGTTAAGGAGGCTACAATAATTCGCATTTGTAATCACTACAAATTCATGTTCAAAAAGGAGGATAAAAAGAGCCGAGAAGTTGGAGGTGCGCATCTCGAGAGAACCGGAGAGACAGAGCTTTGAAGCAATTCGACAACTATTTTTACCGGACTTTTTGAACAACCTCTCCAAAATCTAAATCTGCTCCATAAAAAAATAAAAGCCGGTTGATCCAAAAGGACCACCAGCTTACTAAGTCATTATTTCTTGATTAAATCTTCACGTTTAGATTGTTCAATCCACTCTTGAAGTTTATCTTTCAATGTGTTGAAGCCTTCAGAAGAATCAGTGTTAGTTGAAGTTTTAACAGCTGCTTGACGTTTTTTAGGGGCTTTATTAGCAGGAGCTTCTGTACGTTCAGGAGCTTCTTCTGTAGCACGGATGGAAAGACCGATTTTCCCTTTTGCTTCGTCAATTGAAAGAACTTTCACTTGAACCTCATCGCCAACCTTTAAATGGTCATTGATATCTTTAACATATCCATGAGTAATTTCAGAGATATGAACTAAACCTTGTGTAGATTCATCTAATGCAACAAAAGCACCATAAGGTTGAATGCCAGTAACTTTACCAGCAACAACTGCTCCAATTTCGTAATTTGTAGACATTGTAACACTCCTATTTTTAAGTAAATTTTTTCTCTTTACATGCAATTAGAAATTCTATCATAGATTTCGAAAATAATCAAAGGGAACAACCTTCCATTTTTAAAAAACGAACCCTTTTTATCCCGCATTAACGGAGAGTCAAGATCCCCATCACTTTATTTAAAAGTTGCCTCTTTCGTACTACCTTTAAACACATTATCGAAGGGGAATTGTTGGAAATAGACTATCTTTTAAAAAAAGTCTACACATTTCGACAATATAATAGTACGATAATAAAATTAATCGTTAGTTTTACGTATTTTGATGATAATAAAAGCAAAAAGGAGTTACACATCTATGGCAAAACCAGAACAATGGACATCTAAGATTGGTTTTATCCTTGCAGCTGCTGGTTCTGCAATTGGATTGGGTGCTATTTGGAAGTTCCCATATATGACCGGAACAAATGGAGGCGGCATGTTCTTCTTGCTCTTCATTCTATTCACTTTATTAATTGGAACACCTATCTTAATCGCCGAATTTATTATCGGCCGACATGCCCAAAAAGATGCAGTATCTGCTTATAAATCTATCGCTCCGGGTAAACCATGGGTTCTCGTTGGATATGGTGGAGTGGTCGCTTCTTTTATCCTGCTTTCATTTTATAGTGTTGTTGGCGGCTGGATACTTTCTTATATTGTTCGAAGCATAACGGGTTCCCTTTCAGGATTATCTCAAAATGAATACGGACAGTTGTTCGAAACGATCATTAGCAACCCTTATGAAACAGTACTAGCCCAACTTGTCTTCATGATCTTAACGATTATTGTAGTAAAAGGCGGCATACAAAATGGCATTGAAAAGGCAAATAAAATTATGATGCCTGCACTTTTTATTCTTTTTCTTGTGCTGCTGATTCGTTCATTGACACTTAAAGGAGCCTATGCTGGTGTTGAATTTCTCTTAAAGCCTGATTTCTCTATTTTAACAGGACAAACGGTTTTAATGGCGTTAGGTCAAGCCTTCTTCCTACTTAGTGTCGGGATTTCTGTCATGGTAACGTATGCCTCTTATTTAGGGAAGCAGGAAGATATAACAAAATCAGCATTATCTGTTGTTGGTTTGAATATTTTCATCTGTCTTCTCGCTGGACTGGTCATTTTCCCAGCTGTCTTTGCACTCGGATTTGATCCTGCGAGCGGACCTGGACTCGTCTTTGTAGTCCTACCTGCTGTATTTAATGAAATGGCCTTTAGTAGCTTTTTCATGCTCATATTCTTCATCCTGCTTGCGTTCGCGACCTTTACTTCAGCTTTCTCAATCCTTGAAATTATTGTCGCAGCGTTGTCAAAAAATGACCCAACGAAACGGAAAAAGTCTTCTTGGCTAGCTGGTATTTTTGTATTTATCTTAGGTATCCCAAGCGCGCTTTCCTTCGATGTGCTCTCTGATGTTACGATATTTGACAAATCAATATTCGATATGGCAGATTACCTTGTAAGTAATATCGCCCTTCCAGTCGGGGCACTGTTCATTTCACTATTTATCGGCTATCAAATGAAACGAATACATGTCCAAAATGAACTAGAGCTTGGTTCTACCCTTTCATCTAAAGTATTTAAGATTTGGTATTTTATCATTCGGTACATCGCACCAATTGGAATTATCCTTGTTCTACTAAGTTCGCTTGGTATTATTTAAAAAGGCTGTTTCCGCATACTTTGTTGCTATTTACCAAGCAGTGCGGATTAGTTGATTTCCGCTCCAGTTTCTCGCTTTTTGCGGAGCGGGCGGTAAGCCTCCTCCGCAGGAGTCTCGCACTTCCGCTCCAATCAACCAAATGAGTCTTTTAAAAAAAGAGAAAGATCTCCAAAAAAGGGCAAACTTGCATTCCATCAACGTTTTTCAGGTTACTTACACCTCATAAAACAGTTGATAGACTTTGCGAGTCTGCCCTTTTACTTATGGGAGATCCTATCTTTTTATTTATATTTTTCAACAAACCGGCTCATCCGCTTGATTGCTTCTTGAAGTTGCTCTAAAGAGGAGGCATAGGAACATCGGATATGTCCTTCTCCACTCTCACCAAACACATTACCTGGAACTACAGCAACTTTTTCTTCAAATAAAAGCTTCTCAGCAAATTCTTGTGAAGACAATCCAGTTCTCTCAATGGATGGAAATGCGTAAAATGCACCGCCTGGCATATGACAATCTAGTCCCATTTCATTGAACGATTTCACAATATAATTTCGACGCTGACGATAACTTTTCCTCATGTTCTCTACATCATTCATTCCGCTACGCAGTGCTTCCAAAGCTGCATATTGGGCCACTGTCGATGCGCACATCATCGTGTATTGATGGATCTTTAGCATCGCCTCGGTAATGTCTTTTGGCGCACAAACAAATCCAAGACGCCAACCTGTCATAGCAAACCCTTTGGAAAAACCGTTAATTAAAATCGTTCGCTCCATCATGCCATCTATAGCTGCTACTGAAGTGAAATCATCATCATAAGCAAGCTCAGCATAAATTTCATCTGAAATGACCACTAAGTTATGCTTTTGAACGATTTTTGCAATTTCGATTAATTCTTCTTTCCTAAGTTGGGTTCCTGTCGGATTATTAGGCGAACACATGATAATCGCTTTCGTATTTGGCGTAATGGCTTCTTCAAGCTCAGCAGCTGTAAGCCTAAACTCATTTTCCTTCACTGTTTGGATCGTTTTCGCAACACCACCCGCTAACGTCACAAGTGGGCTGTAAGCAACAAAGCATGGCTCAACAACCAATACTTCTTCGCCAGGATTTAAAATCGCTCTAAGCGCAATATCAATGGCCTGACTCCCCCCGACCGTCACAATAATTTGTGAATCTGGTTGATACGAGACAGCAAATCCTTTTTTCATATATGAAGCGATTTCTTGTCGTAGTTCTATTAATCCAGCATTTGCCGTATAAGATGTACGACCTTCTTCCAACGATAAGATTGCAGCTTCCCTTACATTCCATGACGTCACAAAATCCGGTTCGCCAACACCAAGCGAAACAACACCTTCCATATTCACAGCCAAATCAAAAAAACGACGAATTCCCGACGGTTTAAGATCAGCGATTGTTTTCGAGACAAAGCTTGTCTGGATCATGGTGACACCACGATTCTTTTGTCTTCCTCATTAATTGGCTCAAAAATCGTTCCATCGTGTTTATATTTTTTCAAAATGAAATGAGTGGTCGTGGAAATTACTGAATCCAAAGTAGATAGTTTTTCCGATACAAACTGAGCCACTTCATTCATCGACTGTCCTGTCACAACAACGGACAAGTCATATGCGCCAGACATTAGATAAACCGATTCTACTTCATTAAAACGGTAAATTCTTTGGGCGACTTCATTAAAGCCAACACCTCGTTTGGGTGTTACCTTTACATCAATCATGGCCGTTACTCCATGATAAGCGTCTACCTTCGCCCAATTGATGATTGACGCATAACAAACGATGACATTCATATCTTCAAGCTTCTGTACAGTATCCGCAATTTCTGATTCATCCGCGTCAACCATTTTCGCTAAGTCATTAAAGTCAATACGGCTGTTTTGTTCAATGATTTGCAGTATTTCCAGTTCCTTTTCCGTTAAATGCATAAGTACAGCCTCCTTTAGTCTCATTCGAGAACTATGTATAAAGATAAAGTGAAACTTCCATCAATGGGTGTAGTTCCCCACTGATGGCTAGTCCCGTTCTACTGTCGCTAAGATCGCAGCAAACGCTTCGATCAATCGACAGTACGAACCCTATACAATGAATCACAGACGTTGCCACGTCCTACGGCAACGTCTGTGTGGTCCACTTCCTGTGGAACCTCAACTATACCTTTGAAAACCACAAAGGTACGTTACACTGTATCTCACCAATCGGAACTTTACGGGCAGTTGTCCCCCATTGTTCCTCAAAAGCTTGAGGTGGAAGTATTGACTATCCGTTAAGTGTGGGATAAAGATTCTGTTATAGCAGAATTCTTTAATTATTATAGCAAATTAGGGTAGAATTTGTTATATAAAGTGAATTTGCCTTTCCGTCAATGCGGGATACAGTGAAACTTCCATCAGTGGGTGCAGTTCCTCGCTGATGGTTAGTCCCGTTCTACTGTCGCTAAGATCTTCGCTACCACTTCGATCAATCGACAGTACGAACCCGATTGGTTCAACTAAACAGCTGAAGATCACAGCGGTAAGTTTCACTGTATCTCACCAATCAGGCTTTTACGGGCAGTTCCTCCACCTACGCTTCTTCGATTCCTCTAAGTCTTAAGGTGGGGGTACTGCCCGTTAATGCGGGATAAACAACACACACTTAAGCATAATTATAGACAAATTTCCACAAATTTAACAAAGAGAGATGAGCTCCTTGAGAGAAATAACTGAAAAGAAAAAATATGGGATTGATCTGTATTGTGAATCTATAAGTAGAGATGCGGATGCAGTAACACTTGTGCTACTGCATGGTTTCTTATCCTCATCTTTCAGCTTCCGAAAACTCACTCCTTTTTTCCAAGAAGACTACAATGTACTTGCTATTGATTATCCGCCCTTTGGAAAAAGTGAAAAGTCTTCTTCCTATACGTATTCTTATCAAAATGTCGCCTGTTCGATTATCAATTTTTTGGAAATGAGAAAACTGAAAAGGGTAATCTTGATTGGTCATTCTATGGGCGGCCAACTTTGCTTGCAAATTTGTAAGCGTAGACCCGACCTTGTCGAAAAAGTTGTGTTACTGTCAGGTTCTAGCTATTTAGCACCGATGAGACCCTCAATAAGGAAAGCGACCTATCTTCCTTTTTTTCCACTTCTTATACGTTGGTATCTTGGAAAGTCGGGGATTGAGAAAAATCTACACAATGTTGTGTATGATAAAAAGATGATTGATGATGAAATGAGGAACGGCTATTTAGAGCCTTTCTTACAAAAAGGGATGTTCCAAGCGCTCGGGCGAATGGCGCGGCATTTTGAGGGAGATTTATCTAAAGATGACCTACAAGCAATTAACACGGATTGTTTGCTAATTTGGGGTGAACATGACCAGGTTGTTCCGCTCTCAATCGGAAAAAGATTGCAGACCGACCTGCCTCATGCAAAGCTTATCGTTCTTAAAGAAGCAGGTCACCTAATACCGGAAGAAAAACCAGAAGAAGTGTATAACTACATTCATGATTTTTTAAGGCAATAAAAACGTATCTAAACAACGAGGGGGTCAGACCCCACAACTACTATATTTCGTTTAAATGACACAATAAAGTGAAACTTCAATCAGTGGGGTTTTCTTCACCCCCACTGATGGTTAGTCCCGTTCTACTGTCGCTAAGATCGCAGCAAACGCTTCGATCAAACGACAGTACGAACCCGATTCAATGAATCACAGACTAAGTGCGCCGCGTCCTGCGGCAACGTCTGTGTGAACCCACATCCTGTGGGCCTCAACTAAACCGCTGAAGAGCACAGTGGTAAGTTTCACTGTATCTCACCAATCGGGCTTTTACGGGCAGTTGTCCCCCACCTACGCTTCTTCGATTCCTACTCCTCAGCCTTTAGGTGGGGCTTACTGGCCGTTAATGCGGGATAAACGGTGTATAGAATGTGAGGTCAGACCCTTTTCGGTCACCTACATGCATTATAGCGTACAGCTTTCATTCTCTTTAATGTTACGTAGCTGTTCAGCTATTTTCAAGCAATCGTTAAAAGCAAGCTGTTGTTCAAATGAAAATTCATAAATCTCCTGTATTTTACCAGCAAGCTCAGAGCCACTCTCGATATCGCGTATTGCCAGAAGCACATCCGCAATTTCAGGTTCATAAAAATCTTCTCCTTGCTGAAATGGGTCCCAATTTCGTAACACTTCTGCCATTGCCATATTCACTTGTTGTGTGTTCATCCAATTATCACCTACTTCAAAATAGTCTGTACATGTTATTATAGTATCATAAAGTGAAACTTCCATCAGTGGGTGCAGTTCCCCACTGATGGTTAGTCCCGTTCTACTATCGCTAATATCTCCGCTACCGCGTAGATATTAGCGATACTACGAACCCGATTGGTTCAACTAAACCTTTGAAGATCACAAAGGTAAGTTTCACTGTATCTCACCAATCGGGGTTTTACAGGCTGTTTTCCACTGCCAATCACTCTTTTTCTTGTCTCAAATCATTTATGTGGCATCGTACAGCCTGTTATACCGGGATAATTTAAAATTTAGAGGTGGATTTGATGAAGCAATCAATTTTCGATAAAGTGATTGATAGACGAAATACAAGTTCAGAAAAATGGGATGCATTAGCATCCGTTTACGGGACGAGCGACGCGCTGCCAATGTGGGTAGCCGATATGGATTTTCCTAGTCCTAAAGAAATTCAAGAGGCATTATACTCTCGAATTAACCATCCTGTGTTCGGGTACACATTTCCTTCACACGCGATAAACAGCGCAATCCAGAATTGGTTGAAAAATCGTCATGATTGGCAAATTGAGAGTGAATGGATTGGATATAGCGCCGGTGTTGTTTCTGGAATTGGAACCGCCATTAGTGCTTTCACAAATCCTGGTGATCAAATATTGATTCAAAGCCCTGTTTACAAACCTTTTTTTGATATGATAGAACATCTTGATCGTAAGGTTGTCAATAGTCCTTTATTAGTCGAAAACGCAAGATTTGAAATTGATTTTAACGACTTCGAAGAAAAATTAAAATCCGGCGTCAAGCTATTCCTGCTTTGTAGCCCACATAATCCAGGTGGTCGAGTTTGGTCAAAAGACGAATTAATAAAAATCGGCGAACTTTGCGATCAATATGACGTCCTAATCGTCAGTGATGAAATTCATGCTGACTTAGCACTGTCACATAGCAAACACATTCCCATCGCTTCTCTAAGTGAGAGTGTAGCAAGTCGCACCATTACCTTAATGGCTCCAAGTAAAACATTTAATATTGCCGGGCTACAGGCTTCGCTTCTCCTTGCCAGCAATCCCGAGCACAAGAAACAAATTGAAAAAATTCAAATTAAAAATGCCTTTCATGGGGTAAATCTGCTTGGATTAACCGCAATGGAAGCAGCCTATCAATATGGGGAACCATGGTTAAATGAATTACTTCCTTATATTGAGGAAAACATTCAAGTTGCCAAAGCTTTCATCGCACAAGAACTACCTAACCTTACCGTTATGCATCCTGATGCCTCTTTCTTAATTTGGATTGATTGTCGCAACCTTGGTTGGACAGATGAAAAACTGCAAGATACTTTACTAAAAAAAGGAAAACTCGCTCTTGAACCTGGTCCGAAATATGGTCAAGGTGGGGAAGGTTTTGTGAGAATGAACATTGGATGCCCACGTTCAGTCCTACTTGAGGGGCTAGAAAGATTGAAACGAGCATTAATTTAAATAGAGAAGGCTTTTGTTTCAAGTTGTTATCTGTGAAAATAATCTACGCAAATGAAAAGGGCTTGAAAATCAAGCTCCAAATCTTAGAGATTCACGAGTATATTAGTGATTACTTTGATTCGGCACACTTGGACTAGCGCTATCATGAACCGTATTATAAAAAGAGCAGTTGCCAACTAGTACAGTGGTAGCTGCTCTTTTACACTTTGACGCATCAATAGATTACTTTCCCTTTTCTTCTACTATCATAAGCGTATTTTTGCTCGTTTGAAGTGGTTCATCCAAGTGAATCAGCCACGAACGACATTGCAAAAGAAAAAACCAGGGTTCTCTAGGGCACTGACTGTCTCAAAAATGACAGTCAGTACCCTAGAGAGTAGCTGGCTTTTTCTATATATTCATCCTACAGATATCATTTTTTTATTACACCACAAGCAATTCGATCTCCAGCATTCCCCGCCGGCTGACTCATGCCGTCGTCCGCTGATGCATGAATGACGATAGATGTTTGGTCTTTAGTAAGAAGTGAATTTTTTCCATCTTTAAGCGTTGCATTTGGAGCATCCAATTTCGCTTTCGTCTTTCCATCATCTTTGACAATTAAATTTGGCAAATCTCCCGCATGTGCCCCTTTCGGATGAAGCAAACCATGTTCTTTTTTATCTGGGTTAAAATGATCACCAGCTGAAATAAAATCAGGTGCCTTACATGAACCTTTGTTATGGATATGAATGGCATGCACACCAGGCTCCAGTCCCTTTAAATCAATATCTAGCGTAACACCTTTAGACTTCTCCTGAACAGTAATTTCTCCAAGTGAGTCTCCATCTACATTTCGCATCGTTACATCAATTTTCTTGGGACTTTCCGTTGCACAACCGGCTAGCAAAAGCATCATGATCATCACACTCATTCTCGTTTTCAATATACTACCTCCCGCCCATTCCGTTTATCCCATCTATTTTTTCCTAAAGTGAAAAAGGTATACTAAAAAACTTGCATCTGAATACTTGAATGATTAAATCCCCTTTGTTACGAATGGTTTTAGACTAATTACCTCTATTCACAACAAGTATATGTAAATCGCGGGCACCCGAAAAATTTTCTGACTCTAAAGTGACTATAAATTAAGACTCTGCTGCGAATGGGACACTTTACGTGCCCATATTAAGATTTGCGTGCCGGATGAACCTCTTTGCGCGCCAGATTGAACCCTTTTCGTGCTAGAATCGAAATTTACGTGCAGTAATGTTCTATCACTTTAAAGAAATTAAGCGCAAAAGCACAATGGCTTTTACGCTTATCCAAAATCAGTCTTCTTCTACATAAGGGTCATGTTCATACTGCGGCAGGTCACCGAATGTAGTCATAATCCCTTCCTCATCTAAAGCAGCCTCATATTTTTCGTGTTGCGAGTTCGGATACACCGTAATATTCTTGCCGTCCATATCAACGCCGACAAAATTCTCATAATCTTCCACATAGCCGATATTTTCTTCTGATTCAACATACATATCCTCATAATCATCGGGAGGATAGGCGAAGTCAGATGGCGATTCCGAAGTCCCAAAACTGGCTACGTCCTGCCAAGTATCTTCCGCATCATAAATCACCGATTCATTCTGGTCATCATTATCGAATTTCCCAAATGGAGGGGTTAATACTTCTTCCTCAACAGGGCGATTATGGGAAGTATTCTGGGAGGGTGAATGCTCCTTACAAAATGTTGTTGTCGGAATCGCTTGCAATCGATCAAGTGGAATCTCTGATTGACACACTTCACATTTCCCATACGTTCCTGCTTCCATCGCATGGATCGCGTGATTAATTTCATCTACATGCTGACGTGCGTGTTCATAGAGCGCGATGTCTTTTTCTCGCTCATATAATTCTGTCCCTTCATCACCTGGATGATTATCAATACTCGATAATTCTCCTGTTGAATCATGAGCAAAGCTTCTAAGCAACCCGAAATTTCCATTATCACTTAATCTTTCCTCTAGCTCCTGTTTTGTCTGCTGTAATTGCTGTCTCAATTGGTTTAATTGTTCTTTTGAAGGCATATCCCCCATCCTTTCTTGGCAAATGGATTTCCTTCTTGTAGTATTTCCTAAGTATTACGCTTCACTAGCGGAAGTTTCTTCCCTTTAAAAAAAAAGTCAAATAAGTATTTTGGCCAAAAAAATGGGTAAGTTATGTGTAGAGCAATATTAGCTACTTAATTTGACAATCAAACCAATTGTAACTATAATAGTTACATAGGTGGTGAATACGATGATTAACAGTCGCTTTGCTGTTGCCATTCATATTCTTTCCCTTATTGCATCTGGTCCGCGTGAAAAGGTTACGTCAGAATATATTGCCGGTAGTGTGAACACCAATCCAGTGGTCATTCGTAGAATTACAGGAATGCTAAAAAAAGCAGGGCTTCTTCAATCACAAGTTGGAACGCCAGGGGCTGTCTTGACCCGAGATCCAGTAGAGATTTCGCTTTTAGACATTTATCTCGCCGTTCAAGAAAAAGAAGATTTATTTTCGATGCATGAAAATCCAAATCCACAATGCCCTGTCGGTAAAAACATTCAATCTGCTTTGGAAGATACGTTTCATACAGCACAGACTGCAATGGAAAAAGAACTGGCAAGCAAATCGTTACAAGATATCAGAACGAGGATGGCCCTTTGATTTAGAGTCAACCTCTTTTTCACCACCAAGTTGTAACAAATTCAGTTACAAATAGACAATTACTAGGAGGAATCATAATTATGAAAATAGGAATAATTGGAGCAACTGGAAAAGCAGGGAGCCGTATCGCAAAGGAAGCTTTAGAGCGGAATCATGAAGTAACAGCCATCGTTCGCGACGCTGCAAAGCTTCAAGTAGAGGGAGTAGCTATTTTAGAAAAAAATGTTTTCGATTTAACAACTGATGATGTTAAAGGTTTTGACGTTGTAGTCAATGCTTTTGGTGCACCATTTGGAGAAGAGCATTTACATGTTGATGTTGGAAACGTTCTAATTGAAGTTTTAAAAGGAGCACCAAATACAAAATTGTTCGTAGTCGGTGGAGCAGGTAGCCTGTTTGTTGATCCAGATAAAAAAGTCCGTGTCATTGATACGCCCGACTTCCCAGATATGTTTAAGCCTACTGCTTCGAATCAAGGGAAGAATCTCGAAATCCTGCAAGGTACGGATTCGATTGCTTGGACATTCCTCAGTCCTTCCGCATTATTTGCAGTTGGCAAAAGAACAGGAACATATCAAGCCGGCAAAGATCACCTTCTCGTAAACTCAAAAGGAAATAGCTATGTAAGCTACGAAGACTACGCTGTAGCTGTGCTTGATGAACTTGAAAATCCTAAACATGTAAACGAACGCTTCACTGTCGTTTCTGAAGAAGCATAAGTAAAAAAGGATGTCCTATAAAAAAGAGTCAGATCTCTTAAACTTAGAGGTCAGGCCCTTTTTAGGAGATCCTTTGATTATTTATCCCGCTTTAATGCATCGAGTTTTTCTTTAAATGTTGATTCCTACGCGTTACTTCTTCTTCTAATTCCTTCGTTTTTAGTGCTTCTCTTTGTGACTTTTTGATAATCCACCTCATCGTAAAAGCACAAGCAATCATGAATATGGTGAACGAAATGATAGCAGGAAAATATTCTGACTTGTCTTCTGGAAAATAGAGAAACAAGCCAAGTACAGTAGGTAAAAGAACGCTCATTGATTACATCCTTTCTAAAATACCAATTCTTGTATCTTAATTATAACAACTACCTTTCCATTTCGCGACTTAAATTGAATCGATTTGTAAGAAGGCTTCAGTTAGAACTTTAAATCGCATAATATGCGTCAAATCGAGAAATTACGCGTCGGATTTGTAAAATATACGTCAATCCAATATATAACAAAAATCTCCCCACTATTTTAACAAATGATAAAGCAAGCGGTCTTTATCTTCAAAAAACTGCTTCATGATCACATAATGATCGGTGTCTTCAAGCTTTGTTTCTCTCAGTCCTTCTTCTGTCATTTCGATAATCTTTGCTTTTGGGTAGGCCATGATGATGGGGGAATGGGTGGCAATAATAAACTGTGAATCCAATTGAACGAGCTCCTGCATTCTTGATAATAGAGATAGCTGCCGGAGCGGAGATAAGGCAGCTTCAGGCTCATCTAGTATATAGATTCCTTGTCCGCTAAATCGATTCGTAAATGCAGCGAAAAATGATTCCCCATGGGATTGTTCATGAAGTGACTTCCCGCCAAAAGAGTCAATTATTCTCGGTCCGAAGCCACCTATGTCCAATTCTTCAATCGTAGACGCGACATTATAGAACGTTTCAGCACGGAGAAAAAATCCGTCTTTCGGCTTTCTCGTCCCTTTCACAAGTCTTACATATTCGTACAAATTAGAATGAGACTCTTTCGTAGAAAAGTTGAAATTAATCGTGCCACCTTCTGCATTAAAACCAAAAGCAACGGCGATTGCCTCCAATAATGTCGACTTCCCCATGCCATTTTCCCCGACGAAAAATGTGACATTCGGATGAAGCTCAACATCAGTCAACGGACGAACAGCTGGTAAACAGAACGGATAAATATCAAATGAAGGAACGGCATCTCTTTTCAACTCAACTCTTCGAATATAACTTTCTAGAGGAAACATGGTTATGCTCCTTTTCTATTTTTCAAAAAATTTACTTGAGGTGTTTTCATGAGGCGATTAAAGTGGTTATCAAAAAAGAAACGGGAGACAAAAGCCTCCCGCTTCATAAGATTTATCCCGCATTAACGGTTCAACTAATCATCAGCTTGGGGATGCCCCCCACTGATGGAAGTTTCACTTTACACTAATTTAATCGATTGAATCACAATGTCTTCCGCTGGTTTGTCACCGTATGTCGTTTTTGCATTAGCAATGGCATCAACTACATCCATGCCTTCGACAACTTGTCCAAAAACAGAATGCTTTTGGTCAAGCCATGGAGTACCACCAGTCGCCATGTATGCTTCGATGATTTCTTCTGGGTAGCCCGCTTGTTTCATTTGCCCGCCCATTCTGCTGTCAACATGTTGTGCTTGAACGATAAAGAATTGGCTTCCGTTTGTTCCTGGTCCAGCATTGGCCATCGATAATGCACCGCGAAGATTGAAAAGTTGCATAGAGAATTCATCTTCAAATGGAGCACCCCAAATACTTTCTCCACCCATACCAGTTCCTTGTGGGTCTCCACCTTGGATCATGAAATCTTTAATAACACGGTGGAAAGCAATTCCGTCATAATAACCATTCTCAGCATGTGTTAAGAAGTTCTCAACTGTTTTTGGTGCTAATTCAGGGAAAAATTTAATTTTGATATTTCCTTGGTTTGTTTCCATAATGGCCGCTTTTTCATTTTCTAATACTTCAGATGTTAATTGTGGATAGTTTGTCATCTAAAATCCCTTCTTTCCTATAAATAATCCGCCCATAATCATGAATCTACTATTATGTGCCTTCAATTGTACACTTTACACGAATTCATTAGCAAAGTGCAAGCGACTTGCCGGCAATGATGAATTCCGGCTAAATCCGACATTATTCTACTACTCGAAAGGATTCAATCTACAACCTGTCCATTTATTCAATTATGATCTGTTGTTGCACACCAAGATTCTTACTTAAGATCTTCCTTCCCCATTATTTGAAAGCCTTCTCTGAATTTTGTATGATAAAGAGAGAATGAGTAGGAAAAGGGGAATTAAAATGAGCGAAGAGCAATTTGCAGTTGGGGACAAAGTGTCTGCGATTTATCGCACAGGGAAATATATTGGAGAAATTACTGAAGAGAGGCCAAATGCGTATCTTGTCCGTGTTCTCGCTTGCGCCAAGCATCCTATGCAAGGTGATTTACACAATCCAAAACAAGTGGATGTCGCCCTGTTTCATCAGCGCCGAGCACTTGCTTTCCGTGAACAGATGAATGTGCCTAAGAATATGGTTAGAGCGTACACGAGTGAAATTCCCAATTATAAAGAATCACTGCAACAATCCGTTGATTCGATGAAACAGAAGCTGTCCGAGACCCAAGACGAATGGAATCAAAGAAGTCTGCAACATATCGAAGAACTGGAGAAAGACTATTTTAAATAAATACCTAAAAGCCAAATCAATTCTCATGATTTGGCTTTTATAATACAAGTTTATTTAAAACTTTAGACAAATCAATCCGATCTCCAATCGTTGTAGGCTGGTGATTCTTCATATAGCTTTTATCTTTTTCTACTAATTTAAAAATATTATACGTTGTCATCGCATCATCAAGTGCACGGTGGTGCCTTCCTGTTCCTTCTTTTCCATAAGCCTGTACCGCTTTCCACAAACCCGTTTGATTTTGATCGCCAAAAAAGCGTTTGTACTCCATTGATAAGTCAATTTGCTCCCCGGTAAAAGGAAACTCGACTCCCGCTCTTTGACAATTATTACGCAATACCTTCATATCCATATTTCCCCACGTGACAATCTTCGTTGGACATTTCTGATCATAGCTTTTTAATAATGCAACAAGCTCAACAAAATTAATGCCTTGATTCACCTGACTTTGCGAAATATGAAGAAATCTTTTACAGCGTTCTGTTAACTGCGAAAACTTATCCGGAACAACAAACGAAGAAAATTGATCACCCAATCCATCATCTATTACGGAAACAAAGCCAACTTCAATAATTTCCGGATAAAAACCAGCAGGCTTCCCCTTCCCCTCTGGCATAGTAAACTCAAAATCAATGAATAAGTATTGTTGCATGTTTTGTTCCATGTCTTCCATCCCCCTTTTCTAAAATCTTATTGTGATATTATAACAGAATATTTAAACAAATTACGTTTTTTTCTTTCAATAACAATGTTCTACATCTCTATGAACAATTCCTCTTCCTATTTTGTTAGATCATACCTCACTGCTTGTTCATCCATCCCCTACCTATTTTTTCTTGATTCTGCCACCAAAATTGAAGCGGGGGTATTACAGCCTGTTAAACCGGGATAAAATAGCAACATATTCTATACGAAAATATATTAGCTAGGGAGCTGTTCTATGCGCATGTTTCTACGCAAAGCCCTAAACCTTTTATCGCTTCCTACCCTCTCTTTGTTCGCGTTTCTTTCTTATTCGCTCGAAAGGAAAGATTTCAAAATAAGTTGAGAATGCTGGAGTAGATAGTGCTACAGTCGTTATACAGCATCATACGCATCAGCTTGTCTCGTTGATTGGGGGAAAGAAAGAATTATAAAAAAATTCTTTCAGTCATATGTTTCAAAGCTAGTGTCAACCTGGATCGACTATAAAGTGAAACTTCAATCAGTGGAAGCCCCGCTACGCTTCTCTTACTCCTCTAAGCCTTACTGCCCTTAGATGTGGATACAGACGATGCGTTGGAAAACTAAAAGGAACGCAGTTTGCGCTCCTTCTTTTTGCTAAAGTCATATAAGTCTTAGCTTTTCTGATTAAGAGAAATAACTGCCAGTGTGCAGCGGGAAACGGAAATAAGCTGTTCTTCTTCATCACGAATTTTAATGTCCCAAACCATGGTCGTTTTTCCTCTATGTAGAATATTTGCTTCAGCTGTTACTATTCCTGATCGTTTTCCTTTTATATGATTGGCGTTGATTTCAAGTCCAACAACAGCTTCTTTTGATTTGTCCACAAGCTCATAGCCACCAATACTCGCAGCGGTTTCAGCAAGTGCCACGGAAGCGCCTCCATGAAGCAATCCAACTGGCTGCCAGGTCCTTTCATCAACCGGCATCGTCGCAATGACTTTCCCTTTACTCAACTCTGTTATTTCGATCCCCAATGACTTCAACAACGACTTCTCAATATTGAATTCCATATAGACTTTAGCCTCCTTAAAAATGAAATAAAAACATACATACACATTTTATTTTACACGTATTCACTAATTTAGGGCATTTTCAGAATGTACTTTTACTCAAATTTACTGCTTGTCTTTGTGAATGTGATTTCCGCTTACAACTACAATATAATTTTATTGAGGAAATACGATGATTCAATTTTATATTTCTTGGATTCGACGCATATTTTCTGATTTCGGTACTTCAGTCATCATAATCAATAATCGGATAAAAAAAACCTGGCCTAAACAGTTCAAAATCTGTTCAGGTCAGGTTCTTTATTTAGCAATGATCTCTTTTAGTTCAAACCAGCTTGTTAGCCTTGGGATCTTCAATTCCCGATTATAGCTGTTGTCAATCGCATATACTTTTGTCGGGGCATCCAATAACGTTTCTAGTACAGCAGGTTTATCGTCAAAATAATAATCCAATTGTAGATCCTCTATAATTCGGATCTTTTCGCCGTCCTTCATTCCGCAAAAGAAATGGCCTTCTTGAACTGGAAATTGATTTTGGATAAGCCAGTCTTTGGTCCGTTCGCAATGTTCAGCATTCCTTGCCGTAATATAGAAGACCTCATGACCGTCCTTGACAAGCTGTTGCAACGTTTCAACTGCTCCATCAAAAGCTGGACAGGTTGTATAGTAGATTTCTTCTGCTAAGCTATTCCACATCGCTGTGCCTTCTTCTGCGGTTAGCCCAAACGGCTCATGAATTTCCAATGTGGTCAAAGCTTTAAAAGCCGCTAATTCCACATCTTTGTTCAACTTTTTGTTATATAAATGAAAGGCATGCTCTCGTAAATTGATTAAAGTATCATCGATATCGAAGCCAAATCTCAACTCTTTCCCTCCTCATATAATCGTCTATCTGAGAATCAGCAAAAAACGGTCAGTAAACCCGTTTTTGCGGCTACATACCCTTTTCTTTCATTGCTTGAATGTAGGATAAGCCGTGATGCATAAATCATCACCAATTTTATCAATGTGGTGGAAGGATAGGTCTATCGCTTCATCCATCGTTTCAGCATCGACGCCCGCAAAAGGAGTAAGTGAATGTTTGCCAGCTAGAACTTTTGGCGCTACATAGACGATATATTTATCAATCAAACCAGCTCGTAAAAAAGAGGCATTGATCTCTCCGCCACCTTCAACTAAGACATCGGTAACACCTCGACGATAAAGTTCGTTTAATAAATACTCCAGGTTCAATCCCATGGCAGTTAACGGCACATCGATGAGCTCAACACCCTTCTTGATTAAGGCCGCTCTTTTCTCAGCATCTGTTCCCTCTGACGTGACAATCCACGTCTTTGCCTCTTTGCAATCTGTCACTTTTGCTTCTAATGGCGTACGCAATTGGCTATCCACAATGATGCGGATTGGACTCTTGCCTCCTTCAGGCAAGCGAGTTGTAAGCGATGGATTATCTGCTAATACGGTACCTATCCCAACCAAAATCGAATCGACTTCATTTCGTAATTGATGAACGGAACGGCGTGCTTCTTCTCCAGTAATCCATTGCGAATGGCCGGTGTGAGTGGCGAGCTTGCCATCTAGCGTCATAGCCGTTTTAGAGATGACGAAAGGTCGTTGTGTTTTCATATTGTGAATAAACCGTTCATTTAGTAGCAAGGCCTCTTTCTCCAGAACGCCTACTTCAACTTCTATTCCTGCATCTCTCAGTAATCCAATCCCTCTTCCTGCCACAGATGGATTCGGATCTTGAGTAGCTACGACCACGCGGCTTACTCTAGACTCTTTAACCAAATTGGCACAAGGTGGTGTTTTTCCGAAATGTGAACAAGGCTCAAGTGTTACATAAAGAGTTGCTCCGCATGCATAGTCCCCAGCCATCTTAAAAGCATGTACTTCAGCATGGGGTTCTCCTGCTTTTCGATGAATTCCAGTGCCGACGATCACGCCATCTTTTACAATAACCGCCCCGACAACTGGGTTCGGATTCGTCTTTCCTTTAGCCGTGGCTGCTAAATCAAGCGCCAGCTGCATATATTCTTGGTCTGTTTTCACTTTATCAGCGCTCCTATATAGCAAAAGTATTCTCTTGTGGAATATGTCCTGATTTTTTTATTTTTGTATCTAAATAAAAGCTGTTTGTTTCTGTCAAGCCGCCCCATAATGGGATATGTTCAGCCGCAGCCAAACCATGCTCTCGCAATGCTTGTAGCTTTTTCGGATTATTTGTGATGAGGACGACTGGTTTATCTCTCAGTTCTTCTAGCACTTGTATGGCTCCTTCATAAGAACGCGTATCATCTTCAAATCCTAACGCATGGTTCGCTTCTACTGTATCTAAACCTTCTTGCTGTAAGATATAAGCAAGTGATTTCGAGAACAGACCAATGCCTCGCCCTTCATGATCAGCTAAATAAAAGAGAGCGCCACTACCATGTTCTGTTATCATTTTCATCGATTGATGAAGCTGATAGCCACAATCACATCTTTGACTGCCGAAAATATCGCCGGTATGGCAGATGCTATGCATTCTAACTAACGCCTGTTCAGACTCTTTGAAATCACCATAAACCAACACAGAAGATTGTTGAGAGGAAGCTAAATTAGCCGTTGCTAACGATTCAAGTACATCTTCTTTCGTTTGAACCTTATCATCAAGCTCAATCCATGTGTACCACTGGAATACAGCTGAAAAGTCACCTTGCTCTACAGGAAGATTAACCGGTCCTACAAGACATATTTCTCTTTTACCTGGATTTTTGATCATTTGCATTTTATCTATTAATATTTCTTTAATTTGTGGCGTAATAATCATATCGATCACCTGACCTATTAGGATTTTTAAATTCCTTACTTTTTGTAACTAGGTATTAATAATATCATAAACCTATCACATTTAAAATACAAATAATGAGGCTCTTATTTTTAAATTTTTCCTTTTTTTGTTCCAAACATTTATTTTTTAAAATTTTACTTGTAGCAGTATAGCATTTGTATTTACTTCATATGTTGGAAAAAGAAGATCTTGAAAGGAGAGGGTTTTTTGACAGAAAATCATGATGGGTTTCCTGATGCCTATCGACATTCCCATCATCATGATATATTTCGCCAGTTTCCTTCTGTTAATCCGGACTTGCTCATTCAATCGGCAAAACATTCACAGTCCTTACTACTTGATGCACAGAAGGTTGTAAACTCTTTCGCCATGTCTCGTCCATTTTCAGAGCGGCTTATGGCAGCAGCGCAGCAATCAAAAACAGCTACTGTAACAGATATGATCCGAAAGACCGGCGTAAAAACAATGCCAGACACGACCTATAGCCCTGATGGAATCCGTTTCGATTTCCACCCAAAAACCGAAGATAACTGCTGTCATATTATCGTTAGCTTGAAATGGTTGAATTTTTAATAGAAAATGAGGAAGTTTCTAAAAAAAGACGGATTCATAAACGTAAATTGAATCCGTCTTTTTTCATTTTGAATACTAAGGTTTATACATATATGAGCCTATTTTTTATTATATCAGCGGAGTACGCAAGTATTTAAGCCGTTTTCCATTTATATCGGCCAAAACAGGATTTTATCAGCCGGTTTGCTAGCATGGAGTAAAAAACCGGAAGCAAAGGCCTCCGGTTTTCTTCAGTCTTCTTCACCAAATCGTTCTACAAGTGTAGCCAATGTTCTTGCCATAACACCTGTTGCTCCAGCAGTACCTAGGTCATACGCTGAATTCGTTACAGATGTTCCAGCAATATCAAGATGTACCCAAGGCTTGTTTTCAGCAAACTCGCCGATGAATGCTCCACCCATGATCGCATGTCCTGCAGCACCCGGTGAGTTGTTCAAATCAGCAAGCTTACTGTTTCGTACGCGCTCTTTGTCTTTTTCCGTAATAGGAAGGCGCCACATTGGTTCTCCTGTTTCATAAGAGGCTAATAGTACTTCCTCAAAGAATGCTTCATTATTCGTCATAGCTCCAGTCATATCCATACCAAGTGCTGTGATCACCCCACCTGTTAATGTAGCGATATCAACAAGGTAATCAGCGCCTTGATGTAAGGCATATGTTAGTGCATCTGCTAATACAAGCCTTCCTTCTGCGTCTGTATTCAGAACTTCGATTGTTTTACCACTCATGGACGTAATCACATCGTCCGGTTTAAAAGCACTTCCACTCACCATATTATCGGTGGATGGAATGACTGCCACAACATTTTGCTCCGGCTTCAATTCACCGATGATTTCCATCGCTCCAAGAACAGCCGCTGCACCGCCCATATCCGTTTTCATGCCGACGATACCGGCTTTCGTTTTCAGGGAATAACCACCTGTATCAAAGGTTATTCCTTTCCCTACTAGACCGATTACATCTTTCCACTCATCTTTGCCTTGATATTTTAGAACAATCATCTTTGGCGGTTCAACAGATCCCTGGTTCACAGCAAGGAGAGCTCCCATTCCAAGCTTTAGCATCTCTTCTTTTTCAAGAATCTCCACTTCAAAATCATACTGTTCCCCAAGCTCACGCGCATAATCAGCAAGATCTGTTGATGTTAATAGATTTCCTGGCGTATTCACAAGCGTACGTGCTGAATTCGTTGCACTTCCATATACTTTCCCGACTTTTAATGAAGATAAGACCTCATCTCCATCCTCTTCACTATAAACGGTAAAGGAATCAATTTGTTTTTCAACAGAGTTTGATTTTTGTTTATACCCTGCAAATTGATAAGTCGCAAGTTCGAATGCCTCACTTAATGCATGAGCTGCATCTAGGACATCGACTTTCTCTGTGACAAACGTATCTAACGCAGCTGCTGCTGTTGTCATTTTCGCATCCTTCAACGTTTTAAATGCTTTTCCAAAAGCCTCGCGCAATGCTTCAAAGGTCAATTCCTTTTCTTTCCCTAGTCCGACGAAAATTAAGCGTTTAACGCCAACCTTGCCTAATGTATGTATTTTAGAGACGGATTTCTTCTTTGCCGAAATCTCTCCATCCTTTATCAATTCCGTTAACTGACCATCTAACAGTTGATCTGCTGTAAGTCCTATTCCTTCTAATTTAACCGGCTTCTCAAACACACCGATTAATAAACACTCTTCGTGCTGATCAAAATTCAATTCATTTTTCACTGTAAACATGATGATCACTCCTCCTTTTATTATAACGAATTTTTCAATCTGGTTCGAACGAATCCTTTCTGTCCCTAACACATGCTTGAATTTTATGTGATTAACTTTTAGTATATAAACACAAAGACAGGAAAATTATAGAATCATATCACTACGTATGATACATCATCTAATTTTTCAAGTAAAACTAGAATTACACTGCAGGGTTAGAACCGTTTTAGGGGAATATAGAAAATACAGAGTTACCTGAACTATCATTTCATTAAAATTGCATGCGCATTATGTTAAAAAAGTACTCTTTGAAAAGAAAGTAGGCGGACATACATGGAATTATTCTTTAATTTCCCTCTCGTTGCATCTATTATCGCGATCTTCTTTGCTCAATTTATTAAAGTACCTATTCACTATATCGCACTGCGCAAGCTTGACTGGTCTTTGCTTACTTCTACAGGCGGAATGCCCAGTTCTCACTCTGCTGCTGTGACAGCACTTGCGACAGGTGTCGGCATTCAGTCAGGCATCTCATCTCCAATTTTCGCTGTCGCAACTGTATTTGCGATCATCACGATGTTTGATGCAACAGGCGTTAGAAGACAGGCCGGTGAACAAGCTGCTGTTCTCAATAAACTTGTTGCAGATTTCAATGTTTTTATTAGCGAAGCTAAAAACTGGCAAAACAAAGAAGAACAGCATAAACAGCATAAATTAAAGGAATTACTTGGTCATAAGCCCATTGAAGTTTTCTTCGGCGGACTGACTGGCATCTTCATCGCCGTTATTTTATACTTTTTCGTATTTAAATAAGAAACACATCGTCATGATCTAGTTTGATGGGAAACATATGTAAAATAGGGAAATCAAATGAGCCTATCTAAACTAGTGTAAGCCAATCAATCTCCATGGAAAGGTAGTGTCTCATCAAATTGATTGGCTTATGACTAGAGGAGCAGGATGTAGACAGACATAACTAACAAAGTGAATCACATTCCTAAAAAACAAAAAAACCCAGCTAATCTTTTTAAGAACTGGGACTTTACATATATGATTTAATTCGCTCTATCTTTCTTAAATTGCTGACGGAACACTTGAATGGTCTTATCTTCATTAAGTGAAGTCAGAGTATCCTCAGTAAGTACACCTTCTCCTTCTTTCACAATGTATACATCCAAGGTCTTTTTACCCCAATTTTCATAAACTTCCGAAACGGTATCATAATACAAATCTAGCTTGTTTCCTTGTATCGCACTTCCCGTATCTGCAACAACCCCATAGCCGTATCCCGGGATCCATAAAATCGTTCCAATCGGGAACACATTCGGGTCTGCAGCAATCGTTGAATATACATCACGCTTTACTTTCACACCTGAATACGTGATGCCATATAGAGGGTGTCCCGGTTTTTTTCCTGTCGATTCATAGCCCGCTGTATAGCCTGTAGCAATCATAGTTTTGACAGGGTATTGACTGAAGTTCATTGTATCATCTAAAGTTTGCGGTGCTCCTGTTTCTTCCGTAGCTTGAATCATCTCACTTGAAGAAACTAGCGCTTTATTTACGATTTTTGCTTCTACACCTGTAACATGATAAAACGTAGCGTGAAGTGCAGCTACAAACAAGAAGATAACTACTACTCTTTTCACTAACCCTTTTATACTATTCATACAATACTCTCTCCTTCCACACCATATATTTCTTTCCCGAACGGAATTGAAATATTCATGTAAGAGGAAAAAGCTTGATCAGCTGCCACCTTAACTAGGCATCAGACACAGAAAACTAATATAGTATTAAACACCATCATTTACTATGAAGGATATATCATGAAGCACGCTACACTCACCCAATCTCAATAGTGGCGGTGCGGAGCCGGAATTTTGGATGCTTTCTCGTTAAAATCAATATACCTGATAAATAAATGGGCTATTTAGTAAGTCGCGAAGCCTAAGTCCCCATGTCCTTCATGTAAAAACAGGATGCCCAAAAGGACAGCCTGCTTGTTTAAAACATTTGATAGCCTTTCTTTCTCAAGACCTTAATGATAACCCCAGCCAAGATTGCTCCTACTAGTCCACTTAATAATATCGTTATATCAGCTGCATAAAGAGCAGTCAACTTCTCGCCTAAGCCGCCAAAAGCAACACCCGGGTGTCTGAAATACTCAATCAGCTTTAATTCATTAACAATATAAATGGCTATAATCGGAAATATGACGACCATAATCCAAGAAGAGCGGAATAGCATATTTAATAAAAAACCGATTCCAAAAAACAATAAAAAGAAAAGAACAACAGAAATAATTAATGTAGGAAGTGCCATATTCTTTCAAATCCTCCTCAAAAAGCCTCACTATAAGTGTACTTAATGAGACAAGACACGTCAATGAAATACACCACGAAATATATGAATTGCGCAAACACTCTGATTAAACCGTTAGACAGGATTACACAAGTTTCATATTCTATTCACTTTTTTTAAAACTAAGAATCATTTGACATAAAACCAGCCCTATCTAAAAAGTCATTTCACTTATATTTTTCATACAAAACTAATATGGCGTTAAAACGATACCATTTACGATGAAGGATGTATCATGAAGCACGCTATACTTACCTAATCTCAATGGCGGCGGTACGGAGCTGGAATTTTGAATGCTTTCTCGATAAAATCAGTATACCTGATAAATAAATGGGCTATATTAGTAAGTCGCGAAGCCCCGTCCCCATGCCCTTCATACAAATACACGTTTTACTGGATAATTTCCCGAACATTCCATCTAAACTAAGCAAATATCATGCTGTCATTTACTCATTTTATGTTAAAATACTATCATGAAGTTGATACTCTAATCGGAGGGATTCATTTTGGAAGAAAATCAAAAGGTTTATGATATTACAATAATCGGGGGCGGCCCTGTCGGTTTATTCACGGCATTCTACGGCGGAATGCGACAAGCCTCTGTGAAAATAATTGAAAGTTTACCACAACTAGGCGGACAGTTATCAGCTCTATATCCGGAAAAATACATCTATGATATAGCTGGTTTTCCAAAGGTACGCGCTCAAGAGTTAATTGATAACTTAAAAGAGCAAATGGCGAAATTCGAACAAACGATTGTCCTTGAACAAGCTGTGCAAACGGTGGAAAAGCAAGAGGATGGTGTCTTCAAGTTAACAACTGAAAAGGACGTCCATTATACGAAATCAATCATTATTACAGCTGGAAACGGGGCGTTCCAACCGCGTCGAATCGAAATCGAAGATGCCACTCAATACGAAAAAAGCAATCTTCACTACTATATCGATGATTTAAACCATTTTGCAGGCAAGAAGGTTGTCATTTTTGGTGGCGGCGATTCAGCAGTTGACTGGGCACTCATGCTTGAACCAATTGCTGAAAAAGTAACACTTGTTCACCGTCGCGATAAATTCCGCGCACATGAACACAGTGTAGAAAACCTAAGGAATTCGAAAGTCGAAATCAAAACACCATACGTACCAGCTGAGTTAATTGGTAATGGCAGCGAAATTACTCAAGTTGTTCTACAGGATGCGAAGGGTGAGGAACGTGAAGTTTATGATGTGGACGCAGTCATTGTCAATTATGGCTTCGTATCCTCCCTTGGACCTATTAAAGATTGGGGCCTTGACATCCAGAAAAATAACATCGTCGTCAATTCCAAAATGGAAACAAACATTCCTGGAATTTATGCTGCTGGTGACATTTGCACATATGATGGTAAAGTCAAGTTAATTGCAAGCGGATTTGGCGAAGCCCCAACTGCTGTTAACAACGCGAAGCAATATATGGATCCTAAAGCAAAAGTTCAACCGATGCACAGTACTTCTATGTTTGAATAAGAGAGAATTACCAATGAGACAGGTTACTTACCTGTCTCATTTTTTTATAAAGTGAAACTTCAATCAGTGGGGGTTTTCTTCATCCCCCACTGATTGTTAGTTGAACCAATCGGGCATTTACGGGCAGTTTCCCCCCACCTACGCTTCTTCGATTCCTCTAAGCCTTGAGGTGGGGGTCTTGACTTTCCGTTAATGCGGGATAAAAAAAGCTCCTAACCATTTAATCAGTTAGGAGCCTTATCTATATCAATATTGTTAACAGTTTTCAGGTGTCCCAGCATTTTTCGCCGTTTTAAATGAAGTCCCACAGCCACATGATGCGATTGCATTAGGATTTTCAATCGTAAAGCCGCCACCCATTAGGGATTGTTTATAATCAATGACTGTACCGTTTAGGATTGGGCTGTCTTGTTTGTCGACAAGAATCTTTATTCCGAACTGTTCAAGCTCTTCGTCTGCTTCACCAGCATCTGGCTCAAAGCCCATTCCATAAGTAAGTCCCGTACAGCCGCCTCCTTTTACAGCAACTCGTAAAAACGAACCTTCTTCACCGTTATGTTTCATCATTTCTTTTATTTGAAAAGAAGCTGCTTCTGTAATTATCACAACTTGACTCATGTTTTACCCTCCCTTTTCCATTTCACATGAGAATTACTCTATAACTAGTATATACTATCAAAACCATTATTCTCAACTTCCCAACATTGTCATAGGAAATTAGTACAGCTTATTTTCTGTTTATCCTCTATAATAGGAATATAAGACCGAGCATATAGAACTATTTTTCTGATTAAAGAGGTGAGCATTGTGGAGACGATACAACCATTATACGATAAACAATTGAAATGCCTAGTGTGTGAACATTCATTTACATCTAAGAAAATCCGCTCACGGTTCGTGAAAGTAAACGCGTACGATACTGACTTTTGCCCTTCATACAATGACGAAGAAAGCAATGCTCTTTATTATAATATTCACGTCTGCCCATGTTGCGGCTTTTCCAGCTCAGATGATTTCTCAAAATATTTCCCTCCGCTTACTAAGGAAGAAATCCAAACAAAGATATCCGCTCACTGGGTTCCTCATCACTTCGGAGACAAACGAACGATTCACGATGCAATCAGTACATATAAACTAGCTGGCTATTCTGCTATTTTAAAAAAGGAAAAGCACATCACAATAGCTGGAATTTTCTTGCGCCTTGCATGGCTATTCCGAGGTAATAAAAATCATGAGCAAGAGATCCGATTCTTAAAAATCGCGCGACAAGAATATATAGAATCCTACTCAACAGATGACTTTAAAGGTACACAAGTTTCCGAAATTCGGATTCTGTATTTAATCGGGGAGCTGTCCAGACGTATATCTGATGTCCAAACAGCAGTTAAATATTTTTCCATCGTCATCGAGCAGCAAAGCAGGGCTGTCGAAACAACCATTATAGACATGGCCAGAGAACGCTGGCAGGAAATTCGGGAACAGCGAGATAATAACCAAGACCATGAACTAGTCAACTCTTAATAAAGTGAAACATCAATCAATGGCCCCCAGCTGCGCTTCTTCAATTCCTCTAAGCCTTTTAGCTGAAGGACTTGACTTTCCGTTCATGCGGGATAAAATCAAGAAGTAGAGCCCGTCCACAACAAGACGGGCTCTACTTCTTGATTGACCTATATGTTAAAAGAATGGATTCTCTTCAATATGTTGATAGATATTTTTGACCAGCTCTTCATTCGTTTCTCCTGTGACAACTTCTCCATCTACAAGGGCAAACATCGAACGCGCGCATTTTCCACAGAAATTAAGGCAACCGTACTCAATGACATCTAAATCCGGGTCCCTCTCTAATTCCTCCATTGCTTGCTGCGAACCGCTTGCCAAGTTGCTGACGCAAAATTCAATTAGCGGCTTCATTCCCTCACCTCACTGTTACTAACAGATTATCCTACTCCTTATTTTAAAATTAGTCAAACAAAATACAATGGTAAATCCCCTTTAATTAGGACGATGCTGTTGTAGTTTTATACCAACTTCGATATAATTTTTATTGGTATGTAAACTTTTTCGACAGCATATATACGAAAAAATAATTAGGAATATGTACGCAACGGTGACAAAGTGGAGGAGAAGGTGTTCAAAAAGGATTGTACCCTTTTTGGGCATCCCAGACAGCTACATAAATTATTATGTAAAACAAACAAAGGGGATATTCACAATGAAGAACTTAGTTATACTTGGCGGTGGGTATGGGGGACTTAGAATGCTACATAGGTTGCTACCAAATCAACTGCCAGACAATATGTCCATTACACTTATCGATCGCAATCCATATCATTGCTTGAAAACCGAATACTATGGACTTGCTGCAGGAACAATTCCTGATCACCATATTCGGGTAGCTTTTCCTGAACACCCTCGTCTACATTCCGTCTACGGTGAAATTCTTTCAGTAGATTTAGAGAATAAACAAGTCATGCTAAAAGATCAAGAACCTGTTTCTTATGATGACTTAGTTATCGGCCTAGGTTGTGAAGATAAGTTCCATAATATTCCTGGAGCAGATATACACACTTACAGTATTCAGACAATAGATAAAACACGCCAGACGTATCAAGCCTTAAATAACTTGGGGAACGGAGCAACCGTTTCCATCGTTGGCGGTGGGCTTAGCGGGGTGGAATTAGCAAGTGAGCTAATTGAAAGCCGTCCTGATTTACATGTTCGGATATTTGACCGCGGCCCGCATATTTTGTCAGCCTTCCCTGAACGATTAAGCACGTACGTGGAAAGCTGGTTTAAGAAACATACAATCGATGTCGTTCATCATTCAAATATCACAAGAGTTGAACCGAATACTCTTTATAATGGCGATGAGCCTGTTCATAGTGATGTAATCGTCTGGACAGCCGGTATTCAGCCGAGCAAAATTGTCCGCGACCTTGATGTTAAAAAGGACAAACAAGGGCGGGTTATCCTTACACCACAGCATTTCCTTCCAAATGACGACAGCGTTTTTGTAGTGGGTGACTGCGCGAGCTTACCGCAAGCCCCAAGTGCTCAATTAGCCGAAGGCCAAGCGGAACAAATCGTTACCGTTTTAGTGAAAAAATGGGCAAACGAGCCGCTACCTGAAAGCTTCCCTGTTATTAAATTAAAAGGAACACTTGGCTCACTCGGTAGTAAACATGGTTTTGGTCTTGTCGGTGAACGCCCAATCACAGGAAGAATGGCGCGATTATTAAAATCAGGGATTCTATGGTTATACAAATATCATAATGGTTAATCAGTTGATGTAGAGAATGTCCTAAAACGAAAGGGTCAGACCCCGCAACCAATATATACAGTTCATGTTAAGCGTAAGTGCTATTATGAACTATGTATAGACTGCGTAGTCAGACCCTTTTAGGATATCCTCTATTTTTCTCATGCTTCTAGCGCTTGATATCCATACCTCTCCATTTCCTTTACAATTGCTTTAAGGCGTGGATTTCCTTCACCGACAATTTCATCACCAATGAGAACAAGCGGATAAAATAAGTCTTCTTCTACAATCCTTTCGGCCATTTCCTGACGTTTAGGATTCTCTTGCTGTTGGAAGATGTCAATGTAAGTAATGGCGAATGGCTGTCCTGGAAACTTCCGGGATAGCGCTGCTTCCAGCCATTCATAGGTGTCCTTTGATGATGGCAGATTTACACAGCTTGCACAGATTCTTTCAGCTCCATACACTTGTATTTCAATCAGCTTGTTTTCCATATCGATCTCCCTTTCCATGTATTCTTACTTTCATTTTACCTGAATTTTTAAAAAAAGGAACGGAAAGGTTACAACTCCCCTATAAAGGCGTGTTCAAAAAGAAGGATAAAAAGAGAGTCTCTCCCCTTCCGTAATTTGGAATACGTGAGAACCAGGCTTGCTCAAAACGTGCTTCATTGTAGCAGAAGGTTATTAATGTGCTTCGATACAGTTCGCAAGCTTTTTCCGGACTTTTTGAACATTCTCTATAATCTTTCCGATGGATTTTTTCATATCATGCTATTATAATAAGGAGTATGAAAGGAGTCGATTGTAATGTCTGAACAAACGATGGAAGTTCAAGTACAAGAAGTACTTGATAAACTTCGTCCGTTTCTTCTTCGTGACGGCGGTGACTGTGAACTTGTAGATATAGAGGATGGAATTGTTAAATTACGTCTGCTTGGTGCATGCGGAAGCTGTCCGAGTTCTACAATTACCCTTAAAGCCGGTATAGAGCGTGCTCTTCTTGAGGAAGTTCCAGGAGTAGTTGAAGTAGAACAAGTATTCTAATATTAGGAATAAAATAAAAGCTGACACCTCTGCATTGCGCATGAACGGTAGTCAGCTTTTTTATTGAATCAATATTTACTTATCCAATCCAAGCAGGTTTTGTATGTTCATCCTCTAAAACCAATATTTTACTTCCTTCGTTATCGATATCCAAAACTTTAACATCGAAATCAGGAAATTCATTTTGAAGCGATTTCTGCACGTTACAAGCAGCATTTTCCGGAACTAGGCATAGTACCGTCGGACCAGCCCCGCTTAATGCCGTACCATAAGCACCGATTGCTTTTACCATCGCTTCGATTCGTGGTAAATGCGGCACTAAATGAGCTCGATAGGATTGATGAAAACGATCTCGATTCATCATTTCTCCAGCTAATGACCAATTCCCCGACAATACAGCTCCTAGAAAGACATTGGCTGCTGCGCTCCCATGGATAGCATCTTTAAACGCTAATTTGTCTGGGAGAGCATTTCTAGAGTCTTCTGTCTTCAACTCATAATTTGGAATAACAGCGATCGCCTTGATACCTTCAATTGGAAACGATAATACATCTGTGGCGTCGTCGGAATGCCAGCCGACAACCAGTCCTCCCATTACCGAAGCAGCCGCATTGTCTGGATGCCCTTCGATCATAGAAGCATGTCTCGATTTCTCTTTAGTTGTCAGGCCCAATTCTGCTGTAAGATTGGCCAGTTCGATTCCTGCAACGATTGCAGAAGCACTGCTTCCCAAACCTCTTGCCAGTGGGATTTCACTAGCGATTTCCAATCTACACGGTCTGAGCTGTTTGCCATAATATCCAGCCACTTCTTTTGCAACGTTAACGATATAATTCGTCTCATCACTTGGAAAACTGCTTAGTTCTTCTGACAATGGAATAACTTCCCACTGATCAGAATATCGGCCTTGAATATCTAAATATAAACCGAGCGCCATGCCAATTGAATCAAATCCGGGTCCCAGATTTGCTGTACTTGCTGGGACCCGGATGTAAAACATTGCACTTTCTACGCTCATGATTGAACCAAGCCTTGTTGCAAATGCTCTAAGATCACTTTCTCATCCATTGGTAACAATTGTGGTTTAATCTCACTATGATCAACTGCAACATTCGGATCTTTCAATCCATTTCCTGTTAAGACAGCGACAATTTTGCTGCCTTTTTTTATTTCACCGTTCTTTAATTGTTTGATGATCCCTGCGATTGAAGCACATGAGGCCGGTTCAGCAAATACACCTTCAGAACGTGCAAGTAAGCGATATGCCTCAAGAATTTCTTCATCTGACACTTCATCAATTTTTCCATTTGACTCATTTGCAGCCTCAACTGCGAATTTCCAGCTGGCAGGATTGCCGATACGAATCGCTGTCGCAATCGTTTCCGGCTCTTTAAAGACACGGTCATGAACGATAGCAGCTGATCCTTCTGCTTCAAATCCACGCATTTGTGGTAGACCTGTCTGCTTGAGTTCGTTATATTCTTTAAACCCTTTCCAATAAGCCGTAATATTGCCGGCATTTCCAACAGGAAGAGCTAAGATGTCTGGAGCAGAACCAAGCACATCGCAGATTTCAAATGCTGCTGTTTTTTGTCCTTCAATTCTGTATGGATTTACAGAGTTAACAAGGGTAATCGGCGCTTTTTCACTAATGCTTCGAACAATTTGCAAGGCGTCATCGAAGTTCCCTTCAATAGAGACGATTTCCGCACCATACATGACAGCTTGCGCAAGTTTGCCCATCGCAATTTTTCCTTCTGGAATAACAACAATACATCTCAAATTCGCACGTGCTGCATAGGCAGCTGCGGCAGCGGAAGTATTTCCTGTTGATGCACAGATAATAGCGTTACTGCCTGCTTCGACCGCTTTAGCAACCGCCATTACCATTCCGCGGTCCTTAAACGACCCAGTCGGATTCAAGCCTTCGTATTTCACATACAGTTCAATCCCCAATTCCTTCGAAAGGTTGTCACATTTAATGAGAGGCGTATTCCCTTCATGAAGGGATAAATCAGGGGTGTCCTCAGTCATAGGTAATAATTCTCGATATTCGCTTAATAGCCCTCTCCAGCTCATTTGCCATTCTCTCCTTCAACACGATATGTGCTTTTGATTTCTTTAACCATTTCATAGTCATTTAGCTTTTGTTGGATTTTTTCAAATTCAGTTAATGTTGCGTGATGCGTTACAAGTACAATTTCAGATGATCCTTTTTCATTTAACGGCAGCTGAAGGATTTTATCAAAACTTACTCCGTGCTCCGCGAACAGCATTGTGATCTTTGCAAGTACGCCTACTTCATCTTTCACATGTAATCTAATGAAGAATTTCGCATGAATTTCAGATGGCTGTTTCATTGTCTTCGGATATTGTGGTGCAACTGCACTTCGACCATTCACACCAAGTCGCATATTTTTTAACACTGCCACCAAATCAGAAACTACAGATGTGGCCGTTGGAAGACTACCAGCACCTGGACCATAGAACATCGTTTCACCGACGGCTTCACCATACACATAAACTGCATTATACTCATTATGCACAGATGCTAACGGATGATGTTCAGGCAATAGTGCTGGTTGTACGCTTACTTCAACCTTCTCACCATCTCTTGAAGACAAGCCGATTAGCTTCATCGTATAACCAAGCTTCTTACTGTATTCTAAATCTTCTTCAGAAATTTCGGTAATCCCTTGCACGGTTACATCCTCAAGATCAATCGTCATCGAAAATCCAAGCGTAGCAAGAATCGCCATTTTTCTGGCAGCATCCAGTCCGCTCACATCCGCTGTAGGGTCCGCTTCAGCAAATCCCAATTCTTGAGCTTCCTTTAATACGTCTTCATAAGCGCTTCCGTCTTGACTCATTTTCGTTAAGATGAAATTCGTTGTACCGTTCACGATTCCCATCATTTTCGTAATTCTGTCAGAAGCAAGTCCATCTGCAAGTCCACGAAGAATCGGAATTCCCCCGGCAACACTTGCTTCATAAAATAAATCACATTCATTTGCAGTTGCTTCTTTTAATAACTGTGAACCGTATAAAGCCATTAAATCTTTATTGGCAGTAATAATATGCTTTTTATTTCTTATTGCCCGAAGGAGATAATCTTTCGTTTCTTCAATTCCTCCCATAACCTCAATAATGACATCAATTTCAGGATCGTCTAAAATATCATTTACATTAGACGTTAATACGCTCTTATCTATAATAACCTGACGTTCTTTCGCAGGATCATTCACAAGGATCTTCTTAATAGTAACTGGGCATCCAATTTGATGCATCAGCTTATCTTGATGTTGTTCAATAATCTTTACAACCCCAGATCCGACCGTACCGAGGCCTAATAATCCAATTGACATTGCTTTCATACGGCTCCACCTCTTATGTTTTTATCAAAAATACATTTGTGTTTGTATAGTAGACATTATACGTGTTAATTTTTATTTTTACAATAGTTAGACAACGCTTTTTTTTATTATTCTGCAAATTGTTCTTTTAGTCAAAAAAAATACACGAAATAATGGTAGCCTAAAGGATCTGACCCTTTAGGCTACCATCTCTCGTGATGACTAATAATATTTTATCCCGCATTAGTTAACCGGCACCTTTCTCTACCTCAAAGCTTAGAGGAATCGAAGAAGCGCAGGGGGCCCCATTGATTTTAGTTTCACTTTATGGATTCACAATCGTTTTAGGCCGCTCGCCGCAAAGGACACGTGCAATATTTTCTATACAAAGCATAATCATTTCTTGACGAGTTTCTACACTTGCGCTACCGATATGCGGTAGTGCAACGACATTTGGTAATGTAAGTAGTGGATGATCTGGTCCAATCGGTTCCTGCTTAAACACATCCAAACCTGCGCCTGCTATTTCACCCTTCACAAGTGCCTCGTAAAGAGCTTCTTCATCCGCGACCGCACCTCTGGCGACATTAATAAAGATGGCCGACGGCTTCATTTTCTTAAATGCTTCCTTATTAAACATTCCTGCTGTTTCATTTGTTAATGGGGTTAAGCAAACAATGAAATCCGCCGTTGTAATTAGCTCATCAAAGCTTGTGTAACGAGCCCCTAGTCTTTCCTCGGCTTCTGCATTTCTGCTACGATTATGATAGAGAATATCCATGTCAAAGCCTGTAGCACGTTTGGCAACAGTCTCACCAATTTTCCCCATGCCTACAACCCCAATCGTTTTATGGTGGATATCATGTCCTGCAAGCAGTAGCGGACTCCAGCCGGTCCATTTCCCTTCTTTCACGATTTCAGCCGCTTCAACAATTCTCCTTGCCGTCGCCATTAATAGGGCAAACGCTAAGTCTGCCGTCGTGTCTGTTAAGACATCAGGTGTATTACACACAGTGATTCCTCTTTCAGTTGCAGCTGGGACATCAATATTGTCATAACCGACAGCAAGATTCGCGATGACTTTCAAATTTTTTGCAACATCTAGTAATTCTCGGTCCATTTTATCAGAAAGCATGGTCAGTAATGCATCTGCTTTCGCTGCTTCTTCCAGTAAAATGTCTCGTGGAACGGGTTGTTCCTCATATTCCCATATTTTCACTTCGAAGGTTTCCTTTAATCCTTTTAGTGCTTCCGATTCAATCTTTCTTGTGATAAAAATATAAGGTTTCGTCATTGAATTCATATCCTTCTCTTTTATATTTCCCTCAATCATATCATAAGAGAATCCTAGAATGGAGAAAATTGTAAGCGTTTCTCACAACCAATTTACATCTGGGAGCCGAAGCTGCTTGGAAGGAATATGGGCGATCTCATAAAAGCGGCGAAGGAATTCTTCGTAGTAAGTAGACGTATTAGCCATGGTCTGAATCTGTTCTTCCAATTCATTTGCTCTTGCCTCTTTTGGACTTGAAAAATACTCCTCTACCACTTCATAATAATGGATGGGAAACATTAAACGTGAATAAAGCAAACGCGCAGAAAAGCTTGAAAGCGGTCCAATCGTTTGATAATCGCTCATAAAAGTGGAAATACCCGGCTGATACGTATGTTGATTCTGTAAATAGTGATGCCGAATCCATTCCGCGATATCTCTGCTTCCATGGTCAAATATCCAATCAAACGGATTTTTTATACAATATTTCCCGTTCCATGTCTCAGATGTAAATCTGTCATAGCAAACCGTACCGCTATCACTGGCAGTGGGGGTATCATCCATTTCGGTATCAACTAAATATTGAATCGATGTTTCACCTAATGCCATATAGTAAGGGAATGTGGCAATAAACGCCTCCTCAAAAGGATTATTTGGATGAGCCTTCAATTTCTCATTCCAAATTTGCTCCAGCTGATCAATCCGTTGTTCCCACAGCTCCTTCCACTGACCGATTCTCGAACAAACTTTAATAGGCGCAGGGATACCGCGCGCTCGATAATGGAATTTGGCTACCTTTCTACCGATCTGATGACTTCTCGGTTCATGTAAGGTTCTGGCCGCTACGAGCACAAATGGCTGTTCTTCTGCCTCTGATACATAGCTCCCATGATTCGCCATCACAAACTCTGCTATATACCGATCTCCTTGATTGACTAATTGATCAGCCATCATTTTTCTTTCCTTCAACTCTTCTTGATTCACCTCGCCAAGCGGAATAATACTATAAATGGTTGGGCCCGATATAAAGGAAGGATATTTCCCTAAAGCTTCTTCACGTTCAGGATGAATACCATACGATTCAAAAATAATCTCCTCAATCATACGATCCGCACCTTTCATTTATCTGATTCTCATTTCGTCTGTGGTTTAAAGAGGATATTCAAAAATTCCGGTAAAAATAGCTGTCGAATTGCTTCAAAGCTCTGTCGCTCCGGTCCTCTCGAGATGCGCCCCTTGAACTTCTTGGCTCTTTTTATTCTCCTTTTTGAACACGCACTTAAAAAAAAGCATAGTAACCGAGAATTTGGGCAATTTAAATGTACGATAAAGTGAAAATTCAAGCAGTGGGGTTTTCTTCATCCCCGCTGATTGTTAGTCCCGTTCTAGTGTAGATAATATCTCCGCTTTCGCTTCGATCAATCGACTTTACCTCTGTTCACGCATCGGTAAGTTTCACTGTATCTCACCAATCAGGCTTTTACTTCAAAGGGTGAGGTGATTGCCCAGCCTCGACAAGCATAAGATAGAATACGGCGTGACGTAGTTTGCCACAGAGTATTACAGCTTATGACCTCAGACGGGCTAGGAGCCGCACCTAGATTGGGCAGTTATCCCCACCTTCGCTTCCTCTAAGCCTTGAGGTGGGGGGACTTTCCGTTAAAGCGGGATAACAAGTAAATATGCCACTTAACTTATATATATGAAGAACAATTGGTTTTCTGAATGTTTATTAAATTCCGGAATAAACATATGTATACATAGCTACTGAAATCCAGACGAAATGGGTGATCTGTAATGGATGAAGTTATTAACGTATCAGAACAGACAGCAAGAAGATGGTTAAAAGAAAGAGGAGTGAAGATTGAAGATATTGCGGAGCTCGTAATGTATTTACAAGCAAGCTATCATGAAAACCTCGAGATGAAGGACTGTATTGAAAACGTGGAACGCGTCATATCAAAACGCGAAGTTCAAAACGCAATTCTGACTGGAATTCAACTAGATGTCCTTGCTGAAAAAAAGATGCTTGAGGAACCGCTACAGAAAATTGTGGAAATAGATGAAAGCTTGTATGGCGTAGATGAAATCCTTGCCTTGTCTATCGTAAACGTATACGGTTCAATCGGCTTCACGAACTACGGGTACATCGATAAGCAAAAACCAGGTATTCTAAAAACTTTGAATGATAAAAGCACAGGAAAAGTTCATACGTTTCTCGATGATATCGTCGGTGCCATCGCCGCTGCTGCTTCAAGCCGATTAGCACACCGATCCAAAAATGGAAAATAATCGGAGAGTTTCAAGATATGTTCTAAAGACAAATAAAAAAGAAGAAGCTTGGACGTAGAATTACATATCCAAGCTTCTTCTTTTTAAAATTTCCAGTCATCCAATGTATCAATAACATGTGTCGGTTGTTCTTGATAATCTTTCAATAATTCTTTCGTCGTAACGCCAGTATGTACTAACAATGTATCAATCCCTGCATGAATGCCAGCAAGAATATCGGTATCATAATTATCGCCAACCATGATTGTATCTTCCTTATCAACACCGAGAACCTTTAATGCTTGTTCAACAATAATGGATTCCGGCTTGCCAATAACAATAGGCTGTACTCCTGTTGATACTGATATAACTGAAGCTAACGAGCCATTTCCCGGCAGAAGACCTCGTTCAGTTACAAGTGCTGCATCACCATTTGTTGCAACAAAGGTGGCACCATTCCGTACCGCTAGACTTGCTTTTACAAGTTTTTCATAATTGATCTTTCTATCAATACCCATCACGACAAAATCAGGGTTTTCATCAGAATGAGTGAAGCCTTTTTCTTGAATTGCCTGCAAAAGCCCCTCTTCGCCAATAACATAGACAGAGGCCTCTGTTTGACGTTCTGCAATAAAGGTCGCAGTCGCCATCGCACTTGTGAATACTTGATCTGCTTTTGTTTCAATCCCGAAATCACAAAGCACTTGAGCCACCTGCATCGGCGTTCTAGATGAGTTATTTGTCACGAACAAATAAGGTATATTTCGGCTTCTTAAGCCTTCAATAAAACCGGCTGCTTCTTTAATTTCTTCAGTACCTCGATAGATGGTGCCATCTAAATCAATTAGATAGCCTTTATATTCTTTTTTCATATAATCCCTCTCGTTCTTCATTTCTGTTAATTCTTGAATGCTGAAACCGGGCCTAATTCATTTATTACATAGTTCCTTACGACTTTAGGGTATTCGATAAATGCTTGAATATTTTCGTTAAAAACGGTGGCCACCGTTTTCGTGTCTACTACTAAATAATCCTGAACGAGCATTTTTCTAAGCGGAAGAATTTGTTTAAATTGATAAGCCATTTTTTCATCTATTACTTTTTCATCTAATAAAATATCGACGATGTCTTCATAACTTCCTGGATCACGCATAATAAAGCCATCAATAATTGCATTCCCTGTATCTAATATAGCATCAATAGAAGTCTGAACAATTCGGCAAAGAGCAAGACCTGCAAGTTCATTATCCCAATTTGATTGTTCCCCGAAAATGCGAAGCCGTTGTTCCAAATAAACTAAATGTTTTTCAATTTGCTCTCTATCAACAAAATACAAAGATATTCAATCCTTTCTAACTGAAAAGGCCACCATGCCCTCTTCACTATTCTTGGCGTAAACATAATTTCCTATGTATGATGTGCTTTTTATCGACTTATGCGAGATTATAAACACCTTTTGAAAAACTCCACATTAATATCTGTAAGTATCTTAACCAAACGACTTTATTCTAGTTAGATTTCAACATGATGCAAGATGATACTACTATAATTTTATCATAGTTCACACAATTGTTGTATGATGATCTATGTTTGAAAAAAGTACCTATTAAATAGTTATTGCACTACATCATGTTTTCAAATGAAAAGGACATCCTAAAGTTCACAGTGAAGTAGAAAGGATGTTGGATATGAACGATAAAAAGCGTTCCCATGAGATCTCAAATGTGGAAAAACAAAAGAATGATTTACTTCCTGAAGAACTACCTGAAGGGCCTTATGGTGCACCCCGTGGCGAGATGACACCTGTTGAAAACAAAAACTCACCATGGGAAGAAGGACAGCGCTATACAAGTGCCTTCAATTACGAAAACAAATCGCTTCATGAAGGCCTGCCCCGTCAAATAGACGGTGCCGACCCGCCTCATGACAATCCTGACAAACACGAACAAACCTCCGTATTCTACAACCCCTGATTAGAGGAAAAAAAAGGCTGCTCCCTAACGAAAGGGTCAGACCTCACATCTCCTATATATCGTTTATATGACGTGTAAATGACAATAAACGGTGTAAAGAGTGTGAGGTCAGACCCTTTCGGAACAACCTCTTTCCATTTTGACCTTACTCTAGTTCTTATTTCACTTTATTTTCTTCAAAACAAAATATGGACAGCCAAAATTACAGTATTCATACAGGTACTCGGTTAGTGTACTAATCTTTGTATCAAAGGTGGCTTTTTGATTATCGTCTTCAAAGAAACCGCGCAGACGTAATTGTCCATATCCCCAATCGCCTACAATATAATCATATTTAGTCAATATCTCACTATATCGCGCTTTAAACGCTTCTTCATTGTAGCCATCTCTTCGTTCTTCTACAATATCATAGGCTAAATTATTGATGCTTATCATCCATATCACCTCTTTTTAGTCCAGTTCCTTCTTAAATTATACCTGATTAGCCATCAATTACTAAGCGAAATTTAGAGGAATTTGCCCATCCTATGTCTTAGGGGGGTGTTTTCATTGAAAAAAGCAGTTCTAGCGTTAAGCTTATGTTCTGTTACGTTATTTGCAGGATGTCAAGCTTCCAAACAACAAGGGAGCGAAGTAACCGATAACATCTCAAATCCGGTAAAAATCAACGCATCAACCAAATTCTATGATGAAGATTATAACAACAGCACCTATCAAGGATCTGATTTTGGCTTTACTCGAATGGACAGTACAACGATTAACGGAAAAAATATTGCAAACGTTGCGAATGAAAAGATGGCCATTGATCGGGAACAATTGGCTAGTGTCATTACTTCGCTTGCAGCATCACTTCCAAATGTGAAGCGTGCAGCTACGCTTGTTACAGATGAGGACGTTCTTGTCGTATATGAAACCCATTCATCAGACCGATCAGAAACCGCTGATCAAGTGAAGCGAACGGCTATGTCAGTTGTTCCTCGCTATTATCACGCATATGTAAGTGATGATTGGAAACTTGCTCAAGATATTGAAAACTTCGCTACTTTAGGTTCCAATGATAAACATATCGACTATACCATTGATAAAACGATACAAGATATGCTGAAATCACCACAAGGAAAAGACTATAGTAAAGGAGAAAATGAAAATGGGGAAATGATTCATCAAAAAGATGAACGTATGAATACAAATCGATAACATTTTCATCTAAATTGAAAAAAGGCCGTCCCAAAAGGGTCTGACCTTACACTCTTTACACCGTTTAGTACGGTATATAGTATCTATAGAGTCTGACCCTTTCGTTATGGGACGGCGAATTATTTCGCTTCAAGAATTTTATCGCCTTGTGCTTGCATATGTTTTGCAGCAGCATTTACTTGCTCATCTGCATGATAGGAAGAACGAACTAATGGTCCTGCTTCACAATGACTGAAACCTTTCGTAAGAGCAATTTGTTTCAATTCGTTAAATTCTTCAGGGCTATAATACTTTTCTACCTTTAAATGTTTTTTCGATGGCTGCAGATATTGACCGATTGTCATAATATTAACATCATGTGCACGTAAATCATCCATCGTTTCAATGATCTCTTCTTTCGTTTCGCCTAGGCCAATCATAAGGCTCGATTTCGTTGGAATTTCCGGATACATCTCCTTCGCTCTCTGTAATAATTCCAATGAACGGTTATATTTAGCACGAGCACGAACTCGATCAGATAAGCGACGAACTGTCTCAATATTATGATTTAGAATATCCGGCTTCGCATCCATAAGGGTTTTTAAGTTCTCGTACACTCCCCCCATATCTGAAGGCAATACTTCAATCGTAGTAAATGGATTTTTTCTACGAATGGCACGCACTGTTTCAGCAAATACAGCGGAGCCCCCATCCTTCAAATCGTCGCGAGCAACAGCCGTAATAACAACATGCTTTAGGTTCATCGTTACCACTGAATCTGCAACACGTTCCGGTTCTGCCAAATCCAATTCAGTTGGAAGACCTGTTTTAACAGCACAGAAGCGGCATGCCCTTGTACAGATCGCGCCAAGAATCATGAAAGTCGCAGTCCGACGAACAGCCCAACATTCATGGATATTGGGACATTTTGCTTCTTCACACACTGTATGTAGGTTCTGCTCTCTCATCATTTTTTTTAAGCCAGTGTAATTTTCATTCGTGTTCAGTTTGATTTTCAACCAATCTGGTTTACGAAGATATTCTTCTTTTGTGGTCATGAAGAGGTTCACTCCATTTCTTTATTAGATAAATTGGGATACATTCCCTACAACTGTCACGATATCACAATAAAGCAAGCGGATACAACTAAATCACTCAACTGGTAAAAATTAATTAAATTAATTCTCTAATATTTCAGCAAACTAACGATATTCATTATCATCAGAAGGGAGAATTAGAAAGTGAAGCATAAAATCTTGCTACCATTTCTGTTGCTTTCCATGTTCAGTTTTCCTGGGGGCCACTCTGCTGCTTCATCGACAGCAGCTTCAGAAAAGGAAGTGTTGGAAAAGCGGTTAGAGTTATTTAAAAATATGGAGACTGCTGTCCAAATTCCCTGGTATTATCTTGCTGCTGCCGATCAATATGAACGTAGCATCCGGCTGGCAAGAAATGATGAAAAATCTGTAAAGGGGAACATCTCCATTCAAATAAATCCGGCCCAATGGAGTGGTGCCTTAAATCCAAACCAAGCTGACACGAATCCATTTTCCATCTCAGTATTCAACGGGATAGGAAAAGACGGAAATGGGGATAATGTTGCCGACCTCACGAATGATGAAGACCTATTATTTACATTCGCTAATCATCTATTGGCGTACGGAACAGATGAAGATAACATTCGAATTGGATTGTGGAACTTTTATAAAAGAGATAAATCCGTCGGAATCATAATGGGTAATGCAAAGTTATTTAAGAAATTTAATCGAATTGATTTACAAGAAAAAGCATTTCCTGTCCCAGTAAAGACAAATTACACCTATCGCAGTACATGGGGAGTTGCGCGGGGGTGGGGTGGGCGAAGAACCCATGAAGGGACAGATATCTTTGCCAACTATAGTTTACCGGTACGCGCTACGTGCTTCGGGATTGTTGAAATGAAAGGCTGGAATAAATACGGAGGATGGCGAATTGGTATTCGTGATATTAATAATACGTATCATTACTTCGCTCATCTAAATGGCTTTAAAGATGGAATCAAGGTTGGCGATATCGTTGAACCCGGGCAAGTGATTGGCGGCGTAGGTAGCACAGGCTACGGTCCTCCAGGAACTTCCGGAAAGTTCCCTCCCCATCTTCATTTCGGGATGTACAAAGATAACGGAAAAATCGAATGGAGCTTTGACCCAACACCACATCTACGTGTATGGGAACGCAAAGAACTTTCAAAGTAAAAACACAGAATTGCAAGCACAAATCAAGGAACTTCCACAAGCAAAAGATGAGCAATCTAGATAGAAAAATAGGTTACTACTCCCCATCGGATTGTTCATCTTATGAATAAAAGGGGGCTGCTTGCGCTGGATGTCGATAGACAAATTCAAGGATCAAATACTTAGGCTAAACAAGAACAATAGCGGAAACGTCAGATAAAGAGAAGCTTTAATCAGTTGGGCCCGACCTACGCTTCTTTGATTCCTCTAATCCTTAAGGTCAGGGGCTTACTGCTCGTTAATTCGGGATAAAGCCGCCCACCACTCTATTTCTTACTAAGTACTTGTCCCACACTTCCCATCATTCATCTACTAAACAGCTCGTGATCAACAAATGATTATGGTCTTTTAGATTACAGGTGTATGTATGTTCAAGTTCTATACCATTTTCTTCAATGATTAGGAGATTGGGTCGATCACTTAATCCGACATTTTGCGATGAGACGACTCCCTTTCGCCCATCGTTCAATTGTACGGTTAAGCCATCTGGATAAATCGTAACGGAACGCCGAAATGCTTCAATAATCTTTGTTTCAAATTGAGTGCCAGAGCCTGCATACAAAATTTCTAGGGCTTCATGTGGGAGCATCGCCTGTCGATATATTCGATTGGACGTGATTGCATCAAATACATCTGCAACAGCAATAATCTTAGCAAAATAATGGATATTGTCTGCACATAATCCACGAGGGTATCCTGAACCATCCAACCGCTCATGATGCTGATATGCGCAATGAGCAACTAAAAGTGGGACTGAATGAATTTTTCTAAGCAGTTGAAACCCATATTCCGAATGTTGTTTGATCATGGAATATTCTTCTTCCGATAATGCAGCTGGCTTTTTTAATATGTCTGGGGATACCAGCATTTTTCCAACATCATGAAGAATCGCCCCCAGACCGAGCATTGTCATTTGCTTAGGCTTCATTTTCATCTCCTTAGCAATCGCTAAAGTATACAATGTCACATTCATGGAGTGGGTAAAGATATAATCATCGTGAATATATACATCAGCAAGCAATGTCAAAAGTCGCTTGCTACTTTTGATTTCGGTAATAATGTCTTCGAGTAATTGACTAAATCGTTGTGTTGCTCCTTCAATGACAAACGAACGTTCATGTATATTCATCGACCTAACATCAAGAAAAATAGTCTCAATGGTCTTAACAGTACTTCTCCTCAATTCGTTGGAGATGGTAGATTCCGCTTTAATATCCTTGGTTCGCTCATCTTGAACATAAACGAAAGAAACATCCAATGAGAGTAATCTTTGTTTGATTTTGTCGGATATTTCACAGCCTTCGCCAAGCAGAATCGTTCCCCGGTCATTAAAAATACTTTTACCCAGCCGCATACCTGGCTTTAACGCTTGCGTTTTTAGTAACCTCATAACATATTCTATATCCTCTCTATAACTGAACCATTGAAATTTTCATCCAAAACTAATATGGCGTTAAAGCACCACCATTTACTATGAAGGATATATCATGAAGCACACTACACTCACCTAATCTCAATGGTGGCGGTGCGGAGCCGGAATTGTGGATGCTTTCTCGATAAAATTAGTATACCTGATAAAGTGAAACTTCAGTCAGTGGGGAGGGTCTTCATCCCCCACTGATTGTTAGTTGAACCAATCGGGCTTTTACGGGCAGTTGTCCCCCACCTATGCTTCTTCGATTCCTCTAAGCCTTGAGGTCGGGGGTCTTACTGCCCGTTAAAGCGGGATAAATAGATTGGCTATACTAGTAAGTTGCCAAGCCCCGTCCCCATGTCCTTCATACAAAGAATCATGTATTATCTATTCATTCATTAGGCACCCTTTACTTAGGTCACTTATTCTTACTTTATCCCGCATTAACGGGGCAGTAAAACCTCATTGATTGAAGTTTCACTTTATAATCCATATTGTTTTTTATCGGTCATACATCCAGTTTTTTAAAGTAACTTTCTAAATTTTTGTTTATCTTTTACAAATAGAAAAGGTCGACTAAAAACAAGGGTTAGACTCCGTACTGCAAGATCTAGTATTAGAAGAATGTGTCTCCATCCTAATACAGATCATTTTGTAGGAGTTAGGCCCTTTTTAGTCGCCCTCTTTCACACTACTATATATATCACCCATGCATGAGCAGTAAGGCATCGCTACCCTTCATGCCAATGGAAATTCCTAATCTTTCTGCCTCTAGCGTTACCGATTCTAATGGTGCCGTAAGCAGCTGTTCAATTGTACGTACACCTGTCGCTCGGCCAGCAACAATTTTGCGGGCACTCAGTTTTTCATTAAGCAGGGCTACATCTAGCGCACCACACATGATATATCCGGTTTCTGAAGCAACAGCCAGTAAGTCTGTTTTTGGCAAGGCTACAGAAATGCCGATAAATGTCTTACCCGCTATGGTAATAGGAGTTACATTCATCAATGTAATCGCCCCCTTTCATTCATCATACTGTATGAATAAAAGAGCCATTATGTGTTATTATCCAAGATTATTCTTTACTAATTTCCAACCTAGAAGATCTCGCAGAAATTCTGGCATGAAATATTCTTTTGCTTCTGTCCGCTGTATTTGCGGAAAAAAGTGACCAAACGTAAACATATCGGGAATCGCGAGTTTATACGTTTGATCAGATTGTAATTCATTTCCATTGATCATGACTTTTTTTATAAGCCCTTCATCATTCCTTACAAAATCAATTCCTTCATACACCATCATGCCCATGATTGTCCCTCTAAAGCCTAATCCTTTTATCTGAATATGTGGCCATTCTTCATCTTTGGATTGTAAAAGTATTTCTTTCAATTCTGCCCCATTTAATTGAATCACACAAGGATTAATAGGATGTGGACAAACCCGATGAATATCCCCTTTTGTCACAGGCCCTTTCGGCAATGCTTCCAGAAGAAGTCCAGCATTGAGAAAAGCGCAGTCTGCTCTTGTCCAGTCTTTTAATGATTCACAAAGTAGCTTTGGTAGAGGCGATGGTTTGAACCAGTCATTTTCAATGGGTTCTAATAGTGTTGTTACCACTTCTTCAAGCTTCACCCCGCCGGCATCATGTAAGTTCAAAACCCATTGCTCCTCGTTCGGTGCTTCTTCCAACTCATTTGTATCATATAATCGCGCTGCTTTATTCATTATTTTTTTCTTGGCATCCAACTTGATCTCAACATGACCGACAAATTGCCCGTACTTCCCAGCCCCGCATAGAAGCGAGTTCCCTATCATTCTTCCGTGGTGAAGAACATGATGGGTATGGGCACCAAGAATCACATCCACTTCAGGAAATTCTTCTGCCATTCTTTCATCGTCATGAATGCCTAAATGGGAAAGGACGACAACCAAATCCGCTTGATTATGAATTGCTTGAAGCTGCTTTTTTAATTCATCAAAAGGCTCATTAAGATACCAGCCTAAAGTTTCGTAAAATTTTTGAAAATAGGCAGTGATTCCAATTAAAGCGATTTTTGTCCCATGATTGGTAGTATGGATGAAATATGGATGCGCCCAATCTGGACGAATTCCCTTTTCATTATATAAATTGGCTACTAGAACTTTAAATGATGCTTGATCATAAAGAGCGGACAACGCTTCATGCGGAAGCGTAATGCCTTCGTTATTCCCAATCGTCACGTATTGATAGCCTGAGTCATTCAGCAAACGTACATTTCCTTTACCAAGTGTCCCTTCTGTATAGGGATGCCACCGATCAACATGGTCACCAATGTCCAGTAGGAGCGTGTCTTCGCCAGTCTCTTTGTGAATATTTTTTCTTTTTTGTAAAAAGTGAGCGATACGAGGCCAATTTTCAAAATGGCTATGGACATCATTTGTATGATATAAATGGATGATCTCTGACAATGTTTTTCCCCCTATGTATCTAAATATCCCTTCGAACAATTTAAAACCCACTGTTGTCTATTGCTTGCTTTCTCTAAAGATATGCTCTATTTTCTTAGGAAAGTAAGATAGAACTTGAATATGTTCACACCATGCATGACTTTAAAATTCATTATATGTGGGCAATTTAAACTTTTCATTCAAAATAAATCCAGCTGTTTAGGGGCTAATCCACCATACTCAATTCCGAGCAAGTCAATCATTTGTTTCGCGTTACCTGCCGCGTCTCCACCTGAATTATTATTAAATAAAACATACACATCTTTAGCCGTTTCTTCAAGTTTTCTGAGCCTACTTACCCATTGTTGCAATTCTTCTTGATTATAGCGATATAAATAGCGGACTTCACGCCAATTTTGTCCACCGCTTGCCTTTTGCCAGCCATGGACATTTCGACCGTGAAAACGAACAAGTGCTTTTGTTTGATTAGTCGTTGCGAGAACAAGTGGTACCGAACCAGTTCCTGCCTGAGGCTCATCACAGACTGTATGAATCCACCCTTCTTCTTCCAAAAACGTGAGTGTCTTATCAGACATCCCTGGCGCAAACCAACTTTGATTGCGAAATTCTAGAGCAACGGGAACCTCACCCATTTCCGCTTTGCACCAGCGTAAGTAATTCACATTTTCACGTTTACATTCAAACCAAGGTGGAAACTGAAATAGGACCATTCCGAGTTTATTCGCTTTTTGATAAGACTCCAGAGAAGCGTGAAACGCATCAAACATTTGCTTTTTAGTCTCATAGGGATTTTCCCCGCGCAAATGCCCTGTCATCCCTTGATAAGCTTTCACAACAAACTGAAAGGAATTAGGAGTCTCAGTGACCCATTTATCACTATTCCGCTTAGGCTGCACCGCATAAAACGACGAATCGACCTCGACCGTCGGAAAATGCGCCCCATATTCCCGAAGCCGATCACGCTTCGAAACCCCATCGCCATACAAACGATCATGATCCCCCCAACCAGTCACACCAATATAAATCATCGAACCCCTCCTTTTAGGGGTCAGACCCCATTTCCCAGTTTATCCCGCATTAACGGGCAGTAAGCCCCCCACCTCAAAGATTAGAGGAATCGAAGAAGCATAGGTGGGGGACAACTGTCCGTAAAAGCCCGATTGGTAAGATACAGAGAAACTTACCTTTGTGGTTTCAAAGGTATAGTTGAGGCCCACAGGAAGTGGGCCTCACAGACGTTGCCGCAGGACGCGGCGCACTTTAGTCTGTGATTCATTACTGTCGATTGATCGAAGCGTTTGCTGCGATTTTAGCGACAGTAGAACGGGACTAACAATTAGTGGGGGATAAAGAAAAACCCCCACTAATTGAAGTTTCACTTTATTTCCCGAAAGAAAAACCTGCCGAGTGAATCGGCAGGTTTGGTGGTGTTTAGGGTGTGTTATCCGATTGAACCTTCCATTTCAAACTTAATCAAGCGGTTCATTTCTACGGCGTATTCCATTGGCAGTTCTTTTGTGAACGGTTCAATGAAGCCCATAACGATCATTTCTGTAGCTTCTTGCTCAGAGATTCCGCGGCTCATCAGATAGAATAATTGCTCTTCTGATACTTTAGAAACCTTCGCTTCATGCTCTAAAGAAATATTGTCATTTAAAATTTCATTGTATGGAATCGTATCAGAAGTTGAACTATTATCCATAATTAACGTATCACACTCGATGTTTGAACGAGCACCTTCCGCTTTACGTCCAAAGTGAACAATACCACGGTACGTTACTTTTCCGCCTTGTTTCGAGATTGATTTGGATACAATAGTAGAAGATGTATTCGGTGCCAAGTGTAACATTTTCGCTCCTGCATCTTGGTGCTGTCCTTTACCTGCGATTGCAATCGATAATGTCATACCTCGTGCGCCTTCTCCTTTAAGAATAACAGCAGGGTATTTCATCGTTAATTTAGAACCAATGTTGCCATCAATCCATTCCATCGTCGCATTCGCATCACATACTGCTCGCTTCGTAACTAGGTTGAATACGTTGTTCGCCCAGTTTTGAATTGTTGTATAACGACAGTAAGCATCTTTTTTGATGATGATTTCAACAACCGCACTATGAAGAGAGTTTGTTGTGTAAACTGGTGCTGTACAACCTTCAACATAGTGAACGCTTGCGCCTTCGTCAACGATGATTAGCGTACGTTCGAATTGTCCCATGTTTTCTGAATTGATTCGGAAATAAGCTTGTAGTGGTGTATCTACTTTGATGCCTTTAGGTACATAAATGAACGATCCACCAGACCAAACTGCTGAGTTTAGAGCAGAAAATTTATTATCAGATGGCGGAATTGTTTTTCCAAAATACTCGCGGAAAATATCTTCATTTTCTTTAAGTGCTGAATCTGTATCTTTAAAAACAATGCCCATGTCTTCAAGATCTTGCTTCATGTTATGGTAAACAACCTCTGATTCATATTGAGCCGAAACCCCAGCTAAATACTTTTGCTCTGCTTCAGGAATCCCTAACTTATCAAACGTTTGTTTAATTTCATCAGGAACTTCATCCCAAGATTTCTCAGATTTCTCAGACGGTTTTACGTAATACGTAATTTCATCGAAATTCAAGCTGTTTAAGTCGCCGCCCCATTGAGGCATCGGCATATTGTAAAAAATCTCCAATGACTTTAATCGGAAATCAAGCATCCATTGCGGTTCTTCTTTCATACGAGAGATTTCTTCGACGATTTCTTTTGTCAAACCACGTTTTGACCGAAAAATCGATACGTCTCTATCCGCAAAGCCATATTTATAATCACCGATATCAGGCATTTTCTTAGCCATAGCTCGTTTTCCTCCATTTCAAAATGGCAGAGGCTGTCTCATTAGAGTCTGACCCTACGTTTGAGACAGCTTCTTACTCACTGTGTTTATTTTAACAGACTGCAATTTCCTTCTTCAAACAAATAATGATCTAGAAAAGGCTAGTGCACATACACAATCTGTCAGGTCTCGATTTATTTCACTTTATTCCTTCAAGCCCTTTTCCATCGCCTTCCAAGCTAATGTTGCACACTTGATTCTAGCAGGAAACTTCGAAACTCCTTGAAGAGCTTCAATATCACCAAGGTCTAGAGTATCATCATATTCTTTCCCTTGAATCATTTCGGAAAATGTTTTTGAAAGGTTGAGTGCTGTTTCAATATCTTTCCCTTTTATCGCCTGAGTCATCATCGAAGCTGAACTCATTGAAATCGAACATCCTTCACCTTCAAACTTCGTATCGGTAACTTTCCCATCTTCCACTTTCAAAGTCAAACGGATTCGGTCGCCGCATGTCGGGTTATTCATATCAATGGTTAAGTTTCCATCTTCCAAAACGCCTTTATTACGTGGCTTTTTATAATGATCCATAATGACTTGACGATAAAGTGTATCTAAGTTATTAAAGGACATTACTGAAATACTCCTTTGTTTTGACAAGCCCTTTTACAAGCTTATCAATATCTTCTTCGGTGTTATACAGGTAGAAACTGGCACGAGCCGTTGCTGATACATCGAGCCATTTCATCAATGGCTGTGCACAGTGATGACCTGCACGAATGGCAATTCCATCCATATCAAGAACAGTTGCTAAATCATGTGGATGAACATCAGCAACATTAAAGGTTATTACTCCAGCACGCTTCATTGGATCAAGCGGACCATAGATAGTTATCCCTTCAATCTCTGCCATCTTTTCTAGTGCATAAGCAGCCAAGTGATGCTCATGTGCTTCAATATTTTCTAAGCCAATTTCAGTAAGAAAGTCAATAGCTGCTCCTAGACCAATGGCACCAGCGATAATCGGGGTACCCCCTTCAAATTTCCAAGGGAGCTCTTTCCATGTAGATTCATATAGGCCTACAAAATCAATCATCTCACCGCCGAATTCGACCGGTTCCATTTTCTCGAGAAGCTCTTTCTTACCATATAATACGCCGATACCAGTCGGTCCGACCATCTTATGACCTGAGAAAGCAAAAAAGTCACAATCTAAATCTTGAACATCTACTTTTACATGTGGTGTACTTTGGGCACCGTCCACCACCATAATCGCTCCATGCTGATGAGCAATCTGAGCAATTTCTTTAATCGGGTTAATCACGCCCAATACATTCGAAACATGCACAATCGAAACAATCTTCGTTGCATCTGTTATCGTTGCTTTTACGTCAGCTAACGAGATTGTTCCATCAGGTGTGAGCGGTACATACTTGAGAACCGCTCCAGTCTGCTTGGCGATCTGCTGCCATGGAATGATGTTACTATGGTGTTCCATATAAGAGATGACAATCTCGTCACCTTCAGATAGATTGGCGCCACCATAGCTTTTCGCTACTATGTTTAAAGAAGTCGTTGTACCTCTTGTGAAAATAATTTCTTCCATCGCAGAGGCATTAATGAATTTGCGAACCTTTTCACGGGCTCCTTCATACGCATCCGTAGCTTTTGTTCCAAGTGTATGAACTCCGCGGTGTACATTGGAGTTGTAGCCGCGGTAGTAATCTTCAATGGATTGAATCACTGCGCTTGGCTTTTGGGAAGTTGCAGCACTATCGAGATAAACTAGAGGCTGATCATTAACTTCTTGATCTAAAATTGGGAAAAGCTTACGAATTTCGTATGGATTCATTATCTAACTTTCCTTTCAATAACCTCAACTAGTTGCTTCTTAACGCCTTCAATTGGAAGAACATTTACGACCGGTGCAAGGAAGCCATGAATGACCAAGCGTTCTGCTTCAGTCTTTGGAATTCCTCTGCTCATTAAGTAGTATAATTGCAGCGGATCTACACGACCAACTGATGCAGCATGTCCTGCCGTTACGTCATCTTCTTCAATAAGCAAAATTGGGTTCGCATCTCCACGAGCTTTTTCACTAAGCATCAACACACGTGATTCCTGCTCTGCATTCGCTTTTGTCGCTCCGTGTTCGATTTTCCCAATACCATTGAAAATGGTCTGTGCAGCATCTTTCATTACGCCGTGCTTCAGAATATATCCTTCAGAGCGTTTTCCATAATGAATAATTTGCGTTGTGAAGTTCTGCTTTTGTTCTCCGCGACCAACGACAACTGATTTCGTATCTCCGAATGAACCATCACCCATTAAATACGTTGTGTTATCAGAAATAGTGTTGCCATCATTCATTAATCCAAGCGCCCACTCAATTCGAGCATCACGACCTGCTACACCGCGTCGGTTCACATACGTAGTAAACCCTGAAGAAAGTGTATCAACAGCTCCATACGTAACTTTCGCATTCGCATTAGCAATGACTTCTGTCACAATGTTCGCAATTCCAGATGCTGATTCTACTGTAGAAATGTAGTTTTCAACATACGTTACTAAGCTATTGTCATCCGCTACAATTAATACATGGTTGAATAATGTAGCATCTGCATGATCTACTAAGAAAATAGTTTGAATCGGCTCTTTTATCTCAACATTTTTCGGAACATATAAAAACGCTCCACCGTTCATTAACGCAGCATGGAATGACACAAGGCGATGCTCATCAGCATTTACACCGTCTTTCATGAAGTATTTTTGTACAAGTTCTCCATGGTCGCGTACTGCTGTGAAGATATCTGTAAAGATAACACCTTCTGCCTTCAACTCTTCAGACAATCTAAAAAATGCAGGCGTATTATTGCGTTGGATATATAAGTTTTTGCTTTCTTCTAAATCAACAAGCGATTTCACAGCTTCTGGAAGGTCATTCAATGAAGTGAATGCTTCACTCTCAACAGTATGAGATTTGAAAGATGTGAAATTCCATTTATCTATTTTTGTTTTATCAGGTCTTGGCATCGGCAGATTTTCCAGTCCTGTAAATGCATGAACTCGAAGTTCTGTCAGCCAAGCTGGTTCGTTGTTTTGTTGCGAATAAGAGCTGATATACTCTTGTTCAACTGGTAATTTTGTTTCGGTAGTCATGACAAATCCTCCTACTTACGCTTCTTGGCCAACAGTTTCGTCTTCAATGCCTAATTCTTCTTTAATCCACTCGTATCCTTCTGCTTCAAGGCGTTGTGCAAGCTCAGGACCGCCTGATTTAACAACACGTCCTTGCATCATAACGTGAACGAAATCAGGAGTGATATAATTCAATAGACGTTGATAGTGAGTGATGATCAAGCAACCGAAATCTTCGCCACGCATATCATTGATCCCTTTTGATACGACTTTAAGAGCGTCAATATCTAACCCTGAGTCAATTTCGTCAAGGATTGCAATTTTTGGTTCAATCATCATTAATTGTAGAATTTCATTACGTTTTTTCTCTCCGCCTGAGAATCCTTCATTTAAGTAACGTTGCGCCATATCTTGATCCATTTCAAGGAAATCCATTTTCTCATCCATTTTGCGAATGAATTTCATTAATGAAATTTCATCGCCTTCTTCGCGGCGTGCGTTAATTGCTGAACGAAGGAAGTCTGCGTTTGTTACACCGCTGATTTCACTTGGATATTGCATAGCAAGGAAAAGACCAGCTTGGGCACGTTCGTCAACTTCCATTTCAAGAACGTCTTTGCCGTCAAATGTAATGCTTCCGCTAGTTACTTCATATTTAGGGTGGCCCATGATTGCTGAAGAAAGTGTAGACTTACCTGTTCCATTAGGTCCCATGATTGCATGGATTTCTCCACCTTTAACTTCAAGGTTAACACCTTTTAAAATTTCTTTTCCTTCAATTGAAACATGAAGATCTTTAACCGTTAATGTTGAACCTGACATAGTAATACCTCCGTGATCTAAATCCTATTTTATAGCTAGAAAGTAAGATACCTTCTTTTCTATGACCGTTAAAATGATTCTCACTTTATTCTCATTATAATCTTATATCAAATTTAAACTGTAAGCAACTAATTAAGAAGCTTTTCTACTATAAGGATAGTATTTTCCAATACACAATGCAAGTAAAGCCCGTCCCTAGAAGTTCCCTACAGGCATCCCATTATTTTTCCCATGAAAAGAAACAATGATTCGATTCTGATAAAGTTATTATAATGAAGACTATGTAAAGGTGGTTGATCAGGCTATTCCCAAGAGTCTGCCCTTTCGCTATGGGACACCCTCATCATTTTCTCAACAATAATGTTTACCACAGCAATCAAAAAAAAGATCGGCCGAAGTCCATTAAATGAACTTCGGCCGATCTTTTGCCTGTCTATTCAAATGGAATTATGAATAAATCTGGCGCTGCAGATTATTCACGATTCGGTTGCCTTCTTCATAATCCCTCTCTCTTCGTTCCTCGACCTGGAGTCGCACATCCAATCGCCTGCTATACTCACTGTAGCCTATCCCATGTGATTGTTGCATCGCTTTTTCCATTTCGCTCGTTACGGTTAACTCTAGAGAGTTGATAATGAATCATCCTTCCATTTTTTATTGGATTTTAGTGTAACATCTTAGCAATTTACTTTTCAAAATCCATATACTTGGCACAGAGTCGATTACACTTGATCAGCTTAGGAATACAACTAATATCCTTGCTATTACGGACCATTGCTATGTGATATGTATATCCTCCGACATTCCATTTGCAAAATTCACAAAAGAGAAGAAGGGTGTCCCAATGATCTCGCCCCTACTCTAACAACAGTTTATAAGTGATTTAGCCACTTACTTTAAACTGTATATAGTAGTCGAGGCTTGACCCTTTTGTTTGGGACACCCTTCTTCACAATATTTATTCAGCAGGTATAACTGCTCCTTTATACGTTTCAGTAATGAAATCTTGAATTTCTTTTGAGTGGAGAACGTCTACTAATGCTTTAATGTCTTCACGTTTCTCATCACCAGCACGAACGGCAATAATATTTACGTACGGATTGTCTTTTGCTGACTCAACTGCAATTGGATCATTGATCGGATCAAGTCCAGCATCTAATGCATAGTTTGCATTGATTACTACAGCGTCTCCTTCGCCATTTTTAAAGACTTGTGGAAGCAATGCCGCTTCAATATTAGGTTGGAATACAAGTTTCTTCGGATTTTCAACAATATCATTGATCGTTGCTTTTGTTTTATTTACGCCTTCTTTTAACTTGATCAAACCATGTTCTTGGAAAATAGAAAGAATTCTTCCTTCATCTGATACAGCATCACGCATAATAATTTTTCCGCCTTTAGGGATTTCATCTAAACTTTTATACTTTTTTGAATAAATCCCAATTGGCTCAATGTGCACGGCGCCAGCATTAACCAAATCATAGCCCTCATCCGCATTCGCCTCTTCTAAATACGGTAAATGTTGGAAAAAATTCGCATCAATTTCTTTTCCAGCCAATGCTTTATTTGGCAAAATAAAATCTGAGAAAACTTTAATGTCAAGATCGATTCCTTTTTCTTTTAGAATGGGTTTTGCTTGTTCAAGAATCTCCGCGTGTGGAATATTTGAAGCACCGACTACAAGTGTAGTTGATTCATCAGCTGAACCTGCAGAACCATTGCCACTTTCCTTTTCATTATTGGCAGAACCACATGCAGTAAGACCTAATAATAACGCGGAAGTAATTGCTAATGTTGATAACCATTTTTTCTTCTTCATTTCCTTACCCTCCATCTTATCTTTTGTCTAATTTTGAAGTTATATAATCCCCAATAAATTGGATGACGAACACAATAAGTAAAATAAGAATCGTCGCTAACATCGTTACATCATTGTTGTTTCTCTGGAATCCTTCTTTATAAGCAAGATCTCCTAGTCCCCCCGCACCAATTGCTCCCGCCATCGCTGTATAACCGATCAATGCAATCGCAGTAACCGTAATACCTGAAACAAGTGCAGGCATGGATTCTGGTAATAGTACTTTGAAAATGATGGTACTCGTTTTAGCCCCCATAGATCTCGCGGCTTCAATCACGCCCTTATCCACTTCTCTAAGGCCAATCTCGACCATCCTCGCATAAAAGGGCGCAGCCCCGATAATTAATGCTGGGAGAGCCGCCTTTGCACCTAACATAGAACCTACCACAAAAATTGTAAACGGAATTAATAAGATAATCAGAATAATAAATGGGATTGAGCGGAAGATATTGACCACCGCAGAAATAATCACGTTGATAAATTTGTTTTCCCACATCTGTCCTTTAGACGTCAAAAATAACAATAACCCTAGTAAGATGCCTAATATAAAAGTCGCAAGTAAAGCAATACCTGTCATATATAATGTTTCTTTCGTTGCAAGCCAGATATTTTCCCAAATGACATTCGGAAACCAATTACTCAGCACTTGACATCACCTCCACGCCAACCTGCTGTTCTTTGATGAATTCAATCGCGTGGGCGATTTCTTCATCACTACCATCCATATGAATAAACAATGTGCCATACGATCCATGTTGAGTTTGCGAAATTTTTCCTTGTACGATATTAACATCCAATTGAAAATTACGAATAAGCTTTGTAATTAGTGGACTTTCCGTATTTTCGCCGACAAAAGTTAATTGTACAACCTTGCCTTGTGGATAGTGCTCTAGTAAATGTTCCACAGTGTCCTTCGTTTCCTCAGGCTCCGTTACTTGTTGAACAAACCTTTTTGTTATTTGCTCAGCAGGGTTCCTAAATACGTCAAGAACCGGTCCTTGCTCAACAATCCTGCCACCTTCCATGACGGCTACCCGGTGACAAATTTTTTGGATGACATGCATTTCATGAGTAATAAGAACAATCGTCAACCCTAATCGTTTATTAATATCGACCAAAAGCTCTAGAATGGAGTCCGTTGTTTGCGGATCAAGTGCAGATGTCGCCTCATCACAAAGGAGTACTTTCGGGTTATTCGCTAATGCCCGGGCGATCCCAACCCTTTGCTTTTGTCCACCACTCAATTGAGAAGGGTAGGCCCCCTCCCTGCCCTCTAGGCCAACCAGCTTAATTAATTCATTGACTCGTTTTTGGCGTTCACTTTTTTTTATACCTGCAATTTCAAGTGGAAACGCGATATTATCGTGTACAGTACGAGACCACAATAAGTTGAAATGTTGAAAAATCATGCTAATCTCTTGACGTGCCTTTCGCAAGTTACGACCTTTAATGCTTGAAATGGTATTTCCTGCTACTACGACAGAACCCGATGAAGGGGTTTCTAGACCATTCAGCATGCGTATGAGGGTACTTTTTCCAGCGCCACTATACCCAATAATTCCAAATATTTCACCTTTATTAATCGTTAAATTCACTTCATCAACAGCCTTAATTGGCTTTGTTTGTACGGATTTAGTACTGAATACCTTACTAACTTTCGACAATGTTATCATTGAACTCACCTCTTTTTGCAATAAACCCTATGAACCTACTCATGTTGTTTGTAAAAACCTTCTACTAAATAAGATTTCACGAACTGCTCCATTCATGCATTGTTTATTTACATAATCGGAAATTAAAAATGCCTTTCCGCGTGAGCAGAAAGGCATTGTGAAAAAAGACCTTCCTCTCATCTCCCAAAGCAATCAGCTTTGCGTGAATTGGCACCTTTTCAAAGCATTAGCTTTGCCGGTTGCCGGGCTTCATCGGGCACATCCCTCCGCCTCTCTTGATAAGAGCAAACAAGTATAAGAAATTGACAAATCATCAATTAAAGTTCATTTCGTTTTCGTTGGAATAATACCATGCAAAAAGATAGAGTGTCAATGTATTATATTTCTATTTATTGAAAAATCGTTAAAAAACTTGGCAACAATCCCTTTAGATAAAGTGAAACTTCAATCAGTGGCGGTTTTCTTCATCCCCTACTGATTGTTAGTCCCGTTCTACTGTCGCTAAGATCGCAGTAAACGCTTCGATCAATCGACAGTACGAACTAAGGACTACATACGCCGCATCCTGTGGGCGTAAACTTTACCTCTGCTCATGCATCGGTAAGTTTCACTGTATCTTTTACGGGCAGTCGATCCCCCCACCTATCTTCTTTTAGCATGCTCAGAATCTCGAGGTGGGGGTCTTACTGCTTAAAAGTGGGAAAAATTATTTTACCGCAAGTGAATGAATGCCTGTAGCTTTTTCAATCGCTTGTTCAAGATCATCGATTAAGTCTTGGGCATTCTCAATTCCAACCGATAAACGTACCAAATCCTCAGACACACCTGATTTTTCAAGTTCTTTGACTGAAAGTTGCTGATGCGTCGTGCTCGCAGGATGGATGATTAAACTCTTCGCATCCCCAACATTGGCTACATGAGACCATAGGCGAATGGAATTGATCAGATTCGCACCTGCTTCTCTACCACCTTTAATGCCAAACGTCACAATGGAACCTGCTCCTTTTGGCAAATATTTGTCAGCCAAGCTCTTATCAGGATGATCTTCATTACCAGGATAGTAGACCCATGAGACAGCTGGATGATTTTGCAGATAGTCGATGATAATCTTTGTATTCAAAATATGTTCCTTCATCCTCACATGCAATGTTTCCAGCCCAATTGCGAATTGGAAAGCACTCTGCGGACTTAATGCTGGTCCAAGATCTCGGAGTAGCTGTACACGTGCTTTGGTAATAAAGGCGGCTGGACCAACTGCTTCTGCATAAACGATTCCGTCATAGCTTGGATCTGGTTCAGTGAACCCTGGGAAATTAGGTGAATTATAATCGAATTTCCCTGCGTCTACAATGATTCCCCCCATTGTTGTTCCATTTCCAAGCAGCCATTTTGTTGCGGAATGAACGACAATATCCGCGCCAAACTCAATCGGTCTGCACAGATATGGAGTAGCAAACGTGTTATCGATAATGAGTGGAACGCCTGCTTCATGTGCAATGTCAGCCACAGCTTCAATATCAAACACACGCAAACTTGGATTGCCGATTATTTCTGCAAAAACTGCTCTTGTTCGTGAAGTAATCGCATCTCTGAAATTTTCAGGATCATCAGGTGAAACAAATCGGACCTTTATCCCATATTTCGGAAGTGTATTGGCAAATAAATTATATGTACCCCCATATAAAGTTGAAGCTGCTACAATTTCATCTCCCGCACCAGCAATATTTAAAATGGCTAAAGTGATTGCAGCCATTCCGCTCGATACCGCTAAAGCGCCAATTCCACCTTCCAATAAGGCCACTCTTTCCTCAAATGTTGTAACTGTCGGATTGTGAATTCTTGAGTAAATGTACCCAGGCTCTTTTAATCCGAACAAATTAGCAGCATGCTCCGTACTTTTGAACGCGAAAGCATTACTTTGGTAAATCGGCAATGATCTTGCTCCAGTTACCGGATCTGCCTCTAATCCCCCATGTACACTCAATGTCTCAAAACGATAATTGTTTTTTTCTTCTCCCATGTAGTCCCACTCCCATTTCTTCATTTTTACGATCCTATTCTCTCCGCAATGATAGGTATATGAGAATCAAAAAAAACCACTTCTTTAAGAAGAGGTTTATTATAAACTCTCCTTATCTTCCAGAGCTAATACTCTGCTGGAATTAGCACCGTGTATGTATCACATACCGGTTGCCGGGCTTCATAGGACCAGTTCCTCCACCACTCTTGATAAGAAATTAATTTAATTTTCGGTAAATTGTTCTTGTGATAAATATATCATGAGCAATAATGCCAGTCAACCGCATCTTTCTTTTATTTCACAGCTTTTTTCATCCCACGATCAGACGTTACTCTCTTTCCTTCGACAAAACTTTCATCAAAAAACATTTCTTGTCATTATTTCCCGAGAAATAGACGTTTAAAGATCAATCCCTTAATAGGATCCACAATGAATATGTAAACGGTTCTCATCAAATGAATAGCAAATACCCGAATAATGGATAGCAAGCTTCTCCATCATTCGGGCATGAATCCGTAGTATAGAAAATCATTCTTCATGATTCTAGCTCCTTTAAGAGAGCATAAAGATACGGTACTGATTGAAAAGCATAAACTTTTTCAATCAATTGTCCTTCTTTAAAAAGCAGCAAGCAAGGAACACTTTCTACTTTATATTGCGTCGAAATAGCGGGGCTATAGTTCATATTCATCTTACCGCTTTTTAATTCAGGATAAAGCTCTAACGCAACAGTCAGCATTTTTGAAGAGACCTGACAAGTTCCACACATCGGGGTATACAAATATAAACAAACCGTCTTATCCCGTTGAATCGCGTCATTTAATTCTGTTTCATTCCATTCTTGCATGGTAACACTCATCCTCTATTCTAAATATTCCACTTTCACGTCTATTTTGGCTGCCAGTAGCATAGTTGAAAGATGTTTTAGCGGAGCATCCGCTACTTGACGATACATTTTGTCTATATAAATATGGGAAGCGTTTGGCATTTCGCGCATCAGCTGTTTCCGAAGCTTTTCTCCAGATTTATCTGCATCAACGAGGATATATACATCCTTGTCTTCCAATTCCTCCACAAGTTCATCCAATCTTACTAAAGAGATTGTTCCGTTTGTACAGATAATCTCTACATCTTCGTTCAAAATCTTTTTTACTTGACGCTTATCAGAAGTTCCTTCGACAATAAGAATTTTTTCAACCTCAGACTGCATGAACAACATCATCACCCATCTTGAGTTCTTTCAAAATACTAGAAACTTGAAACAAGTGGCCTACCTATTGCCCGAATAATAAACAAGGAAGACCGTTGCTACAGCCTTCCTCATTTAACATCTTATCCTTCGTTAGTCATTTCTTCGTATGCCTCTGCTGTCATTAATTTCTCAATTTCAGTGCTGTCAGACGGCTCGACTACAACCATCCAAGCCTTCTCATAAGGAGACTCGTTTACAAACTCAGGGCTATCATTTAGATCCTCATTCACTGCAACGACTTTACCACTGATCGGTGCGTATAATTCAGAAACCGTTTTTACAGATTCAACGCTACCGAATGGCTCGTCCGCTTTAATTTCATCGCCTACTTCTGGAAGCTCAACAAACACAATATCACCAAGCTCTGATTGCGCAAAGTGTGTAATCCCGATACGAACCGTTTCGCCTTCTGTTTTTACCCATTCATGTTCTTCTGAATAACGTAATTCTTTTGGTGTTGTCATTAGTAAATCCCTCCAAGTATGTAGTAGTAACTCTCTTATAGTATATAAGTAGATTTTTCAATTTGGAAGTACAAACTTTAGATCCAGTTCTTCTCAAATTCTTCTTCTTTAAAACCTACCGTTACTTTCCTGCCATCCGTAACAATCGGACGTTTTATTAACATCCCATCAGAAGCCAGAATTTCCAACATTTCTTGTTCAGATGCCTCTTTCAAACGATCCTTTAAACCCAATTCACGATACTTTTGACCACTTGTGTTGAAGAATTTCTTTAAATCGAGACCACTGTTATGGAACAACTCTTTCAATTCAGAACTTGAAGGCGGATTTTCCGCGATGTGGATGTCTTTGTATGTAAGTTCATGTGCATCAAGCCACTTCTTAGCATTGCGGCAAGTTCCGCATTTTGGATACCAATAAAATGTTAAGGACATTTTCTCACCACCTATTGATAGAATACCCTTTTTTCAATAGCAACACAAAAGATTCAGCAACGAAAATAGAAAAAGACTCCCAGCAATATTGAACACTGGAGATGCTTAAACTCTAGGTCCGAATCCGGAATCTTTTCTCATTTCTCAATTTATCCCGCATTAACGGGCAGTAAAACCCCCACCTAAAGGCTCAGAGGAATCGAGGAAGCCTAGTTGGAGGATAACTGCCTGTAAAAGCCCGATTGGTGAAACTTCAATAAGTGGGGGATGAAGCCCCTCCCCACTTATTGAAGTTTCACTTTATAACACAAATTTCCCTGCTTCAATTAATTTAACAGAGGCTTCACGCTTTTTGGCAATAACATTGATTGGCATGTGTCTAGTTAATTTGCGAAGGGAAGAAAGCATGATACGCAATGGGTCACCGACTTCTACAGCAATTAATGTTTCTTTTGCATGCTGCTCGATTTCATTGAACGCTTCTTGAACGAAGATTTCTGTGTAAAGAACTTTTTGTTGGTTCTTTTCTATTCCAGTTGTAGCGATTGCTTTTTCTGTACGTAAAAGAACTGATTCAGCGGCATAAGTAAGAGATGCAATATCAGCAATGTTCACTAGAATTTCTTGCTCTTCTTCAAGCTTAGGTCCGAATTTTTGTGCAGCGAGCCCTGCAGCAAGCAAAGCGATTTTCTTTGCATTTCTTACTAGCATTTTTTCTTGTGCCAATAGCTCATCACCTGGTTCCTCAGGCATCATCATCAATAACTCTTCTTTTAGCGTTTGAGCTTTTTGCAGAAGGGGCAACTCGCCTTTTAACGCTTTTTTCAAGAATGTTCCCGGTACCAATAAACGATTGATTTCATTCGTCCCTTCAAAGATACGATTGATTCTGGAATCACGGTATGCACGTTCAATTTCGTATTCTTGCATGAAACCATAGCCTCCATGTAGCTGAACGCCTTCGTCCACAACATAGTCCAAAACTTCAGTCGCAAAAAATTTATTTAATGAACATTCAATCGCATATTCGGCAATGGATGCTGCAACGGCCTTGCCGTCTTTTACCTCTTCATCAGACAGCTGACTCATTCTTTGTTCAAAAAGACCAACTGTACGGTAAACAGAACTTTCTGCTGCATAAATTCTCGCAGCCATTGTCGCCAATTTCTCCTTTGTTAAGTTAAAAGAGGATATGGCTGTTTTAAATTGTTGCCGTTGGTTCGTATAGCTAGCGGCCAATTCGAAGGCACGCTTAGCTCCACCGACTACACCTACACCTAATTTATAACGTCCGACATTTAAAATATTGAAAGCAATAACGTGTCCACGACCAGCTTCACCAAGAAGATTCTCAACCGGCACTTCGGCATCTTCTAGGATCAACGTACGTGTAGACGAACTCTTGATACCCATTTTCTTCTCTTCAGCACCGACAGATACACCAGTGAATTCACGTTCAATGATAAATGCTGAGAATTTTTCCCCATCGATTTTTGCATATACAATGAATACATCCGCAAAAGCTGAATTGGTGATCCATTGTTTTTCACCGTTTAATACGTAGTGAGTTCCTTTTTCATTCAGTTTTGCTACGGTTTTTGCTCCTAAAGCATCTGATCCTGAACTCGGCTCAGTCAAAGCGTAAGCGGCAATTTTTTCACCAGTTGCAAGCAATGGCAGGTATTTTTGTTTTTGATCTTCGTTCCCGAAAAGAACGATTGGCAGAGATCCAATTCCTACATGAGCACCGTGTGTAATTCCGAAACCACCTGCACGAGACATTTTTTCAGCAATTAATGCTGAGCTGACTTTATCAAGACCAAGTCCACCGTATTCTTCTGGAACATCCGCTCCTAGTAGTCCAAGGTCACCGGCTTGTTTCAACAATTTTACTGAACGATCGAATTCGTGTTTCTCTAAATATTCAACTTCTGGTACTACCTTATTAATGACAAAATCCTCCGTTGTTTTTGCAATCATTTTTTGCTCGTCTGTGTAATCCTCTGGAGTGAACATTTGATCATACGTAATGTCTTCTACTAAAAAACCGCCGCCTTTGATTAACTTTTCAGTTTCGTTAGCCATCTTCTCGTGCCTCCTAATCTGATCATTGGGTCAGACCCCTTTTTTTCTACCGCACAAGTTATTACCCGATCAATTCAAATACTCCAGCAGCTCCCATTCCGCCGCCGATACACATTGTTACTACTCCAAATTGCTGATTCTTTCGTTTCATTTCATGAAGCAGGCTAAGTGTTAATTTTGCACCGGTACAACCAAGTGGATGACCGAGGGCAATTGCACCGCCATTTACGTTCACAATTTCTTCATTTAGACCAAGCTCACGGATGATTTGGATCGATTGAGAAGCAAACGCTTCATTCAATTCAAATAAACCAATATCTGAGAGCGCAAGTCCCGCTAGTTTTAATGCTTTAGGTATCGCCGCTACCGGACCAATCCCCATGATTTCAGGAGGAACTCCAGCTACTGCAAATGAACGAAATTTCCCCAATGGAACCAAGCCATGTGAAGTTGCTTTCTCTCGATCCATGACCATAACAGCCGCCGCTCCATCACTTGTTTGTGATGCATTACCCGCTGTTACGGAGCCCATTACTGAAAAGGCTGGTCGTAATTTGCTTAGAATATCTATCGTGGTCCCTTCACGTACACCTTCGTCTGTCGTAAATTGATAGCTTCTTGACTCTGGCTTTAAATCTGCACCAACAGAATGAATCGTCACGTCAACAGGAACAATCTCATCAGCAAATTTTCCACTCGCAATTGCTTTTGCAGCTTTTTGATGGCTACGAACTGCAAAAGCATCTTGGTCTTCACGAGAGATGCCGAATTTCTTCGCTACTTCTTCAGCTGTATGCCCCATTCCCATATAATACTCAGGAGCCGTTTCTGCGAGCTTCGCATTCGGACGAGTTACATGTCCCATCATTGGCACCATACTCATTGATTCTGCTCCACCGGCAATGACGGTATCGCTAAACCCGAGCATGATTCTTTCTGCACCATAGGCAATACTGTTCAAACCACTTGAACAATAGCGATTGATCGTAATGGCCGGCACAGAATGAGGCAAGCCGGCCAGTGCACCAATGTTTCTTGCCATGTTTAAGCCTTGTTCTGCTTCTGGCATGGCACAACCAATGATTAAATCATCAATGTTTCCTTCATAATCGCCAGCACGTTTTAAGGTCTCTTTCACCACAAGAGCACCTAAGTCATCCGGGCGTACTTTTGCAAGAGAGCCTTTTTTCGCTTTCCCAACTGGCGTTCTTGCTCCAGCTACTATTACCGCTTCTCTCATGAGGACCCTCCTTACGTAAAATGAAACTTCAATCAGTGGAGTTTTGACTTTCCGTGAATCTGGGATACATGTAAGTCATTATTCTGTAATGCTATATGAACGATTATCAAGATTAGTTGCGTAGCGGCTTTCCTTTAAGAAGCATATGTTGCATTCTCTGTTGAGATTTCGGCATAGAAATTAAGCTTAGGAATGCTTCTTTTTCTAAGTTCAATAAGTATTGTTCATCCACTTCTGTACCGAATGGCACCATCCCGCCTGCAAGAACAAAGGCAAGCTTTTTCGCTATGACCATGTCATGTTCAGAGATATATCCTGTTAGACGCATCGACTCAGCTCCTAGTAGAAGGGTTGCATATCCCGATTCGCCGACTACTGGAATTTTTGTCTTTATCGGAGCCGTATAGCCTTGCTCATGTAATGCAAGAACAGCTTGCTTCGCATCATAAATTAAGTGATCTGGATTCACACTAATTCCATCTGTAACATTCAAGAAATTATTTTCATGTGCTTCTTCTCCTGAAGAGGAAACCTTTGCCGTCGCCACCATTTCAAATACTTTATTTACGACTTTCTGTAAATCAACTTCCACACCTTTTGGTAAACTCTTTATCGTCTTATAATACAGTTCCTTTGCTCCACCACCGCCTGGAATTAAACCAACTCCCACTTCAACAAGACCCATGTATGTTTCCAACGATGCCTGAATACGGGCCGCCGGAAGACACACTTCAGCCCCTCCACCTAAAGTCATATTAAATGGTGCAGCAACAACTGGTTTCGGGCTGTATTTAATCTTCAACATGGCTTTTTGGAACTGAGTGATGACTATATCTAGTTCGAAAATATTGTCATCTTGGGCTTCCATTAGCATTAATGCGATATTCGCTCCGACACAGAAGTTCTTCCCCTGGTTCCCAATGACAAGACCTTTGTAATTTGTGGCTACTTCCTCAATTGCAAAGTTAATCATTTGAATGATATCAAGTCCTATTGCATTGTTTTGTGAGGTGAATTCTAGCAATGCTACACCATCACCGATATCGATTAAGCTTGCGCCAGCGTTCTTTTTGATGACCCCTTTTTGCTTTTTCACTTTTTTCAAATTGATTGCTTTAGGATTTTCGATGAGTTGCTTATATTTACCATGATGGAAGTACAGCGTTTCACCTTGTTCATTTTCTTTGTAAAAGTGAGTGAATCCGTTTCTGAGCATTTCTTTTACCCATTCTGGTATATGAATGCCTTCTTGCTCTAATTGTGTAACGGACTTCTCTAGTCCAATCGCATCCCATATTTCAAACGGACCTTTTGACCAGCCGAATCCCCACTTCATCGCTTGATCGATTGCCACGATATCGTCTGCAATTTCACCAAGTTGTGTAGCAGAGTAAGTAAGTACTGGGGTTAATATCTTCCACAAGAGCTGTCCGGCACGATCATCCGAATAAATGAGCGCCTTCATTTGATTTGAATAGCCTTTTGCCTGTTTGCTCATTTCAGTAGAGGCTGTTTTTAGTTTCTTTCTCGGTCCGTATTCCAGGGTTTGCGGATTAAGTTCAAGAATTTCTTTTCCTTTTTTCATGAAAAATCCCTGGCCACTTTTGCTTCCCAGCCACCCTCTTTCAACTATTTTTGTTACAAAATCAGGTATCCGAAAGACTTCCTTCTCTTTACCATCCACCTGGTCATAAACATTTTTTGCTACATGAGCAAATGTGTCTAACCCCACAACATCAAGTGTACGAAACGTTGCACTTTTCGGTCTGCCAATCATCGGTCCTGTGATGGAGTCTACTTCACCGATACTGTAACCGCCTTTTAACATTTCTTGTACAGTTACAAGTAAACCATATGTTCCAATTCGGTTAGCAATGAAGTTTGGGGTATCTTTTGCTTCAACAACCCCTTTTCCGAGGACATCTTCACCAAATTGTTTCATAAATAAGAGTACCTTTGGATCAGTCAATTTTGTTGGGATAATTTCAAGTAGCTTTAAATAACGTGGTGGGTTAAAGAAATGAGTGCCTAGAAAGTGCTTTTGAAAGTCCGTCGAACGCCCATCCGCCATAGCTTCGATCGAAATGCCTGATGTATTGGAGCTAATGATACTACCTTGCTTTCTATATTGATCCACTTTTGCGAAAATGTCTTTTTTCACTTGCAGGTTTTCAACAACAACTTCAATCACCCAATCCACTTCAGCAAGCTTTTCTAAGTCATCTTCAAAGTTACCGGCTTCGATCAATGCAAGTTTGCTTTTTGAAGTAAGCGGTGCGGGCTTTTGTTTTAATAGCTTTTGAATAGACGTTTGGCTGATTCGATTTCTCACCGCTTTATCTTTAAGTGACAATCCTTGTTTCTTTTCATCCTCTGTAAGCTCCGCGGGAACGATATCTAAAAGATAAGTTGGAATTCCTATGTTAGCAAGGTGTGCGGCAATCCCTGAGCCCATAACCCCTGACCCCAGAACAGCAGCCCTTCTGATTCGTCGCACCAAATTCAATCCCCCTTATTCAAACGTCTTGAATGAATACTCATTCATTTTTTCATTAAAAATAAGCGACCTCTCTCCTACTTTAAATATAGAATATTTCAGAAAATTGCGCAATCTTTAATGGCTAAAAACGTCATTTTTTCATTCAACAAATGGTGACATATTATTTCTCTAACCACAAAGAATAACGAGGTAGGAGGTGATTCGCAAATGGTCAAGCGTAAAGATAATCCATCCAAAGCTGCAGTAAGTGCGGCGAGCGTGAAAGGAAACGCAGGTCCTGGTGTTGAAGGACATGGACAAAACAAAGTGAACAGTACAAACAATCAATTTAAAAAATAAAGTGAAACGTCCATCCGTTTCATCCTCCACTGAGGGTAGTTACGTTTTACAGGCTGTTTATTTCCTTCCTATTTTTTCTTGATTCTTTTGCAAAATAGGGTTGTGGGATTAACCGTTAAATCGGAGTAAATTCGTTACTCTCCATGGTATGTAACGCTTGTAACAACAGTATTCTTTAGAAAAACATCATTTTAAGGAGGTGGATATGATGCAAGAAAATGTTCAAGGAAACCAACCACAGAGTAATGTACCTGTTGGCACTATGAAACAGCCACCCAAAATGGTTTCAACGAAAGATAGCCTTTATTTAAAAGATATGCTGTCCTGGAATTTACTTGCTATGAAGAAAGCTCATTTCTTCGCCGCTCAATGCCAAGATCAACAAGTCGTGCAAGCCTTAAATAAATATGGCCTAATGCATCAGCGCCATTATAATACCATCCTTACACATCTTGATCCAGCCAAACAAAGTCAACAGCTCCAATAATCATGATGAAAGGAGATATGCAAATTGCCCAATCAAAATAAGGTACAAAACCCTGAAGCTCCCATTCCAAAGACACCGCAAATGAATGAACGTGATTTCGTTAATGATATACTAAGTACAGAAAAATATTTAAAAAGTTCTTATGGAGTGGCATTGAATGAATTGAGCAATCAGACTTTGTATCAGGATATTCAATCCATCTATACCGAAGTAGAGACAGCGCAAAGGGAGCTCTATTACTTAATGTTCGAAAAAGGCTGGTATACTCTTGAAAAAGAAGACCCTCAAAAAGTCGGTCAAGCCTACCAACAATTCAGTGGCTATAAAAACCAATTCCCTTATGATGCTGGAATACAATAAAGTGAAACGTCAATTAATAGGGGTCTTACTTTCTGTTAATGTAGGATAACATTTATACCAAACAAAAGGAGAAGGCTAAGCCTTCTCCTTTTGTTCTCGATAGTCGTCGTTCAGTTTTTTTATTTCCTGAATCAGCTTAACCATTTCTTGTTTTGCCTCTGGATAAGTTGAATTCCAATGCTTAGCAAGGGCAGGCATCGATTTGGCAATATACGAATAAAGTGCCCAGTACCGGACTTTTTCCTGAAGTTCAAGATCACTTTCTCCAGTAAGAAGTTCCGTATATTTCTCAATCAGACCATCAAATTGCTCAGTAAATTGATCGTTCATATCAATACTCCTTTGCAAGTGACTTTATCCTGGTTTAACAGGCTGCAATACCCCCACTGATGGAAGTTTCACTTTATGTTTTTTCGAGTCCTCGTTGGTGTCTAACGCTTGCGTTTCTCTTATTTATTGGTAGAAAACATGTATTTCTTATAATGATATCGAATACTAAAAATTAAACCCATCGCCATCATATTCCCCATCAGCGAGCTTCCACCATAGCTAATGAAAGGAAGCGGAATACCTGTAATCGGCAAAACGCCAATCGTCATGCCAATATTTTGAAATACATGGAATGTAATCATACTAATTACACCCACACAAATATACGTATAGAAGTTATTCTTCGTGTCCATTCCAGATTTCGTAATGTGATAGATCAGCAAGAAAAACAAACTAACGACAATACTGGACCCAAGAAAACCGAATTCTTCGCCAATTACACTAAAGATGAAATCCGAATGACTTTCCGGCAAATACACCTCTCTAGCACCGATTCCACCTTCTAATGCTTTCCCTGTCGTTTGGCCTGATCCGATAGCCAGCAATGATTTCGTTAATTGATACCCTGTTGAACTGGCGTAATTATAAGGATCTAACCAAGAATAAATCCGTCCAAATTGATATTGCTTAACTCCTAGATACTTTTCTAAAATATCAGGATGCCATAGAACAAAATAAAATATCGTTCCTGCGACTGCTGCCCCACCTGCAAAAATGGGTGTTAGTATCTTCCATGAAACACCTGAAACAAAAATGATTCCAACTAAAATCGCAATTAAGACAAGAGATGTTCCTAAGTCAGGTTGTAGCATAACTAACATAATTGGCGGCATCGTTACAAGACCTAATTTCAACAACAGCCAGAAATCCGTTTTAATCGTCTTCATTGGATTTTTTTCATGATGAGTAGTCGCCACATTGGCAAGAGCGACGATCAAAAACGTCTTCATGAATTCTGATGGTTGTATCGAACCCACTTTGGGAATGACAAACCAACTCTTGGCTCCATTTATGTTAGGAGCTAACGTATCTGGAGCTACCACTAGCAAGAAAAGTAGAAAAAGCCCAAAGCCATACGCATACCAAGTTATTTTCTTTAATTGATCTGAATCAAAGGTAATGATGGCTGCAACAATACCTACACCAACCGCGTACCAAAATACTTGTTGAATTAAAAAGTTATTTACATACTGCCCAGATGTCTGCGCACTGTATATCGCAATACAGCTCGTAATAAACAGAAGAAATAGTATAAAAGCTAAGGTATAATCAATTCTGGATGAAATTTTATTATTTGATTCCATATAACTCTCCCATAAGAAGGATTAAGGGAACTATGATCCATAGCATATTTTTGAGAAAATACTCCCTTTCGTACACCTATCCATTATACTGTAAACAGACAAAATCACAACTATATCGTATATTGATTTTCCCCCACGAAGTCCCAACTTATCATCTTTCTGCGCTAAGTCGCCTTCTCTTCATGTAAGTAGTTACAAGTCCCTGACTTGGCGAAAATAGAAAAGCCCATCCAAAGATCACACCCGCAACACTGACCATACATCCTGCTATCGAAGCATCTAGCATCACTGCTGTGTAATAGCCCATTAATAAATAGTGAAAGAAAACGACCGGGATTCCTATCGCGCAAGCCAATCTAGAATCAAATGCCTTTTTCTTTACAATAAAAATCGTCGTTACAAGTGCGAATTCGAACAAGAGGTTAAACTAAAAAAACTGTAAACATAATGGTCCAAGTTTTCTCTTTGTTCGCTCCAATGTATTGGGTCTTTTCATCTATTCTTGTCTAATTATTACTTCCCTTTCAAAATTAAACATTGCTTGTCCATTTGAAATATACTATACTACAATCATATTTAATTAAATATTCCCATTCACCGATGGGATAGAGGCTGCAACTTATAATAGTAAAGCGGACGAGATTCAATGAAATTGATGACTCCGTTTGAAAGGATAAATTGCCGAAGTTTGGATAAATCATTGACTATCCATGCTGGCGATGTTTCCGAACAGGAACATCACTGTCACGTTTAGTAACGTGGAGGGCTATCTTCGGAAGGATTTAACGGACTCATCAAACAGCCGTCGATCTTTTTCGACTGTTGTTTTTTTATTTGCCTTAAATACCATTTAACCTTCCATCATAAAAAAACATCCATGAGCATCTGATCCCAACTAAAACGATGAAAAGGTTCAGGCACTCAAATTGTATCACCTTATGAAGGTGGCGGTACGGAGCGGATTTTTGCGAAGCCCCGCCCCTTTTCCACAGAAAAGGAGTGTACACGATCATTGGCGAATTCAACCCAAACATCTAACCCTACTCAATTAAAGAGAACTCTTAAAGCACGCCATCTGATGATGATTTCTCTTGGAGGATCAATCGGAACTGGGATATTTTTAGCAAGTGGTGGCGCTATTCATACTGCTGGTCCAGGTGGAGCGCTGCTCGCCTATGCAGCTGTTGGAATCATGGTTTATTTCTTAATGACCAGTCTTGCCGAGATGGCAGCTTACATGCCAGTAGCTGGTTCATTCAAAGTGTATGCCACGAATTTTGTTGATCCGGCTTTTGGTTTTGCGATCGGCTGGAACTATTGGTATAACTGGGCAATTACGATTGCCGCGGAGCTTGCTGCGGTTGTACTCATTATGAAATTTTGGTTTCCAGAAAGTCCTTCAGTTATGTGGAGTGCACTGGCACTTGTCATTATGTTCGGCTTCAACTATATGTCTGTTAAAGGATTTGGAGAAGCGGAATTTTGGTTTGCACTGATTAAAGTTGTAACAGTCATCATCTTTATTATTACTGGATTTTTAATGATTTTTGGCATTATGGGCGGAGAGTCTATTGGCTTTACAAACTTCACAATCGAGGATGCACCTTTTAATGGCGGATTCTTTGCCATCCTAGGAATTTTCATGGCAGCGGGTTTCTCTTTTCAAGGGACTGAATTACTCGGCGTAGCTGCTGGAGAAAGCGAAGAGCCAGAAAAAAATATTCCAAAAGCAATTAGCACTGTTTTTTGGCGAATCCTCCTTTTTTACATTTTATCTATTTTTGTCATCGGGATGATTCTTCCATACACAGATGAACGATTATTAAGTGATGCGGTTTCTGTAAGTCCATTCACACTCGTTTTTGAACGCGCAGGATTTGCCTTCGCTGCATCCGTCATGAACGCCATTATTTTAACATCTGTCTTGTCTGCAGGTAACTCAGGCATGTATGCTTCTACTCGTATGCTTTGGGATTTAGCACGCGATGGTAAAGCACCCAAATTCTTAGGAAAATTGGATAAAAGAGGTGTGCCAGTTAATGCCTTAATCGCAACTACTTTAGTTGGATCACTAGCTTTCTTAACGACTTTCTTCGGCGATGGTGCCGTTTATATTTGGTTGTTAAACGCGTCAGGGATGGCTGGATTTGTTACTTGGCTCGGGATTGCCATCAGCCATTACCGCTTCCGCAGAGCCTATATCGCACAAGGACACGACATAAAGGATCTTCCATATCGAGCAAAGTGGTTCCCACTCGGTCCATTATTAGCACTATTTTTATGTATTTTCATTATATTAGGTCAAAACTACCAAGCCTTTACGGGAGGCGGGGTCGATTGGAACGGAGTACTTGTTTCTTATATTGGTTTACCTCTTTTCTTAATCGTTTGGCTCGTCTATAAAGTTAAAAACAAAACAAAATTAATTCCTTTAAAAGACTGTGATTTTGAAACTAAATAATAACAAGGATATCCAAAAAGGGTTAGACTTCACACTATTGATGTGAGGTCTGACCCTTTTTTGTATGGGACAGCTTCTTATCAAATTAATTAAGTCAAGGTATTCAAGATTCTTGCATCACTTCATAAGCAGGTGGATGATGTCATCTTCCTTACAATCATTAATGTGCAGACGGGAAAACGCGTTTCACCGTTTCAGTGAACTCATCAGCAAATCCTGCGATTGGATGACCATTCCTCACATCAGTCGAATAGCCTTGCATACGATCAATGAAGTCAGGGCTTGAAGACACGTACACGTTTTCAATCGTTGCATCAGCTGCCCTTACTTTGTCAGCAATTTTCTCCTCTACATTCTTCGCTAACTCATTGCTTCCTTTGTCCGATAAGTCGGCTGCAACATAGGCACTGTTTCCCATCACCATTACTGTAGAATGCTTCACTTCTTTTAGCTTATCGACTTCAGCAGAAAGGTTGCTCCCCTCTCTAATATCATTATTATATGTGACATTCCTTGTGTTATAGTTGACATTATTTCGTACATTTTGGGCTTCATTCGGAAACATGGCTCTGTCATAATTTACGTCTGTCGGATAATTTACGTCTGTCGGATGATTTACACCTGTCGGATGATTTACACCTGTCGGATGATTCACACCCATTTTCTCACTACCCTGTTTAGTATTGTTGGCTGTACATCCTCCAACAAATAATGTTGCTATTATTCCACCCACCATAATTGCGTTCTTCATATCCATCACTCCTTTTTCATTATTACAAATTTAGTGTTCGCCAGAGAAGATGAAATATGTAAGAACCCAACTAAATTTCCTGCAACAATTCCTTCCATGTAAAATACTGGTCCTGTTATCTGCACCGGCCTACTTTTTAATCAAATGACGATCCGGAAATCAAATTTACGCGCCAGAATGGAGGATTTTCACGCCAGAACTAACGCTTTTCGAGCGGGATTTATGATTTGCATGCCAGTGCCAAATTTTCGTTTATTTGCATACAAAACCTAAAATGGCGTTAAATTTCCACCAGTTACTTTTGAAGGATCCCTCATTAAAAACGCTACACTCATCTAATCATAATGGTGGCGATGCGGAGCCGAAATTTTGGCTGCTTTCTCGATAAAATGAGTATACCCGCTAAGAGATTGGCTATATTAGTAAGTCGCGAGGCCCTGTACCATAATCCTTCACACAAAAAAACAGGCAAGAAGAGTATTCTTCCTGCCTGTTCCTTTATTCTCCAGATGTTTCTTGAGTAGATGGTTCCACCGGAGTTTCTTTATCTTCTTCATTGTTATAATTATAGTCAGAAGGTTTAATTGGCGTGAATCCCTTAGGTGTATAGAAGCGTAATAAATCTCCATTCACAACCTTATCGGAGTACTGAAGTAGTTTTTGCGCAAGTTGTTTATCCGCAGCAATCTCTTCCGTTTCTTCGATTAATTCCCCTGTATTCGTATCATAGTATTTTCCTTTGAGAGAAGTTACAGATGGTGTAATAAAATCTCCATTTCGGAATGGAATCAATTGGTGATGATCTTTAGACAATAAATCTGTACCAAATTGAACATTCTCTTTCGTGTCTACACCCAGTAAATGCATAAGTGTCGGCATTAAGTCAATTTGTCCGCCATACGTATGGTTGACTCCACCCTTGACACCTGGTGCATGAATCAGTAAAGGCACACGTTGTAGTTGTGCGTTTTCGAATTCCCCAACTTCAGTTCCAAGTACTTGAGACATAGCTCTCATATGGTTTTCTGAGATTCCATAATGGTCACCGTACATCACGATTACGGAATTATCATATAAGCCGGATTCCTTTAAATAGGTAAAGAACTCTTTAAGTGCTTCATCCGCATATCTGGCCGTTTGGAAGTAATTATCAACTGACTTATCACCCGTTGTATGAGGTGCGATTGTTGTTAAGTCTTGGTTTATCGAATACGGGAAATGGTGTGACACCGTTATAAACTTCGAATAAAATGGCTGTGGCAATTTATCAAGCATCGGAATGGATTCTTGAAAGAAAGGCTTATCCATCAAGCCATAGCTCATTGTATCTTCTACATTCATATCGTAATAGCTTGCATCGTAAAAACGATTAAACCCAAGTGCTTTATAAATTTTATCGCGGTTCCAGAAAGTCTTATAGTTACCATGAAAAACAGCAGACGTATACCCTTCTTGACCTAAAATAGCTGGTGCAGCTTGATACGTATTTTGATCATGTGTCGTGAATGCTGAACCTTGTGGCAAACCGTACAATGAATTTTCAAGCATAAACTCTGCATCAGATGTTTTACCTTGACCAACCTGATGGAAGAAATTATCAAAATACATAAAGTCTGTGCTATGCGCTAATGAATTTAGGAATGGTGTAACTTCCTCTCCATTAAGCTTGTAATCAATAAGGAAATTCTGCATCGATTCCAAATGAAGATAAATCACATTCTTACCTTTTGACGCACCGAAATATTCTGGGTTTGGCTCAGCATACATCGCTTTTGTAAAATTGACAATCTCAGCAATGTCTGTGCTGTTTGCCGTTGCACGCTGTGCATATGTTCTCGTATTTTGTACTGCGTCATATACCATGTAATTGTACATGCCTAAATATTTAACAATATAGTTACGGTCAAATGTTCTAGTAAGTAGTTGCGGACGGTCTTTTTCCGCTAAAGCAAGGTTTACTGAGAAAATAGCAAGTCCAGCAAGGAAGACCATTGCAACCGTACGGCGTTTCATTTTAATTTCACTTGGCTTGATTGCTTTAGAATAATACAATGCGATCAAGATGATTGTATCCAAGAAATACAAAATATCATAAGGTTTGAATAATGCTAATACACTTGGACCTAAGTCACCAAAATTTGATGCTTGCGTAAGTGTTGGTAAAGTAATGAAGTCCGTAAAAGAACGGTAATAAACGATATTAGAGAATAAGACGGCTGATAAAATGAAATTTAATCGAATCACCCATTTATATGTCTTTTTCCCCTTGGCCAACAATGCGATTCCAAAGAAAAGAATGGCTGAACTAATCGGGTTAACAAACAGTAGAAACGATTGAAGTTTGTTATCAATCCCTAAATTAAATTCCACCTGATAGCCAATATATGTTTTAATCCAAAATAATGTAACTGCTATTATGAAGAAACTAAGAAGTTTAGTTTGTAAAATGCTTTGACCCTTTTTAAGAAAATTATTCATGTTTCACCTCTATTAATCTAGTAATCTGAGCCTTAATCGATGATACAGATCCTGATTATTTATCTTGATAAGTAAATGACATTTCGAGCATAAAATACATAGTATCACTTTCATTCAATAAGTCAAGATTAGTTGAGTGATTATCCTTTTATTCCCATTCGCATTATATTGTAAAGAAATTGTAACAATTCAGTATAGACAATGAAAGGTGCTAAATACTCATTATCATATGAACACGATCCAAAAAAGATAACAAATTAATGCTTATTTCTAACGTCACAAATACTACTATAACGGACTTTCACTTGAACTTCCATTAAATATCACTTTTTTTCATTTCCATATTTCCCAAGTACAAATGCAGTCTCAATCCATCCCTATTCCACTGCAATTCCGGTTGCTTTTACACTGCCTTTACAAAGTTCCGAATGAATAGTAAATAAACTTAGCATCTGTCAGAAAGATAAATGTAACAGTATTCTTGAGTTGAATCCTTTTATTATATCACAACCCCACTATTTTTTCCACTAAATTACAAACGATAAACAAAACTCAAGTACTTATTTAGGAACTTTGATTAAAATCGGCCGTTTCCTGTACTAAACGTCGAAGTCGGCACAATCTGCGCTAAACCGACAAGTATATGATGGATGGGAAATCTCGATTAGAAGTTGGTTTCTTGTGGGGGATGGTGCTGTTTACGCTTGATACGGACAGGCAAATTGAGGATTCCACTTAAAAACTTCGTCCACTTTTCTTTGTATCAAAAAAAGTCCTGTTCACAACAAAAAAATAAACGAAGTTTGTCTTACGTGCAAAGGACCAGACCCCGCAGCTACTATAAAGAATTAGGTGCGTTAAACTAACGCTTTATCCTTTATAGGCTACGGGGGCGATCCCTTTAAGACATTCTTAGTTTGTTTTTTAGAATTATCTAAGACCTTCAGCAATTTCATTCACCATTTCCTGAACGGATCCAAGTCCATCGCCTGATAGGTACCAGTATGCAGGGTCTAAATAGATGATATTCCCTTCTTTGAAAGCTTTTGTACCTTTTACTAAATCATTCTCTATCGTTGTTTTAGCAACAGCTCTATCACCTACGAATAGATAATCAGGATTTTTTCGACAATGTATTCGAAGTTAGTGAATGATGATACCCAGTGTTGTCGAAAAGGTAAAGACTCTCTCGACCAACATTTGCCCCCAACTAACGCAATAATACTGATTAGCATGGAGGTTCATCATGAAATTATTAGGTATATCAGGGGCATTAATCGGGGCAAAAACAGCTATTTCTGTAAATGAGGTGCTAACGAAAGCAGGCCAACATCCACATATTGAGACAGAGCTTCTTGATTTAAAAGACTATAAAGTGGAGTTTGTCGATGGGAGACCTTTCGTTGCATACAATGAGGACACACGAACGGTCATATACAAAATCATTGTTGATGATTCTGTATATGACCGAAATCGTAGGAAAAAGGTAGAATTACTTGCTCGTTGTTTTGATCACGCTTATATAAACCATTTAAGTCTAGGGAATATGTTCGGATTATAGAGTCTTACTAAAAAGTTAAAACACTTCTAGAGAACGTCTGGTACTTATTCTACTGCAGTGTAGTTACCGTGTTCCATATTAATAATATAGTCTGGTTTTGGTGGTTTACCACCATGTTGTTTAATCTTCTCTTTGTGACCAGCAATATGCTCCGGGCTCTTTTCCCAAGCTTTCCAAGCATCTTCAGACTCCCAGCGGATAATCATAATTACTTCTTCTTCCCCACGACGTATATTTTTTACAAGTAACTCACGGCTAATAAAACCTTCTCTTTGTTCCACTAATGATGGGCCTTGGCCGGGTTTCTTTTTAAAACGTTCTAATATCTTTTCTGAATTTCCTTCAGTAATTGTCCACTTACGAATTTGAACAAACATCTGTCTTCCCCCTTAATTCTTAATTATAGTAAAGGCTGTCCTATTTATTGGACAGCCTGCTCTTTTGAAGTCAAATATTTATGTTAATCTTATTTTAACTCGTCTAAGATTTCTTGAATTTTCTCCATTTCAGTTGGTACGCCACCACTTGCGAAGTACCAGTTACCTCCATAAAGGTAAACGATTTTGCCTTCTTTGTAAGCACGAGTTTGTTTAATAATGTCGTTTTCAATATCTGTCTTAAGTGCATCATCGTCATTAGCATTACGGTCAATGATTAATAACACTTCTGGGTTAGCTGATAAAATTGACTCATAACTGAAATCAGAACCATGTGCACTTGACTCAATATCTTCAGTTACTGGTTTGAATCCAAAGTCATTATATACATAAGCGAAACGAGAATCTGGACCATTGTCGAAACCAGCGATTTTCTTCTCATTATACATAGCTACTAATGCATTTTCATAACCTGCAGCTTTTTCTTGAAGTTCGGCTACTTTTGCATCTAAATCTGCATTTATAGCTTTAGCTTCTTCTTCTTTATCGAAAATTTGCCCTGCAAGTTCTGCGCCTTCTTTAATACCTTTAATATAATCTTCATTATCAGATCCAACGAATATTACGTTTGGAGTAATTTCTTTTAATTGTTCATACATTGGAGCTTGACGACCAGAAATGAAAATTACATCTGGCTCAAGTGATGCTACTAATTCGAAATCGATTTCTTTTAAAGTACCTAAGTCAGCATATTCGTCAGAAGAATATTTTTCTTTTAAGTCTGCTGGCAGATTTGATTTAGGAAGACCAACAACGCCCTCCACTCCTAAAGCGTCAAGATTATCTAAGAAACCAAAGTCTAAAGTAACAATACGTTCTGGCATTTCTTCTAAAGTAACATCTTCAAACACCGTTTTTGTTCCTGCTTCTTTATCTTCTCTTTCACCAGTTAAAGATGCAACTGTCATTGGGAATGCAGAAGTTTCAGTAGCCTTTTCTGTTCCTTCAGTTGTCTTTTCTGTATTAGTTTCAGGTGTATCTGTTGTCGCTTCTTCATTTGATCCACATGCTGCTAAAACTAAAGATAGTAAAGTTGTTACAGCTAAAATTTTCCATTTATTCATTTTTTTATTCTCTCCCGTTCCCTTTATAATGATATTGATAATCATTATCATTATAACATGTAAAAATGATAGGTCAACTCATTTTTATTTTATTTTATACAACTTTATTCAAAAAAATGATTTAGAAAAGCATGCCCAATCACCCTTTTCTAAATCATAAGTTTACGAATGCGAATTAAAGAATACACAAATACGACACCCGTCCTGTTCTTGGACTGGTATATCCATATCATATATTTCCCGCAATGCAGCAGTATTTATAATTTCATTTGTTAGACCATCTTTCACAACACGTCCATCTTTAAGAGCAACGATACGATCTGAATATACTGATGCAAAATTAATATCATGCAATACAATCACAACGGTCTTACCTAATTCATCAACCAGCTTACGTAAAATTTTCATAATTTGAACAGAATGTTTCATATCCAAGTTATTTAACGGTTCATCTAATAAGATATATTCTGTATCTTGTGCAATAACCATGGAGATAAACGCACGTTGTTTTTGACCACCAGATAATTCATCCAAATATTTATCTTGGATATCGGTTAAATTCATATATTCTAAGGCTTGATCAACAAATTTTTCATCTTCACTATTTAGTCGACCCTTTGAATACGGATAACGCCCAAATGACACTAGCTCTCGAACTGTTAAGCGAACATTTAAATGATTGGATTGTCTTAAAATGGCCACTCGTTTTGCAAATTCATCAGACTTCATCTTTTTAACATTACCTTTATCTAGAAGGACTTCACCTGTATCAGAATCTAATAAGCGACTTACCATGGACAATAACGTCGATTTACCAGCACCATTTGGCCCGATAAATGACGTAATCGTTTTTGGTTGGATTGTCACTGTTACATTTTCTACTACAGGATTTTTGCCAAAATACTTTGTTATACCTTTGATTTCAATCATCCAGCAGCCCTACTTTCTTTCAGCAATAAGTAAATAAAGTAAATACCACCGATAAAGTTAATAATGACACTAATTGTCGTATTTAAATGGAATACGTGTAATACCAAAAACTGTCCGCCTACTAATGCAATAATACTTATTAAACTAGATGCTACAATTAAAACTGAATGTCGATATGTATTAATAAATTGATAGGCCACGTTCGATACGATTAATCCTAAAAATGTAATAGGACCAACAAGTGCAGTTGAAGTTGCAATCAAAATGGATGATAAAATTAATACTTTTAACACCATTTTATCGTAGTTTATACCTAGATTGATTGCCGCATCACGACCTAAAGACATCACATCTAAATCACTTAACATTCTTTTACCATAGATGAAAGCTGCCCCTAATATCGCCATTGAAAGATACAATAACTCTGACTTAACGTTATTAAAGCTTGCGAATAATCGGCTTTGTAAACTTAGATATTCAACTGGATCTATCACTACTTGGAGGAAATTCACTAAACTTCCAAGTAATGTCCCGATAATCATTCCTGCTAGTAATAATAGAAAGATCGGATATTTATCCGCTCGGAATAAGAATCGATATAGAATTAACGCAAAAAGAATCATTGCAATAATTGCCATTCCAAAGTTTAAATAACGGTCTACAACAAAAATAGACGCCGAACCTAAAGCAAAAAAAATAACGGTTTGTACGACCTCATACATCGAGTCAAGCCCCATGATAGAAGGCGTTAAAATTCGGTTATGAGTGATTGTTTGGAAAATAATTGTAGCGTATGATATTGCTATCCCAGTGATTACCATTGCTCCAATTCGTACTAAACGACGTGGGAAGGCATAATCAAAACCGCCCCGAATATTATAAAAAGCAAAAAGCAAAATGAATATTATCGCAATTACCGCTAATATAATTATTTTCGTACTATTTTTTCGCATATGCTTTCCCCCTAAATAACATTACTAAGAAGATCGCACTACCAAAAACTGCGACTGTTAGGTTTACTGGAATTTCATAAGGGTATACAACTAAGCGGCTAAGAATATCACATGCCAGCAAGAAAACCATTCCTAGCATGATTGTATGTGGAATCGTTTTACGTAAATTGTCCCCCATATAAATCGACACGATATTCGGCACAATTAACCCTAAGAAAGGGATAATACCAACAGTTAGTACGACAGTAGTCGAAATGATAGCTACTAAAACTAAACCTAAATTTAAAACCATTTTATAACTTAGCCCTAAATTTTTTGCAAAATCTTCACCCATTCCAGCTACCGTAAACTTATTCGCATATATGTAAGCTAATATGATGGCTGGGACAGCTACATACAATAATTCATAACGTCCAGATACGATTAAAGTAAAACTACCCATGAAGAATGCTTGAACGTTTTGTAAAATTTCAGCTTCATAACCTAAAAACGTCGAAATCGCCGATAGAATATTCCCGTACATAATCCCGATTAGCGGTACGAAAATTACATCTTTAAATTTAATGCGATCAAGTAATTGCATGAAAATTAGCGTTCCAACTAAAGCGAATGCAAAACTGAATATAATTTGCTGAAAATACGTTACATTTGTAAAGAAAAGCATTGAAATAATAATACCAAGCTTAGCTGCATCTAGCGTACCCGCCGTTGTTGGTGATACAAATTTATTACGGCTTACACTTTGCATTATTAATCCTGCAATACTCATCCCCGCACCCGCTAGAATAATCGCCATTAAACGAGGCACACGACTAATTAAGAAAATTTGTGTTTTATCAGAATCCCAATCTAGAAGGTCGCTCGGCTTAATATCAATTGCACCAACAAATAGCGAGATAAACGAGAGAATGATTGCAGCGATCATTAACATCCACAGTCTCATTTTTATCCCCATATTCTATTTATTCTCAAGTATGTAAAACAATGAAAATGATTCTCAATCTCGAGTACATATAAATTATAAGCACAAAATTTCCAAAAATCAATAATTATATAAGTTCATTTTGAATTTCCGACATAGCCATGGACCCAATCAGACAGAGAATTTTTTTAAGTAAGGAATGAAAAACCAAGTTTAGATAACCTTATTTTCCTAGAAATTGAAGATATAAAAAAGCCAATTTAAGAGTTTATTAAATGAAAGGGCCAATGAATTTGGCAATGATCCGGCCTTATTAAAAATTCTGCGACATAGTGGGCCGACTGATTATTTATCCAGTTGAAATTCTAATTGGCCTTGTAGTAAGGGTATTTGACAGCGTGATATTTATTTATCTATTAATGAGGAGAAAGGCATATGAATAATAAGTTTTAATTAACGGTGCTCGCAGTAATTGCTACGTTACTTAGCCAATACCTTCACAGTCCTATATGGCAATGTTAGGGCCTATTTAATAAAATAGGAATAATGCCGTTTAGAAAAGAAGGAGGCCGAAATATCTACTTCCTTCTACTAATAGGAATGATTTTCGGGACGCTTCTCTCAAGCTTGTCTTCTTTCACGCAAGTATTAATAGATCCAAACGAATACCAAATTGTTCAAAACAAAATGTTCGCAAGCTTTAACAATATAAAAACTGATTTACTTTTAATAGTAGCAATTTTAATGCTTATTGCAACGCTTTATTTCCTACGATTTGCAAAATATTTAGATGTGATGTTGTTTGGAAGTACACAGGCCATTAATTTAGGTGTCGATTACGATTATGTAATGAAGCGAATATTAATAGTAGGTGCTATTTTAACTTTTGTATCGACTGCACTTGTCGGACCTACCACATTTCTTGGATTAATGGTGGCGAATGTCGCATCTCAATTTACTAAATCATATAAGCGTAAACATGTTATCCCGGCATCCATCTTCTATTTTTTAGTCTCATTTAGCTAAACTGGTATTCCCTTTATTATATTACCCCAAAACAGTATGAATTTTTAATTTTTAGCCTTTTTTAGTAGTTGAAGGAAAATCATCAAAGTATCACGATAAGATTTAGGATGATATAATACAAGCTACAGTAAACGTTCCCTGGAAAAAGCTTAATATAAAGGAAGAGATTTTATGTTGGCATTTATCAGCAAATTATTTACGAAAAAACCAAAAGTCACACTTGAATTCTGCCAAACGAACCTGGATCGTTTTTTAGAGGAAGAATATGCAGAAGAGTATGGAGAATTTTTAAAAAGTCCACAAGTTTCCTATAAAGAGTATGAATGTTTAAGCGAATGTAAGCTGTGTAAGAAGTCTGCTTACGCGAAGCTGAATGGTGCCATGATTACAGGGATTGATTCTGGTGATTTACTGGCTCAGCTGAAAGATAAAGTGAATGCCAACAAGTAAAAAACTAGAATTTCAAGAGCTGTTTTTCAGACTGAAATAATCGATTCATCACAAAACAAAGAGCAAATGCCTAGGTTCTTCTCGCATTTGCTCTTTGTTTTGTGATGAAAAGATGAAGTTAGCTTCTCAGGAATATCGATTTAGGTATTTTGCTAGTCGCTTTGAACCTCTTTCCCCCCGACTCAGCTCTTTGACCCTTTTACTAACCAGTATTGCTTTTTTCCTAACCACTTTTCCTTTTCACTCATTATAAATATAAGTTTTTTCATAACAAGTGCGTACTAGTCATATCGTTAAATAGTGTATTCATGCAGTCTTTAAAGGAGTGAGTGTAATGAATCAATATGTAAAGAATGAAATCGACCGTCTGATCATTCGGCTACAGACTGACCAGCAAGAAGATGGGTCTTGGCACTATCCATTTGAAATCGGCATTACACCTGATGCGTTTATGATCATTTTATTAAAAGCACTCGACATACGGGACGATGAACTCATTCAAGCTTTAGCAGCAAGAATTATAAGCCGTCAGGAGAAAAACGGCGCGTGGAAGTTATATCATGATGAACAGGACGGGAATGTTTCACTGACAATAGAGGCCTATTATGCATTGCTTTTATCTGGTCTGCATCATGAGAATGATGAGCATATGGAAAAGGCTCGACAATTCATTGTTACTAACGGAGGGTTGAGCAAGGCAAGCTCGATTACAAAAATTATGTTGATACTTACCGGTCAATTGAAATGGCCGCTTATCTTTCCGATTCCAGTCGAAGCCGTATTGCTTCCCCCCACCTTTCCCATTAGCATGTATGATTTATCCGTATATGCGAGGTCAAACTTTCTCCCACTCCTTTTATGCTCTGATCATAAATTTCAGATCAATATTGCCTCAGGGCCTAATTTGAAAGCATTGCTTCCCTCCCGTTCAGACGATCTCTGGGAAGAATTCAGATGCGAGGAGGGCCGTTCCTTGGTTCAAACGATTTACTATGGTGTCAAAAACCTGATCGGGCTTCCTTCCCTACTGCATAAAATGGCAGTCGAGGGTATTAAAAAGTATATGCTTGAACGAATTGAGCAAGACGGGACTCTTTACAACTTTTTTAGTGCTACATTTTTTATGATTTTTGCTTTACTCTCACAAGGTTATTCAAAAAAGGATCCGATCATTCTAAAAGCCGTTGAAGGCTTAAGAGCCATGGCTACTTCCATTGATGGACAGCTGCATATTCAATTCACAAGGCCTGAAATTTGGAATACGGCACTCATTAATTACGCCCTTCAGGAAGCTGGATTAGAACCTGATAATCCAATTGTTCATAAAGCAAATCACTATTTGACCACCCGACAGCAAGTTAAATACGGAGATTGGCGTCTGCATAATCCTCATGCTCTACCAGGTGGATGGGGCTTTTCGGACGGTAACACGATGAACCCAGACATCGATGACACAACGGCTGCACTAAGGGCGATATATCCAGCCACCTCCACTCAGCCATATATAAAAACTGCTTATAATCGTGGGTTGGCCTATGTGCTTTCGACACAGAATGATGATGGTGGATTTCCTGCCTTTGAAAAAAATGTTGATAAAAAATGGTTGCAATTCTTGCCAATCGAACAAGCAGAATTTTTTCTTACAGACCCTTCCACACCTGATCTAACTGGACGAACACTTGAATTTCTCGGTAATTTTACCAATGGCAAACAAACCGCAAGCGCCATCAGAAAAGCAGTAAAATGGCTGTTTCACGCTCAAGAAAAAAACGGATCTTGGTATGGTAGGTGGGGAATCTGTTATATTTACGGAACTTGGGCAGCATTAACAGGCCTTCGAGCTACAAGCGTTGTGAGTAATCATCCAGCCATTCAAAAGGCAGCAAAATGGCTGATGAGCATTCAAAACGAAGATGGTGGGTGGGGAGAATCTTGCACAAGCGATATTGGGAAGAAGTATATGCCCCTAGGCGCAAGCACCCTTACTCAGACTGCGTGGGCTGTTGATGCGCTAGTATCCATTTCTCCTACATCTACACCTGCCATTGAAAAAGGTATCGCTTATCTTATTGGCGAAGGACAAAGCCAGAACTGGACCAACGACTATCCAGCGGGCCAAGGTTTGCCAGGTTATGTGTATATGCATTATCACAGCTACCGGTTTATTTTTCCGCTACTTGCCCTCAGTCATTATCAAAATAAATATGATCATTCGTAAGTAAAAAGGTAAAAATCGGGAATATTCATCAAAATAGAGATCCCATAACGAAAGGGCCGGACCACGCAATCATCATACTCAAACCTCTTTCTACACGAGTCAAAGAAGGATGATAGATAAGAGTAACTCCCAATTCCATAATGACTTGGTTCCTTATTCTTATCCATCATCCTTTAACACATCACTCATTTAAAAATGCCTTTAATGCTTCTTTATTCTTTTCCATCTCAATTTCCAGGACCAAACCTACCGAATGCCTTGCGTCTTTTGCCGTACCATCGATTGGTATCATAAGCTTTTGAATATCTTGATTACTATCTGATATAAACGAAGTGCCCATTCCTAATAGATTGGCGTAACTAAGATTCGTTTGGATGTACGGCTGAATTGTTCCAATCATTCTTGGTAGTTTGAATACCCCTTGAACGCTTGCCATTTTATCAGCCAATATTTGCATAACCTTTTGTTGTCGTTTGACACGACCAAAGTCACTATCCGGACCACCGCGCCATCTGACATATCCGAGCAATTGATCGCCATCTAATTGTTGAACGCCTGGTTTTAGTGTCATATCTATTCCTTTTGACATTTTCTGCTCCACATCGATTTCAACTCCTTTAGGGAAAGCGATATCAATTGTTTTAGCAAATCCCTTGAAATCGATAATGGCGTAATATTGTAGATCGACATCAAAGTTTTCCTTGATCGTCTTTCTTAATAATTCGGTTTCTCCAAATGCATATGCTGCATTCAGTTTATTTTTTTTATGTCCAGGAATATCTACATAGATATCCCGCATGAGAGATACTAACTTTGATTTTTTCGTTTCTGGATTATATTGAGCAATCATAATTGTATCTGTTCGGGACTTTTCTTTACCCCTTGTATCTACTCCAAGTAGGAGGATATTAACCCGCCCCAACTGATCTTCTACACCCTTGAACTCAATATCTGACTTTATGTTCGTGTCAATTTCAGCTTCAGACTTCTGTAATGCCATCTTATATTCAAAATATAAATATCCTGCTCCAGAAAGACCGATGAGAACGAGTATTAGAAAAATCGATAAAAAGACTTTCTTCTTTTTCTTCCTTCGATACTTGCTTGATCTTGTCCCTTTGTTTGGTTTTGTCATGTTTGTACGCCCTTTTCGTTTGATCCACTTATTAACAACTCATTGCAGTAGTCAAACCAAGTTAGTAACCCTAGAGAAAACAGGTAAGTAATGTGACACTTTTTACTTTTCATCTATTAGGGGTATTATCACACGATCCCTCTATAAATATTACAATTATTTTCTTTGATCTATCCAGAATGACCGTGAGTGTCAATGAAACGGGAAGTCCCAAAGAAAGGGTCAGACTTCGCAACAACTAAATACGCGTAAGATAAGTGTCTTAAACACTACATACTGTTTTAGCGTGCGAGGTCAGACCCTTATGAGACACCCTTGATTCAGTTATTATTTGTCATTCCAGTGCTGATCAATAAACTCATCACGCCCAGATTGTTTGCGATCTTCTTTATAATGCTTCGGATTCTTCTTATGGAAATCTTGATGATAATCTTCCGCTTCATAAAACGTTTGAGCTGGTAGGATTTCCGTTACGATCGGCTTCTTGAATTTGCCGCTCATCGCCATTTCTTCTTTTGACTTTTGAGCCAATTCCAATTGTTTCTCGTCATGATAAAAGATAGCCGCTCGATATTGATTGCCGCGATCTTGGAACTGACCGTCTGGATCTGTCGGATCAATTTGCTGCCAAAACAGTTCCAACAAACGCTCATAAGGGAAAAGCTCTGGATCGTATGTAATTTCAACCACTTCATAATGACCAGTCGTGCCTGTTTTTACTTGCTCATATGTCGGATTTGTAACATGTCCACCAGAGTATCCAGAAACAATTCCACCAATACCAGGTAATTCTTCAAACGGTGTCACCATACACCAAAAACAGCCGCCTGCAAATGTTGCTTTTTGCATAAATGATGTCCCCTTTCTATTTTGCGTAAATCAATATATCATAATCATAACTCATTCGCTTAATTAAAAAGAAATCTAATGATCGATAAAGTGAAACTTCAATCAGTGGAAGTTTTACTGCCCGTTGAATCGGGATATTTTTTACTTCCTTTAATTAAAGTCTGACTTTTTCAAAATGCTCAACGATAGGAAAAGGATCATAGTAATGATGCAAAAGCTTCTTCCACTCCTGATATTCTGCAGATTCCCTAAAGCCTACAGTATGATCCTCTAAACATTCCCAAGTCACTAACAACAAATATTTCCCTTCTACCTCCAGGCAACGCTGCAAACTGTGAGTAACATAGCCATCCATCGAGGAAATAATCTTGGAAGCTTCACGAAAAGTTTCTTCGTATTCATCTTCCAGTCCTTGTTTAACTTGTAAAAAAGCCGCTTCTAATATCAAGACGATCGCTCCCTATTTAAGATACTATAACAATACCCCCACATAGGCACAACTGTATATTTAATGAAGTTAAAAAAATCAGATAATTCATCCCTAAGTATAGCCTATGCTTGAATCTCGGTCTATTACGTTTTAGAGCTGAAAAACAAAAAGACTGCCCTAATGGGAAGCCGTTTTAAGATCTTATTAAAGAGAAGATCATTTTTTAGTTTTGTGAAAGCAGCTTTTTTCTAGTACAGTCCAAAGGCTCTTCATTTCTTATTTAAACCAACCTTTTTCCTTAAACCGCGAAATCGCCTCAATCCGGTTACTTACATCTAATTTATCAAGAATGACAGAAATATAGTTACGTACTGTTCCTGTTGTAATAAACAGTTCCTTGGCAATTTCTTTCGTATTCTTCCCATCAGCAATCAGACCAAGCACTTGCTTTTCCCGATCGGTTAATGGATTTTCCTCTTCGAAGGCCATATCAACGAGCTCTGGTGCATAGATGCGTCGTCCATCCATAATTATTCGAATCGAACTTGCTAAATCTTCACTAGGGCTGTCCTTCAATAAATATCCGCCAACTCCTGCCTTTCGCGCACGTTCAAAATAACCAGGGCGGGCAAACGTCGTAAGAATAATGATTTTGCAAGAGTGACCCTTTAATTCTTCCGCTACATCAAGCCCGCTTTTCGCCGGCATCTCAATATCCATGATGCAAATATCGGGCAAAAGACGATGAACAAGAGCAAGTGCCTCTTCACCATTGCTCGCTTTTCCGACCACTTCCATGTCTTCTTCCAAATCAAGTAGAGATCCTAGTGCGCCAAGTAACATGCGCTGATCTTCTGCAATGACGATTCGCATCATACCATCCCCTCCTGTTCTGCCTTCTTAATTCCGTTCGGTACTCGAATGTAAAGTGTCGTGCCTTCAGAAGATTGGATTTCTAGGCTACCATTCACGAATTCCAATCGCTCCTTCATCCCTTTTAGGCCATTTCCATGAAAAAATTCAGTTTTTTGAATGCCAACCCCATCATCCTGTACTTTTATAAGCAGCTCTGTACGCAGTTTCTCAATAGACAATTTGCACCAAGACGCTTTGCTATGCTTGACAACATTATTTACAGCTTCTTTCAAACACATGCTTAACACATTCTCTACTAACAAAGGGGTATGGGGCAAATTCGTATCCCCTTCCATACTAAAGTCCATTTGAGCTGCTTTTAAAATTTGCCTGATCCTCAGAACCTCATCTTCAAGCTTTGTACCTCGCATTTCGGAAACCATTTCCCTCACTTCATTCAGTGCCGTTCGAGCAGTCTGACGAATATCGTTAATTTCATTTTTGGCAGACTTAGGATTAATCTCCATTAGCCTGCTGGCAAGATCGCTTTTCAAACCAATAAGGGAAAGCTTCTGTCCCAACGTATCGTGCAGATCACGGGCAATGCGCTGACGTTCTTCAATTTTCACCAATTCAGAGATCCGCTTGTTTGCATCTTCTAATTTCTCTTCCAGCTCTTCACGCTTGTTCCTATTATAGGTGCTAACTGGGAGCAGGATAACGCCAATTACGCTAATCACGATAAAAGGAAGCTGTGATACGAATATCTCCTTTTGAAAAATAAACCCTAAACTAACAGCGGCAATGGTTGAAACAAGATGAACAATATACAAGCTGATAAATCCAGCTTTATTTTGGACATTCCCAATGAAATAGGCCAAAAATAAAGAAAAATAAATATAGCCAAATAGAGCGGTCATCGCCACGCTGATCACGATTTGAATAGCGACAAAGACGTATACCGGCCACCCCTTTAATTTAAACGCAAAACGATAGGAAGTAAAAAACAGGATAGTCATAATAATTCCAAAGAAAATGACAAATAATGACGAGGACTTAAAAATAAAGTAAAAAGGAAGAATACAAAAGATAATCCCAACATATGGGCTAAGGCCCGTATTTTTAGGAAAAATATGATACCATTTCTGCATGAGATGCCTCCTACATGTATCGTTCATTCTAGTATATACTACTAAATTAACAAAAAACCATTCTTTGGCTTACGGAATGGTTTTTTGAGTGGATAAGGGGCGGGGCTTCGCACCGCCACCTTTATACAGTGACACAGTTTATCCCGCATTAACGGGCAGTAAAACCCCCACTGATTGAAGTTTCACTTTATAGTACCTGAACCTTTTTCATCGTTGGGTTAGGGCAGGCGCTCATGGATATATTGTGTGAATCTTATTTTTCTTGCAAGCTTTGCTGGTCTGGATTTACTTTAGCCGTATCAAGCAAATGCTTAATTTCTTTAAAGCTAACGAACGCTTTATTCTTTTGATCAAAAAGTCTAAAACGAAGAGACTTTAAACTTGTCCCCAGTGTAATCGTCGTTGCCTTTTGCAATGGCGGTGTCGATTCATGAGCTTTTTCTAAGTTATAGTTCGGAACTCTTGGAGATAGGTGATGAACATGATGGAATCCAATATTCCCTGTTACCCATTGCAAGATTTTCGGCAATTTATAATAAGAGCTTCCATCCACTGCCGCCTTCACATAATCCCACTCTGATTCATTTTCAAAATAGGAATCCTCAAATTGATGCTGTACATAGAACAACCAAATTCCGAGGGACCCTGACACAAAGAGAATCGGAGCTTGCACGAGAAGAAAAGCCTGCCAGCCGATTGCCCAGCATAGAAGTGCATAAATCGCTACAATTGAACCATTCGTTACGTACATATTCAAACGCTCTTTGCGTCTTGCATCTTTTCGATTAAACCGATTAGACACGAGAAATAGATAAATCGGACCTAGCCCAAACATGACAATTGGATTTCGATAGAGCCTGTACTGCAAGCGACCCCATGGAGTGGCAGCGACATATTCTTCTACTGTCATGACCCAAACATCACCTGTTCCGCGCTTGTCCAAGTTACCGCTTGTAGCATGGTGAATGGAATGACTTCTTTTCCATTGTTCGTATGGAAACATCGTGATAATCCCGCTAATCGTGCCGAGGATTGTATTGGCCTTTTTATTTTTGAAAAACGAGCCGTGGGTACAATCATGGAAAATGATAAAGATTCTTACTACAAACCCGGAAGCTAGTATGGCAAACACAAGTGTTAACCAATAAGATACCGCTAGACTTTGATAAGCCGCAAACCAAAGTAAAAAAAACGGCGGGAATGTATTAAAAAGCTGTTTTACGCTTCTCATCATATCTGACTTCTCAAATGGAGCAACATTTTTTCTTAGTTCTGCAGTCTTTTGTTTACTCATGACGTCCTCCTAATACCGATTAGGCTTAACATTCAGCCCTCTTATATACTTATAGTAGAATATAACACCAGGTAATGATAGGCATAAACGTCAAGTGGTCTATATGACAAATATCATGTACACCATGCGCAAGTGCCGAGTTCATAGGAAACGAAGCTAATTGTGCTAGGCACTAAAACTTGAAACTTTGTTTTTTTAATTAACCTATTCTTCTAATATAGAGTAGGATTTCCCAGTTGTATTCTCAATTATTCTTTTTTTACATTAAAAATGGAAGAGTTCCGATGCTCTTCCATCCAATTTAGGGATTTTGTTAATAGATCTACTCATTTCATCTGATTGTCCATTGCTATTTCCAACTGTTGTTTTTTAGCAATTCCTTCATAATCATAAACTACTTTGACATTTCACATCCGCTATTCTCTATAAATGAGCACACAAATGACCCCAGAAGAGCAGCTTCTGAGGTCGATGACTTTGCAGTCTCATATTTAGTTATTAATATACTTTTCGTATACTTCACCAAAGTCTTTCGTATGGTACTGCTCACGAACAGAAGTTAACCACGTAAAGCCAAAATCAGTTAAGTCTCTGTATGTATCTGCTAATTTATTGTCATCCGTTCGTGAGTTTTGTAGAATACTTACTGCTTTATCTAAGCTTTGCGATGCCAGATCGATATAGATCTTATTTTCATGAGTGATTTCAGATATACGTAAAAGTGATTTATATAAATCTTTTAATTGTTCAATTTGGTCTTTTTTTACATCAATATCAAATTGCTCTTTTCCTACTTTAAATTTAATTTCAACATCTAAATCAATTTTTCCTGCCGTTTCAAGGAACACATCAGATATGATGTATTGGGAATACGGATATCGTTTCAATGTTCTTTTAGAGGAAATCGCACTTTCTCCATCCACATGAACGATCGCCAAATTCGTAAAGCAGTACTCATCCATTTTTGTCTTAATTAAAAAATAGATCTTTTCATCATCTTCATGCATGATATAATCGTCGGCATCTGTTTTGTCATAATCCGAAGGTGAAATAATGGTTCCGATATCTGATAAACCTAATGCGTCTGAAGCAATTTTTTTAAACATCGTACGAACTCCTCCCATTAATCAGTATTCCGTTTAATTTTAACAGGAGATTGAAGTGATGTGTATTTTTTCAGTTGAAGTTGAAAGAATTATACGAACCGCAGTTCTAGGCCATGAGCCACTTATAACCCAAAGAGCAGATTTCAAAATTCATATTTGGAATCTGCTCTTCTTCATCTATTTCCCCTGAATTAAGTAGTCTTCCCTGAATTTGACGAGGTTCATTCAAATGAATATAGACAATTAAAAGGAGGCAAGAGAGTCTATTCTCTTGCCTCGCAGTGTATTTAACTTCTTTTTCTAAAAGACAACCCTAGTGATAATAATCCTACAATTAAGGCCGCAATAGAAAGGTATAATGGTGCATTGCTCGAGCTTGATGTAGTTGTTTCTTCAGACACCTGTTCTTTAGCTCCATTGTCTTTGGTTGTAGAATCCGTTGATACGTCTCCATGTCCGTGATCATGACCAGATCCATCACCTGGGTTTACTACTGTCACAGAAGCTGGTTTATCAGCATCCGGTGCCCCAACCCATTCGACTACACTGCCATCCTTGTACGTTTGATATGCTTTCCAAACGATTTCTGTCGCATCATCGGCTACTTTTCCTTGCATATTAAACTGTCCAAAGTCAGTTGGTGTTAAGCCTTCTCCTTCTGCTGTCCACGTAACACTCGTAATTTTGTCAGACGCATCTTTTTGAACTTCATATTTCCAGCCTGCTTTTGGCTCAAAACGAGTGATATTTACCTCAGCTGGGAATTTCACTTCAATTTTAGTTGTTGGAACCTCTTCGTTTTCAGACGGAACTCGGACTGTAAACACTTCATATTGCCCTTGTGAAGTTTCCTTTGGCTGAACCGTAACATGGGCACTTGCCATACCGGCAAATAAAGAAAATGCAGCAATCATCATTACCGTGAATGTTAATAATTTTTTCATCATAAATTCCCCCAATTTTTATATTAGCTTTTAGTACACAATAAAATCCTGACTGAATACATGCTCATTATCCTCTGAATCTAATATTCGCGTCTCCACAATCCAGTTCCCAGCAAAAGGTAGATATTGGCCATCTACCATGTATTGAACATCCATTGATTGGTTTATCTCGGAAAAAGGTACTTGAATCGGAGCGACATCAGGATTATCTTGGTATTTTAAAAATAGCTCAACCCGTTTAATCGTTATACCCTCTTCATGAGAGTTTACTTCAACCATGAAATGATTCGTACCGGGTACCTTTGGTGAAATCGTTGTTGTGAATTCGATATTCTTTTCTCGTTCATGCCACACTAGCGGTTCGTTTTGCGGCATAGGACTTAAGTGAGTGAAAATCCCCACTATGATTAAAATGATGATCATCAAACTAAAATCGATTTTCAACCATTTCCCGATCGCATCTTCCTTCGCCTTTTTCATTGTATATCGTAAAATAACGCCCGTTACAATTACCAATAAGACTAAGGAAACTTTGATTAATAGCATAATTCCCCATGGCGTATAGAGTAGATAATCAATTTTGGGTAAAAAGATCAAGGTTGAAGCAATTCCCGTTACGAATAGAACAAGGATACTTATTAACGCTACTTGAGAGAACATCGGCAAAAATCGGCGAACATGCTCTCGTTGCTTGTTCCAAAAGACAAGGATATAAAATAGCCCCCCTGCCCATATCGCAGCTGCGAGTAAATGGATGATATCTATTGAAATTGTACGAATCGGTGGATCAAAGGCCATGGCATGTCCGTTTATACTCTTTACCGCAAGAATCATAAATACCCACAATCTATCCAACCAGTTAAATCGGAGTAAAAGTACAAAACCAGAAAGAGATAATACCATGGATAGAAACCAAGATATCCCTATTGTCGTACCCGTTAATACGGACCAAATATCACTTAAAGTCCAACTATCTAACAGATCTATAAATTGCATAAACCCCATGCCAATGGTTGTAGTCAAAAGCATAATTTGCAAATAGATAGCCCACTGTCGATAACTTGTCCTCATTTCTGGAATGTCTACTTTTTTCAAAGTGCCCCATATAATCCAACCAGTAGCAAGGAGCAATATAATATAATAAAGAATCCTTACTATAGAATTATAGATGCTATACAGTGAAGATTCGTTACCGGCTTTTTCTACATCAAGTTGGTTCATGTTGCTTTTTAGAACCGTTCCTTCACCTATTGAAATGACATAAGACCCTTTTACTGGATGACCATCTGCTGATAGTACACTATATGATATGGCGTAGTTGCCGTTAGGAAGAGTCGGTAAAGCTTGCTTTATGTATTTTTGATCCTTACCAATCTCTGTTTTACTTTTGCTAACTAGTTCGCCATCTTCATTAAATACTTTTATCGAATAAAGCTCTTTTTCAAGTCTTTCATTAAACATAAGAACAATTTCTTTTGGAGAAGACTTTAAGTGACTATCTGAGGCAGGAGTCGCTTTTTCTAGCAATGCATGCGCAAAAACTCCTTGTGGAACCGCAAAAATAAAAAATATCACACATACTATTAAAATATTTCTTAGAACAGTCTTATTCATACTAACAGCAACCTTTACTCTTTTCCCTTTGTTTAGCTTCTTTTTCCATCGCTTCTGTAAATGTTACAACGTTTCCGCCAAATCCTCGTGCAAACCTTTTTGCATGTTCACTTTGATTAAAGGGAAGAAATTGAGGCTGGCAACAACCTAGATCAAGAGTTGTTTCCAACACAAAATAAGCATTCCTAGCACTTATCGTTGTATTTGTAAAAAAATCATCACACAATATCTCAAGTACCTCATTATCTAGCATTTGGTTACGTATGAAGCCACAATGCATACAACACGCGGTTTCCACTCTATTCTCTGTTAGAATTAAGCGACAAGAGAGTCTATTATTAATAGTTTTATAACAAACCACACATTCATTTCGATTCGATACGTTTGTGTCTTGATTAGCTAAACTTATCCCACCGAATGTTTTTACAACAAATCCAGATGCAACCATCGCTTTTATATCTCTATGAATGGTCATATCTGAAACTTGAAACCTTCCGCTTAACTCGGAGATCTTAAGCGCTTTGCGGCGTACGACTAACTCTTTAATTTGTTTCTGCCTCTCACTCGCTAACAATTTATCACTTCCCCCTTCCCTTTCTTTAATTACTTCTGATATACAAACTATAACAAACTATAACAACTTTAAACGAAATCTAACATTTCTATTTTTAGTATACAATTATGATAAGAACCTAACAATCATTAAAACCCTATTTTTATGACAATTGTATGACTTTCCCTTATTAAACAGCCTCTATTGCTGGGTACATCAGATGAGGGTATCCCAAAAGGATCTGATCCCCTCGCTACTGGGCAGACTCAAGTCATTTTTTTCATCTGCCAACATCAGTACATAAAATAAAGACGATTTTACCCAAACCTTAGGGAAAATCGTCTCTTTATTCCTATTTAGACTACTTCCACCTAATAGTGAAAAATGGGACATCCAATTACATTAATGAGTTATTTAAGTGTATAGCGTTCTTCAATTCTGTAATATTTCCAGATAAATACGGATACACCCCAAATAATTAAAAACGCAGCAACTAAAAAATAACCTAAATTGCCAAAATCGATTGCCGCAAGATCATTCCACAAACCACCGGATAAATGAAGTTTTTCGGTCGTAATTTGTGCTAGTTCAACAATCCCAACTGCTAATGCTGCAACAACAGAAATCGCTGTTACTGTTAAATTGTAGTAAACTTTCCGAACGGGTTTATTATGTGCCCAAGCATAACTCTTCGTCATTAAAATACCATCTAACGTGTCAAATAAACTCATACCAGCTGCAAATAATAATGGAAGTGAGATAATACCAAGTACAGGTAAATTACTTTTCGCCGCACCCGCTGACATCGTCAATAATGAAATTTCTGTAGCGGTATCAAATCCTAGACCAAATAAGAACCCAATCGGATAAATATGCCAACTTTTCGTCACCACTTTAAATAACGGCTTTAAATAACGCGTAAAAAAGCCTTTCGCCTCAAACATTTTCTCTAGTTCTGATTCAGAAACTTTTTCTTCTTTCAATCGACGGAAAATTTTCCATAGTTGCATAAATAACATTAAATTTAAGATAGCTATGAATACTAGAAAAACACCTGATACTGTAACCCCGATAATCCCACCTATATCTTGCATGCTAGACATGTATTTTGCGACAAACTTTACAGATACAGCTGTTAATACAGCTAATAAAAAGACGACTGTTGAATGGCCTAATGAGAAGTAGAATCCGACTCCTCTTGAATCTTGCTTTTGGGCAACTAATTTACGAATCGTGTTGTCGACTGCAGCAATATGATCAATATCAAATGCATGACGAATACCAAAAACATACGCAGCGATCCCCAAGCCAATAAAGGTTGGATGAGTTGGTACTGCTGTAAATAATGCTATGAATCCGGCAACATGGATCACTAAAACATATAACATATACCGATTCCAGATAAATTCTTTCCAGTCTCTTGCTTTCATCTCGTCAACGACTTCCTTCCCTCAGCTAGATTAGCCAGGAATCCCCCACCTATTTTCTTGATTCGCTATACATGCATTTAGGTGAGGGTATTACAGCCTGTTAAACCTGGATAAAAAATTTCAATTACCCCTTATACTTGCTCTACTGGTGCCACTGTAAACTTTCCATAACCTACGCCTTTTAGACTGGTCAATTTATTACTGAGCTGCTGAATGTCTTTCGCCTTCCCCTTTACTACAATGAGCTCAAGACAGCTGGCATGATCTAAATGGAAGTGTGTAGTAGCCAGGATAAAATCATGCATATCATGTTGGACTTTTGTTAGTTCATCTAGAAGATTTCTTTGATGATGGTTGTAGAATAAAAGGATGCTTCCTGCCACAATTTGTTCTTCCTCTTCCCATGACTGTTGAATCAGGGCATCACGAACAAGGTCCCGAACGGCTTCAGAACGGTTTTCATATCCTTTCTGTTGGACTAAGTGGTCAAACTTTCTGAGCAAATGACCTTCCATGGAAACGCCAAATCTTTTTAGTGTAGAATCTTCCATTGCATCTTCCCCCTATTGTTTATCGCAGATTAACGAGTAGTAAGCCCCCTTGAACACGCTTAGCAGATTCGAAGAAGGATAAAAAGGCCCGTTTGGTGATATACAGTGAAACTTAACGCTGCTCTTCAGCGGTTTAGTTGAGGCCCACACTTACTTAGTCTGTGATTCATTTCATACTGTCGATTGATCGAAGCGTTTGCTGCGATCTCAGCGACAGTAGAACGGGACTACCTATGATTGGGGGATAAAAGCTCCCCCCTAATCATGGAAGTTTCACTTTATCCCATTCTTCAATATTCCATAGCACTCCAGAACCATGATGTCCTAATGTACGGGTGGTAATGCCACTCACTTGTTTATTTACACCATATAACGCATCTAAATAAACAAGAAAGTTAAAGGCCGGATCTATTGCTAATTCCTTTTGGAACTGCTCATAAAATTGTATTCGCTTCTCTTTATCCGGATTGATCCGCGCATCTGTTAATAGCTGATCAACTTTTGAATTTTTGTAAGCAGTCAAATTATTAAGACCATCACCAATTTGGCTGCTGTGGAAAATACGGTATGTGTGATCATCAGGATCAAATGGACTGCCCCAACCAATTACAAAGGCATCTACTTCATCCAGTTTTATCGCCGACCAGTCTAATGGTTTTAAAATAACGGAAACCCCGAGCGGCTTCAATTGCTCTGCTACAACATTAGCAAGTGCAACTCGAACAGGATCACTGATCGGTGAAACAAGATCAAACTCCAGTCTTTTGCCATCTTTAACACGGACACCGTCGCTCCCTTTTTTCCAGCCTGCTTCTTCTAGTAATTGATTTGCTTTTTCAGGTTGATAGGTGTACATGTCTTTTTGTGGTGCATTAGCCCATGATTTCTGTAGTGGACCGTATGCTGGCTCTCCTTTATTAGCTAGCATACCACTTACAATTGCCTCACGGTCAATCCCTAAATTCATTGCTTGGCGAATCCTTGCATCCTTGAATAAAGGATTTCGGAAATTATACATGACGGCCCTGTAATCCGCTGTTGAAATCGTCTTTACAGTAAAATCATCGTTTTCTTTTACACTTGCAAGTTGATTAGGTTCCATGAGAGCAAGATCTATTTCTCCAGTCTTTAATTGTAAGGCACGTGTATTAGCGTCCGGTATTGGTTTAAAGACGACTTCATCAAGTTTTGGTTTCACGCCATAATACGTTTCGCTGCGCTCGACCGTAATCGTATGATCATTTGCCCACTCTTTCAATTTAAAAGGGCCGTTCCCAACTGGATTTTGGTTAAAATCCGTTGTGTTAATATCTTCATCTTGCAATATATGTTTTGGTACAATACCGACCTTCAGCTTGTCAAGCAAAGGCGGGAACGGATTGCTTAAGGTAATTTGCACTTGATTTTCTTCAAGGACGTTAACTTCCTTTATCTCATTGAAGTCACCAGAAATCGGCGAATTTGTCTTAGGATCCCTTATCTTATCTAATGTAAACTTCACGTCTTCAGCTGTGACCGGCTTTCCATCTTGCCATTTTGCATCATCACGAAGAGTAAATGTATACGTCAGCTGATCGGGAGAGATCTTCCAATCCGTTGCCAAGTCAGCGACAATTTCATTTTTCTCTGTCGGTTTAGTGAGGCCCCGGAATATCAAGCTATCAAGCTCACTATGTTCTTCTTCATTTAGTACTGGATTTACTTGTTCGATTTCCGCCTCTATTCCATAGACGAGCTGTTTGGTTGCTTGATGAGATTTATCTGTAGGTTTTTCTGCCGATTTGTCCCCGACACATCCTGCTAATAACAGCATACTTGATACAAATGTTGATATAAGGACTGCTTTAGTTTTTTTGAATGGCATATTCATTCTCCTCCATTGTACTTTTTTCTTTTAATCGATCACTAGGATGCAAAGTGAGCATCGACGATAATAAACTTTTTGTATAGATATTGATTGAAGAGACCAGCTCATTTGCATGTGCCTCTTCAACAATTCTCCCCTTTTCCATCACAAGAATACGGTGGCAAAGTGCCATTGCTGCGCGAATATCATGTGAGATAAATAGTATAGCTGTTTTTTCCCTTTTATTTATTTCTTGCAATAGCGAAAGCATTCTTGCCTGAGAACTCATATCCAGACTGGCAAACGGCTCGTCTAAAATGAGAAGTTCCGGCTTTAGTAGAAGTGCCCTTGCAATGGCAACCCGTTGCTTCATACCTCCTGACAGCTCATAAGGGTGAACTGAAAGGATATGTTCATGTAACCCGACTTTTTGTAACACTTCCTTGATTTTTTCTTTTTTATTCTCACCATCCTCTTTCCAATAATCCAGTCCTTCCCCAACAATCTTCTCGACATCCCAGCGAGGATCAAATGACGCCAGTGGATCCTGGTGTACCCATTGGACTCCTTTTCGAAAGGGAGAGGATCCATGCCAGATGATTTTACCCTTCTCGTATGACTCTAATTGCAGTAATAAGCGGGAAAGGGTACTTTTTCCACTCCCACTCTCACCAATTAACCCAACAATCTCCCCCTTGTGAATAGGAAAGCTAACATCGCTCACCGCTTGTACAGAATGTTTGCGGAACCATTTCTTTTTGAAATAAGCTTTCCCTACATGTTCTACTGTAAGGAGCGGCCTACTTTCGACTATTTGTAGCTGTTCCCGTATATTTGTAAGCTCCCGGTGGTGGTGCAACAATTGCTTCGTGTGCTCATGAACTGGATGATCAAATAAATTCATGACTGTTGCAGTCTCAATAACCGTTCCATTTTGCATAACGACAACATAGTCTGCCATCTCTGCAACCACTCCAAGATCATGCGTGATAAAAAGAACGCTGCCCCCTGTGCGGGTGCTCCAATCCTTGATTAGATGAAGGACATCCGCCTGAATACGCAAGTCTAATGCTGTTGTTGGTTCATCCGCAATTAACAACACTGGATCAAGTGCTAAAGCAAGTGCGAGCTGAACACGCTGTCTCATTCCCCCGGAAAGTTCAAACGGATACGATTCATAAACATTCTCTGCATTTTGCAGCTGCATATCTTGCAATAATTGAATGGCTCGCTCTTTTACTTCTTGCTTCGAAAGATTCGTATGGGTGGAAAACAACTCTCTAAAGTGCTGCCCAATCGTTCGCATGGCATCAAAAGTAGCATACGTATCTTGAAACACAAATCCCACTTGGGTTCCGCGATAAACCTGCTGTTGCTTTTTACTCATAGTAAGCACATTTTCATGCAAAAATTCTATCTTACCGGAAGAGATGGCGATTCCTTTTGGCAATAAGTTAAGCATCGCTTTTGCTGTGATACTTTTTCCAGAACCACTTTCACCAATAATGGCGACAATCTCACCTGCTGGCACAACAAATGCAACATTATCCAAAAGCTGCTGTTCCTTATTTGATTGAAGACATACAGAAAGGTTTTCAACTCTTAATACATGTTCCTTCATGATCTCCCTCCTTTCTTTAACTGTGGTAGAGCAAAGCGGTCTTGCAACACATCACCTAAATAGGTAACGGCCAGAACCGTACAAGTAATTAATAGGCCAGGAAACAAAGCAATCCACCATGCGCCTGATAATAAATAACTTTGCGCCCCCATTAACATATTTCCCCATGACGGTTCATGAGGTGGTATGCCAATCCCTAAAAAGCTCAGAGTTGCCTCTGATAAAATGGCATGACTCACTCCACTAATGGACATCACAATAATCGTCGGTAAGCATTGTGGCAGTAAATGCCGAGTTAACAATTGAGAGGATGAAGCGCCAACCACAACCGAAGCTTGAATGAAAGTCTCTCCTTTCAAAGCTAAAATCTCTGTCCGGATTAAACGGGCAATCGGCATCCAACTTGTCATGCCGATAATAACCACAACTGAAAGTAAGCTGGCTGGGATCAATACTTGAATTCCAATCATAAGCAAGATGCTCGGAATACTTAGGAGTGCATCAAGTATTCTCATCATAATGCGATCAACCACTCCGCCCAAAAATCCACTAATAATCCCAAAGCCTGCGCCAATCACAATTGCCATCATCATAGCCGCCGCTCCGACAGTAAGTGATATACGCCCCCCGTACAGCAATCGTGTCAATACATCACGGCCCAGTTCATCCGTTCCAAATAAATGAGCAGCACTTGGTGGTTGCAAAGTTTTCGCTAACCCAATTGAAAGAGGATCATATGGTGTTAAGACTGGTGCCAAAAAGGTCACCAAAAGCAAGATTAATAAATAACAAAGTAGAACATTTACAAACCACTTTCTTTTTCCTCTCATCTGCCTTCCCCCTTCAACAGATGTTGCCTCATTCTCGGATCAATCCATGCACAAATGAGATCAACCACAAAGCTACCAAGAATAACGATACTCATACTCAGCAAAATGACAGCCATCAAAACGGGATAGTCATGGGCAAGCGCTGATTTTAATGAAAGACTCCCAAGTCCTGGCCATGAAAACAGTGTCTCTACCACAACAGATCCAGCGATTGTAAGCGAAAGGGACATCCCCATAAAAGACAGATAAGGTAGTGAAGCATTTGGAAATATATGCTTCCAAAGAATCGTTTTCTCAGAAATGCCACGTGCCCGGAGAGCCCAAACAAACTCTTTTTCCTGCGTGACAGCGACGTGGTTGCGCAATATACGAATATAATACCCAATATGAGATATGCCCAGAACAAAAGCTGGCATGATAAGATGCTTCAACCAATCTCCTATTCCTTCTTGACCTAAACCAGCTGTTGGTAGCACACCTAAATAGACGGAGAAAAATAACATGAGCATTAAGGCAAACCAAAAAGATGGTAGTGACATGAAAATAAAAGAAGCAACGGTGGTCGCATGATCTAAAAATGAGTAGCGCCGGAGCCCGGTTATGACTCCAAAAAAAAGAGACAGGACTACTGTGAAAACCGCAGACGCCAATATGAGGATAATGGTCGGTTCAATCGCATGAGCAATCATAATTTTAACTTCTTCACCCGTCGTGTATGACCGCCCCCATTCTCCTTGTAGCACACCGATAAACCACTTGGCATACTGAGTATATAACGGTTCATTCAAACCGAGATTTTCAGCAATACGTACCTGGTCAGCCTGGCTCATTTTTTGAATCTGATCCCCATACATGGCTGCTGCAGGACTTCCCGGCAACATTCGAATAAACGCAAAACAGAGAATACTTCCAATAAGAAGCACCACCAGCGCCTCAAATAATCTTGAAACAATATATCTAGTCATAAGCCCTCCCTTTTTTCCTTATGCAAATCAAAGAGCGGACTGCTTTGTCTTGCATTCATGAAATTGATTACCAATTTTTATAAAAGTGACACATTTTTAACATTACGTAACACGAATGTACCTGAGTGGCAAACTACTCTTTAAGAAGATTCCCCTATGTACTCTTTTATGATGAAATTCTTCTGTTTCTGATACTCGATAGCATTTTGATGCGATTTAGAAAGAATATGACAGAGACGATGCTATTACTCAAAAAGTAAAGAAGAATTGGTGGTGATAACCAGATACACTATCAAAAAAATTTCTTTTTTGTTCTGAATTAGTAAAGAGACTTCCCTAATGCCAAAGAGTTAGTAAAGAGACTTCCCTAATGCCAAAGAGTTCATTCTGAGTAACACGATTATTCCAATTTGTAACACGGACATGCACATCGAAGTGAATTTTAAAAACACCAATACTTATATTATAATCCTTACCCTCACTATGCAAGTTTTATGACAGTCTTTTTTTAAAATATTCTACAATGTCATCTGGTCGGTGTGTCAATTACTTAACAATCTAATCATTGCTAATTCAGGTGATACTAATTTTTCAATATGTACACCTAAGCGACAGTATGGGAAAATTGTTTTTTTAATTATGACAGTCTAACTAAATAATTTATTCTCAAAATAATAGTAGTACTTTTTAGTTAACAAAAGGGTGAATCCAATTGATTATAGCGAAAAAAGAGTAAACGAAAGTATCTTTATCCTCAACGTAGGTAAAGATGATAGAAGAAAAAGCGAAATCATAAATGGAGGATTATCAAATCATGTATGATGTTGTCATTATCGGCGGCGGTCCATGCGGCTTAGCTACCGGCCTTGCTCTACAAGAAAAAGGAATAAGTTATATCATTATTGAAAAAGAAGCGATTGTGAATTCAATTGTTAATTGTCCATTGGATATGCGCTTCTATAGTACTTCAGATCGTCTGGAAATAGGGAGTATCCCTTTCCTATCCCAAGAAGTACGACCGACACGAACAGAGTTGTTAAAATATTATCGCCTCGTTACAGAACGACAAGCTATTAATATTAAATGCTATCAAAAAGTTGATCGTGTAACGAAAGATACAGATTTTTTTACTGTACATACCGTTGATCGCAAAGGAACAAATAGTTCTTATCAAGCCCGTATGATTGTTATCGCTACCGGAATTTTTGATCACCCGAAAAGAATCGGCGTTGAAGGCGAAAATATGTCAAAGGTTATGCATTATTACAAAGAAGGGCATTCCTTCCATGGACAAGACGTAACCGTAGTTGGCGGGAAGAATTCCGCTGTTGAGGCAGCGATTGACCTTTATCGCAGCGGGGCGCGTGTCACACTTGTCCATCGTGGGGACACTGTTTACAAAGGAATTAAACCATCTTTACTTTTAGATATTCGAAATTTTGTCGAAAAGGAAAAAATAAAATTTTATCCTAATTCCAGCGTTGAGCAGATCGACGAAACAACAGTTTGTTTACAAACGCCAGAAGGTCCAATCACGATTCCAAATGACTATGTATTTTCACTGATTGGGTATCAACCCGATACAACGATGCTTCAAGACACGGGGATTACAATTGATTCTCAGACATTAGTACCTACCTTTAATCCAGACACTTATGAAACAAACGTTAATAACGTCTTTCTTGCAGGTGTTGTAACTGGAGGTACTACAAATCGTATTTATATTGAAGATGGACGATTCCATGGATTGAAAATTGCGGGAGAAATTGGCCGTCGCCTAGACTTCATAGCTTAGTTCATGGGGAAACAGGCAAATAAACTTGAAGATTTCTTTTCTTTTCTTTTCTTTTCATTCAAATGAAATAAAACCAGATTATCCATAAGATAATCTGGTTACACCATTTTTACCCGATTCTGTATTCGTACCCATATCGCAGCAACGATAATAAATACTAGCAGAACCACTTGTGGGATGATTGTTTCAAATGTAGGATAAATACCTATCGATTGAATAAATACAAATGACTTGATAGGATTTGTAGGTATGACATTCGCGATTTGTAATGCGTGAATGCTAACACCAAGAATTTTAAAAGCAAAGAAATAAATGAGCAGTGTAGCAATGATAAAAAACAGACGAATTGGTATTTTGACACTAAACCGAATAATGATATATCCAATTACAATCAATAGGAGTAAAGCAGAAACGATTCCTAGTAATAACTGGCTCATGCTCATTTCTGGTGCCATTCCGGCATAAAAAATGATGGTCTCTGCCCCTTCTCTGAAAATTGATAGAAAGCTAATGAGACTAAAAGAGAATAAGCTCCCCGTTGCAACTGCTTGTTTCATTTGTCGATCCAGATACTGATTCCAATTTCTGATGTTCGTCTTGTTGTGTAACCATGCTCCTACCGTTAGCATCATTAGTACGGCGACGATCCCTGTAATTCCTTCAATATATTCACGACTTGAAGCAGCGGTTATTTTTGAAAAAATAAGATTAATGATGATCGCTATAATTCCACTTGCGAAAACCCCAGCTGCTACGCCTCCCCAAACCCACTTTTGTTTATTTGCTTGATTTGTAGTCTTAAGAAATGCCACCAATGTTGCAATGATCAAAAGTGCTTCTAGACCTTCTCTCAATAAAATAAGCGCTGCATCCCATGCTGAGTAACTAGTATTCTCCATAACCAAACCAATTCGATCAATAAGGTCATTCGTCATCGATTCAGCCTTATTTGTATCAATCTCTTTGGAACTAATTATACTAATAATCATTGGAACATTCATTTCAATGTCATTGTACAACTGGTTATTCTTTGTTCGTACTTCTCCTTCAATCATGGGCCATATTGTTAAAAATTCGTTCAGGTCAGAAATGGCTCCGTTAAATTCCTGATCTTGAATTTTTTTTTCGGCACTGTTTAATAAATGTAAGCCATCATTTAACTTATGCGTATCCGTTGACTTTTTTTGAACATTTCCACTTAGAAAATTGCTTATCGCCATCTTTAAATCATTCAATGCCGACAACGCTTTTTGCTGATTCGGAGGATCTTGCGTGATAGCAATCCGCAAAAAGGCTGACTGCTTTTCGATTTCTCCATAAGAGACGACACTCTCATTTCGAACAATGAGCTCATTGGAATTCCATTCAGAGAGGAAAGCTTTATACTCCTCGTTTACTTTGATAAAATCGCCTGTATCAACGGTTTTTTGCATGTTTTCCACTATTGGAAGTAGCCGTTTTACGTTCACTTTTTCCTTCTCATTGTTCACTGGATTTTGCTCAATATCATATTTTTGAACAGCTTTTGATAAATCAGAAAGTACCTGATTTACCGCTTGCTGATCCTTATGTTTTAAAGTGGAATTTACTGTAGTCAATTGGGTATCAACTTTTTCCGCAAACGGACTATCCGACTTTTTAATAGAATTCCACTCTTGTTCAAATTGTTCCATAGAGTCAAGAACAGACTCCCATTTGGCATCCTTAGTATCCATTAAGGCATCACCAATAAAGATAAATAACTCATCATGATTTTCTGCTGCTAAAATCGATGGTGATTTTACAAAACTGAGCAATACGATAAATAGTAAGATCCAGCATTTCCGAAAAATTACTGATCGCATAGACATTCCTTCTTCCACGGACATTTTAATCTAGAATAATGTTTCCCCTATGAAACCGCCTAATGATGTTCCCGGTAAACAAGCAAAAATTGCACTTCCTTTGTGGACAGTATATTCATTTAATTTATCCATTTTCGCGAGGCGTTGCTGCATAGGAATAAATTGTTTACTAGGCTCGCGTTGAAAACAAATAAATAGTAATCCTGCATCAAAGCTCCCTGTTTTCGCATCCATTCCATTTGTATAGGAATAAGGGCGGCGAAGAATCACTTGCTTTCCATCACCTTTTGCTAGCCGTACATGGGCATTTTCCGGAATCATAAGTTTTCCACTCTGATCCTTTAATTCAAGATTAACGGGATCCTTTTCTAGTTTCTGGCCTAACGGTGCACCACTTTCTCGATAACGTCCAAATGTTTCCTCTTGATCCTTTAAAGTGGAGCGATCCCATACTTCAATATACATTTGAATTCTTCTCACAATTAAATAAGATCCGCCTTCAAGCCAATTTGGTCCGTCATCGGGTTGAACCCAAATGCCCTTGTCCATTTCTTGGTTATTCTTTATATCAGGATTTACAATTCCATCTTTGAACCCAAATAAATTGCGCGGCGTTTCCTGTTTTGGGTCGGATTGCTTCGAACGTTGAAATCCTTCTTGTGTCCAACGAATCGTTGCTTTGCCTCTTGCAATGCGTACTAAATTTCGTACAGCATGAAATGCAACTTGTGGATCATCAGCACATGCTTGAACACATAAATCTCCACCAGTCCATTCTTTTTCCAATGAATCAAATGGGAATTTCGGTAAGTCAACTAATTCCTTTGGTTGTTTATGTTTTAGACCAAAGCGATCCTTACCGTCCAAAACAAATAGGCTGGGACCAACTCCAAAAGTTATTGTTAAATTCGCAGGTGAAAGACCCATCACTTCACCCGTATCTTTCGGTGGCATGTAATGATTCGTAGATGGCTCCCCAACTGGATTTCCAGCTGTCATCAGCGCGACTGCTTCTGTCCATTCCTTAAATAACAGTCTTAACTCTTCTTTCTTCGTAGTTATTACGTCCATAGAAACGAAATAAACATTATTTTGCGCCTCTGTTATAATCCCGGCTTGATGTTCCCCATAAAAAGGAATAATTTCATTTTGATCAGCTTTTCCAGTCTTAGATGGCGCTTGATTCGTCATAGCAAAGACACCACCAAGACTAGAAGCCCCAAGTAGGGCCCCAAGGCTACCTATGCCTGTATATTTTAAGACATTTCTACGTGTCACTGGCTTATCCAAAAATGTGGGTTCCTTATCTGGTTTCTTGGATGAATCGGACAATTTTATCCCTCCATAACAATGCCCAGCTGTGATAATGGTTCCGCTAAAACATCGATCGCTTGGCTTAACTCTTTAATCTCAGAATCCTGTAATTCTGTGTAAAGAATATATTTATCATCTTTTTTATGTTTTTCAAGTAATTGGTTGACTTGGTTAAAATGTTCGCCAATTTTTTCCGAAAGGGCTTGATCTTTTTTCGCTAAATCGGATTGTAGCAATTCATAGATTTTCTCAGCTCCTTGGACATTAGCAGCAAAATCATATAAATCAGTATGTGAATAGCGATCTTCTTCACCAGTAACTTTTGAAGTAGATACTTCATTTAATAAATCCACAGCACCTGTAATTAGCACATCTGGTGTTACTTCTACCGTTTCAACTTTTGCACGAAGCAGCTTTGTATCCTTCAACAATTGATCGGCGTATTCTTCATACCCTTTTGTTGTGTTTTCTTCCCATAACCCCTTTTCGATTCGGTGATAACCAGTCCATTCTTCTTCTGGAACATCCCCTTCACGTGCATCGATTTTCGGATCGAGATCGCCAAATACTTCGGCAATCGGCTCTGAACGTTCATAATACATCCGCGCTGTTGGATACAATTCTTTCGCTTTTTCAATATCTCCACTTTTTACTGCTTCTGTAAACTCTTCTGTCGCTTTAACAAATTGACTAATTTCACCTATTGCAAATTCTCGATAAGCCTTTGTTACATCTTCTAGATCGGCGGCTGGAGCAGCAGTTTCTTTTGATTTTGTATCTTTTTTTGGAGTTTGTTCATTCGCTGAACAACCAAATAAAAGACTCATAGATATTAATAAAACGGAAGATAATCCAAACATTCTCATAAACTATAAATCCCCTTTTCACTTATATTGAAAATCATTCTCACTATATTATACAACGGCGCTACTAATTTTCAACTTTTTCTGATAACTACCATTATTTTTATAAAGATATACAAAAACCACAATCGCATTTATTACTCACGATGCAGTATAGCTTTCTTCATATCCGATCTATATCTTTTTTTGATTTTTTCATATATATCTACCTTCTGTACTTTGCTGCGAAAACAATATGGTAGTTACAATATTATGTTGTGTATACTAAAAATGAATTTATCTTTTGACATAAAAACTCCTCCTAGTGTTTGAATATTGGTTAGCGAACCATATTTATTCAAACACCTAGGAGGAGCTTTTTGTTATATCGCAAGCAACTATCCCGAACTATAGAACTAATTCGCGCTTTATTATTCTAATCCACCGTGAATCATATCTAAATTCCATTCCATCATTTTCAGGTAACTATCGCCATCTTCACCTGGTTTTCCTGTTGAATCGGTAAAGACCTTACCTTTAATGTTAACTCCAGTTTCGTCTGAAAGACTTTCCATGCTTCGCGGATCAACACTTGTTTCTACAAATAATGCAGGTACTTCCTTATCCTTTACAATATCAACGATTCGTTTCATTTGATCTGGTGTCCCTTGGTTTTCCGTATTGATTTCCCAAATATATTGACCTTCAAGTCCATAAGCAGCTGAGAAATACTTGAACGCACCTTCACTTGTCACTAAAATACGTCGATTTTTTGGAATATCAGAAAATCGACTAACTGCATCATCATGCAGCTTTTGTAGTTCGCTAATATAATTTTCAGCGTTTTTTTCATAGGTCTCTTTATTATCAGGGTCTTTTTTTACTAAAACATCACGAGCGTTTTCAGCGTATTTAATCCCGTTTTCTATATTTAGCCAAGCATGAGGATCCTGTTCTGATTCCTTGCCTTTGGAAGTTAGATATTGTGGTTCAACTCCCTTACTTAATACATATACAGGTGCATCTTTTCCGTTCTTATCTGTTGTTTCTAGCAGTCGATCAAACCAACCATTTCCCGTTTCTAAATTCAATCCATTAGAAAATACGATATCAGCATCCGCTGTTTTTTGAACATCTCTTGGCAATGGATCATACTCATGTGGGTCCGTTCCAACAGGAACAATGCTGTAAATATCGACTTTGTCACCTCCGACATTCTTTACAATATCGTAAAGAATGGAGTAAGTTGTGACTACTTTTATTCTATCATCCTTACCCTTCGTTGACGTGTTCGCTTTAGGTGAGCATCCACTGATTACGAATAGTGCAACTAAAAATAATAATCCGATTTTTTTCATTACGTTCTCCTCCTTATTTTTACTTTTTATTTATTCCGCATTAACGGACAGTAAGACCCCATCTCAGAGCTTAGAGGAATCGAAGAAGTGGAGATGGGGATACCTGCCCAATCTAGTTGCGGCTCCTAGCCCGTCTGAGGTCATAAGCTGTGATACGCTGTGGCAAACTACGCCACGCCGTATTCCATCTTACGCTTGTTGCGGCTGGGCAGTCGCCTCACTTTTTGAAGTAAAGCCCGATTGGTGAGATACAGTGAAACTTACCGCTGTGATCTTCAGCGATTTAGTTGAGGCCCACAAGACGAAGACATGAGGACGCGGCGTACTTAGTCTGTGATTCATTGAATTGGGTTCGTACTGTCGATTGATCGAATCGTTTGCTGCGATCTTAGCGACAGTAGAACGGGACTAACAATCAGTGGGGCTGAGCCCCACAGATTGAAGTTTCACTTTATCCTTTAAGAGAGTGACTTATCTCGAAGTACAGATTTCGCCTTTCTTGCTCTAATGGTTCTAAACAGCACGCCTTGCTTAGGCGAGAATATAAATGCCAAAGCAAAGAGAAATGTACTTACCAAGACGATTGCCGCTCCAGAGGCTACGTTGTAAATAAGACTTAAAAACAAACCGAAAATTGCTGATATTGCTCCAAATGCTGCTGACATGAAAATCATGACTGATAAGCGATTTGTCAGTAGATAGGCTGTTGCAGCAGGTGTAATTAACATCGCAACAACGAGGATGACCCCTACAGTCTGTAATGAAGCGACTGTCACCATCGTTAATAATGTCATTAAGAAGTAGTGAATTAATCGATTGGGTAGTCCGTATGCTGCTGACATAGTTGGATCGAAAGAACTTACAAGCAACTCTTTATAGAAGGCGTAGACCGCTGCAAGAATGATAATCCCAATAACTAATGTGATCCACATGTCAGAAGAACGGACGGCCAGCACATTGCCAAATAATATATGATAAAGATCTGTCGAGCTTTTGACCAATGATATAAGAATAATCCCAATCGCAAAAAATGCTGTGAAAATAATGCCGATTGCAGCATCATTTTTTATTCGGCTATTTTGACTGACATATCCAATTCCAACGGCAGTTAGTACTCCAGTTAACACTGCCCCAAAGAAAAAGTTAATACCTAGCATGTAAGAAATAGCGACCCCTGGTAACACGGCATGTGATATAGCATCTCCCATCAATGCCATTCCCCTTAGAATAATAAAACAGCCAATCACACCACATATAATCCCGACCATTACCGAAGTTAATAAAGCCTTTTGTAAAAATGTATATTCCAATAATGCATGGATAAACTCCATTAGACGGTCACCTCATTTTGTTTCATAAATGTAAGTTGTGATTCGTAAGCTTTCATCATAATTTCAGGACGAAATACCTCACTAACAGGGCCTACATCAATCAGCTCCTTATTTAATAATATAAGTTCATCAAAATACGTATTTGCTTTACTCAAATCATGATGGACTACAAACACGGACTTTCCCTCGTCACGTAATTCTTTTAAAATTCTCACGATCGTTTCCTCACTTGTTATATCAATCCCGACGAATGGCTCATCTAGACAAAATAAATCGGCTTTCTGCGCTAACGCTCTCGCAAGGAAAACACGCTGCTGCTGTCCACCGGAAAGCTCGCCAATTTGCCGCTGGCTAAATTTCTCCATTCCCACCTTTTCTAAACAGTGGTAGGCCCATTCTCTATGTTTCTTGTTTGGACGGCGAAATACGCCTAAACCTGGGTAAGTTCCAAGAAGAACTGTATCAATCACTGATATCGGGAAGGTCCAATCCATATCACTTCGTTGTGGAACATAAGCAATTTTTTTACGCATCTCATTGATTGATTTACCAAACACTTCAACTGTACCTTGATCTTTTGGAATAAGTTCAAGCAAAGATTTAAGTAGTGTAGATTTCCCTGCTCCATTTGGTCCGATAATTCCAACCAATTTTCCTTTTTCAATGGTGAAGTTTATATCATGCAAAGCTTCCTCGCCATGATATGAAACAAATAAATTTTGAACAGACATTGCATATGTCATTTTGTAGACAACTCCCCACTTCATTATGTTCTATAAAAGGTCTTTCCTTCAGTCATAGATTATAGCTAGGGTTATTTTTTTAGACCAAGCATAAATATTTAACTCGTCATCAAGTTTGTTTCCCTCGGGAAACTTTTATACTTTATATAATATTATGCTCTTGTCATTTTGTAAACAATAATTTGATAATTTTAAATTAAATAACGTATTATTGTTTACAGATTTTTGTTTGAACGGTATTAGATATCTATTTTGTTGACAATAGAAGAGATTAATTAATGACAAACTTTTAAGATTTCACATTATAAAAGCGAATGGTTCTAAAATGAAAAAGAAATTACTCCAGTTAATAAAAAAACATAGGAAGAAATACGGGAAAAAGTAGATCAAAAAAAGGGTCAGACCCAGCAACAACTAAATACAGTATAGGATAAGCGTTCCTACATACTGATTTAGAGTGCGAGTCAGACCCTCATTACATCTCTTGTATTTAATTATCCTTCTTTAGGCTGCATTTTGGAAATAACAATACATACTAATTTTGTGGAATTCATTTAGGATAAATTTAAAAGTCGATAAAGCCTTTTAAAAATAATTTCCATTAGCCTGAATGAAAATAATAGTTATTATCAATACTATAAATAGGAAAAGGATGTCCTAGATAGATCAACCCCACAACTACGACAAACAATTTACGCTGTAGTGGATAAACTGTTTGTTGTGTGCTCGGCTAGACCCATTGGACATCCCCTCAATCTTTACTTAAACTTCAGGTACAAATGTTTTGCAATCCGTTTCTTCACTATTGGATGCGTGTTTACCCTTATTACTTACTACGTAAATAGATTCTGCTTGACAATGGTTTCCAGAACTCCAATACTGACAGTTATTTACCTCACATAGAACATCTTGAGCCATGGTATCACACCCCCTCCTTTGTTATCTTTAACAAAATTGGGAAAGTTAATACTATTGCGTAAACTCATTTTGGATGATCGCCCATCCAATTTACTCCTAGACCATAAAAAACATCCATGAGCGACTACACGCAACCCAGCGATGAAAAGAATTCAGGTTCTCCAATTGCATCACCTTATGAAGGTGAGTATCTGCGCTGATTTTGCGAAGTCCCGCCTCTTTTTTCATCTGGCTTTAGTTGAGTGCATCTGCAAACCTTTTTATTCCTTCATTTATGTTCTCTTCATTCTCTCTAGCAAAAGTGAATCGTGCATAACATTTTTTAGTTCCCATCATAGACCCGGGAACATAAATAACTCCTCGATTTATAGCATTTTCCAATAATTTCATTTCATCCACATCTCTTTTTAATTGGCACCAAATATGGATTCCACCTTGAGGAATAGTAAACTCCACTTGATCTTTTAGAAAATAATTAAAACTTGATACAATTTGATTGCGCCGCTTTTCTAATTCCTTTACTAATTTCTTGAGATGAGAATGAAAATGCTCTGATTCTAAAAAATCGTTAGCGATCCATTGGGTAAAGCTAGCATGTCCAAAATCAATTTGTTGTTTAGCATCAGATAATCTCTCTATTACCGATCGTGGTCCTATAATCCAGCCAATTCTTAAACCTGATGCTACGAACTTCGATAAAGAGCTAATATATAGAACATTTCCGTGTTTATCCAGAGATTTTAATGTTGAAACTTCTTCTCCTTTAAAAGACGTTAAACTATACGGATCGTCTTCCACAACAGGAATCCCATGTTCTGATGATATTTCTAAAATCGCTTTCTGCTGACTCTCTTTTAGCAAAGTTCCAGTTGGATTTTGAAAAGCTGGATTTAAAAATATCATTCTTATACGATGTTTTTTATGTAATTCCAGTAACTCATTAGGATCTATACCATCGTCATTTACTGGTAAATAGAAAATTTTTAAACCTGCTGATTTAAATATTGGGAGATTATAATGATAGGATGGATCTTCAATCACCACTGCATCACCAGGCTTTAATAAGCATTGAACGACTAGGTGTAAAGCTTGTTGTGCTCCAGAAGTAATAAGTATGGATGATGGATTTGTTTCAATATTTCGGAATCCCTTCACATGCTTTGTAATGGTAGTCCTTAATACTGCATTACCCTGTGGATGATCATAACCTAGCCTACCGATAAAAGACCGAGTTGAAGTAATTTCCCTTAAGGCGTTCACTGGAAAGAGGTCCTCCGATAATTCACCACTGGCTAAATTGATTATTTTTTGCTCTTCCATCTCTTTACGTATTCTTTGAGTAACCGGTAGATTAGGTAAAAATGAACCTGCTTCAATGTATCTGTTCCAACTAGGTATACGTTTTTTAGTTATCCCCCATATATCCTTACTTATAGTGGTACCACTTCCATGATTACGTTGAATGAGACCATTTGATTCAAGCTCATCATATGCGGCTACAACAGTACTCCTATTTATATTTAGCTCTTTCGCTAAGTATCTCTCAGAGGGTAGAGGTTTATCTGGGGGGAAAGTTCCATCAGCAATGCCATTCTCAATATACTCAGCAATTTGTTTATAAATCGGTTTTTTAGCTTTTCGATCAATGTTCCAGTCCATTTATTTGCATCCCTTTTTAAAAACTCTTTTTAAATATTGTACCCTAATTCTCCTTACTTTTATCTTAGATTCAATCATTATAAATAACCTATTGAGTCATCACGACTAATAGGTTATTTACGTTAATTTCTACTAAACAGAAAAACTAATATACGCACCAAGTGCAATGATAGACAATAGAATAACGATGACATATATGAATGTTAAGTTTGTAATATTTTTTTAGTAGAGCCACTATAATTTTTGTTACTCTTACTCACTTCCCATACTGATCCGACAAAAGCAATCAACATTTTCATAGTCCACTTCTTTATTGTATTTTTATAAAGTGAAACTTCAATCAGTGGGGGGTTTACTGCCCGTTAAAGCGGAATAAAAAGTTCTATCAACATGCCCATATATAATATTTCATCTAATTTATCACTATAAAATAATTTGCAACACTTGTACCCATCCACTTTTTAATGAATTTTACCATCCACTTGATTGTTTACACCATTTCCCTTCATATTTAGCTATTAATAAAAGCCCATATATCAAGTTATTTAAAGATTTTAGAACCCGATTAAACAGCTAAATATCCGGTTAAAAAAAGTTTTTCTTATTTGAACAATTAGTGACACATCTCATATTTAATTGCATTTTAAAATTGGTGTCTTTATTATAAAAATCAACAATAGTGAATCAGTTAAACGATCAAAACGATTTCATTTTCACTGGAACTAAAAAAGGAGTTAATATAATATGACATGGACTGTTGTTATTAGTTTAGTAATTGGATTTATTCTCAAATTTTTACTTAGTCCTCCAAGTGCAATGGTGGGATGGGTCATAGGTAAATTTGAACTTCATCCAAAACTTGATTCAAAAGAGGTTACTGTAACATTTAACGGAAAGAATTTAAAAGAGGAAGAAAAAGTTAGATTTACTGACTATTTTAATGAAGCTAACTTTTTAAAAAAATATTATATATTTCCAGGCAATGAAAAATTATTTTTACATCCAGAGACTAATGTTACTCCATTTGTCATCAACGTAAAAAAAGGCAAAAAAGATGTTAATTTCTTTGTTTATAATTACGATAATCACGTTGATGTAGTCAAGCAGTACAAAGAGAAAGTTGTTTCTTATAGTCTTAGTTCTGATAATCTACAAACATTTACTATGTCAACTAAGGGATTAGCATAAATGTAATAAAGTGAAACTTCAATCAGTGGGGGTTTCTTTGTTAATCCCGTTCTACTGTCGCTAAGATCGCAGCGACAGCTTCGATCAATCGACAGTACGGACCCGAATCAATGAATCACAGACTAAGTGCGCCGCGTCCTGCGGCCATGTTTGTGTGACTACATCCTGTGAGCCTCAACTAAACCTCTGCGCAACTCTCGGTAAGTTTCACTGTATCTCACCAATCGGGCTTTTACATTAAAAAGCAAGGCGACTGGTACAAGGAACGTCTCCTAAGATCGATCACGTCCTGTGATAGTCCGACAAGCATAAGCTGTAATACTCTGTGGCGTAGTTTGCCACAGAGTATTACAGCTTATTATGACCTCAGACGGGCTAGGAGCCGCAACTAGATTACGGGCAGTTGTCCTAACGCTTCTTCGATCCCTCTAAGCCTTGAAGTGGGGTCTTGACTTTCCGTTAATACGGGATAAAGCCTTTTAAAAATAATTTCCATTAGCCTGAATGAAAATGATAGTTATTATCAATACTATAAATAGGAAAAGGATGTCCTAGATAGATCGACCCCACAACTACGACAAACAATTTACACTGTAGTGGATAAACTGTTTGTTGTGTGCTCGGCTAGACCCATTGGACATCCCCTCAATCTTTACTTAAACTTCAGGTACAAATGTTTTGCAATCCGTTTCTTCACTATTGGATGCGTGTTTGCCCTTATTACTTACTACGTAAATAGATTCTGCTTGACAGTGGTTTCCAGAACTCCAATACTGACAGTTATTTACCTCACATAGAACATCTTGAGCCATGGTATCACACCCCCTCCTTTGTTATCTTTAACAAAATCGAGAAAGTTAATACTACATATCTAACGTTTTAAGTATCTTTACATGTATTCAAATCATTGTTAGATAAGTCCCAGAGTTGCATCTATAACTTTTTAGAAAAATTACCTCCAGCTTCACAATAAAAACGGACTTGCCATAATCGGCAAGTCCGTGTATCAATTCGTATTTAGCCACCAACAATATGTATTTGGTGGAGACGGTGGGAATCGAACCCACGTCCAGACATAACGGCACTTAAGCTTCTACGAGTGTAGTCGACATATTATTGTTTCGCTTACTCATTTGCCTATCGACAGGCGGCAGAGCAGCTAGTCTGATTGGTCTCTTCCTTCATCCTCAGACGGTGGAATCCGGCGTAGCCCACTTAGAGTGAGTCCCTTACCCTACCACATGGGCCATGGAGGGAGGAACCGCTATCGACTGTTATTAAGCAGCGAAAGCGAAGTTGTTGTTTTGTTTGCCAGTTATAGGCGTTGACGTTTTAACGAGGCCGATCCCCTCGACTCGCAACCTAAGCTCGAACTATCCCTGTCGAATCCGTAGCGTCCCCAATATAAGAATGGAGCGTACGAGAGATGAATCAAAAGCTTTTTGCTGATATTCAGTTGTCATCATCGGTACAAGATTTATTATAGCAGATTCCACGAGAAAATCAATTGTAAGGTTTTGCAAATACCTACATCTTTTGCCGATCTCTAAATGCACGCTCAATGTCTCGTTTCGCTTCTTTCCTTTTCAAATCTTCACGCTTATCATATTGCTTCTTCCCTTTACCAAGTCCGATTAACACTTTGGCAAAACCATTCTTCAAATATACTTTCAATGGAACGATTGTGTACCCTGTTTCCTTCGTTTCTCCGATCAGCTTATTGATTTCTTTACGGTGAAGTAGCAGCTTTCTCGTACGGAGCGGATCATGGTTATAACGGTTTCCCTGCTCATACGGGCTGACATGCATATTGTGTAGATAGAGCTCTCCTCTTTCAATCTTCGCAAAGGAATCTTTAAGATTCGCCTTGCCAGCACGAATGGCTTTAATTTCTGTTCCTTGCAGCACGATTCCTGCTTCAAACGTTTCTTCTATAAAATAGTCATGATAAGCTTTTTTATTTTGTGCTAATTGCTTTCCTGTGCCTTTTGGCATCTTGATCTCCCCTTCAAAAAACTAGTCCGCGTCCCAAAAGGGGTTAAACCTGCATTCCATACATAGTTTTAGTGTTATTCAGCTGACAATGTATAGTTGCAGGCTCTGACCGTTTTTGGGACAGCTTCCCTACATTTTATCCCGCATTAACGGAAAGTCAAAACTCCCTCTAATTGGAGTTTCATTTTATCTCTTTTTCGGTTTCTTCTTCCGTTTAGCAGCCGGGGCATTTTCGAAGAATTTTTTCTTCTTTTTCGATTTACGTGCAGATCCCGATCCTTCACTGCTCGTTGCACTTCGTTTTCTGCCGCCTTGACTACTACCTCTACGGTTTCCACCTTTACTGTCGTCTTGATGATCCCCTTTACGACGCCTGCTGGTACCTGCATTCGCTTTAAAGATTTTCTTTTCTCCAGATATACGCGGACGGCTATTAATCATACCAAGGATTTCAAAGTCCACTGCACGTTCATCTTTGTTTACATTCGCCACACGAATGGAGATTTCATCACCGATTCGATAAACTTTCGCTTTGCGTTCCCCAATCATCGCTAGCTGTCTTTCATCGAAGCGATAATAATCGTCAGACATCGCACTGACATGGACAAGCCCTTCAATTGTATTTGGAAGCTCAACGAACATCCCAAAATTGGTAACAGAACTGATAATTCCTTCAAATTCTTCGCCAATTTTATCGAGCATAAATTCTGCCTTTTTCAAATCATCTGTTTCACGTTCCGCATCTACGGCACGGCGCTCACGTTTCGACGTATGGTCAGCAATTTCATCAAGCTGTGCATCCCATTTCGCTTGTGTGGCGTCATCCATTTTCCCTTCAAGCAAATAAGTCCGTATGAGTCTATGGACAATTAAATCTGGGTAACGACGAATTGGCGATGTAAAATGTGTATAGAACTCTGTAGAAAGTCCAAAATGTCCTAGGCTATCTGGGTCATATTTTGCTTGTTGCATCGACCTTAGCATGACGGTTGAAATGACCATCTCTTCAGGCTTGCCTTGTACTTCTTCAATAATCGATTGTAATGCTCTTGGATGGACTGAATTCGCACTGCCCCGAACAATATAGCCGAAGTTTGTAATAAATTCAAAGAATCGTTGTAGCTTTTCTTCCTTAGGATCTTCATGGATCCGATAAATGAACGGAACCTTCAGCCAATGGAAATGCTCTGCAACTGTTTCGTTTGCCGCTAGCATAAATTCTTCAATAAGGCGCTCTGCAACAGACCGCTCGCGAACGACAACATCATTCGGATGTCCATCTTCATCAACAAGAACTCTGGCTTCTTTAAAATCAAAATCAATTGCGCCACGTTCCATTCGTTTTTTACGAAGAATCGCAGCTAATTTCTCCATATTTTGAAACATCGGAACGAGCGGTTCATAGCGTTCCATTAATGCTTCATCTTGATCGACAAGGATTTTTCTTACATCATCATATGTCATTCGTTCGGTTGTTTTAATCACACTTTCAAAAATCTCGTGATTCACGACCTGACCTGCTTCATTGATTTCCATTTCACATGATAATGTGAAACGGTCGACTTTCGGATTCAATGAGCATATGCCGTTTGACAAACGATGTGGAATCATCGGAATCACTCGGTCTACTAAATAAACACTCGTCCCTCTTTCAAACGCTTCACGGTCAAGTGGTGAATTCTCTGTTACATAATGACTAACATCCGCAATATGTACACCAAGCTTATAATGGCCATTCTCAAGCTGCGTCACCGTAACAGCATCATCCAAGTCTTTTGCATCGGCTCCATCAATCGTTACTAGTGTCTCATTTCGCAAATCACGACGATTGCCTATTTCGCTTTCAGAAATGGCATCAGGAACGGCATGGGCTTGCTCCAAGACATCCTTCGGAAATTCGAGCGGTAATCCGTGCTTGTGAATAATGGATAAAATATCAACACCTGGATCATTTTTATGTCCAAGTATTTGAATAACTTCTCCTTCAGCACTCGTTCTACCTTCAGGGTACGATGTTAAACGAACAACGACCTTATGACCTTCCACTGCACCGCCAGAAACATTTTTAGGAATAAAAATGTCATTCGCAATTTTCTTATCATCTGGGATCACAAAGCCAAAGTTCTTGCTTTCTGAATACGTCCCAACAACTTCTGTGATGCCCCGTTCGATAATTTTTTCAACTGTACCTTCTTTTCTAGAACCTGAACTTTCTGTTGCTACTCTTACTAAAACAATATCGCCATGCATCGCATTTTTCGTTTCGTTCGGCGGAATGAAAATATCATCGCTTCCAGGTTCGTCCGGTGTGACAAATGCAAAACCTTTCGCATGCCCAGATAACTTTCCGCGGATTAAATTCATTTTTTGCGGCAAGCCATAACGATTGGCACGTGTGCGGATGACAAGCCCTTTTTCCTCCATTTTCACAAGTGCTTTAACAAAGCTTTTGAAGTCAGCAGAATCTTCAATACCTAATGCTTCTTCTAACTCCTGTACTGTTAATGGCTTGTATGCTTCTTCCTTCATATAAGAAAGAAGCTTATCCATATAATCACGGATTTGATCTTCCATCATAATCCCTCCTTAGTAGGGTAATTTATTATTGATTAAAGGTTATTTAGACCAGTCTAAGCCTTCTAAAAACTGATATACGTCTTCATGAAGCTGTTCCTTCTCTTTATCAAATGTAATGATATGACCAGATTCTTCATACCATTTCAGTTCCTTTTTATCTGATTCCACTTCATTATAAATAATATTGGCACTATCTGTATTAATCATCGTATCATGCCTACCTTGAACGACGAATGTCGGAGCATACACATGGTCGATATGATCCCGAACATCTGCCATAAGTGCTCGTAATGCTTCTAGCGTGTTCATCGGCGTCTTCGCAAACTGTTCCATTTCCATTTCAATTTGTTCAGGCGTTTTTCCTTCATGTTTTTTAAATTCTCTTGCGTATGCCAAAACACCTTGATACATCTTTTCTTCACTCTTTAAATACATCGGTGCACACATCGTTACAATACCCTTTACAGGTACAGTGTAACCTAATTTTAGTGAAAATACCCCTCCCAAGGATAGGCCGGCAACCGCAATTTCATCATGACCTTGAGCTTTTAGAAAATCATATCCCATCATGACGTCTTTCCACCAATCAGAAGGACCCGTTGAAACAAGTTCCTCCGGTGGAACGCCATGCCCTTTATAATGAGGAGCGTGGCTTGTATATCCCCGTTTTTCTAAATAGCGCCCTAGCATTCTCACATCTGAAGAATTTCCTGTAAAACCGTGTAATAAAAGAACAGCACGCTTTCCACCTTCAAAGTAAAAAGGCTGAGGTAACTTCATTTTCATTGTGTAAAAACTCCTTTATTCTTAATCAATACACGTCATTTTTCTTTTAATCAATCGATTGATTAACATGTAGATGGAACGGAAAAAAACTCCATTTATCCTTATATGTACTATCCTTTTATCTTTTTAACTAATCGTTTGATTAAATCGTCCTATTAAATATTAAAACAAAAAAAGCAAATTCCAGCTATTCGAAAGACTCTAATTGGGTAGTATAAGAGTATGAAACTAATTTATGCTTAGTTTTACCTACATAGAAAAAATTACCATTGTTTCTTTCCGTAAAAAAAGCCTGGCCATTAAGCCAGACGATTTCTGAGATCTTAAATTATAATCCAACGTACGTTACCGCTAGTGTCAAAATAAAGAATAACACAGATAGCACAATCGTTAATCGATGTAAGACTAAATCTAGACCACGAGCCTTTTGTTTCCCAAACAACTGTTCAGCACCACCGGCAATTGCACCAGATAATCCAGCACTTTTTCCTGATTGAAGAAGAACACTTGCAATCAAACCTATTGAAACAATAATTAAAAGTGTTACCAATACGGTATGCAACATGAATTATACCTCCCGAAACAATTAAGCATTGCTTTAACTTTACCACATTGTCGGCTTCTCTACAATAAACGAATGGAGAAAAGGACAAGTAAACAATCTTCTAACGAAATGAGGGATTCTATGTTTCATAAGTTCATCCGACTATTAGATATGATCGCTCTTTTCTTTTCTATTATCGCCGTATATGCCATCTTTCACTCTGGTAGTATGAATATCGTAAATATCCTATTTATCGTAATTTCGCCCATTTTGCTTCTTTTATCAAAATTCAAAGGAAGTCGAACCTTATTGTTTTTTGCCTATGTATGCAGTTCAATCTTTTTCCTGTCCGTTTTGTATAATGGCTTTTTCACTCAACAGGATTTTTTTCATTCTGGCCTTTTCGCTGTCGGTATTAGTTTATTAGCGATTGTCTTTAGTATCATCGCTGCCGTCATTGGTTTTGGGACAAGCACTTTAACGATTGTTTGGCTTACGCTACACGGACTCATTGCTTATGAAGCCTTTCAATTAGGTGGCTCAAGTGGCTTTTTAGACGCCTTCTGGTCACAAACAACGATTGAAACGGCCATTTCGGAGGATTATGCATTCCTGCTCATGTTTGTATGGATTGGGTTATTTCTTGACAAATATGAGAAAGCAATTGTTCGCGAGTACGTTTCCAGGTAATAACACGTACTTATTGTTTCATTTCAATTAATTTTATGTTATATAAGTATAATGACCAGTTAAATTGGAGGCTTTAAATATGTCAAAAATCAGCATGACCACCATGCTTTTATCAGCGTTTTTACTCGTAACTAGTGGTTGTTCACATGATAACAATTCTATGGTTAAAGAACCTACAACAGAAAAGGATAAGCCAGTTCAAGCAGAAAAATCTGATACTTCTTCGACCAAAGGCACGGCCAGTGCCGAACAGAATCCAGCCGTACCAGTTACTGTTATGGACCCTGATGCAATTCCTGTTCTAGTGAATAAAGAGAATATACTTCCGGATGACTATAAGCCGTCAGACTTAGTTTACCCAGATGTTCGATTCACTTTTACCGAAAAAATTGAGAAGCGAATGATGCGAAAAGAAGCGGCTGATGCGCTTGAGTTACTATTCCAAGCTGCCGACGAACAAGGAGTACCACTTGCGGGTGTATCTGCGTATCGTTCTCTAAAAACACAGACAAGCCTATTCAATCATTATGTTGAGAAAGATGGACTAGAAGCCGCTTTACTCTATAGTGCTACCCCTGGAACGAGTGAGCATCAAACAGGATTAGCCATTGATGTCACATCCTCAGATGGATCTTGTGCAGCAGAAGATTGCTTTGGAGAAACAGACCAAGCACAGTGGCTGATTGACAATGCAGCGACCTATGGATTTATCATCCGCTATGATGAAGGCAAAGAATCCATCACAGGCTACAAGCATGAGCCATGGCATCTTCGTTATGTTGGCAAAGAATTGGCTCAAGAATTAGCCGATCGAGACATTGCGTTAGAAGAATATTATCAATCTAGTTTGGCTGCTAAATAATAAGGAAACCGCTACACAAGAAGTTAAGCTACTTGCTCGAGACACAAATATTTAATCTCAATTCAAACCCGCTTACGCATTGTTACTGATGTGCAAGCGGGTTTTTGAATTCTTGAACACTAAACGAAAAGTAGAAGCTTTCTGTACACCGTATAGTAAGACTTCGATCTGAAATTGAGATTATAAGCGAGAATGAGCTCTTTTCGTTACGAATCGTGATTTATGCTCCACAGAAATCTAATTTAATAGGTCCGTTATCTTGACGAAGTACCAGATCGAACACTTTTCGAGCGAGATTTGATATTTATGTGCCAGATTTCAAATTTACATGCCAGTTTTACCTCTATTCGAGCCAAAATGAGGGGAAATCGCGCCAGCTTTACTCCTATTCGAGCGAGAATTCCAATTTGCGCGCCGGTACTGCATTTGATGGGAGCTTTTGCAGTAAATATGATAAAAAGCCTGCTTCTCGTCAGAAGCAGGCTTTTTTCAATTACAACTATTATTTTTTCAAGTTATAGAAAGATTTAATCCCAGCGTATACAGCTAATTCGCCAAGCTCGTCTTCGATGCGAAGTAGTTGGTTGTATTTCGCGATACGGTCTGTACGTGACATAGAACCAGTTTTGATTTGGCCAGCGTTTGTTGCAACAGCGATGTCAGCGATTGTTGCATCTTCTGTTTCACCAGAACGGTGAGAAACAACAGCTGTGTAGCCTGCGCGTTTTGCCATTTCGATTGCATCAAATGTTTCAGTTAATGTACCGATTTGGTTAACTTTGATTAGGATTGAGTTAGAGATTCCTTTTTCAATTCCTTCAGCAAGCTTCTTCGTGTTTGTAACGAACAAGTCATCCCCAACTAATTGAACTTTTCCGCCAATGCGGTCAGTCAATAGTTTGTGACCTTCCCAGTCGTTTTCATCTAAGCCGTCTTCGATTGAAAGGATTGGGAATTCGTTAACTAGCTCTTCGTAGAAATTAACCATTTCTTCAGAAGTTAAGCCAGTACGGCCTTCGCCAACAAGATCGTATTTGCCCGTTTCTTTGTTATAGAATTCAGAAGAAGCAACGTCCATACCAAGGTAAATATCATCACCAGCTTTATAGCCTGCTTTTTCGATTGCTTCAATAATCACTTCAAGTGCTTCACGGTTTGAACCAAGGTTTGGAGCAAATCCACCTTCATCACCAACTGCTGTATTTAAGCCTTTAGCAGAAAGAACTGATTTCAATGCATGGAATACTTCTGCACCCATACGGATTGCTTCTTTGAATGTTGGTGCTCCAACAGGAAGAATCATGAATTCTTGGAAGTCTACGTTGTTATCTGCATGAGAACCACCGTTAATGATGTTCATCATTGGAGTTGGTAATTGTTTCGCATTGAAACCACCAAGGTAACGGTATAAAGAAAGACCAACAGATTCTGCTGCTGCATGAGCCGCTGCCATAGAAACACCAAGAATTGCATTCGCACCTAGTTTTCCTTTGTTTTCTGTTCCGTCTAATTCGATCATTGCACGGTCAATTCCAGCTTGGTCTGTTACGTCAAAACCGATAATTGCTTCAGCGATAATGTTGTTTACGTTATCTACTGCGTTTTGAACACCTTTTCCAAGGTAACGAGATTTGTCTCCGTCACGAAGTTCTACAGCTTCGTGCTCACCAGTTGATGCTCCAGATGGAACAATAGCTCGTCCGAAAAATCCAGATTCTGTCATGATTTCTACTTCTACTGTTGGGTTACCGCGTGAGTCAAGTACTTCGCGTCCGTATACGTGTTGAATGAATGGCATAATAATTCGCTCCTTTTTTTTACAATCGTTTTATTTTGAAATGATAGATGTTCCTGTCATTTCAACAGGTTTTTCAACGTTAAGTAAATCAAGCATGGTTGGTGCTAGATCTCCCAAAATACCGTCCGTTCTTAATGTTACATCATTTTTCGTAACAATGACAGGAACAGGGTTTGTTGTATGTGCGGTCATTGGATTTCCTTCCAGTGTAACCACTTCATCAGCGTTACCATGGTCCGCTGTAATGATTGCCGTACCGCCTTTTGCAAGGATGGCATCAACAACCTTTCCAAGACACTCATCAACCGCTTCAATCGCTTTAACAGTTGGCTCTAGCATACCTGAATGGCCAACCATATCAGGGTTTGCAAAGTTAAGTAAGATTGCGTCAAACTTATCTGCGGCAATTTCGCCAAGTAATGCATCCGTTACTTCATATGCGCTCATTTCAGGCTGCAAATCATACGTAGCAACTTTAGGTGAGTTGATTAAAATCCGCTCTTCCCCTGGGAACTCCGCTTCACGTCCACCACTCATAAAGAATGTAACGTGAGGATATTTTTCCGTTTCTGCGATGCGCAGCTGGGTCAGATTATTTTGTGAAAGCACTTCACCTAACGTGTTATCAAGATTCATCGGTTTGAACGCTACAAAGCCGTCTACTGATTCTGAAAATAGAGTTAAGCAAACGAAATGAAGATTCTTCGGATGTCCTGGTCCACGGTCAAATGAGCGGAAATCTTTATTCGTAAACGTATTTGACGTTTGGATCGCACGGTCTGGACGGAAATTGTAGAAGATCACAGAATCTTCATCTTGGATCGTCGCAACCGGCTTTTCATCATCACCGATAATAACGGAAGGAAGAACGAATTCATCAAAAATTCCATTATTATAAGAATCCTCTACACATTCCTTAGCAGAACGGTAGCTAGGTCCTTCTCCGTACACCATGGATCGGTATGTTTTCTCGACACGTTCCCAGCGTTTATCACGATCCATACTGTAATATCGACCGGAAATCGTTGCAAATTGACCAACACCAAGCTCTTTCATTTTTGCTTCTGCGGCTTCAATGTAGCCTAATGCAGATTGTGGCGCTACATCGCGGCCGTCTAAAAATGCATGAACATAGACTTTCGTCAATCCTTCATCTGCAGCAAGTTTAAGAAGAGCAAATAAATGTTCAATATGGCTATGTACCCCGCCGTCAGAAAGCAAACCGAATAGGTGTAGGCTTTTATTCTTCGTTTTCGCATCGTTAATCGCAGCAAGGAATGTTTCGTTTTTCTCAAATTCTCCGCTACGTATCGCCACGTTAACGCGAGTTAAGCTTTGATAAACAATTCGACCTGCACCAATATTTAGATGACCTACTTCAGAATTCCCCATTTGGCCTTTAGGTAACCCTACTTCTTCCCCACTAGCCGTTAAATGGGCATGCGGGTATTGATTCCAATAACGGTCAAAATTGGGTTTATTAGCAGCAGACACAGCGTTTCCGACTGTTTCTGTGCGGCACCCGAAACCATCTAAGATGATAATCGCAACAGGAGATTTACTCATTTTTTCCACCTTCTAATAATTGCAAGAACGAATTCGGTTCAAGACTTGCACCGCCGACTAACGCACCATCGATATCAGATTGAGCCATATATTCTTTAATATTCTCAGGCTTTACACTGCCACCGTATTGAATACGAACTGCATCAGCTGTATTTTTCGAAAATTGACTTGCTACAACTGAACGGATATGCGCACATACTTCATTAGCATCTTGAGCCGTTGAAGATTTCCCTGTACCGATTGCCCAAATTGGTTCGTAAGCAATGACCGTGTTTTGCACTTGTTCTTCTGTCATACCTTCAAGTGCTTTTGCAATTTGATCGCCTACTAAATCGTTTGTCTTACCGCTTTCACGCTCTTCTAATGTTTCACCACAGCAAACGATTGGAACAAGATTATGTTTGAAAGCTGCTAATGCTTTTTTATTCACTGATTCGTCTGTTTCATTGAACATTTCACGACGCTCTGAGTGACCGATCACGACATAATTCACACCGATATCGTTAAGTGCTACAGGACTGATCTCACCTGTAAAAGCACCATTCTCTTCAAAGTGCATGTTTTGAGCTCCGATTTTTACTTCTGTTCCTTTTGCTGCTGTTACTAATTGATCAAGGAAAAGCGCTGGAGCACATACTACGGAATCCACTTTATCAGAAGAAGGTACAAGGGTTTTTACTTCCTCTATAAAGCTTTTCGCTTCAGATAGTGTTTTATTCATTTTCCAGTTTCCTGCAATAATTGGTTTACGCATAGTAGTCCCGTCCTTTCTTACGAATCTTATTTATCGTTTAATGCTACAACTCCTGGTAGTTCTTTACCTTCCATAAACTCTAGGGAAGCACCGCCACCCGTTGAGATATGTGACATTTTATCAGCAAGCTTGAATTTTTCAGCTGCAGCAGCAGAGTCGCCACCACCAATGATGCTGTAAGCAGATGAATCTGCAAGAGCTTGTGCAACTTGTTTTGTTCCATTTGCAAAGATGTCAAGTTCAAATACACCCATCGGTCCATTCCAAATAACAAGTTTAGAGTTGTTAATTACATCAGCGTAGATTTCGCGTGTTTTTGGTCCGATATCAAGTGCTTCCCAATCAGCTGGAATTGAGTCAATCGCAACTACTTTATTGTTTACATCCGGACCGAAGTCGTCTGCTACAATTACATCGACAGGCATATATAAATTAACGCCTTTTTCTTTTGCTTTTTGGATGAAAGATTGAGCAAGCTCAATTTTATCTGCTTCAAGTAGAGATTTGCCAATTTCATGACCTTCAGACTTAACGAATGTGTAAGCAAGACCGCCACCAATAATTAAGTTGTCTACTTTTTCTAGCAGATTTTCAATCACACCGATTTTATCTTTAACTTTCGCACCACCAATGATTGCTGTAAACGGACGTTCAGGATTAGAAAGAGCTTTACTAAGTACTTCTAATTCTTTTTCCATTAGCAAGCCAGCAACAGCAGGTATATAGTTTGCAATGCCTTCTGTTGAAGCATGGGCACGGTGAGCAGCGCCGAATGCATCATTTACGTATACGTCTGCAAGCTCAGCGAAGGATTTAGCCAATTCTGCCTCATTCTTCTCTTCACCAGGATAGAAACGGACATTTTCTAAAAGTAGAACGTCTCCGTCTTCCATTTTTGAGATCTCCGCAGAAACAGCCGCACCATATGCTTCGTCTGTTTTACGGACGTCTTTACCTAATAATTCGCTTAATCTCTTAGCAACAGGAGTTAAACGTAATTCTTCTACTACTTGACCTTTTGGACGTCCAAGGTGACTAGCTAGAATTACTTTCGCTCCTGCATCAATTAGATGCTGGATTGTTGGTAATGCCGCACGAATTCTTGTATCATCAGTAATTTGACCATCCTGCATCGGTACGTTGAAATCAACTCGGCAAAAAACTCGTTTACCTGCTACGTTAATATCCTTAATGGATTTCTTATTCATGACCAAATAACCTCCTTTAATTTTTGAAAAGCACAAACGCCTTAATCAGCTTCCGGAAAAATAGGGACTAAAACCATGAAGGCGTTCTTTGCCTTCTTTTAGGCAATCGTCTTTTTCACAGGATGCTAGGCGGTAGAGCTAGACAATTTCACTTGCTTTTATCAGTCAAAAAGGGAGAGGGCATAATCCCGTCTCCCCTTTTCACTGTTATTATAGATGTTTTTCGCTATTTTAGCCAAATATTCACAGGATTAATAATGTTTAATTTTTGTAAAGATTAAAGACCTTTTTTAGCGATGTAATCGATTAGGTCAACTACACGGTTTGAGTAACCAGTTTCGTTATCGTACCAAGAAAGTACTTTAACCATGTTACCTTCCATAACCATTGTAGACAATCCGTCGATTGTAGAAGAAACTGGAACACCATTGTAGTCAGTAGATACTAATGGAAGATCATTGTAAGCAAGAATGCCTTTTAATTCGCCTTCAGCAGCTGTTTTCAATGCATTGTTCACATCTTCAGCTGTAACGTCTTGATCAAGCTCAGCAACAAGGTCAACAATTGATACGTTTGGTGTAGGAACACGCATAGCCATACCGTTAAGTTTTCCTTTAAGTTCTGGTAATACAAGAGCTACTGCTTTCGCTGCACCTGTAGATGTAGGAATCATGTTCTCAGCTGCTGCACGTGCACGACGGTAGTCTTTGTGTGGAAGATCAAGAATTTGTTGATCATTTGTGTATGAGTGAATTGTTGTCATCATTCCACGTTTGATTCCGAATTTATCGTTTAATACTTTAGCAAATGGAGCTAAGCAGTTTGTTGTACATGATGCATTTGAAAGAACGTGGTGGTTAGCAGCATCATATTTATCTTCGTTAACACCCATAACGATTGTGATGTCTTCATCAGATGCAGGAGCAGAAATGATTACTTTTTTCGCACCAGCTTCAAGGTGTTTTGCTGCATCATTGCGCGCAGTGAAACGTCCAGTTGATTCAACAACTACTTCAACACCTAGTTCTCCCCATCCTAATTGTGCAGGGTCACGTTCTGCTAAAACTTTGATTTTATGTCCATCAACTACTAGGTAGTCTCCGTCAACTGATACAGTTTCTGCAAGTGTTCCGTGCACTGTATCATATTGAAGAAGGTGTGCAAGCATGTTTGCATCTGTTAAATCGTTGATTGCCACGATTTCCACATCCGAGTTTTTTAATGCTGCACGAAGTACGTTACGTCCAATACGACCAAATCCGTTAATACCAACTTTTACTGCCATAATAAAATTTCCTCCTTTATAGTTGAAAAAGAATTTATTAAAATTATATAGTAAAGGGAAATTATCCCTTTATTAACTGTTGTGCCGCTGCTTCATCCGTAATTAATACCGTCGTCTGCGGGGCTCTTTTCATATAGGCTCGGATTGCTTTCACTTTAGATTCCCCACCCGCCACGGCAATTACCCGTTTAGCTTGGTCAAGATCCTCTAGCTGAATACCAATCGTTTGTACTTTGTGTACTACTTCTCCATTTTCGTTAAAGTAATATCCAAAGGCTTCACCTACTGCGTCCCGTTGTTTTAGGGACTTAATAATCTCAGCCGGGGACTTCCGTCTCTCCGCCATCGCCGTTGCGTCGCCAATTCCATGTAGAACGATAGTAGCTGATTTGATTAATGAAATAACATCTTTTATCATCGGTTCCTTCATAAATGATTGATAAGCTTCATCACTGACTTGATCGAGGAGATAGAGCACTTTATAGGCAGCATTTGTTTTTTCTGCCATTTTCGCAACGATCACATTAGCCTGGTTTTGAATTTCTTCGCCAAGGCCTCCTCGTGCCGGAACAAACAGAATATCTTTCCCGTTTGAATCTGGGGTTAACATCTTAGCCACTTCAGCCATTGTCGAGCCGCCAGTCACTGCAATGATATTTTTAGCCTTCCATTCCTTTTTCATACGGGCAGCTCCCGCTTTACCAAGTTCACTTTTGACCCATGATGATTGATCGCTGCTTCCAGCGACGATGATGACTTCATTAACATTTAATATTCGCTTAAGTTTTTGCTCCATTTTGTCTATACCCGATATTTCCCGCATGACACCTTCTAATTGCTCGAGAATCTCTACACCTTCAGCAGAAAGCGTCATTCCAGAGCTGAAAACCTCAATTAGGTTTTGATTTTTCAAGAAATCTACTTCACTGCGAAGCGTTCTTTCTGTCAAATCCAGACTGTTCGCTAAGCTACGGCGCCCTACAGGCTGCATGAACTTGATATAACGCAGGATATCATATCGTTTCTGCATAACCGCTAACAAATCGGGCAATACTTTCTTTTGTATGTCGAGCAATGGATTCATCGTTCGAAAACCCCTTGAGAATAAGTTGTGGACTATTTTCGTCCCGGTTAGACGTTTTACGTCCCACTCGGTCCAAAAAAAATCTTTCCTGCTATATGCTTATTCTAGCAGGAAAAAAAACGTTCTTCAACTTATATGCTAATTTTTATTTTTCCAGCAATAACAGGCCATTAAAACGGCAAAATGAATCCAGTTTATTTTATTATATAAAGTGGAACCTCAAAATAAGGGTCTTACTGCCCCGTATACGGAATAAAGTCTAATTTACCTTTCAGTTGACTTGAAATTACTGCTTAAGTTTCTTTTCCACTTTACAAAACTGACGTAATTTCCTTTCGTCAACTTGGCCATACTGTACAATCTCTCCTTGCCATTCAATAACTGGAATCATTAGTCCATACCGCTCAGTTAGCACATCATTCGTATAGATATCGATTTCCCTATACTTGAAGTTAGTATCTTGTTTTATTCGCTCTAGAATCATCTTTGCCTTATCACATAATGGGCAATTATTTCTTGTGTATAAGATCCATTCATTTTGTATCATGTACTATACATCCTTTTCATTCATATCTTTTCCGTTTTACGGAAGATGGGATCCCCAGTTGTTCACGGTATTTCGCTACAGTCCTACGTGAAAGAACGAATCCATGCTCATCTCGAAGAATTTTTGCCAGCTCTTGATCAGAATGTGGTTTTTGTTTATTTTCGAGTTCTATAATTGACTGTAATGCATTTCTCACCTTTGTACCTGATACATCTTCTTGTTCCGTTGATTGCAGAGCTGAGCTAAAGAAAGACCGCATCTCCACCGTTCCAAATGAAGTTTGGACATACTTGCCACGTACCACACGACTAACTGTCGACTCGTGGATTTCAAGGTCATCGGCAATTTCCTTCATTGTCATCGGCTTAAGAAAGCCTAAACCACGAAAAAAATACTCAGGCTGCTTCTCCACGATCTTTTTCATGACTTGTAATATAGTTTCCTTCCGCTGAAGAATTCCTTTAGACAGCCATTGATACTCTTGCCATTTTTCTTGTAAAAAGCGATTTACATTCGGATCATGATGGTTCTGCATTTTTTGCAAATAAGATTCATTCACATGAAGTTGCAGCGTATTTCCTTCATACTGACCAACACAAAACTTGCCATCTTTATATTCAACGACAACATCAGGTACAATATAGCTTGGTTTCTCAGAAGTGAATATGGCTCCAGGACGTGGGTTTAGCGTTTGTATATAATCAAATTCATCTTGAATCTCTTTTAAAGAAACTCCAAGTTCTTTCGTAAGCTCTTTCCACTTTTTATCAACAAACGGCAAAAAGTATGTACGAAGCAGCTTTTCCGCTAATGGTCTTTCGCAAGCTTGACGGACTTGAATCAGCAGGCATTCTTGAAGATTTCTGGCACCAATCCCGTGTGGTTCGAGTTGTTGCAGAATATCCAAGGCTTTAAATACAGCGCTTGCAGATAGACCAACCGAAACAGCTTCATTTTCCAAACTTATCCTCAAGTACCCATTTTCATCAATGTTACGAATAAGATGGATAAGCGCTTTCAATTCCATTTTATTTAACACATCCACACCAATTTGGGCAAGCAAATATTTTTCAAGAGAAGGAGCTTCATCACCAATCTGTTCAATCCAATTAGAAGATATCCCTGTATTCTTTACCCGATTTCCCTTAAATTGATCTCTTGGTAACTCGTGGGAACCTGCTGATGATTCAATCGTTAATAAAGGATTTTCCAGCCACTTTGTCTCTAAATAGACTAACAATTCTTGCGTAGAAAACTGAAGTAATGCAATTGCCTGGCTTAACTCTTGCGTCATTGTCAATTTCATAACCTGTTGTTGATAGAGTCCCGGCTTCATATCCATATCTCCCTCTCCCTTTACCATTTTACACCATAAATATACAAGTGAATAGTGAAACGAAATGGAAACGCTTACGAAACAAAAATCGTAATAACCCAAGACCAGCTCGACTTTAGAGCGAGGAAGTAACTTGCGGCTAAACCCTATAATTTACTTAAAATCTACTCATTCTATATCTATTCAAAAAAAGAAAAGGTCAGACCGCATACCTACAAAATACAGTATAATACGATATACTGTGTGTAGAATATAAAGTCAGACCCTTATGAGACAGTCTTTTACTAATGACGCCCTCGGCAGGAATCGAACCCACATCTCAAGAACCGGAATCTTACGTGCTATCCGTTGCACCACGAGGGCAGTAATAATTTTTCAACAAATTTTATTATATGTCAGTTTCACATTGTTTGCAAGTGGTAATGCGGTTTAAAGTACAGAAATTTGGGTAGTATGGATAACGTGGAGATGGAACCTAACATCCGAGCTCTAGATATCATAATTTGGGCTATAGAAACAGCTTTTTGGTTTTTGTCGAACGAAACATCTTCCTTTCGATTTGTTTTGTTTGACCTTAATTGACCATAAAGTGTATCATACATATATTAAGGATTTACCTATGAGAAATAACTTTTACTTAGAGGAGGAAATTAGCATGAATTTAATTCCTACAGTTATTGAACAAACAAGTCGCGGGGAACGTGCATACGATATTTATTCCCGTCTATTAAAAGACAGAATCATCATGCTTGGTAGTGCAATTGACGATAATGTATCAAATTCAATTGTAGCTCAATTATTGTTCTTAGAGGCAGAAAACCCTGATAAAGATATTACATTGTACATTAACAGCCCAGGAGGAAGCATTACCTCTGGAATGGCCATCTATGACACCATGCAATATATCAAACCTCAAGTTTCAACAGTTTGTATCGGAATGGCCGCTTCTATGGGCGCTTTCTTACTAGCAGCTGGTGAAAAAGGCAAACGATTCTCTCTTCCAAACAGTGAAGTGATGATTCACCAACCATTAGGTGGAGCACAAGGTCAGGCAACTGAAATTGAAATTGCCGCAAGACGCATTTTGTTCTTAAAAGACAAATTGAACGAAATTCTTTCCGAACGTACAGGCCAACCAATAGAGGTTGTTCAAAAAGATACGGATCGCGATAACTTCATGACAGCTGAACGAGCATTAGAATACGGATTAATCGACAAAGTCATCACTCGTATAGATGACGTTAAGAAAACTCTAGATAAATAATTGTACTAAAAAAACGCCGAAGCATTTAGCTCGGCGTTTTTTAGAAGCTACCTTTAAATTGAATTTTCTAAACCCCATCATAAGGATCTGACCTCACACTCTAAACCAGTATGTAGTGTTTCATACACGTATCTTATACTGGTTTTAGTTGTTGCGGGGTCTGACCCTTTAACTTAAATATATATCACCATTTTCAAGAATACAGATGCCAGTACGTTTGATTACATATACAAAAAGATGCCTAGCACATGTGAATTTGCAGCATGAAAGGATATTCTCCTCTTTACCTGTAAATCGGACATGTTTCTAAGCACCTTCATCATAACAACTTCAGTAATTTCCGTTGTTTGATTAATCATTCTTTACGCTTCTTGTTCAACAAATTGTTGAAGGGCACAAATGGCTTCTTCTTCATCTCTACCATCCACAATTAGTTGAATGATCGTTCCAGACCCAATCGCAAGACTCATTAACCCCATAATACTTTTCGCATTCACTTTTCTTCCATCCTTTTCAAGGAATACGTCTGATTTAAAACGGTTTGCTTCTTGTACAAATAAGGCAGCTGGCCTTGCTTGAAGACCTGTCTTCAGGCGGACCTCCACTTGCTTCTCAACCATATATTTTCCTCCTTCTTTATAACTTCTGGGCTACGAGACCTGCTCCGCCTCTCATTTTATCAGCGATTTCATCAATTTTTCGTAAGCGGTGATTAATTCCCGATTTGCTAATATTCCCACCTGAAACCATTTCCCCAAGCTCTTTTAACGTAACATCTTGATAAGCCACTCTAAGTTCCGCAATTTCACGGAGTTTGTCCGGTAAAATACCCAGACCAACCGTTTCGTTAATATACCGTATGTTTTCTACCTGCCTTAAGGAGGCACCAATTGTCTTATTTAAGTTCGCCGTTTCACAGTTCACAAGCCGATTCACGGAATTACGCATATCGCGAACAATCCGGACATCTTCAAACCGCAATAACGCTGAGTGAGCACCAATAATATTCAGGAACTCTGCTATTTTCTCAGCTTCTTTTAAATAGGTGATATACCCTTTTTTTCGTTCAAGGGTCTTCGCCTTGAGACCAAATACATTCATCAACTCACAAAGTGCATCATTATGCTCTTTATAAATGGAGTAAACCTCTAAATGATACGATGATGTTTCCGGATTGTTGACAGAACCACCCGCTAGAAAAGCACCTCTTAAGTAAGCACGTTTACAGCACTTCTTGGCAATAAGTTCTGGTGCAATACTATGATAAAATTCAAATCCTTTTCCAACGATTTTTAAGTTAGACAGTATTTCCTGCCCTCCAGAAGATAAACGAACAATGTAGACATTGTTTTTCTTCAGCTTCATTTTCTTTCGAACAAGCAATTCCATCTGCACATTATAATTTTTCTTTAGAAGCGTATAGATTCTTCTGGCAATCGCTGCATTTTCGGTTTGAATATCTACAACAAGTTTTTTATTCGAAAACGAAAGCGATCCATTCATTCTAATTAAAGCGCATAATTCAGCTTTTCCGCAACAATCCTTTTCTTCTAGTGTTGTTAATTCTTTTTTAGTTTCCGAAGCAAAAGACACAGATTCTCACCTCCAATCAGAAAAACTGTCACCGGTCCTTGGCTACAAAATCTAGTTATTTGAACAGACTCTTATTAGCCATGAAGAAACAAGACAGGCATAAGGTAAGCAGTCAAGACAATCCTTTTTTAAGGTTTGCTTTCTTTAATTTCGTTTAATAACATTTGATAAAGCATACGCGCTACTTTTTTTGTATCGTGCCGAATGGAGTTTCCTTCAAAATTAAAAATCTGCCCTTGAACAATCTTAACTCCAAGTCTTTCTAGACTTTCAACATCAAAAACAACCGGCTTTGCAAATTCCTCTTTATAGCGATCTTGAACATTTTGTGGAATTTCTTGATTATTTACAAGAATACAATCGATAAATGAGCAATTCATATGAGAGTAAATAGCTTGTATATGGTCACTAGCTGTATAATCCTGCGTTTCTCCTGCTTGAGTCATAAGGTTACAGATATAGACCTTCTTCGCTTTTGATTTACAAACCGCCTCACCAATTCCTGGTACAAGTAAGTTTGGTAAAATGCTTGTATATAAACTCCCAGGTCCTATGACAATTAAATCAGCCTGCTTAATTGCCTGTATGGTTTCTCGGAGCGGTTTAATTTTGTTAGGACTAAGGAACACGCGTTTGATTTTTTTCCCAGAGAACGGGATCTTTGATTCACCGCTTACAACCATTCCATCGACCATCTCCGCGTGAAGAACTACACTTTGGTTAGCGGATGGTAACACCTTCCCTCTTACATTCAGTACTTTGCTCATTTCTTGAACTGCATGGACAAAGTCCCCAGTAATCGAGGTCATGGCGGCTAACAATAAGTTCCCCAGCGAATGCCCCGCTAGTTCATTCTTACTTGCAAAACGATGCTGGAACATTTGTTCAACAAGAGGCTCCACATCTGATAACGCAGCAAGAACATTTCGAATATCTCCTGGGGCCGGAATATCCATTTCATCGCGAATCCTGCCAGAACTACCACCATCATCCGCAACCGTAACAATCGCCGTGATATCAATTGGGTAGTTCTTCAGTCCGCGAAGTAACACAGGAAGACCTGTACCGCCCCCAATGACGACTACTCTTGGCTGCTCAATTTCATTTGGCATTACTTTTCTCCTTAATAATCTTCTTGATGTCACGATGCGTTACATGAGTGACATAATCTTTCTGGAATGTGCTAGCCAGATACTCAGCAAGCGCAACGGAACGGTGCTGACCACCCGTACATCCAATTGCAATGATAAGCTGAGATTTCCCTTCCCGCTTATATTGAGGAAGCATAAACGCAAGTAAATCTATCAATTTTTCTAAAAACCTCTGTGTTTCTCCCCATTTCAGCACATAACTTGACACTTCTTCTTCCAAACCAGTCTTTGGTCGCATATGTTCGATATAAAATGGATTAGGCAGAAAGCGGACATCGAAAACAAGATCCGCATCAATCGGGATACCGTGTTTAAATCCGAAAGACACCACATTGACAGTAAAAATCACTTTCTTGTTAACTGAGAACTCTGTTAAGATTTTTTCCCTTAATTCTCGTGGCTTCAGCGAAGATGTTTGATAAACGATCTGCGCCCGTCCCTTTAACACTTCTAACAAACCCCGTTCAATTTGAATTCCTTCTAGCGGAAGACCCAATGGCGATAGTGGGTGCGTACGCCTCGTTTCTTTGTAGCGTCGTACAAGCACTTCATCATCTGCATCAAGGAAAAGGATCTTCGGAGTTACCCAAGATGTTTCAGCTAAGTCATCTAATGCTTTGAATAAATGATCGAAGAATTCTCTGCCGCGTAAATCCATAACCAACACAACTTTATTCATTTTATTTCCAGATTCTTTCATCAGTTCAAGAAACTTGGGTAATAACGTGGGTGGTAAGTTATCAACACAAAAGAAGCCTAAATCTTCAAAACTTTGAACAGCAACCGTTTTTCCAGCTCCAGACATGCCTGTAATTATGACTAATTGCGTTTCGCTAATTTGTCCTATTCCCAATGCAATCCCCCCAAAGTTTTCTATTTATTCAACCCGGATCAAGCCGATATGAAAGCAGCTTGAATTCAGGTGTATACGTAAAAGTGGCATAGATGATTCCGCTTCCACGAATCATATATTCCAATATATGGTAGTCACCCTCAGCCATTGGAAGATTCTTCATTTCATCAATAGCAATCCAGCTTAGTTCTCCCTCTTCACACGAATCCACATTAATTCCGTCTGATTCGGTAGCGAAAAAGGTGAACATCATCCACTCTTCTAAAACTTTATCGCCCTCTTTGATGATAAACGTAAAAATTCCTTTAATTGCTGGGTTTTTTAAATATACGCCTGTTTCTTCACGATATTCCCGAATACAGGCATCACGAACAGATTCACCAGCCTCCATTTTGCCTCCTGGAGCAACCCACCAGCCTCTTCTCGGTTTTTTTAAAAGAAGTGTTTTATTGTCCCTGACTAACACACAATTTGTGACACGTTGCACGTTCTTCACCTCAATCGACTCTAATCCAGTATTTGTCTTGTACAAAAATTTATAAAGTGAAACTTCAATCAGTGGGATTTTCTTCAACCCCACTGATTGTTAGTTGAACCAATCGGGCTTTTACGGGCAGTTATCCCCCACCTTTGCTTCTTCGATTCCTCTAAACCTTGAGGTGGGGATATTACTGCCCGTTAATGCGGGATAAAGTGAAACTTCCATGCTATGTATAACTACACATAGCAGAAGTAATGAATTAGACAGCTCTTCGATACATTTGTTTAACTTCTATTATACTATTTTTAGATACGAGCTACAATGAACAAGAATCAGGAAATTATTTTCCATACTTGTTACATACAAAATTCCTATACCGTTAAAACGTCACAATTTACTGTGAAGGACCCATCCTGTAGCACGCTATACTCGCCTAATCACAATGGCGGCGGCGCGGAGCCGGAATTTGAAGTACTTTCTTAACAAAGTAAGTATATCTGTAAAGTAGATTGACTATATGAGTAAGTCGCGAAGACCCGTCCCCATGTTCTTCGACAAAAAAAAGGCACAGACGTTAACATCTGTGCCATCCACAAGTTTATATTTATAAAAGGGGGTCAATTACTACCCTAACTATAACCAAAAGATATTGCATCTATGTTACAGCATGATTAAGACGGAATTACGAATTGTAAAAAATTCAAGACTTTACTTTCAGCTTTTCATTCAGCATTTCCACATAATGTTGGGCGCTTTGTGCAGCAATGCTGCCGTCACCTGTAGCCGTAACAATTTGACGGAGTGTTTTTTCACGAATATCACCGGCTGCAAAGATGCCAGGTATTTTCGTTTCCATCGTTTCATCAGTCAAAATATACCCACCAGCATTTGTAATACCTAGGTTTTCGAAAGGTTTAGAAAGAGGGTTCATACCGATATAAACAAACACGCCATCCGCATTTAATTCCTGTTCTTCTCCATTTGCAGTCGAAACAAGTGTCACACTGCCCACTTTCCCGTCTTTTTCATGAATCTCTTTCAGGGTATGATTCCAAATAAAATCAACCTTTTCATTAGCAAACGCACGCTCTTGAAGGATTTTCTGAGCACGAAGCTCTTCTCGACGGTGTACGATTGTAACTTTCGAAGCAAAGCGAGTTAAATATACGCCTTCCTCGACCGCAGAGTCTCCTCCGCCGATAACGAACAATTCTTTTTGCTTAAAGAATGCACCATCACAGACCGCACAATAAGAAACGCCGCGTCCACCTAATTCTTTCTCACCCGGCACGCCAATTTTCTTATATTCTGCACCAGATGATAGAATGATCGCTTTTGCTTTATATTCTTTTGAACCAGCACGGACGATTTTGTATTCTTCGCCATCAACAATTTCCTTCACATCACCGTAGGCATATTCGGCGCCAAATTTCTTAGCATGATCAAACATTTTTGTAGAAAGTTCTGGACCTAAGATCGTCTCGAACCCTGGATAGTTTTCCACTTCTTCCGTATTGGCCATTTGGCCACCTGGAATCCCACGTTCAATCATTAATGTTTGGAGATTCGCACGAGAAGTATAAACAGCTGCAGTCATACCAGCAGGCCCAGCACCGATAATAATCACATCGTATATTTTTTCTTCAGTCATAGTATCCACTCCCGATAATCATTACATATAGTATTTCCGATATACTTACATCCTATATAACAAATAAAAATACGTCCAAATTTATGCTCACTGAAGTAAGCTATTCACCAATTTAACATATTTTCCAAGAGTAGAAACTGAGATCAAGTGCTTAGCGGCAATTTCCTGCTGACTTTTCTTTTCATTACGTAACCTATACCAAGAATACTCAACTGCCGCAGCCCAACCTGTTGGATTCACAAGTTTAATTTCACTTTTCATCGCTTCTACAAACACCGAAAACCAGGTTAAATAAAGGCCTGCCTCCATGATCTGGATTGGATGGAAGTGTGCATACAAAATTTCCGCTGTTTGATCGGCAAATTCAACGGCCGAGTTCTCTTGATTTGATTTCTGCCGTTCCACATATTCCATATATTCTTTTTCAACATCCGTAAGAAGTGGATTATTACAAAGAACTGGATGCTTTAGAATATGGTCCTTTTTAACCGAGTGCTTTGTTAAAAAAAGAGCAAATATCCGTTCCTCTAGATAATCACTTTCGAAGCGTTTCAAGATTGAAGGCAAATGATCCTCAAATCCATTAAGAGAAGCATTCATATCTCCCCACGGTTCAAACCCTTCCTTGTCAGGATTTAATTCTAATACCTTTTTCCAGGCCTTTTTGGCGGTGTGCTCATGACCTATTTGATAGGCAGATACAGCTAACCAATAATAAAAGGTATCATCACCATCATGTCCTTGCCTTTGAAGTTGCTTCAACCATTTATACGCGAGGTTATATCGCCCGATTAGAGCAAATGTAGAACCAAGTTTGATGCGGTGCTCCGTTAAAATCGGTCGGACCTTTTCCAAAGCCATAACCAGTGCATCTATCTTATCTTCACTTTGCTGATAATGATGGAAAACCAATAGATTACATAGTGCATGTAAATTTCCAGGGCTTTTTTCCAACACTTCCTCTAACGTTTCAAAGGCTCTATCTATTTCTCCAAGATAAAAATAAGCAAGCGCCAAATTATTATATGCTGACCAATATTCCGCGTATTCTTTAATGGTTTCTTTCAGCACTTCAACGGCTTCTTCAAAGTTACCTGCTTCTAAACATTCACGAGCTTTTTCCTGTTGGTAAATCAAGCCGTCTTGATGAATCAAACTTTCCTCGGTTTCACCTGATTCGAATGTAATTAAATCCAAAAGATCTTCCGCGTCTTCGCTGAACTCTCCATCTTCCTCTTTATCCAGATAAGCACTCGCATGGCGATACGCTTCCTGAAACATGCCAAGATGCGCATAGTTATTTGCCAAAAAATAATGGCATTCCGTCATAAAAGGGTCCATGTCCCCAAGAATGTTTTCAAGTAGAGTATTTGAATAACTATATTCGCCGATTTCTGTACATGTAACCGCAAGCTGACATGCAATCATCGGTTCTGTAGGTTCCAATTCAAATGCACGCATGAGAAACTTTTTAGCATTATATAAATCACGTCTGTGATAAGCTTTTAAACCTTTAGTAAAATAATATTCTCCTGTCGGATGAAAGGAGAAAACTTTAGCTTGTTTATTCATTTTAGAATCTTTGCCCATGGAATCCTCCATCTAATAGTTGTTTAACCTTCATATTATAACATACTGGAAGAATCTTGGCATCTCGTTGCGATTGTAAATAAGAATACCCAAAAAGGGGAGAATTTCAAAGAAATCCCCGAGCGTTTGGCCAAAATTAACACGAAGTCGTTCACTGTATTTTTTTAGACATGAAAATGAGAAAGGTATACATGATACCTTTCCCATTTTGCATTTATTCTTTTTTTGCATGTCTTTGTTGTAAAACGGTTAACACATCTGCAAATGGCAGTTCTTGTTCTTGTAATAAAACAAACAAGTGATACAAAAGATCTGCGGATTCAAGCGAAAGTTCATCATGATCTCGATTTTTTGCTGCAATGATAACTTCAGCTGCTTCTTCCCCAACTTTTTTCAAAATTTTATCGACGCCTTTTTCGAATAAATAAGTTGTATAGGAACCTTCAGGCATTGTTTCTTTTCTCGTTCCAATCAGGTTTTCTAATTCTAATAAGAAGTTTGCATCAGGTTTTACTTGAGCAGCTATGTTTCCGTTCTCAAATAACGTTTCCGTAAAGCAACTGCTCGTACCGGTGTGACAGGCTGGACCCGATGGATTCACCTTGACGATTAGTGCGTCTTGATCACAATCATACTTTATTTCAGTAATAGTTTGTGTATTTCCACTCGTTTCTCCTTTATGCCAAAGCTCATTACGTGAGCGGCTGAAAAACCAGGTTTCCCCTTTTTCCATAGAAAGTAGCAAAGACTCTTCGTTCATATACGCTAGTGTTAACACTTCTCCTGTTATGGCATCCTGAACGATAGCGGGAATCAAGCCTTTTTCATCAAATTTTATTCGCTGATTCATCTTACAACAACACCCTTCTGTTTTAAAAAGCTTTTCACTTCTTTAACGGACGTTTCTTTATAGTGAAAAATCGAAGCAGCAAGCGCCGCATCTGCTTTGCCTGTTGTAAAAGCTTCTTCAAAATGAGCGGCACTTCCTGCTCCTCCAGAGGCAATAACCGGGACCGATACCGATTCGCTCACCGCCCTTGTCAAGGCAAGATTAAAGCCTTGTTTTTCACCATCATTATCCATACTAGTAAGAAGAATTTCCCCAGCGCCAAGGTTTACCGCTTCTTTTACCCAAGCAATGACTTCCCAATCCGTTGCTCGTCTGCCTCCATGCGTATAGACACGCCATGAACCGAGCGACTCATCCCATCGTGCGTCAACAGCCACTACGATGCACTGTGAACCGAAGTAATTTGCACCTTCTGTAATTAATTCTGGACGTAGGACGGCAGATGTGTTTAATGACACCTTATCAGCACCCGCTCTGAGAATTTGTTTCATATCTTCTAGGGAATTAATGCCGCCGCCAACAGTAAATGGGATAGCAAGACTTCCAGCAACAGCCTTTACGACATCAACCATCGTTTCCCGCCCTTCATGCGAAGCGGAAATATCAAGAAATACTAGTTCGTCAGCCCCTTCTTGATCATAAAATGCAGCAAGTTCGACGGGATCACCTGCATCTCGTAAAGATACAAATTGAACGCCTTTAACCACTCTGCCCTCTTTCACGTCCAAGCATGGAATAATTCGTTTAGTCAGCATTTAATCACGCACCTTTTCTAATGCTTCCTTGACTGTAAACCGATTCGTATAGAGCGCCTTGCCGACAATGGCTCCAATAACCCCATGATTTTGATATTCCTTTAACGTAATAAGGTCTTGTAGGCTGCTTATTCCACCTGAGGCAATAACGCCTTTTCCAGTCGCTTCTGCCATCGCAACAATTCCTTCCACATTCGGTCCAGAAAGCATGCCATCTGTTGCAATATCCGTTACAATAAACACTTCTGCCCCGCAATCAGCTAATGCCTTGCCAAGTTCAATTGCTGTCGTTTCTGATGTTTGGAGCCAACCGTGTGTTGCGACTTTACCGTCTTTTGCATCGATGCCGATTGCAATCTGCTTGCCGTATTTACTAAGCATTGCTTTGGTGAATTCCGGGTCTGAAACGGCTGCACTACCAAGGATGACACGTTGGACGCCGCGTTCAAGATAGTGGACAACGTCTGTTTCTGTCCTGATTCCACCACCAATTTGTATTTTAGCACCCAGCACTTTCGCTGCTTGAATCACATACGAATCATTGATTCTGCTCCCTGCTTTTGCTCCGTCGAGATCGACCATATGTATCCACTCTGCCCCTTGACTGGCGAAACTTTTTGCCATGTCAAACGGTGAATCACCATAAACGGTTTCTTGATTGTAATCGCCTTGAATTAAACGAACACATTTCCCACCGCGCATATCAATGGCAGGGTAAATTGTGAAATTAGACATCTTATTGCCTCCCTTTCACTAGTGACAAGTAATTTTTTAATAAGGATATGCCCATTGAACTGCTTTTTTCCGGGTGAAACTGCATACCGAATACATTTCCTTTTGTGACAATCGCCGGCACGTCCACATCGTATTTTGCAGATGCAGCTACAACCTCCGTTTCATTTGTCACTACAAAGTATGAATGAACGAAATATACATAATCCTCTTCAAGTCCTTTTAAAAGAGGAGATTGATTGTTGAAAGTTAGTTTGTTCCAGCCCATATGTGGAACTTTATAGGCATTGTTTTTGGAATCTATCCCAGAAAGCCGCGTAATTTTCCCTGGAATTAGTGACAGACCTTTCGCAGGTCCATTTTCTTCACTTTCCTCGAATAATAGCTGCATACCTAGACAAATTCCTAATAGATATCCACCGTTGTCTACGTGTTTCTTCAGAAAAACATCTAATTCCTTATGCTCAAGTAAAATCATGGCATCTCTAAACGAACCAACACCTGGTAAAATGATTCCATCTGCTTTTGCCAGTTCGGCAGGATCATCTGAAATAAAAAACTCTGCGTCTAAACGTTCGAGTGCTTTACTAACACTGAACAAATTGCCCATGCCGTAATCGACAATGCCAATCATTTATAACAATCCTTTCGTAGAAGGAATTCCTTTTACACGTGGATCGATCGTTGTCGCTTCATCAAGGGCTCTTCCAAGAGCTTTAAAAATTGCCTCAATGATATGGTGCGTATTTTGGCCATAATGAACAATTACATGTAGATTCATCCGGGCTTCAAGCGCTAATTTCCAGAGAAACTCATGAACAAGCTCGGTATCAAATGTCCCAACCTTCTGCGCGGGAAACTCTGCTCGAAATTCTAGGTGCGGACGGTTGCTAAGATCAACGACAACCTGTGCTAACGCCTCATCCATAGGCACAAATGCATTTCCGTAGCGTTTAATTCCACGCTTATCACCGAGGGCTTCGATTAATGCCTGCCCAAGACAAATCCCAATATCCTCTGTTGTATGATGAGCATCCACTTCAATATCACCTTGAGCATCAACCGTCAGATCAAAATGACCATGCTTCGTAAATAAATCCAACATATGTGTCATAAATGGCACACCCGTCTCAATTCGAGATACACCCTCACCATCCACGGTAAACGCAAGCTTCACATCTGTCTCACCAGTCTTCCTCACAACACTACCAACACGTTCCATACGAACCTCCTCCTAGGGGTCAGACCCCATTTCCCAAATCTATTTTCCTTGCGCAACCTTAAGTTTATCAACGCCTTGAAGTGACCCGTTTAGGGGTCAGACCCTATTTCCCACGTGATTCTACAGCTCTGGCATGTGCTTCGAGGCCTTCGAGCCGGGCAAAGGTTGCAATTTTTTCTGCGTTTTTTCTAAAGGCTGTTTGACTGTACATGATGATGCTTGATTTTTTCTGAAAGTCGTCCACATTTAGTGGGCTTGAAAAACGGGCTGTACCATTTGTCGGGAGTACGTGGTTTGGTCCGGCGAAGTAGTCACCAACTGGCTCCGTACTGTATCTCCCTAAGAAAATGGCACCAGCATGGCGTACTTGAGTCATCACTTCCAGTGGATCTTTCGTGATAATTTCAAGATGCTCTGGCGCAAGTGTATTAACGGCCTGAATCGCCTGATTCATATCCTCGCACACGATAATCTTCCCGTAATCCCGAATAGATGCTTCCGCAATCTCTCGTCTCGGTAACAAGGCCAACTGTTTTTCCACCTCTTTTGCCACCTCATCAGCTAGGCTTGCTTCTGTGGTGATCAGCACGCTACACGCTCTGGCATCATGCTCTGCTTGCGACAGTAAATCTGCTGCTACTTCTTTGGCAATGGCTGTTTCATCAGCAAGGACCGCAATCTCACTCGGCCCTGCAATCATATCGATTGCTACGTCTCCGAACACTTCTCTTTTCGCTAACGCTACATAAATATTTCCAGGTCCAACAATTTTATCGACTTTTTCAATTGTTTCTGTTCCATATGCAAGTGCCGCAACCGCTTGTGCACCACCAATTGTATAAATTTCCGTAACACCTGCGATTTTCGCTGCTGCCATAACCGACTTAGATAGCTTCCCATCATTCCCTGGAGGGGAAACCATTACGATTCGTTCCACGCCTGCTACTTTCGCAGGGATCACATTCATTAATACTGATGATGGGTACGCAGCCGTCCCCCCCGGTACATACACACCAACCGCATCAAGTGCAGTTAGTTTTTGTCCGAGCATTGTTCCTGTTTCATCTGTCGAAATCCACGAATTCTTTAGCTGCTTTTCATGAAAAGAGCGGATATTTGCTGCCGCTTCTTCGATGATAGATCGCTCATACTCACTTAGTCCATCTGCCGCTTCATCAATTTCCTCTATCGAAACAGTAAATTGTTCAAGCTTTACACCATCGAATTTCTCTGTGTAACGAGCAATCGCTTCATCGCCAGACTTTCTAACTTCATCGATGATATCCTGTACGGTCTTGCGCTGTTCAGCTGTCCCTGAATCTACCGAACGCTTTAATGAAGCGCCTTCCGTAAATCGTTCTATCTTCATCACTTCACCCCCTCACTGATTTACTATTCCTGCAAGCCGATCGACAATTTCCGTAATTCTCTTTTCTTTTATTCGATAGCTCACCGGATTGGCAATTAATCTCGATGTCACATCGGCAATTTTTGCATATTCCACAAGTCCGTTTTCCTTTAATGTTTGCCCAGTCGACACAATGTCCACAATTCTCTCTGCGAGTCCAATTAGAGGTGCTAGTTCAATAGATCCGTTCAACTTAATAATTTCTACCTGTTCACCTTGTTCACGAAAATAACTGGAGGCCACATTCGGATATTTACTGGCGATTTTCGGTGTGATATCACTGATTTTTGTATTTGGAAGTCCGGCTACCGCTAAATAACAAGCACTTATTTTCAAATCCAGTAATTCGTAGACATCCCGTTCTTCCTCCAACATAACATCTTTCCCTGCAATCCCAACATCCGCAACACCATGCTCCACATAGGTGACCACATCCATAGGTTTTGCCAAAATGAATCGTAAATTCTCTTCTTCTACTTCTAAAATGAGTTTTCGTGAATCATCAAATTCTGGCGGGAGACGGAAGTCCGCTTTTCGTAATAAATCTACCGCTTCTTCAAAAATCCTACCTTTTGGCATCGCAATCGTTAGAAAGCTATTCACTTCTTGCACCTCCATTTCCGATATACAAATGGACCTCATGAAATGCCTTAGTAAATGCATCAACATTCTCTAGCGCATTAATTTCTTGAATCGTTACGTTGATCCCTTGTTCTCGTTTTTCCTTGGCAAATATGAGTGCTTCTTTTCTCCGTTCAGGACTGAAGACGACACATTCAGATGTTTCCGTTTCTTGTATTTCACCTAGCGCTTCAGTCAAGCGATCCATTCGGATGGCAAATCCCGTTGCAGGAGTGCTCCAGCCAAATTTTTCAAGAAGGCTGTCATATCGACCTCCGTTGCCAATCGGTGAACCGACCTGATTGGCATATACTTCGAAAAGAGTGCCCGTGTAATAACTCATATGACTAACTAGCGTTAAGTCAAACGAGATAAATTCTTCGATTCCAAATTCCTTTAGTTGCAGAGCCAACTCCTTTAGATCTTGAAGCGTTTCTCTTCCCGTTTCATGTTCAAGTAAGGTAGCAGCTTGGCTCAACGTATTCTCTTCGCCTCTTAAGGAAACGAAATCAATTAATCGCTGCTTGTCAATCGACGATAACGGCAGTGACTTCACATGCTCACGATAGCCTACATAATTTTTTTCATATAAATATTTTCGTAAAACCGCTGCTCGTTCCTCATTTCCTAAAATGCTAATAAATAATTCCTGTAAAAAGCCAATATGCCCGATTGCTATTTTAAAATCTTTGAGACCTGTAGCTTTAAGCACATCTACAAGCAATGAGATGATTTCTGCGTCAGCACTAATGGATGGATTACCAATGAGCTCGATTCCAATCTGTTCAAACTCTGCAGGGCGCCCACCTTCTCTTTGCTGCGCCCGGTACACATTAGCTGAGTATGCAAGGCGTAATGGGATCTGTTGCTTTAGTAGCTTAGATGCTGCAACTCTGGCAATTGGCGTTGTCATATCCGGTCTTAGAACAAGTGCGTGTCCTTGCTGATCCAATAATTTAAACAATTGCTGATCTAAGATTGCTGAAGCCTCTCCGATTGTTTCATAATATTCCAACGCAGGCGTTTCAATAAATTGATATCCCCACTTCTTAATCTCAACGCTCATGCGATTTCTTACCAATGCTTTCGTTTCATATAACAACGGAAGCGTATCTCGCATGCCTAGTGGCTTTTCAAACATAAACGGCTTGGTCACAACAACACATCCTTCAAGAATTATCTTCAGTCATACTCATTCTCGCAAAACTAACCAAAACTTTCCACATTATATTCAGATAAAACAAAATCCTTTAACTCGCTACCATACTACCGAAATGAAGTTACCCATATTTTACCCTTCAAATTGCACCACGTCAAGCACAATATTTTGGGGTCAGACCCTATTTCCCAACTTCTCTCACATACTGAATCCCCTTGTAATTCATAGGTTTGCGCAAGGTATAGCAGGGGTCAGACCCCATTTCCCATAATAAAAGGGCCAGACCTCGCAATGACTATATGCAGTTCAATTTAAGTGGTTGTACCACTCTGAACTGTGCATAGCTTGCAAGGTCTGGCCCTTTTCGGACATCTTTTATTCATTCATTTGATTCAAATTTCCAATTGATTCGCTCTTTCTTCTTTCGTGTAAATGACGCGCATGGGGTTCCCACCAACAAATGCGCCTTCCGGTACATCCTTATGAACAAGCGTACCAGCCGACACAATGGCTCCATCACCAATGACAACTCCCGGTAAAATGGTTGAATTGGCACCGATTAAGACCTCACTGCCAATCACAACCTCACCTAGCCGGTATTCCTTAATTAAATATTCATGAGCCAAAATCGTCGTGTTATAGCCAATGACTGTATTTCTGCCGACTGTAATTTTTTCAGGAAACATACAATCCAACATGACCATGAGAGCAAATGACGTTTGGTCGCCAACTTTCATTCTTAAAAAAACACGATACAGCCAGTTTTTCATTTCTAAAAAGGGCATGTATCTGGCGAGCTGAATCACACTAAAATTCTTCACAACTTTCCAAAAAGGAACCGTTTTGTAGACATGCCAAAGCGAGTTTGCACCTTCTACCGGGTACCTTGTTGTCCGCCTCATAAGGCTTAGTCCTCTAAAATCGTGATTAAATCTGACATCTTCTCAAGAATATAATCCGGATTGTATTGCTCAAGATGCTCCTGGCCCTTCGCCGACCAAGCCACTCCTGCTGTTTTCGTTCCGGCATTTTTTCCAGACAGAATATCGTGATAGTTATCACCAATCATGATCGACTCTTCAGGTGACGAACCTAATAAAGCCAATGCCTTCTGAACTGGTTCAGGATCCGGCTTCGCTTTTTCCACATGATCGAGCGCAATAATCACCTCAAAGAATTCATCCAACTTCGTCAACTGCAGGCCTTTTTTCACAACGTCACTTATCTTCGTTGAAACAATCGCTAATTTATAGCCGCTCTCCTTCAATGTCTTGAGCGTATCATACACCTCATCAAACTCCGTTACTAATAAATCATGATGCTCCAAGTTGTGCTTCCGATAATGCTTCACCATCTCTTCCACACGTTCCGGATCAATACTATGAAATGTTTCATATAGTGGCGGACCATTAAAAGCAATGACGTCCTCGCGTTTATACCGGTCAGGATAATAATGATTTAATGTATCCAAAAATGAAGCAACAATTAATTCATTTGTGTTAATCAATGTTCCATCTAAATCGAATAATAAAGTTGTAATTTTACTGTTCATAAGCTTCCTTCCTTTGCGTAAACTCCGATCGATTCCAAATAAACCCGATAATCATCGTTAACAGAATAGCTGTTGTTAGTCTGATGACCAACAACGGCCATACTGGAATCCCAAGCGGAATAAATATTAATGTATCCTCAACCACAGCATGACACGACACTAGAAAAATAAAAGCAAGCGTCATATCCTTTTTACTTACATTATCTTCTTTTGCAGCTTGAATCATGACACCAGCCCCATACGCCAATCCGATTGTGAGACCTGCCACCATCGTCATCGATGTATTGGGCTTCATCCCTAGAATCTTTGTAAATGGAGCCAACACCTTTGACATAACATCCAGCCACTTCAAATCTTTCATGATCTGCATGATAATCATTAATGGAATAACAATGAAAGCTAATTGCAATACCCCAGATGCAGCCCGTTCCAATCCATTCAATAGAATCGCCCATGCACCATTGATTTCCACTGTATCAGGACTAACAAACCCGTATTTAGCAAGCTCTGATCCACCTTGCCAAACTAGATTAATAATAACAGCAGCAAGTATCGCTAAGCCAATTCTGACTGTTAAAATAACCCAAAGTTTCACACCAACCTTCGCTGCAACGCCCGATTCAATAAACAAATTGTGACTAAACGATAACATGATGGCAATAATAAAGACTTCTTTCACCGATAAATCAAGCGTTAAAATCCCGGCAATTCCTGCGTACAAATTTAAAAAATTGCCTAATACAAGAGGAATCGCAGCTTCTCCCGACAGTCCAATCATATTCATAAAAGGAGCAACGAAATCGATGATCCATTGTAAAACCGGTGTATATTGAAGCACGGATACAATCAATGTAACTGGGAAGATCACCTTACCTAAAGTCCAAGTAGTCTTTAACCCTACCAATAGACCCTTTTTTACTGAATTACCAATCAATTCCTTTCACCCCGATTCGTTCATTATGCCTCTAAGTATTTTTTATCGGCATATCCCCGAACTCTTCTATAAACCCAAAGGCCGATTGCCACTACAATTAATACGATTGAAATAACTTGGGCAATGCGTAGTGTTTCTGTCAGCATTAGACTGTCCGTCCGCAAGCTTTCAATGAAGAATCGGCCCACTGAATACCAAATGACATAGGATAAAAAGATCTCCCCTCGATGCAAGTTCGATCTTCTTAAAAATAGCAATAACACGACACCTAACAAGTTCCAAAGCGACTCATATAAAAAGGTCGGATGATAATAAGCTCCTTCTATGTACATTTGATTTATAATAAAATTAGGTAAATGGAGATTTTCTAAAAAGGCACGCGTCACTTCACCGCCATGCGCCTCCTGATTCATAAAATTACCCCAACGGCCAATAGCCTGCCCTAGAAGAAGACTCGGAGCCGCTACATCTACAAGCTTCCAAAACGATAATTTCCTTACTTTTGAAAAAACAATAGCCGTTAATACAGCACCAATAATCGCTCCGTGTATCGCGATGCCACCGTTCCAGATTTGAATGATTTCGCCCGGATTTTGTGAATAATAATCCCACTGAAAAATGACATAATAAATTCGCGCACTAATAATTGCAATAGGGACAGCAAATAGTATCATATCAATAAAGGTTTCCTTACCAATCCCTCTTCTATCCGCTTCCTTAGTAGCAATATATAAACCTAGAAGAACACCAAATCCGATAATGATCCCATACCAGTGCACTGCTAGAAAACCTAAATCAACTGCAATAGGATTTAACGGTTGCATTTCTTGCTCCATCACATTCCCTCTTTTCTATTCCAAGAAATTTTCATCCAAGATTACTTACTCCATCAGTTGGAATGACACTTATATAGGAGAAGGTCCACTTTAAAATTCTTCGTGACCATTTCCGGAAATTGTATTATTCAACCTACTTGAGAATATTTCAGCTGCATTGACGCCCATTCTTTTCAAACGGAAGTTCATCGCGGCCACTTCTATAATAACAGCTAAGTTTCTTCCCGGACGTACAGGAACCGTTAATTTCGTTACTTCTGTATCAATTATTTTTACTTTTTCCTCATCAAGGCCGACCCGATCATATTGCTTGTTCTTTTCCCAAAGCTCCAAATTGATAACGAGAGAAATCTTCTTATTGCTTCTCACAGCACCTGCACCAAACAATGTCATTACATTAATAATACCCAGTCCGCGAATTTCAAGTAAATGCTCAATCAGTTCCGGAGCATTACCAACTAGTGTATCCTGATCTTCCTGACGAATCTCCACACAATCATCCGCAACTAAACGATGTCCTCGTTTTACTAACTCGAGTGCCGTCTCACTTTTACCCACTCCACTTTTCCCAGTAATCATCACGCCGACTCCATAAATATCAATCAGTACCCCATGGACAGCTGTTGTCGGCGCAAGTTTACTTTCAAGGAAATTAGTCAAGTGACTAAATAGCCGGGTTGTCTTCATACTCGACCTCATCACTGGGACCGATTGTTGTTCAGATGCAATGATTAGCTCTTCCGGAACTTCATGCGCACGGCTAATAATAATTCCAGGTGTAATATCCCTACACAAGTTTTCCATTCTGCTTGTTCTTTCCGGAGCGCTCAGCTTTTCAAAGAAAGACATCTCTGTCATTCCAAGTAGTTGAATCCTCTCAGCAGGATAAAAATCGAAAAAACCTGCAATTTCCAAACCAGGACGAGAAAGGTCACTTGTAATAATAGGACGGTTAATTCCTTCTTCACCACTGACTAATTCAAGATTGAATGTATCTACCAAATCTTTCACGCGTACTTTTGCCATGTATCGTTATCCTCCTTGGAGTTAAATTATTTCACTTATTAAGGTAATCTTTATTTTAGCATTTTTCTACTAATATCCAAACAAAGGATTTTTAAAAAGCCACTCAATCACAAAATATCCTTGCTAAACTATAAAGAGGATGCCCCTTATCGAAAGAGATTGACCTCGCAATGACAATATACAGTTCAAATAAGCATACGTACCACTTTGAACAGTGTATAAAGTGCGTGGTCAAACCCTTTGGGACATCCTCATGTTTCCTTCTTAACCGTGATAAAGTCTCATTTTACGATACTGAAATGCCACCCGTTTTCGTATCGGCAAACAAATGAAGGACAGGTACAATATGCTTGGTCGTTTTGAATTTCAACGCTTTTTGAATGACATCATTTTTCTCTTCGATAATTTGAATCCCATCCAAGGTTACATTGAAGTTACCAAGATTCGATTTCAGCTCACCTTCAACAGCAATTCCCGTAGGCAGGAATACATCCAGCTTCCCGGTTACTGTTTTGACGGAAATATATTCACAATTCGGTTCTTCAACACGACATGTCACTTGACCGGCGAATGATTGAGCATCAAGGTTTTTATAAATTCCATCAACATGAATCGAGCCATTTAATGTTTCTGTCTCGATTTTTTCTATAGTAGCTTGACGAATAGAAATATTTCCATTTCCCGTTTCAGCATCTAGTGTTTTCCCTGTCACGCCCTCGATCGCAATTTTTCCGTTGGCGGTCTTTACTTTAAAATGATTTGCTTTTAAAGACTCTCCAGAAATAGAACCGTTAAACATACGAATATACACTTCTTCGTACTCTTTATTAGGGATATACAGAGTGACGTCAGCTTTTATCGATTTCTGCAATAAATGGAAACGTAATTTCTCATCTTCTACTGAAAAATGCACGTCTTTTAACAGCGCTTCTCTTGCCTCATCCTGCATTGCGCCGCGATAGACCTTCGCTTGACATTCGATTCTAATTTCATCATTCGACCATGGGATAATTTTCGTTTTTCCATTTGCAATATCTATCTCAATTTCTTTGAGGGGTGTTTGATCATGGGTAAAAATATGTGAAATCTCGTGTGAAGCACCAAAATTGAAGTCAAAATCCGATTCTTTAATTTTTTTCACGGCACTCTCTACGAATTCAAAGATTTTCTCTTTTGAAGAGCTGATTTTTTTATTAAAATAATCTTGTTGTTTATTGGTACCTTCTTTATCAAGCACGACGGTCGATAATTCATTGACCAACACTTGTTCTTTCTTCTCCGATTCTTTACTCGCCAGATCTAATTCTTCTAAAATCTTTAAAGCTTCTTCCGTTGATAGCTTCCCATCTTGAACCATTTGCAGAATTCGCTTTTTTTCTTCATTCATTTCATTTCCCTCCAATTTCAATCTATTATTTCGCACGTTTTCTCGATTTTCTCACAAAATTAGGCCGGGATAAAGTAAACATTTCTCTTTTCCAGTGAATGATTATTGAAGCCATCAGGTAGTACTTTCAGTCAAAAAAATGAAAACACACTTACTAATTAATACGCCTACCATTCATGAAAGTTTCATCACTTACAAAATTTAACTTCGATAATTTTAAACGACATAAAGTGAAACTTCAATCAGTGGGGGTTCTCTTCATCGTTAGTCCCGTTCTAGAGTCGCTAATATCTCCGCCCAGCGTAGATAAATCGACTCTACGAACCCGATTGGTTCAACTAAACCTCTGCGCAACTCTCGGTAAGTTTCACTGTATCTCACCACTCGGGCTTTTACATTAAAAAGCGAGGCGACTGGTACAAGGTACGTCTCCTAAGTTCGCTCACGTCCTGTGAGCAACAGAGACGCCATCACATCCTGTGATAGTCCGACAAGCATCAGATGGAATACGACGTGGCGTAGTTTGCCACAGAGTATTACAGCTTATGACCTCGAGGGGCTAGGAGCCGCAACTAGATTAAAGGCAGTTATCCCCCACCTACGCTCTTCGATTCCTCTAAGCCTTGAGCTGGGGGGACTGCCCGTTAATGTGGGATAAGAATTAACGATTCTAAAGCAGGGTGTCCATTGAATTGCATGTTTGCATCCATTTTAATCAATCGTTTGATTAAGCGGATTATCGTAAATTCCTGCAAAATCCACCCTTTCACACCGACAAAATATTCACCTATTTCTACGCATATATCCCTTGAAATGCGCTGTCCCTTCCATTTTAATCAATCAATTGATTAAGAATAAAAAGAAGCCTTCAAATATTTCCTTCACTCACTAAATCTCCACACTACCATTCGACAATTACAAATGACATAATAATCAACGAATTCCACATAATATGTCGTTAGCAGCATATCTTTTTTCTCCTTTTAATCAATCAGTTGATTAAGCGCTTTTCTACAAAATTCTTCTTTTAAATACGAAACAAGCAAGCCAAATTGGCTTGCTTATACATGTTCATGCTCTTTTTCCTCGATTCTCTTCTCCATTCGGATACGGTCTCGTTCAAGTATAGGTTTTAGATATTTCCCTGTATAAGACCCCTCTACCTTAGCGATATCCTCTGGTGTACCAGTTGCGATAATCGTTCCGCCCTTATCTCCGCCCTCAGGACCAAGGTCGACCAAATAATCGGCTGATTTAATGACATCTAGATTATGTTCGATGACAAGAACGGTATCTCCGTTTTCAACGAGGCGCTGAAGAACTCCAAGAAGCCTAGCGATATCATCGACATGAAGTCCTGTCGTTGGTTCATCAAGAATATAGAAAGAGCGGCCATTTGAACGACGATGGAGTTCAGAGGCTAACTTAACCCGCTGTGCTTCTCCACCCGAAAGTGTCGTTGCTGGCTGACCAAGTTTAATATAACCTAAGCCAACATCTTGAATCGTTTGTAGTTTTCTGCTGATTTTCGGGATATTTTCAAAAAATTCAACGGCTTCTTCTACCGTCAACTCGAGAATATCCGCGATATTTTTGCCTTTATATTTCACTTCCAACGTTTCACGATTATATCGTTTTCCATGGCATACTTCACAAGGGACATACACATCAGGTAAGAAATGCATTTCAATTTTAATGATTCCGTCACCACGACAAGCTTCACAGCGACCGCCTTTGACATTAAAACTAAAACGGCCCTTTTTATAGCCGCGGATTTTCGCCTCATTCGTTGTCGCAAACACATCTCGAATATCATCAAATGCCCCTGTATATGTAGCAGGGTTTGAACGTGGCGTTCTACCGATCGGTGACTGATCAATATCAATGACTTTATCAAGATAATCGATACCTTTGATTTCTCGGAAAGAACCAGGACGAGCTTTTGCCCGGTTCAATTTTTGCGCTAACGATTTATGAAGAATCTCATTCACTAACGTACTTTTCCCAGACCCCGAAACACCAGTAACAGCTGTAAATGTACCAAGAGGGAATTTCACATTCACATTTTTAAGATTGTTTTCTTTCGCTCCTTTGATTTCAATATAACGACCATCACTTTTGCGACGTTCTAATGGCAATGGGATAAACTTTTTCCCTGACAAATACTGCCCAGTTAACGAATCGGGATCATCCATTACTTCCTGCGGCGTACCTGCAGAAACAATTTTCCCGCCGTGAGCACCTGCTCCCGGTCCTACATCGATCAAATAATCTGCAGCAAGCATCGTATCTTCATCATGTTCAACAACGATAAGCGTATTGCCAATTTCACGCATATTCTTCAGTGTTTCAATAAGGCGATCATTGTCTCTTTGATGAAGACCGATTGACGGCTCATCCAAAATATAAAGAACACCAGTTAAACGTGAACCAATCTGAGTTGCAAGCCTGATTCGCTGAGCTTCCCCACCCGATAGTGTACCAGCTGCTCTGCTTAACGTTAAATACTCCAAGCCGACATTGGCAAGAAAGCCCAAACGTTCTTTAATTTCACGCAAAATTAAATTGGCAATCGCTTGTTCCTTTTCCGTTAAATCTAGATTCTCAAAAAAATGAACAGCTTCTTCAATCGAATAAGCAGTTGTTTCACTAATCGTTTGCTTTTGGATGAGCACGGATAGGCTTTCCTTTTTCAATCTTTGTCCTTTACAAGTTGGACAAGCATGTTGTGCCATATACTTTTCCATCTGGTCGCGGACATAATCTGAGCTTGTTTCTTTAAAGCGTCGTTCCACGTTATTCAAAATACCTTCGAAGTTTATATAGCTTTCATGCAACCGGCCATAATCATTTTCATAACGAAAGAGAATTTTTTCTGTTCCAGAGCCATATAAAACCTTATCCAGCAAATCAGCCGATAAATCTTTAACTGGCGTATCCATATCAATTCCGTAATGATCAGCAATGGTTTTCAGTAGTTGGGGATAATATTGCGAACTTGTCGATTCCCAAGGAGCAAATGCATTCTGATTTAACGTTAATTCTTCATTCGGAATGACGAGCTGCTTATCGACCTCAAGTTTCGTACCGAGACCGTCGCAATCTGGGCAAGCACCAAATGGGCTGTTAAAAGAAAACATGCGCGGCTCCAATTCTTCAACAGAGAACCCACAATAAGGGCAAGCATGGTGTTCGCTAAACAAAAGCTCTTCTTCCCCGTTAATATCGATCAATACTTTTCCTTCACCAAGCTTTAAAGCACTTTCCATGGAGTCAGCAAGGCGCGCGGCTATTCCTTCTTTAATCACGATCCGGTCGATAATGACTTCAATCGAATGTTTTTTATTTTTCTCCAGTGTGATATCTTCCCCTACATCTAGGATCTCGCCATCTACCCGAACTCTTACATAGCCTTGCTTTTTAATGTCTTCAAAAATTTTAGCGTGAGTCCCTTTTCTTCCTGAAACAACTGGAGCAAGCACTTGCATTTTTGTCCGATCAGGGTATTCTAAAATCCGGTCCACCATCTGTTCGATCGTTTGGGACGAAATTTCAATGCCGTGATTAGGACATGTCGGCCTACCGATGCGTGCGTAAAGTAAACGTAAATAATCGTAAATTTCCGTCACCGTTCCAACTGTTGAACGCGGATTACGACTTGTAGTTTTTTGATCGATGGATATCGCCGGTGAAAGGCCTTCAATTGAATCAACATCGGGTTTATCCATTTGTCCTAAAAATTGTCTAGCATAAGCAGAGAGAGATTCAACATAGCGCCGCTGCCCTTCTGCGTATATCGTATCAAATGCAAGCGATGACTTCCCTGACCCCGACAATCCGGTAAGGACGACAAGCTTGTCTCTCGGGATTGTAACGTCAATATTCTTTAGGTTATTGGCTCGTGCACCGATAACCGTTATTTTTTCCAATGCCATTGTCTTGTCACCCTTCCACTTTCAACTCGATTAAAAGATCACGAAGCTGTGCTGCCCGCTCAAAATCGAGGGCTTTAGCTGCTTCTTTCATTTCTTTTTCCGTATTTATAATTAGCTGTTCTCGCTCCTGTTTCGTCATTTTAGTGAAACTAGGTGCTGTATCGTATATTTCCGTATCTTCTGCTGCATGGGTTACACGAATGGAACCACGAACCTCTTTTTGAATGGTTTGTGGAGTAATATTGTGTTTGATATTGTACTGTTCTTGAATTTCACGACGCCGCTTTGTCTCGCTAATGGCCAATTCCATCGAATTCGTCATCCGATCAGCATACATAATCACATGGCCATTTGAATTCCTCGCTGCACGGCCAATTGTTTGAATAAGTGAACGCTCCGAGCGCAAGAATCCTTCTTTATCGGCATCCAATATCGTCACCAAAGATACTTCTGGAATGTCGAGACCTTCTCTTAGCAAGTTAATCCCTACAAGTACATCGTATTTCCCCATTCGTAGTTCACGGATAATTTCAATTCGATCTAAAGTCTTTACCTCAGAATGGAGATACTGAACCTTAATTCCAATTTCTTTTAAATAATCCGTTAAATCCTCAGACATTTTTTTCGTCAGCGTTGTGACAAGTACACGCTCGTTTCGTTTGATGCGTTCATGAATTTCACCGATTAAATCATCAATTTGACCTTCAATCGGTCTCACCTCAATATTTGGATCTAATAAACCAGTTGGTCTAATAATTTGCTCGACCATCTCCGGTGTATGTTCCAATTCAAACGGCCCAGGCGTCGCGGATACAAAAATCGCTTGATGGACTTTCTCCTCAAACTCTTCAAATCGAAGCGGTCTGTTATCTTTAGCAGAAGGCATCCGGAATCCATGATCCACCAACACTTGTTTTCTCGCCTGATCACCGTTATACATTCCGCGAATTTGTGGCAAGGTTACATGTGATTCATCAATAACAAGCAGAAAATCTTCTGGAAAATAATCGATTAATGTATAAGGTGTTGCACCAGGGGGCTTCAATGTTAAATGTCTAGAATAGTTCTCAATTCCCGAACAAAAACCCATTTCACGCATCATTTCAAGATCATATCTTGTACGCTGTTCAAGGCGTTGGGCCTCGAGAAGTTTGTCTTCCTTGCGTAGCACGACTAACCATTCTTCTAGTTCTTTTTCGATATTCTCAATCGCTACCTTCATTTTCTCTTCACGGGTAACGAAATGGGAGGCTGGGAATATTGCGATATGATCGCGTTCAGCGGTAATTTCTCCCGTTAACGCGTTCACTTCACGTATTCGATCAATTTCATCACCAAAAAACTCCACACGAACACAGTGTTCGTCACGAGAAGCTGGGAAAATCTCAACTACATCACCACGTACACGGAAAGTCCCACGGTGGAAGTCGATATCATTTCGTTCATATTGAATGTCCACTAATTTATGAAGCAGTTTATTTCGGTCAATTTCCATACCTGTGCGGAGCGATACAACCATTTCCCGATATTCTTCAGGAGAACCGAGACCAAAAATGCATGAGACACTGGCGATAATAATGACGTCTTGACGCTCAAATAACGCAGATGTAGCAGAGTGACGCAGTTTGTCAATCTCATCATTAATGCTTGCATCCTTTTCAATATATGTATCCGTAGATGGAACATATGCTTCCGGTTGATAGTAATCATAATAACTAACAAAATATCCGACAGCATTATCCGGGAAAAACTCCTTGAATTCACTGTATAGCTGCCCTGCAAGCGTCTTGTTATGAGCAATGACTAATGTTGGTTTGTTAATTTCTTTGATTACATTTGAAACAGTAAATGTTTTTCCCGTTCCAGTCGCCCCAAGCAATGTCTGATACCGTTTCTCGCTTTCTACTCCTGCTATTAATTCCTTAATTGCAGCAGGCTGATCTCCTTGTGGTGAATAGTTGGAGACTAACTCAAATTGATCCTTCACTAAGCAATCCTCCAGTCTATAGAAGTATTTCTCATAAGCAAAACTTTGCCTTGTCTATAAGAAGATGTTCAAAAAGTCCGGTAAAAATAGCTGTCGAATTGCATCAAAGCTCTGTCTCTCCGGTCCTCACGTATTATTGCATACGCTCCAGTCCTCTCGAGATGCGCTCCTCGAACTTCTCGGCTCTTTTTATCCTCCTTTTTGAACACGCACTACAATGTATTTTACATGTTTACCGTTAGGCTTTCGTCTAAGTCATTCATATCTATTTATAGCCCTTTATTGAAGCTTTCTATACACATTCTACCACAATGGACTACTAATAAACCAACAATAAGCGAACGTCCATTCGACACTTTTTTCGATAATAAAGAGAAACTTCCATCAGTAGGGTATTATAGCCTGTTAAACCGGGATAAAAATGCAACCGCTTTGTTCGACAGAGAGCTAGATTAAACCAATCAATCTCAATTGATTTATAAATCGAGAGGTTAGCCATTACAAAAATCACATGGCGCGAATTTCACCATGTGTCTACGTGTCTAGATAATAGGGGAGTAAAAATGAAGATAGCGGTACCTCGTCTTTGCTTCATGATATTCGTTTTAACATTTTCGTTGAATACCAAAACCCGACTGTTAACGAAAATGCGTCTATGATAATCAAAATCCATGTATGTGTATATCCTTTATATGCCGAGGCTGCAATCAAGGCAACCGTCAATGCAAGACCAACAAAACGATTAAACGTCACTCTTGAAAATAAGATAACAAGTAAGCCAGGAACGATTAGAGCAGATAAAAACTTAACCATTCTTCCATCTCCTTACAGTCCACTGTAATTTTACAGCAAAACCCATTTACTATTTAAGTAGTTTCAGTTTAATTCATTTATCAGATAAAATCCATTGGTTTACGATATTCGCTATCATGATACGCTTCATTAACAACTTGAGTTTTTCAGTCCATAAATAAAAGAGTCACCCCCCATCCAGTTTAAACTAAGTGTGTATAACACTATAAACTGTAAATAAAGTCGGGGGCTGACCCTTTTTAAATATCCTGTTTTAAGTCTTCATTTTTTAATATGGTTCTGCGTCATGTCCTTTTTCAATTGCTTTTTCAGGTGCATTTTCTCCAACTTTATTTCCAAGGGGCTTTTGACTGGATCCTTCCCTTGGAGCATTCGCCAAGCCTTCCTGTAAACGGCGGCCGTATTCCTCATCCGCTTCTTTGGCAAGATCAATCATCTTGGCTTGTATTCGACGATCTACTGGAGCGAGTCCTGAAACAAGATTAGAGATCAGCTCATCCTTCTCCCAGTCGTCAAACATTCGATACGTTTCACCTGCTTGCTTCGTATTGCTTTGGCGATCAATTGATTCTCTCACAAGCTTTCCTTCGATATAAGGGGTATATTCTTTCCCTTCTTGATTTGCTTCTTGCAAGCCGCCAAGGAGTGAAGGCTCGTAATTGATATGTGGGTTCTGATTCTCCCCGAGGTCAACTCGATATTGCATTTGACCACCGCGTTGATTTGTTGCTACCCTTTTCTTAGGTGCATTAATTGGCAGCTGCAAATAGTTTGCACCGACACGATGACGCTGTGTATCAGAATAGGAAAATGTCCTGCCTTGAAGCATCTTGTCATCCGAAAAATCAAGACCATCAACCAAAACACCTGTTCCAAATGCTACCTGCTCTACTTCAGTAAAATAATCTTCTGGATTTTTATTCAGAACCATTTTCCCGACCGCAAGCCATGGGAACTGATCTTCAGGCCATAATTTCGTATCATCTAAAGGATCGAAATCCAATTCAGGATGATCATCATCACTCATCACTTGGACAAGTAGCTCCCATTCAGGATATTCACCACGTTCAATTGCATCATACAAGTCCTGTGTAGCATGGTTGAAATTGGTCGCTTGAATCTCTTCCGCCTCTTTTTGCGTTAAATTTTTAATTCCTTGTTTAGGTTCCCAATGGTATTTCACAAGAACAGCTTTTCCTTCATTGTTCACCCATTTATATGTATTAACACCTGACCCTTGCATCATGCGGTAATTAGCTGGAATGCCCCAAGGTGAGAAAACGAAAGTGACCATGTGAAATGATTCTGGTGAATTACAGCAAAAATCAAAAAAACGTTCATTATCCTGTAGATTGGTAATTGGATCTGGCTTAAAAGCATGAATCATATCAGGAAATTTAATCGCATCACGAATAAAGAAAATTTTTAAATTATTCCCAACCAAATCCCAGTTTCCATCTTCGGTATAGAACTTTACCGCAAAGCCACGTGGGTCACGCAATGTCTCCGGCGAGTGAGTTCCATGAATAACGGTAGAAAAGCGAACAAACAAAGGCGTCTGTTTTCCCGCCTCTTGAAAAAGCTTAGCCCGCGTATACTTCGAAACAGGCTCGTCACCGGCTTTTCCGTATGCTTCAAAATACCCATGTGCACCGGCACCGCGACCATGCACGACCCGTTCCGGTATTCTTTCCCTGTCGAAGTGACTTATTTTCTCAATGAAATCATAATTTTCTAATGTTGTTGGTCCGCGATTGCCAACCGTTCTCATATTTTGATTATTTGTCACAGGATGTCCTTGCCGGTTCGTTAAACCATCTTCTGCTTGATTCGGATCATTTGATTGATTGTTTGACACACTATTCCCTCCTCTAAACGATATGAACCACTAATCATCTTTTCCATTCACGGGAAAATAAATCCAAATTATGATAATTTTATAAAAACACTTTTGATTTGCCTCATGAATCTTTTGTTTAAAGGGTTTGTTAGTTTTTTGTAAATGCCGTTGACAATCCAATAAATTGAATTTATAATTTATCTTGTATTAAATTATCTCGAATTAAAAATATATAATTTCACTATAATTTATTGGGGAGGAATTTTAACATGACAAAAACAAAGTGGGCAATTGACGTAAGCCATAGTGAAGTAGCATTCTCTGTTAAGCATATGATGATTTCTAAAGTGAAAGGTTCATTCAATCAATTCGATGCAGTAATCGAGGCCGATCCAGTTGATTTAACAACTGCAGATATCACATTCACAATCGATGTTGCTAGCGTTGATACCCGAAGCGAAGACCGTGATAATCACCTTCGTTCAGCTGACTTTTTTGATGTTGAAACATACCCAACATTAACGATTAAGTCCAAAAGCATCACAAAAACTGGTGATGATGAATATGCACTTACCGGAGATGTGACACTTCACGGCGTTACTCGCGTGGAAACATTCCAAGTTACATTTGAAGGTGAAGCAAAAGATCCATGGGGCAATGATAAAGCAGGGTTCAGCGGTTCTGGTAAAGTGAAACGCAGTGATTACGGCTTAACTTGGAATACGGCCCTAGAAACTGGCGGCGTACTTGTTGGCGATCAAATCACATTAAACTTCGAAATTCAAGCTGTGAAGCAAGCTTAATTATTTTAAACTAGAAATGAACAGGTTTATCCCATAACGAAAAGGTCAGACCTCACGCCCATAATACACAGTTTAAATTAAGCGCAAGTACCATTATAAACTATGTATTGAGTGCGTGATCAGACCTTTTTTTATTATTCATTCCTATCCCGCTCTCCTTCTATCAATAGTCTTCTTAACAAGAAAACAGCTTGCAGACAATCCGCAAGCTGTTTTTCACTTATTCAATCATAAGAACGTTCTAACTCATCTATCAGTGATCCTACATATGAAACGGCTTTACTAATTGCATCAGGCTTTGTCATATCAACACCTGCATGACTTAACAGCTCTTGCGGTTTCTTTGTTCCACCTGCACGTAAAACATCGAGCCATCGATCAACGACAGGCTTTCCTTCTGCTTGAATCATTTGGACGATGGCTGTTGAAGCGGTTAATCCTGCGGAGTATGTGTATGGATATAAGCCCATATAATAATGCGGCTGTCTCATCCACGTTAAGTTCGCACCTTCATCCAACTCAACTGCATCACCCCAGAATTCTGTGAGCACTGCCTTTTTTACTTCAGAAAGCATGTTTGCAGTCAGTGCTTTTCCGTTTTCTGCAAGCTGGTATACACGGCGTTGAAATTCCGCTTCAAGTAAATGAGTAACGAAATTATGATAATAGGTTCCTAGCAATTGAAGTACAACCCAACGTCTCATTTGCTTATCATCCGTACGAGCAAGCAAATGCTGGCCAAGTAGCAATTCATTCATAGTAGATGGAGCTTCAATGAAGTATGTAGACGGCCTTGTATTGAACACTCTTTGGTTTTTATTTGCCAAATAGAAGTGCCCGGCATGACCCAATTCATGAGCGAGAATAAATGCACCACGCATCGTATCTTGCCATGTGACCAAAATAAATGGATGAGCACCGTATGGACTCGAGCAAAACGCCCCCGTTGACTTTCCAACATTATCAGCAAGATCGACCCATCTTTCCTTTAAGCCCTTTTTCATAATTTCACTATACTCAGGTCCCATCACTTTAAGTGCACAAAGAATCACTTCACTTGCTTCTTCATACGTTGTTTTTGGATTGAACTCTGGATCAAGCGGTGCTTTTAAATCGCAGAAAAGCAGTTTATCCAGCCCCAATACCTTTTTCTTCAACCTGGCAAATCTGCGCATATGTGGAGCAAGTTCTTTTAAAATCGTGTCATGCTGATTATTATACATATCAAGCGTAACTTCTTGTGGTTCTAACAACATATGTGTCACTGATTCATAATTACGCAAACGAGCGAGCGTCACTTGCTTCGTAACTTCTGTAGAATACGTAGCTGCAAAAGTATTTTTATACTGTTCTAACGTGTTGACAAAAGAATCATATGCTTTTCTACGAACCACTGTATCTGGTGAAAATTCATAACGATCTTCGAACAACGCAAATGATACAGGCCATTCATTTCCTTTCTCATCTTCAATCGCTGCAAACTGCATATCCACTAACTTACTCATGCCATAAATTTTATATGGTGCCGCATGAACTTCACCTAGTGCCGCCAACACTTCTTCCGTTTCTGGCGAAAGTCTATGTTTCTTCGTTTCAAGCAAATCCGTCAATTCTTTACGGAAAGGTTCCAGCTCTAAATTTTCTTGTATGTATTGTTCCACTATGCCTTCAGATAATGCGAGAATTTCAGATTCAATGAATGAAAGAGCCGCATATACCTTTGTAGCTAAAGAGGCAAATTTAGCGGAATTCGCTTGATTATCAGGATCTGTTCCATCTGTTGCAATACGTAACGCTGCATATGTTCCTGCTTTTACTAACTTAAGAGTTAGCTGTTCTTGCCAAAGCAAACAATCCAATAAAGCTTGTGACCCAATATGAATCGTCCCCTTATATGTCACCGCTTCTTCGATCTCACTCGCAATCGTAGTTAACGCTAATTCCCATGCCTGGTCAGACACAAATAGAGCATCTAAGTTCCATGTTTGCGCAACAGGTATTTCAGAGCGCTCACATCGTTTTTCCACCGTTTTTTCCATGCATAATCTCCCCCTACTTGTATGTAAACCTAATTATTTTCATCTTATATGATTAGGAATTTTTGTCAATAATGTGAAACTTCCATCAAAAATTGAGATGGGGATATTACAGCCTGTTAAACCGGGGAAAAAAGTCTATTTGGAATGGTATATACATTTTATTAGACCTACTTGAATGTAGAACCTGGATGCTTCACTTGATCATCTAGGTGAAGATCATTTGCGAAAAGGCATTTTGAGTAAACATAATATGGGGCTAGTAGTTCGAAATGTTCGTACGTTTAGCAAGAATGATTATTGCGAGTATCTATTTATATCACGGGGGTTCGATTATTTTAAAAAAAAGGTATAATTCAATGGGCAGATGTTCCTCATATATCAACCTGCTTCTGAAAATCCAGAAATATCATAACGTTCTTCGTCCATAATCAGTTGCATATAGGCTAATCTCGCTAATAAGAACGTCAATAGAAAACAAACAATGATAAACATAATCTTTAATCCTTTTTTCGCTTCCATTTCCATCATCTAAAATATCTCCTATTATTTTTTAGAAAAAACGGTTGAAATTAAAAATAGAATACAAGTTACAGCGAATATAATTGTCGTTATTGGTTGTGGTACAAGAATGTAGAAAATTGTGCTACATATTAAAATTAAACCACTTACTTCACTAAGGAATTTTAACGCCATATGAATCGATCCCTTTCAAATATCTATCTTAACTATTTCTTTCATAGAAAGTTGTAATCTACTATAATATAATTTACTTAATTATACATAGGTATGCTTCTTTGCACCATGTAACAAATATCACATTTTTCTAACAATTTATAGAATTTTCTGTTTTCTTTTAAAAATAAGATTAAATATAGTCTTTCAATGAGTTTTGATATCTCGATTCATGTGCCTTTTTATTTTTCTCTGTGAAAAAGGGGCGGGGCTTCGCAAAATCAGCGCATCTCCCCACCTTCATAAGGTGATACAGTTTTTAAATCCTGAACCTTTTTCATCATTTTAGTTGGGAGCGGATGCTCATGTATGTTTCTTATTAGGAGGGATCGTTGATGATCAGTCAATCATACAAAGTTTTATTAAAATCGATCGGAATGGAAACAATCGCAAATTATAAATACTTGCAAGAAAATAGTGAAATGATAGTGGGCCGCTCAAATCATCAAGAAAAAATCGACTTTCCTATTTTTAATAAACTGGTCTCTCGAAGACATTGTAAAATATATTTGCAAAATGGCTTTATTTTTATCGAAGATTTGCAAAGCAAGCACGGAACCGAATTAAATGGTCAAAAATTAACTCCATTTAAATCTTATCGAGTAACGGAAGAAGATTCACTCACGATAATTAGTGGACTGATTGAATTCCAGATCGAAAAAAATAACGACGAAACGATTGAGTTTTATGTAGGAGAGCGATTTAAGACAGTCAAAACAGTGCTCAATGATTCCATGCAAACCATTCAAATTAATAATAAGTTGATTAAAATGGCTCATAAAGAATTTACCTGCTTTAAGCTTTTATTCAATCGTATTGGGGACATTGCAACAAAGGAAGAAATTATGAAAACCGTTTGGCCTGAGCGTAACAAGACACTAGATTCTCCCGTAACGGATGAAGAAATTTCTTCATTAATTTATCGAGTACGGAAAAAAACCAGCCATCACTATACAATTAAATCCATTACGAATAGAGGCTATTATTTAGAAGAAATGGAGTGAGCGTGTCTCATAAGGGTCGGACCTTTCACATTAAATCAGCAGGTAGTGTTTCATACACGATTCTTGTACCGTATTTAATTTTGTGGGGTTCTGACCCTTTGCTTTTGCTACGCTCCCTATATGGGGTTTCACGTGAAACTATGCCTCCTCTATCTTCTACCCTTACTTCAAGGAAAGATCTCGTTAGCTTCTTTTTATGCTCGATGGGCTGATAAGGCTCCGTGCTTGATGACATGAAAATTGTGATCTTACCCTTTTTTCAACTTTGAAGTTGTTTGCTTAGTAAGCTAGCGGCTCCATTCTTCACATCCGACATCCACCCAACTTCCCCCATTCCCCTTCCCGAAAAACGATACTCGCATCTGGTATATATAGTAATAAGAACAAACAAATGAACAGCCTGTCTAAGGATTGAGGGAATGCGTATTCCCAGAAAGAAAATCTGTTCCTTTATTAAGGATGATTTTGGGATTTTTATAGACTATTTCATTATTCATCATCGTTCCTTGGCGGTTAAGCCTTGGCGCTCCATATCCAGAAGCTGGGTTTTCATTTCCAAACCTCCTCGATAGCCGGTAAGGGATCCGTTCTTACCTACTACACGATGACAAGGGACCGTGATTAACACTGGATTAGCTCCGATAGCGGTTCCCACCGCACGTACGGCTGCTGGTCTTTGAATATAGTTTGCGATATCTGAATAAGACTTCGTCTGTCCATACGGAATTTCACAAAGTGCATTCCACACAGCCAGCTGAAACTCTGTGCCGTTGTAATCAAATGGAACGGTAAAACTTGTACGTTTCCCTTCGAAATACTCGATTAGCTCAACTGCATATGGTTGAAGTTTTTCTCCATCTTCAACAAGAGGAATCCCCGGAAAACGGCGCTCGGCCCACACGGATAATTCTTCAAATGGTTTATTCTGTGAACCAACAAACACAAGTCCCTTCGAAGTTGCAGCCAAATAAATATTCCAATCCTTATTTTTCAGCAATGTCCAATAAATTGCCGTTTTATTTTTTGTTGTCATTTTACAATTCCTCCGATTTGCGTACGATATTAGGTAACTTGCGATATTCTGTTGGTGTATGTCCGGTTTTCTTTTTAATTGTGGAGAATTAACGAAGGAAAAATTAATGAAAATGGCTACCTTTAAAGAAGGGAAGAAAAGCTTGATTGAGATACGTGGAATTGGTCCATGGACGGCCCATTATGTTCTTATGCGCTGTCTACGATTTCCTAACGCTTTCCCGATCGATAATGTTGAGCTAATTAATTCTACGCTACCTTTTATTTATAGTGTGTCCTTATTAGAGGGTGTTCCAAAATCCTATAGCTTTGGAATGGCTACTTTAAAATAGGAAAACAAGACTAATTTAAAAGATTTCTCTATTAACCTTAAATTAGTCTTGCTTGCTATTTTTCTAGATCATTTTCTCTGACAAAAACCTTAATAAATCTGCTGGAAGCGGGAATGCATCATCATTAAGATGAAGTTCAGTAAGCTTTTCCTCAGAATTTTCTAAAGCCTTGATTCCGCTGATTTCATTATGAAGGTTTTCCATTTTCTTATCTAATTCTGTAGCAGAATTAGCCGCATCCTTTAACTCTCGAATGAGCTTTTCCGGTATTTCTTTATCATATTTATAATAGATTTTATGCTCTAAACTGGCCCAGAAGTCCATTGCAATCGATCTTATTTGAATTTCGACAAACACTTTCTCCACTCGATCAGACATAAACACAGGAATTTTAATAATAAGATGTAAGCTCCGATAACCATTCCCTTTAGGATTCTTAATATAATCCTTTGTTTCAATCACTTCGATGTCTGCTTGACCACTAATCATTGCGGCAATTTTATAAATATCCGAAACAAAGGAACAGGTAATCCGGATGCCCGCTATATCTTTAATATTATGCTGTATCGTCGGTAGTGAAAAAGGATACTTTTTTCTATGAATTTTATTTAAAATACTCTCTGGTGATTTGATTCGTGAATTTACATGTTCAATTAAATTGTAATCGTGAGTATGATGAAACTCCTGTTCCAATATATTAATTTTCGTCATCATTTCTTCTAATGCGAACTTATACACTAACATAAATTTCGTCAGTTCATTTTTCATTTGTTTCAGCTTGTCAATATCCATATAAGATGTATTTCCCATTTGTTTCTCCTTTTATATTGAAACGGATAGTAAAAAAAAAGCGCTCGCTTCTTGTTTAACCTAAAGGCTAAACCATAGAGAGATTGACTACTTGCGGACAGACAAATCAAGTGATTCACATAATAAATTACGTATAGTTCCCTAAACAGCTAGATATACGGACCAAAACTCCTCCGTCTCAATCCCTATGCATTCATTATATCCAAAATCAGCATATTGCGTCCAAGATTAGTATCTTTAGATAGTCACCGATAAGATAATAAAATAAGAAAAGCCACCTATTCATTACGCTTAAATAGCTGGTTTCCCTTCATTCAACTATGAGGGAATACCTGTTTCTTTTCATGGATAACATCGAAATCGTAATTCCCCAACAATTAAGTCGTCAGAAATACACCCAAATATTCTACATGAATTCTACTGGTTTTTCCAAAGTGATACATATCCTTTTTAGTTTATTAGTATCTGTATGTCCAAGATTTAACGATTCGTTTCAAGTTCGCTGACATGTTTGCACCAGAACCCGATTTTAAGATTATCTCTTGAAAATGACCAAAAAACCTTGGATATAATCCCCCAAGGTTTTCTACCATCGTCATGTCTTTCGGTTTTTTGGAAACACAATTTCAAAGGAGGTCCCCTTTCCTATTTCACTGTACACTTTCACTTTTCCGTGGTGTTTGTCAATAATCCATTTTGCAATAGAAAGTCCTAGACCAGCTCCTGCTTCTGTTGTTCTCGATTTTGCCACTTGATAAAAACGATCAAAAATTTTCGAAATATGCTCTTCTTCTATACCAATTCCATTATCCTGTACTTTTAGCAGGATGGATGAAACTGACTGAGAACAAGTGACAACAATTTCTCCACTCTCATTTGTGTTCTTAAGCGCATTATCCAACAGGATAACCATCAATTGGTACAGACGCTCCCTATCTCCCACAAAAGAAATGGAAGACGACACATCCAATCGAAGTGTTTTCTCTTGATAAATAGCTATCTCAGAGTAATGTTCCATTATTTCATGCAGCAATGTACTCAGGAGGAATTCTTCTTTTTCCATTTCCAACTGATCTGAATCAGACCGAGCTAACGTAAGTAAATTGACAACAAGCTTGGACAACCGGCGGCATTCTTTTGATATGATCGATATTTCTACTGCCTGATCTTGTATAGTAGAAGATGGGGAACGCCATAGTAAATCTGTCTTTGCTTGAATAACCGCTAAAGGTGTCCTTAATTCGTGAGAAGCATCTGACACGAACTCTTGCTGCTTTTGCCATGCTTCTTTAATAGGAATCAGCGCTTTTCCTGCTAAAAAAAATCCGACGCCGACAGCACAAACGCTTCCAATACTACAGCCAATGACTAAAATTAAAAGTAAATTGCTGAGCATGTCTTTTTCTGATGTAATGTTTCGCACAAATTGTACCGTTATTTCTTTCGATTCTAAATACTCCTTTACCGCAATTGTCCTAAAGTAAAAGCCTTCTGCTTGTACATCTTGAAGTTTATTTAATCCTTTGGGACTAAATTCAGCTTGATTATCGGTAAAAACAGTGGGATTTCTATCTAAATTAACCATTTCGTTGCTTTCGTTCCAAACTAATACGACGATTCGAGGATCTCTAGGTCCCATTGGCAATCCACCTGGTCGCTCTATCGGTCCCGGTTGTTTTATTCGTTCTACTGCAGCAAATAGTTCCGTATTGACATCTCGATATAAGCGAGACTCGACATATGAGTAAATAATAGTTGCCAGTACACCAATTAAAATGATAAAAACTAATGAATTTAATATAGTAAGTCTAATACGAGTCCGTTGAAACATGTTTATCCCCTACTGTTCTTTTAGCATATATCCGATGCCACGTACCGTCTGAATATCCTTATGATAACCGAACGGCTCCATCTTTTTGCGAAGATGATGAACAAACACTTCTACAATTCCGATCGTTGTATCCGAATCAAATCCCCATACCCGATCATAGAGCTGCTCTTTTGTTAAAATGACGCCTTTATTTTGAATCATAAATTCTAGCATTTCATACTGTTTTAATGTTAGCTTCACGGGGAAGCTGTCAATGACAATATCTTTTTCTTTGCCAAACAATTCAATTCCGTGATATTGAATCGTTTGATTCGTAGTTAAACTGCCACTGCGTCTCAACAGTGCTCGAATTCGTGCATGTAGCTCTGGCGCTTGAAACGGCTTGGTTAAATAATCGTCACCTCCAAAGTCCAATCCTCTTACTCGATCTTCTAATGAGTCTTTTGCTGTTAAAAATAAAACAGGCGTTTGAATTTGTTCGCTCCGTATTTTTTGTATGACTTCAAAACCATCCATTTGTGGAAGCATAACATCTAGTACGATAAGATCGTAAATATTTTGCATTGCCATAAATAATCCTTCTTCTCCATCTTCTGCACAATCTACTGCAAATTCTTCAGATAAGATTTGTTTAATAGACTGCAACAAAGATCGATTATCTTCCACAACCAATATACGCATGGCATCTCATTCCTTTCCCATATAACAACAAAATAAAGCGGTCGCTGTACACGATCGCTTCGTTTTGTCTATTCATAGCGAAGAGCTTGAATCGGATCTAGTTTAGACGCTTTATTCGCCGGAAACACACCGAATACAACTCCAACTACTAAAGAAAACGCAAATGATAACAACATGACAGGCACGGAATATGCAATAGTTGTGCCCGTTGCTAAAGTGAATATTTGGGCACTTATTACGCCAATTCCTACTCCTATTACTCCACCTAATGAACTTAATACAATCGATTCAATGAGGAATTGAAGAAGAATATTTCCGCGTTTTGCTCCAATTGCTTTTCTAATTCCAATTTCCTTTGTACGTTCTGAAACGGATACAAGCATAATATTCATAATACCAATACCACCAACGATAAGGGAAATAGCAGCACTTCCGCCTAGCATGAATGTCATTATTTCATTGACAGATGATGCTGTTTCCATTAAATCTTTTTGACTGGATACACTGTAACTATCTGCATCTCCAACAATTGAATACATGGTTTGTTCGATAAAGCGTGATGTGAAATCTATCATATCTTCATTTTCTACCTTCACATATACTGACCCAATATCAGTAGTAGTTGCTAAGCGTTGCCCTGTGCTAAGTGGGACAATAATTGTACTATCTCCGCTAGTTCCTAATGAACTGCCGACAGATTCAAGAACCCCAACAACTTTATAGGCTGTTCCGTTCACCTGTACAGATTCTCCAACTGGATCAGCTAATCCGAACAAGTTTTCAGCCGTGTCTGAACCAATCACTGCTACTTTTGAATGATTCTCATGATCGAGGTCTGCAATGAAACGCCCTGATTGCAGCTGTAAATCACGGATATTTAAATAGGAAGAAATTGTTCCTATCATAGACACTTGTGCGTTCGTTTGTCCATTTTTTACAGTTACTCTTCCTGAAACAGTTGGAGCTATCGCTTCTACACCATTAACATCCTGAATCTGATTAGCATCATCTTCTTTAAATGTAATATCTGAACCAGAAACACTTACAGTTAATACGTTTGTACCTAAGCTGCCAATTTGATCTTGGACTTCTTTCGTAGATCCTTGCCCTATTGCAACCATAACAATAACAGAAGATACACCAATAATAATACCCAGCATCGTCAGAATTGCTCTTACTTTGTTTCCCTTAATACTCTTTAGTGCCATTCTGATTGTCTGCAAACCACTCACCCCCACTCTCATACAACTGACCATCGTGTATACGAACAACACGGCTAGCTTGTTTTGCTACTTCTAAATCATGCGTAATGAGAATAATGGTATGCCCCTGCTCATTTAATGAATTTATCATTTCTAAAATTCCCCTACTCGTTTCACTATCTAGTGCTCCAGTCGGTTCATCAGCTAGTAAAATAGGAGGGTGCCCAGCCAAAGCACGAGCAATGGCGACACGTTGCTGTTGCCCCCCTGATAACTGGGTTGGTAAATGATTCGCTCTATCTACCAACCCTACTTTTTCTAAAGCTTCTAATGCGATTTTTCTTCGTTCCGCTGTTTTCATTCCACGATAAATGAGAGGAAGCTCTACATTCTCAACCGCGGTTAACTTTGATATCAAATTGAAATTTTGAAAGATAAATCCTATTTTTTCATTTCGAATGGCCGTAAGCTGTGAATTCTTCATTTTCCCTACTTCTTCGCCATCTAACAAGTATTTACCTGAATCCGGTCGATCTAAGCATCCAATCATGTTCATAAATGTTGATTTTCCGGAACCCGATGGACCTATGATAGAAATAAAGTCACCCTTTTGAATATCTAAGGTTACACCTTTTAGAGCCTTTACCGTTTCGCCGCCAAGTTCATACATTTTCTTCATACTATTTATTTGAATAATCGGCTCTGTCATAGTCATCAGTTCTCTCCTTGTCTGCCACCTGATGGAGCTCCTCCACCTGAAAATGCTGGTGGTGTTCCGCCTCCATTTCCTTCTCTGAAGTTGCCACCTGGCATCATCATTCCTCCTTGGGCCGTATTGCCACTAGATTGGACTCTTGGTATTTGAACAGAATCTCCTTCTGCTAACCCACTTGTAACTTCTACATACGTATCATTGGAAATTCCAGTTTCTACCGATACTTTTTTTGTTGATTGTGTTGAATCATTTGAAGTTGTAGAAACAAGTACATATTTTTCACCTTTACTTGAATACACGGCTTCTACTGGTACATATAATGCGGCTTCTTTACTTTCTATTGAGATACTAGCCTCCGTTGACATACCAATTTTCAAACTTTTTGGATCTGTGATTTGGACGGTTATATCAAATGTAGATACTCCGTTTGATGATGTTCCTTCCGTTGCTACTTTTGTTACTTTTCCTTCAAATGTTTCATCTTTAAAGGCACTTGCTGTTATTTCTGCCGCTTGGCCGACTTGTACTTTTGTAATATCTAATTCATCTACACTAATTGTTGTTTGCAATGTTCTGTACTCTGTTATGTGTGCAACTGTCTCTGAACTTTGGACAGAATCTCCACTTGCAATTGAAAAGCTTGTGATTGTCCCGGGAACCGGTGACTTCAAGATACTTCCATCGACAAAGGTTACAAGTGTTGCACCAGCTGCTACAACATCTCCCTCTTTCACACTCACAGTATCCACTACCAAGCTACTACTTGGGCTATCCGAACTTACACTGTTATCTCCTCTTATTATAGGGGATATAATTTCATCTTCATCTTCCATACGAAGAAGGATTGTACCTTGTGAAGCCCCGCTGCCACTTTTCACACTAACTGTTGTGATGTCTCCATCAAATGGAGCCGTAACAACATCACCATTTTTAAACGTTACAAGTGTGTCACCTTTATCTACTGTATCTCCAGATGCTACACTTACGCTATCTACAATAAGAATTGTATTTGTTGCTGTAACATCTTGATCTGTAATGGCTGTAACCGAACCTGCACCAGTAACTTCTACCTCTAATTTTCCCTTTTGTGCTGTTGTTGTTTGTACTGCAGCCGCAACATTTTGAGACTGATCTTTTTTACCTAATAAGAACCAGCCAGTCGCTCCTCCAATTACGACGATCACGATCGAAATAATTATCCACTTTTTCAATTTTCTATTCTCCTTTCCATTATTGAGTTTGTTCTGATTGATTTTGCTTCTGTTGGAGGTTGCCATCGCCCGGGAGTATATCGTTGCCCCCTCTTGATCCCATTTCGGAAAAGTCAGGGCGTATACTCTGCTTATAAACGACATATCCCACCCCAATAGCACCGCATGTACTTATCACCAGATTCATAATAAGTAAAATTTTTATGAAATTTTGTTTGAATTCCAATTTTTATTCCTCCTCGTTTCCTCTTGATACACTCATTATGAATTTCTTTCCTTAACTTTTCCTTAAGAAATAAGTTTAGAACAAGTTCTAAATGGCATCTCTTTCACAGCGAATCGAGTTAAAATTTAGCTTCCGGTGATCTATCTTTTTGCTCAGAATAGCAGTTTAACAATCACAAAAGACGCACCAAATTTTGATGCGTCTTTTGCAACTACATACTCACACTTCATTATAATTAAATATGACAAATTACTATTACTTTTCATCATTTCACGGAATAAGATATTTAAAAACATAGGCCTTCGAAGTTCATCTTTCATTTCGGGAATACTCATTAACATTTCAGCAGAAGGAATCGGTTGACCAAGTGTGTTTACAGACCTTCATCATCACTGAGCTTTCATCATTTTTATCCCGTATTATTAGCCCTCTCGATCACTTAAAGGTCGATTAACCGTCACGGTTATTTCAGATCCTTTTCCGAGTTCACTTTTGACCTGAATCCTGCCTTTGTGCAAGTCGATTATCTTTTTGACAATGGGCATACCGAGGCCATTGCCGCCTGAATTCCGGTTTCTCGATGGATCAGCTTTGTAGAATCGTTCGAACAGATGCATCCGTGTTTCCTCACTCATGCCTATACCGGTGTCGGTTATTCCTACAATTACATGGTGATCGGACGTTTCGAATGCTCTAACCATAATGGTACCTTCTTTCGGTGTGAACTTAATGCTATTGTGCAGTAGATTGATCCATACTTGTTCCATTAGGTCCCCATCAGCAATGATCGTCAGGGGTTCAAGTGAAATATCCATGTTCAACTCTTTCTCTGACCATTGTGGTTCATTAGCAAGGATGATGCGACGGAGCTGATGATCCAGTCGATAGGCCTTCAGTTCGCAGGGGATATATTCAGACTCCAACGCCGTTAGCTTCAAAAGATTATCACTTAATTTCGAAAGCCTGTTGCTTTCTGTTTCAATGATTTCCAAGTAGTGATTCCGTTCTTCAGGGGTAAGATGCTCATTCTTTAGTGCATGGGCAAATCCGCTAATGGATGTCAGTGGCGACTGGATTTCATGTGAGACATTGGAGATGAATTCTTGCCGCATTTCCTCCATTTCACCGAGTCTATCCGCCATATGTTTCATACTATCAATAATCTTCGTATACGGATGTTCACGTCCTTTAAATTGATTCCTATAATGGGATAGATCAATACTGAAGTTCCCCTCAGCCATCATTTTCATTGCTTGAATAATTGGATGCACGAATTTATCTTGGCGCTCTCGCACGAATTTAATTTTAGAAATATAATACATGCAACTACCAAACAGGAACATTCCCAGAAAGGAAGTAACTAGCTGCCTTGTGAATTCAGGCGGAGCCCAATGAATGGCTCTATAGAGCAATGATGTTAACCAATAAGCAAGAGACCAGCATAATAGTAAAGATACAGCGCCCGTTATAAAGCCCAAAATACGCTTCACTACTTCAGGTATCTTCAATGTTTTATCTCCAAACGATAACCGAGTCCGCGAATGGTAGTGATGATGAATGGGCAATTTTCTTTGGAAAATCGTTGTCGCAAACGTTTAATATGTACGTCAACAGTTCGCTCATCCCCCTCATAGCCGAATCCCCAAATATCTTCAATCAATTGTTCTCTTGAAAAGGTCTTATCCTGATGTGTTGCCAGCATGAATAATATTTCAAATTCTTTAAGTGGCAAGGTCAGGTCATGATCCTTGAAATATATTTTGTAAGAGGTGCGATCAATGATGATGTCTCCTATTTCAATTTGGTTAGAGAGGTTAATTTGGTAACGCTTGAGTAACGCTTTTACTCTGGCGATCAGCTCGGCTGCGGCGAATGGCTTCACCATATAGTCATCCGTTCCAAGATCGAAGCCTTTTACCTTTTGAGCTGTTTCCCCTTTGGCTGTGACCATTAGAATTGGCATGGAATCAGAATAATACGTTCTTACCTCACGACAAAATGTCCACCCATCCATATTTGGCATCATAATATCAAGAATGATTAGATCGATCTTGTCTGTTTCAAGTATCGCTAATGCTTGTTCGCCATCTGTTGCTTCTGCAATCAATATCCCTTCTTTGGATAGCAGGATGTGAATCAATTCACGGATATGGGGATCATCATCAACGATTAATACTTTCGGCATAGTTGTTCACTCCTTTACATGTCTTAATCTTCATTCCTATTAGTTCGGCAAACCACGAATCCCTTGAGAGGGCCGTACAGACTCCACCAAGAATTGCTGCTCCATGAATATCGTGAAGGACCAAGAGATTCTTTGCCCCAAAAACCGCCTGTCATCAAGATGACGTTCAGTAATTGCGCTCGGTCTTTTCACTTTAGGACGATTGACAGCATGAGGGCAACAGTTAAGAAGAGCCCGATTGTTATATAAATCCCCTTAATAATCTACAGACAAAACATGCATAAGATTGGATTTATGCACCTTTTACCGCTAAGCATTACGACAGACTGTGCTATATATTAAGATACAGCAGGTTAAGAATTTATAACATAGACCAGGTACACGATCAATTGCTGATTGTGTACCTGGACTTTTGCCTATTATCCGGAGAATACGTGTATCTTAAACCTTTTTCTCCTAAGTCCGTCTCATGTATGCCCGAACTGTTATCGGTGCGAAGATCGCTACAATAACAGCTGCTCCAATAAGAGAGGCAGTCAGGTCCCAGCCGACAGTTCCGGCATTGGCAAGATCTCTGACGGCAGTAACGAGATGCGAGATTGGGTTAATCTTCACGAACCATTGCAGCCAATCGGGCATTGTATCTGCTGGAACAAATGCATTGGAAAGGAATGTAAGTGGGAACAATATAATCATCGATATCCCTTGTACGCTTGATGCTGTACGTGCAATAACGCCAAAGAAGGCGAAGATCCAACTGATGGCCCAAGCGCACACAATGACAAGCAGGGCTGCAATGACAACAGAGCCCAGACCGCCTTCAGGTCGATAGCCCATAATATAGCCCATAGTGAGCGTGAGCACTGTCGCAATCGTGTATCGAACTGTATCGGCAAGCAGGGCGCCCGCTAGTGGTGCGATGCGCGCAATGGGCAATGACTTGAACCTGTCGAACACCCCCTTATCCATGTCCTCACGTAATTGGGTACCGGTAACGACAGATGTCGTAATGACTGTCTGAACGAGGATACCGGGGATAATGACTGGCAAATAACTTTGGACATCTCCCGAAATGGCGCCGCCAAAAATATACGTAAACATCAATGTGAAGATAATCGGCTGAAGTGTTACATCGAATAATTGCTCAGGTGTGCGCCTGATTTTGAGCAAGCCTCGATAGGCCATTGTTAATGAATTGCGGATTGTTTGGCCAAAGCTTGTTTTATTACGCAAACGACGCTCAGCACCTTGTGTCATGGAACTTGGTTTCATCCCTCTATCCCTCCTGCTTGTTGTGATTTATTGGATGGATTTGCTGCATCTTCATGAGGATCATTGCCGGTGATGGTTAGGAAAACGTCGTCAAGCGTCGGTTTCTGCACACTTAGCTCGGCTAATTGGATGCCTGACTGACGAAAGGCAATAAGTAAGTCGGTGACTCTGTCAGCATCTGCCATCGGGGCCGTGATTTTCCCTCCCTCTGGTGAAACAATGGATTGGACCTTGAGCACCTCTTCCACTTTCTGACGCGCGTTTTCGACATCATGGGGATTCTGGAGGCTTAATTGCAAGGATGAAGTACCAACGGACGCCTTTAGTTCATTCACAGTACCTTCTGCAACAACGCGGCCATGATCAATCACCGCAATCCGATCGGCCAGTTCATCTGCTTCTTGAAGATACTGCGTTGTTAATAATACAGTCGATCCCGACTCAACCAAGCGGCGGATCGTATCCCACATTTGATTACGTGTCCTAGGATCGAGCCCAGTAGTAGGTTCATCCAGGAAAATGAGCGGAGGCTGGGCAATGAGGCTTGCCGCAAGATCTAGCCTGCGACGCATGCCACCGGAGAAATTCTTCAGTGGACGTTTCGCCGCTTCCGTTAGACTGAATTCCTCTAATAACTGCGCTGCCTTTTGTTTCGCCTCTGCACGTCCAAACCCGAGCAGTCTAGAGAAGATGACCAGATTCTCCGTCGCACTAAGTGACTCATCAACCGACGCGTACTGACCCGTAATGCCAATCAATTGACGTACAATCTGTGACTCCTTCGCCACATTATGCCCAAAGATGTGTGCCGAACCCTCGTCTGCTCTAAGCAAAGTCGCCAACATTCGGATCGTGGTCGTTTTACCTGCCCCGTTCGGACCAAGCACGCCGTAGATCGAACCCGCGCGTACATTAAGATCTACACCGTCAACAGCACGAAAATCGCCGAACTTCTTGACAAGGCCACGCGCTTCAACGGCCATATCGCCATTATTTGGAATTATTTTATTGCCATTTAGATAATTCATATTCTTTCCTCCAGGTTCGTTTCAATTTGATGTTCAACTGTCCTGAATTAGATCATACAACAAATGTATGAACTGAATATGAACTGATTGGGCAAATATAGTAAATAAAAGGAAACTTAAGGAGGAAGCACAAGAATCGTTTTATATCGCTGACGGGTTACGATGAATATAACAATACAGTCAATAATCTATCTCAAACATAACGAGCAATGCTTACTTTTCAATTTGTTAACTCCTTGATTGAGTGAAAAGAAATTATGATAGTTATTTACGTCCCACAATTGAAAATTATAATAAAAAGTTAAGTTCCATAGAATTTCTTTTGATATACCGATTAGTTGACTAAATCTTTCGAAACTAAATGCTCCTGGATGAATTATATATATATGCTTCAGTTTCTTGTGTTTACTGTATATTCCAATTTTTTCTCCTATCCATGTGGTCTGATCATATCTATTCTTAGTTGTTAGCCTAGAAATGTACCCCCATACTTTCATCTTCATATGGAATTGGTGTATTCAGTAATTTCTCCATTTAATATCCTCTACCTTTTTAGTTATAATGATTAATTCCTGCAAATAATAAAAAGTCAGTCATGAAGGAACAAAAACCCCATAGATGACTGACTTTTACTGTATATTCTTCTTTTATTTGAATTAAGATAGAAAGTAATAAAACTAGTTCCGCAAAACTTTGCTCTCATTCCGTGTTATTTTGCACCGTTACAACTCTAGATCGCTTGGCTACGCTCTTTTCGTCCCTCTTCAATAAAGAGGATCCCCAACTCGTAGTGCTCGCCTTCGAACAGTGCGCGTTGGATGAAACGAATTTGCCCGTTATGTCCGACAACTTCCATCTTACAATGCGCGCGGTTTATTTGTAATGCCCCGTAAAATTCATGTTCATTACTTACTTGTGATCCATTCATTTTCGTAATAATCTCTCCCATTTCCAAGCCCATTTTATCCGCTGGCGTATGTGGAATAACACCAAGAATTTTAACGCCGATCTTGCTTTGGGAAAAATAAAACGGAAGCTTACGATCATCCACCTTTGAAAAATAGTGAATCAATTCACGACCAAGCATCGCAAGGACAACTGCTCCAATGGACAAGTATGGATACCAGTTTCCAAAAACGGCAATGGTTGTGACGATGATAGCAAGAAAAGTAACCTTTCGTCCTTGTGCTCGTATCACGATTTGTGGCAGGCTACCTTGGATCGTTTTAGCAAATCCGATTAACACTGGAATCGCAATCGGAGTAAAATGAATCTCTCCGATTGAAAACACAGGATACCAGTCAATCGGTGCTGCTAACTCGCCTCCTGGAACAAGGATAAATAAAGGCAGAAGCCAAATTTTTCTCGCTTTATATGTACCAACCACTTGCCCACGTTTCGATACCATCAAATTGGGAGAGGGCTGTTTACTACCATTTTTACTAATCAATATACCTTCAGCCAATAACAACAAACCAAGCAAAACAGCCAAGCTTGGATACACAGGCTGATCAAGACTCTGAAATGCCTCTGAAAAAATAGGAAATTCAATTTCTCTTCCTGCTAGAAAAACAACTGACAAGAAGGAAAGACCGACGATATAGGCTGGGGAAAGCAAACGTACTTGGAACGTTAATGACAATAAAATAGTAAATGCGCCCATTAAAATAATGGCAGCAAACGGAATAACGACCCCAGATCCTAACGTTAAGATGGAAAGAAGCACTCCTATTAATAGCCCTATTGGCAAAAGCTGACGAAGTTCCTGAAATAGACTATTAATTCGAATGGTAAAATCACGTCTTTCCCTTTTCACCCGAAGGTAGCCGACGAACAGGCTAAGAATAATCGATACATAAAAAACAGGATGCAAAAAAAACATGCCAATCCCTTGCAAACTAGCAACTAACCAACCTACTATCAATATACCCGCACCCTCTCTATCTTCCCCAATAATATGTTAAAAACGGTTTCTAACCTGAAATGTCTATTTGAAAACAGATTTGTAAGTTTTTTTACACTTTCTCCTATTCTATCAAATATGTAGCCCTTCTGCCTATGAATACGAAGAAAAGTCATCATGAACCTTTCATTATTTCCGATTTTATATACGAAACCCGCGTGTCACGATTATTTTTCCGCTCACAAAAAAGAACCCGACCGAAGCCGGGCTACCCTTACATTATTGATGCCTTGCCATTAATTTTAAAGCGGTACGAAGCTGTAAATCATTTTTCTCATCTTTTTTCTTTTTCGCAACCGCCTTTTCTAAGGCTGCGGCTGTTTTACTATTAATATTGCCACTTACAGTTAAGTCATTGGTATTTTGAAAAGCCTTCACAGCTGTTTCGGTTTTTTCATCATAATATCCGTCCGCTCTGCCCGTCGGATACCCTAATGATGTTAGAATTTTTTGGGCGTTTTTTATCTGTTCATCATTCATATCTCGTTTAAATATCTTTTCAGCAGTCAATGGATGAACATTGAAATAGGATGGTTGATGCACTTCGATTGTGGGCGTGATTCCTTTTTGATGTATCCAATTTCCGTTTGGCGTCAGCCATTTATATAACGTAATTTTAATATTGCTTCCATCCCCCATCGGAATCGCCTTCTGCACCGTGCCTTTCCCGAAGGTCGTCTCGCCAATGAGCGGATATCCACCAGCTTCTTGCATAGCGACAGCCAAAATCTCTGCGGCAGATGCACTGTCCTTGTCAGTCAATACAGCGATTGGATAGTCTTTTTTCTTTTCATTCCCACTAAATACTTCTTTTGTTTGTCCGGATCGATATTCAATTTGTAGATATGGCTTGTCTTTCGGAAGCAATTCACCCAGAATACTTTCCACACTTGTCAAAAAACCGCCTGGATTGCCACGAACATCTATAATCAAGCCACTGATTTTTTCTTTCTCAAGCTCCTTTAACTGCTCTTTAAAATCAGCGGCTGTATCTTGAGAAAAAGAAGTGATTTCAATGTAGCCAATATTTTTTCCATTCTCACTTTTCACACTTGAAAAAACCGTATCAAGAGGAATTTCGTCACGAGTGATGGCTAACTTGATCGGATTCATGACACCTTGGCGCTTAATTTCAAGATTTACGACGGTCCCTTTTTTACCGCGAATTTTCAACCGTGTTTCATTTAAATCCAGCCCTTCAATCGAGTCACCATCAATGCTAATAATCTGATCTCTCGGCTTCAACCCGGCCTTATCAGCAGGAGAATCTTTGTAAGGTGCAACGATGATTACTTTATGATTCTCCATTCCTATTTCAGTCCCAATCCCATCAAATGATGAATCAAGCGCTTCATCAAATTGCTTTGCCGTTTCCTTATCCATATAGACGGTATACGGATCTTTCAAGGTAGAAAGCATTCCCTGTATCGCGCCTTCCACCAATTGGGTGTCACCCACTTCCTCTACATATTGCTGATAAATTAAATCATAGGCCCTTTCTACCTTCGCCCACTCTGTGTTATCATAGGCTGCCGGCTCAGCCCCTAAATCTTCCGCTTTATTCCCCCACAAATATTGGTGAACCTCACTGTTTGGATTTGCAACATATCCTCCCCCAACTGCCCCGATCGTTAATGATGCTACCATCGTTACAGGAAGGGTCCATTTCTTTGCTATCTTCATTTTCATATAAGCCAATCCCTCTCTATAAAAAAGGTTATAACATAATCTATGAAAAAAAGGACAAGATATGCGCACCAAAAAAAACGAGGTTGTCCAACAAAGTCTGACCTCACACTATATAAACAATATATAGTAGATGTGGGATCTGAACCTTCGTTATCGGACAGCCTCGTTTCAGCTTTTTTATTCGATTATTACTGTATTACATAGAAAGATAGTTTAATGGATTCACAGCATTCGATTTCGCAGCATTCCAAGCACCTTTATGTAGTTCGAAATGCAGATGTTGTCCATACGAGTGACCAGTGTTCCCCATATAGCCAACTTGCTGGCCTTTTGAGACAACTTGTCCAGCACTTACACTCATCGAGTTAAGATGTGCATATAGGCTTGTAAAAGTTTGTCCATTGATGGAATGTGAAACCATGACGACATTGCCATATGAGCTAGACGTATACGCACGTATTACGACTCCATCTGCTGTTGCAACAACTGGCACTGTACCACTTGCAGCAATATCAATTCCGTTATGTGATTTCCCCCAACGTCCGCCAAAGCCAGATGAAACATATCCCGCGCTCGGTCGATTAAACGTGCCAGACGAAACGGCTGGAGCACTTACTGCCGCGTTTGAACTTGAACTTGAACTTGAACTTGAACTTGAACCTGAACTTGAGCTTGAACTTGAGATTGAAGCTTGCTTTTTCTTAGCCGCAGCTGCTGCTGCTTTTTCTGCCGCCGCTTTCTTTCTCGCCGCTTCCATATCAGCAAGGCGCTTTTGTTCAAGCTGAATCGCTTGTGCAACAGCTGTTTCCTGTGCTTTAAGATTAGCTGCCTCTTCTTCGAAACCAACTATATCATGCTCTGCATGCTCTTTTTGTTTATGAAGTTCTGCTAATAACACTTCTTGCTGATTCTTTTGTACTTGAAGTTGCTGCTTAATATTTGTCAATTCAGCAAGCATTTTTTCTAAATCGGATTTCTTCTTTTCAACAGCGGATTGTGCTTCTTCCAGACTTTTTTTATCCTGCTCATGCTGTTTAATGATATCCTGATCCGCTTCGACGATTGTTGCGACAGCACTTACTCTGTCAATAAATTCACTAAAGCTTGAAGCCCCGAGAAGAACTTCTAAATAGTTCAAATTGCCGCCGCCCTCTTGATAAGAAACCGCACGTTCCTTCAAAAGCTCATTTCGTTTCGCAATTCGATCTTTCAGCACGACAATCTCTGCTTTTAATGACTCAATTTCGGCATTCGTTTTATTAATTTCAGCCGTCTTCTCGATAATTTTATTCGCATTAGCTGTCATATTCTTTTCAAGTTGATCTAGTTGTTCTTCAACCGTCAACTGCTGTGATTGTAAATTTTTAATTTTAGTTTCTGTTTTGTTAATATTTGTTTGAACATCCGTACGCTTTTCTTGAATCGTTATTTTCTTATCTTTCATATCTTGCAATGATTCTGCATATGCACTTGGTACAGCCAAGAGACTCCCAAGCCCTAGTACGATCGTTGCACTCATCGCGATGATTTTATTTCTATGCACTCTCCCTGTTCCCCTTTCTTCTCTCCCTTAGACTTTGATATCTTTTGCTCTATTTAGCTAGGATTCTCTGTTTTGGTGCGTATTAGAGGATGTTCAAAAAGTCCGGTAAAAATAGCTGTCGAATTTCTTCGTCGCTCTGTCTCTACGGTCCTCACGTATTACTCCATACGCTCCGGTCCTCGAGACGATCGCTCCTTGAACTTCTCGGCTCTTTTTATCCTCCTTTTTGAACACGCACTATTAGATAAGGTCCAAACCGGATTTGCACAGGACTTGCGCGGTTTTAACAGAAAGTCATTAATAAACTGTGATGAAATTCGCAAGCTTTTTGAACACGCACTTATACTTTTAAAAACTTCCGAACAGACATCAAGCTGCCCCATATTCCAATTAGTCCGCCTAATAGAATAAGAATCGCTGAAATCTGATAAATAAATGGACTTAATGGTAGCAATTCGAAAAATGGAATATTAATTTTCGGTGAAACGTATTTAAATAGATTAGAGTAGAATACGCCAATTAACCCAATTGGAATAATGGACCCCAACACACCAAGCCATAAACCTTCAAGGAAGAATGGCCAGCGGATAAAGTTATTCGTTGCCCCAACTAATCTCATAATCTCAATTTCTTTTCTTCTTGCTATAATCGTAATTTTAATTGTATTGGAGATAAGGAACATCGCCGTGAATAACAATCCGATAATCAATACGACACCAATATTCCGGGCAATATTTACTACATTAAATAAATTATCGACATATTCTTTTCCATATTTGACGCTCTGAACATATTCAAAGGTTTCAATTTTCTTAGAAACCTGGCCTACATCCTGAGGCGTTTTCGTTTTCACAACCAATACATCACGAAGCGGATTATCCTGTTCAAATAATTTAAACGCCTCGCCGTTCTCCCCCATGCCTTCAATCATATTCGTCAGTTCTTTTTCCTTTGGAGAATATACGATAGAATCGACTTTGGCGATTTTCTTAATTTTCGCTCCAAGTGTTTTTTGAATTTCTTCCGTTGCAGCCGGGTCGATATGTACCCGTATTTCAACATCATTCTCTACATTTGATGCGATGTGGTTCAAGTTCATCATGATGACAAAAAACACACCAACTAGTAGCAATGTTACCGTTACTGCACTTACAGAAGCAAAAGTCATCCAGCCATTTCTGACTAAACTTTTACCGCTCTCTCGAAAGTGTCGTTTCAATGTATTAAGCTTCATAGCCGTATTCACCTCGCAAATCATCGCGGGCAATTTTGCCATTTTCAATGGCGATTACACGATGTTTAAGATTATTAACAATGTCTTTGTTGTGGGTCGCCATAACAATGGTTGTACCACTTTTATTTATTTCGTCAAAAATATTCATAATTTCCCATGAGGTTTCCGGGTCAAGGTTTCCTGTCGGCTCATCAGCAATCACGACCATTGGCGAGTTGACGATTGAACGGGCAATGGAGACACGCTGTTGCTCCCCGCCTGACAGTTCAGTAGGTAGCATCCGGACTTTATGCTTCAACCCAACAAGATTCAATACTTCCATTACTCGCTTTTTAATTTCATCTGGAGTCTTCTCAATAACTTCCATCGCAAACGCAACATTTTCGTAAACCGTCAATGTCGGCAGTAGCTTGAAATCTTGAAACACGACGCCGATATTACGACGGAAAAGCGGTACCTTTGTATTTCTAATCTTCGGCAAGCTCACTCCATTCACAACAATATTTCCAGTTGTCGGAGACTCCTCCCGATACATCATTTTGATAAAAGTAGATTTCCCCGCACCACTAGGACCTACTACATAAACAAATTCACCAGCTTTTATTTTAACGTTGATTCCATTTATAGCAACGACACCGTTCGAATACGTTTTATAGACGTCTGTCATTTCTATCATATAAATAACCACCTAACTAGCTTTTTATTTCCAGAAAACTTATGAATCTATGGACGTGTTTCTCTCGCTTCATTTCGACAATTTTTGTGAAAAAAACCGAAAAAATAACAGGAATCAATCCTGCTACTGTACAAAAGCCATTATACCATCAAAGTTTGTCAAATCCGAAAAAAAAATGTTACAGTTTCATTTCAATGTAAATTTCCAATTTTATCTGCTAAATGGATTGCTTTTGACAACAAAACGCCCTGCACTTATGCAAGACGTCGTTGATCATGTTCTTATTTTTTTTCAGAAAGCCATTTCGCTACCAGTGCAGCTTGATCTCCTTGGATCAGTTTAGCTGGCATACCCCCGCTTTTTCCTTCTAAAATTATCTTTTCAATTTCATCTTTAGAATGTGTTGAGCCGATTTTCTTAAGTTCCGGACCAAATGCTCCTTCGAGATTCGCACCATGACAGCTTGAACATTTGTTTTTATAAATATTATCTGCTTCACCAGCAGATGTTGTTGTAGTTCCGCCTTCATTCGCCGGTTTTTTCACGTTATCATTGGATGTACCACATGCCGAAAGAGCAAGCGTCGTTCCTAGCAATAATGTAATCAATTTTTTATTCACCATAATGCCCCCTAGTTAAATTATCCATCGCACCTATATTATACCAGTATTACACGCGTTTAAAACCCTCCCCTAACACCTCCGAAGCATCCATTACGATCACAAAGGCTTTCGGATCAACGTCTTTCACCAATTGTTTCAAATTGGTGAATTCGGATTGATCAATTACACACATGAGGATTGGTCGAGAATCATCCGTATACCCTCCTTGACCCGATAATCTTGTAACACCGCGGTCAAGTCCATGAATAATTTCATGTCTCACTTCTTCGTCATGATTCGTAATGATCATCGCCATTTTTGAACGGCCAACACCAACTTGAACTAAATCAATCGTTTTACTCGTCACGTACAACCCAATTAACGCATACAACCCTTTTTCAATGTCAAAAACAATTGCTGCACTTAGCACAATGAATCCATCAATAAGCGCCACACAGGTACCTAAGGAAAAATTCGTATATTTATGGATAATCTGTGCAGCAAGATCTGTACCGCCCGTTGAAGCCTTACCTCTAAAAACAATGCCAAGACCTAAACCGACCCCAATCCCACCGCAAATCGAACCGAGTAGGGCATCCTGTGTCCACGGATCCCAATCCCTTGTTAGAAAAACAATAAATGGTAAAATCAATGTTCCAACTAATGACTTTGCCCCAAACTGCATGCCTAACAACAGCAAACCACTGATAAACAACGGAATATTAAAGGCCCACTGTACATACGCTGGCTCCCAGCCGAGCGTCCCAGTCAAGATCGTACTAATTCCACTGACCCCACCCGATGCAATTTGATTTGGCAAAAGAAAGACGTTAAATGTAATCGCTATGATGGCTGCCCCAACGATTACAAGACCATACTCACTCAACTTCTCAATCACCGGATGCTTCGGTTCTCGATATCTTTTTCTCATTTATCAGGTACTCCCTTCACCCTCTTTGTCCACGCTTGTTCATCACGATACAAATCGTTCAAAGTAGTATAGCACCGGGGTCTAACCCCTGTAAATGGTACTCCGATAAAGCGAGAAAGAGCGGGAATTCGCTGCAGATCTTTATTAGTTTTTACCATGCCAAGTAAATTAATCATTAGATTTCACTATTCGTGCTGAGTTCTTATCTCTTTTTTCGAGAATTATATGAGCGCTTCGGAAATACTAGCTAAATTCTTGGCATTGCAGAACAGAACTACATGCCAAAATTAAAGAAACAATAAAGTGAAACTTCCCTCAGTGGGGGTTAGTCCCGTTCTACTGTCGCTAAGACCTTCGCATTCGCTTCGATCAATCGACAGTACGAACCCGAATCAATGAATCACAGACTAAGTGCGCCGCGTCCTGCGGCAACGTCTGTGTGACCCACGTCCTGTGGGCCTCAACTAAACCGCTGAAGAGCATAGCGGTAGTTTCACTGTATCTCACCAATCGGGGATTTACTTCAAAAAGCGAGGCAACTGCCCAGACCCGACAAGCATAAGATGGAATGCGGCGTGGCGTAGTTTGCCACAGAGTATTACAGCTTATGACCTCGAGGGGCTAGGAGCCGCAGCTAGATTCGGCTGTTTATCCCCACCTTATTTTTTCTTGATTCTCTCGCAAAAATTGAGGTGGGGGTATTACAGCCTGTTAAACCGGGATAAATTATTGTACGAAACCTACGGGAGCACCTAAGCGGAGAGGACTATGTTCAAGGGGGTTGGTTAATACTTCAAAAAAAACAGGCCCACTAAACAGTTTTCACTGTTCAATGGACCATCACTTACTCAAACTTATAATTTTGAACGCAGATAGGCATCAATGAAGGCGTTGATATCGCCATCCATGACCGCTTGCACGTTTCCAGTTTCCGTACTTGTACGGTGATCTTTCACCATGGAGTATGGGTGGAATACGTAAGATCGGATTTGGCTTCCCCAGCCAATTTCTTTTTGTTCGCCGCGAATTTCATCCAATTCAGCTTGTTGCTGTTCGATTTCGCGTTGATATAGTTTTGCTTTTAGGAAATTCATCGCTTGAGCACGGTTTTTGATTTGTGAACGTTCAGATTGACATGTGACTACAACACCTGTTGGGATATGTGTAATCCTAACAGCAGAGTCCGTCGTATTAATATGCTGACCACCAGCACCAGTTGCACGATACGTATCAACTTTTAAATCTTCTGTACGAATTTCTATTTCAATGGTGTCATCAAATTCCGGCATCACTTCACAAGAAACAAAGGAAGTGTGACGACGGCCAGATGAATCGAAAGGAGAAATACGGACAAGACGGTGAACCCCTTTTTCCGCTTTCAAATAGCCATAAGCATTATGCCCTTTGAAAAGAAGAGTCACACTTTTAATACCAGCTTCGTCTCCAGGTAGATAGTCGATTGTTTCTACCTTAAAGCCTCTTTTTTCACCCCAACGCGTATACATACGCAAAAGCATAGAACCCCAGTCCTGAGATTCGGTACCACCAGCTCCTGGATGAAGTTCAAGAATGGCATTATTTTTATCATATTCTTCACTTAGTAACAGCTGAAGTTCATATTCATTCATTTGTTTAGAAAGCTCGACGATTTCCACTTCAAGGTCTGCTAGTAGCTCATCGTCGTGTTCTTCTTTCACAAGCTCATAGGTTAGTTCAAGATTTTCATACGAATCATTGAGCTCTGCCAATTGATTGACCTGCTCCTTCAATCCATTTGCTTCATTAATGACGACTTGTGCCTTTTGTTGATTGTTCCAAAACTCTGGATCGCTCATAATATTATCTAATTCAGCAATACGGGCTTCCTTCTCTTCTAAGTCAAAGAGACCCCCTAAAGTCCGCTAATTTCTTAGCTGTATTCTCAAGCTCATGTCTGATATCTGCTAATTCCATGCAATTCACCTCTTAATTATTTTCAAAAAACGTAATCAGTCTCTACAACTATATGCAAAAAAGGACAGATTCGCAAATTGTATTTCAAGTTTCTCTCTTGTTACTTGTTCAAATAAAAAAAAGAGGCGGTAAACCCTGGACTAAACCGACCTCTTCTTCTAGCCTATTTACTCTACATTCCCGTGACAGTTTTTATACTTTTTACCGCTTCCGCATGGACATGGATCATTTCTTCCGATTTCAGGCGATTTACGAAGTGGCTTTTTCTTAACCTTTTCTGAGCCTTCTTTTGGATTGACAGCATGTCCTTTAATGACTTCCTGACGCTCCAGATTATTGCGGATTTCTGACTTCATAATATATTTCGCAACGTCATCTTCAATGGCCATCACCATTTCCTCGAACATCGCAAAGCCTTCCTGCTGATATTCGCGTAATGGATCAATTTGACCATATGCACGAAGATGGATTCCTTGACGCAATTGTTCCATCGCATCAATATGATTCATCCATTTACTGTCAACTGCACGCAAGACGATTACCTTTTCAAACTCACGCATTTGTTCAGATGACAATTGCTCTTCTTTAATATCATACTGTTCTTTCACTTTCGCAAGCATGTAATCCGCTACTTCAGCTTCATCTTTTCCATTTAGATCAGCTTCTGTTACTTCACCCTCATCGAACAGATTGCCCTGGGCATAATCGAGTAAGCCTTGATAATTCCAATTTTCACCGTCCGTACCTGGTGCAAAAAGGGCCACATTACGATGAATACTCGCTTCAAGCATGTTTTCAGCGATATCGCGTAAATTCTCACTATCCAAAACATCAAAACGTTGCTTATAAATGATTTCACGTTGTTGACGTAGCACATCATCATATTGAAGAAGCTGTTTACGTGCATCGAAGTTATTCCCTTCAACGCGTTTCTGAGCGGATTCCACAGCACGGGATACCATCTTACTTTGGATGGGCTGTGTATCGTCCATCCCAAGTCGTGCCATCATCGCTTTCATATTATCTGACCCAAAGCGGCGCATCAATTCATCTTCCATAGAAAGATAGAACTGCGTCATACCTGGATCCCCTTGACGACCAGAACGTCCGCGAAGCTGGTTATCAATCCGTCTACTTTCGTGTCGCTCCGTACCGAGCACCACAAGACCGCCCAGTTCTTTCACACCTTCACCAAGCTTGATATCCGTACCACGACCAGCCATATTCGTTGCAATTGTCACGGCACCTTGTTCACCAGCACCGGCAATGATTTCCGCTTCTCGGCCATGGTTTTTCGCATTCAACACATTATGCGGAATCCCTTTTCTTGATAAATACTTTGAAATAATTTCAGACGTTTCAATCGCTACTGTACCAACTAGAACAGGTTGCCCCGCTGTATGGCACTTTGCAATCTCTTCAACTACGGCACGGAATTTACCATCCATAGATGCATAAATTAAATCAGCGCGGTCATCCCGAACAATTTCACGATTCGTTGGAATCACGATTACATTCATATTATAGATATTACGGAATTCTTCTTCCTCCGTTTTGGCTGTACCCGTCATTCCGGAAAGCTTTTCATACATCCGGAAATAGTTTTGGAACGTAATCGTCGCAAGTGTCATGCTTTCATTTTGAATCTCCAGACCTTCTTTCGCTTCAATGGCCTGATGGAGTCCATCACTATAACGGCGTCCTTTCATCAACCGTCCAGTGAATTGGTCAACGATGACAATTTCGCCTTCTTGCACGACATAGTCGACATCAAGATGCATACTAGCATGGGCTTTTAAAGCTTGATTAATATGATGGTTCAACACAACATGGTTAATGTCGAATAAATTTTCAATATTAAAAGCCTTCTCAGAGCGATTAATCCCCTCTTCTGTCAACTGAACCCCTTTTGTTTTTTCATCATACGTATAATCCTTTTCCACAGTTAGCGTGCGTACGAATGCATTCGCTTGAATATATAACTGAGCTGATTTTTGTGCCGAACCTGAAATAATTAATGGTGTACGAGCTTCATCAATCAGGATCGAGTCCACTTCATCAATGACAGAAAAATGCAAAGGACGCTGCACCATTTGCTCTTTATAAAGAACCATATTATCACGTAAATAATCGAAGCCAAGCTCATTATTCGTGCTATACGTAATATCTGCATTGTACGCTTCTTGTTTTTCTTCTTTCGACATACCATTTATATTCAAACCAACCGTCAAGCCCATGAACTCATAGAGCTTACCCATTTCTTCTGCATCACGACTTGCCAAGTATTCATTGACTGTAACGACATGAACACCTTTCCCAGTAATCGCGTTCAGATAAACAGGAAGAGTGGAAGTCAACGTTTTACCTTCCCCGGTTTTCATCTCGGAAATATTCCCGTCATGAAGGGAAATCCCCCCCATTAGCTGGACGCGGAATGGATACATCCCTAACGCTCGTCTCGCCCCTTCACGAATCGTCGCGAATGCCTCGATAAGCAAATCATCGACCGTTTCTCCTTTTTGGTACCGCTCTTTGAATTCTTCTGTTTTTCCACGCAGTTGATCATCTGATAAAGAAGCTGTTTCATCCGCCAGCATCTCAATTTGATCGGCCAGCTTCTCAAGACGCTTCACTTCTCGTTTATTCGGGTCAAACACTTTATTTAAAATATTAAGCATTCAAAAACGCTCCTCTTTATATAGAAGTCTTTATCAAAAAAGTAAAAAGAACTTAGGATTCATAAGATTAAATTAACGGATATCCCGGTTTAACAGGCTGTAATACCCCAACACAATTTTTGTGAAAGAATCAAGAAAAAATAAGGTGGGGATAAACAGCCGAATCTAGCTGCGGCTCCTAGTCCCTCGAGGTCATAAGCTGTAATACTCTGTGGCAAACTACGCCACGCCGTATTCCATCTTATGCTTATCGGGTCTGGGCAGTCGCCTCGCTTTTTGAAGTAAATCCCCGATTGGTTCAACTAACCATTAGTGGAAAAAAACACTGATGGAAGTTTCACTTTATTTTACCCATTATATTTCATAGTAAATAGGTGCACCCTTAATATTACCATGTATAAAGGGTGGGTACAACTTCACGTTATTATGAAAACTTATAGATTAACTACTATGAAAACTGTTAGAATGGATACTAACAGCTTCAGAGTTAAAAATATCTTCAGAAAAGTTTTTGGAGTGTGATAATATGATCGGTGATCGCGTAAAAAAACTGAGACAAGAAAATAGAATATCCATGACAGAACTTGCGGAAAAAGCAGGAGTTGCCAAGTCCTATTTAAGCTCCCTTGAAAGAAATTTACAAACAAATCCATCCATCCAGTTTCTTGAAAAAATCGCCTTAGTGCTGCAAATTCCTGTCGATTCGCTCATATATGATGAGCCAGCCAAAGATGGCCTTGACGCGGAATGGATGAACATTGTTCAAGAAGCGATGAAATCTGGTGTATCCAAGGATCAATTCCGTGAATTCATTGAATTCAACAAGTGGAAATTAAAGCAAGAAGATTGAAGCCCTGTTTCCATGCCCGGTCTAAAAAAATAACCCCCTTAAACAAACTGGGCTTTCGTAAAAAACCAGTTTGTTTAAGGGGGTTATACATTTTACATCATATGATAGGTTGGTTCATCTTTTTTATTTTCGTTTGCTTTTTGCTCCAAGAAATGAAGGACTTCCTCTTTCGTCAGTCCGAGTTCCTTAGCTTGTATCATTAGCTCGATCCATTCTTCATAAACTGTTACGTCCTCCAACCCAATCCCTCCTAAAATACTATGTATTTCAGGCAGTCCAGCCATCGTAGCACACTACCTTAGACCCGTGACTTTGCGTCCCTACTTTTCAATAGGTTTGCCTTTTTCTGTGTAAGCACTTCCTTTTTCTTGATTATACAGAATTTTTTGTATTTTTGATGTAACTTTATGAAATTAAATTGAAAAATATTACCTTATATTTTTTCATTTTTTGACAATATACAACATAGATCGACTAACTTCTACATAGTCCAAATATAAATAAGTTGGAAACTAGATCATTTAAAGTATTTTTATCGTCAGCTAATTCGGCCTTTTATACTCATGACATATAGTCTAGATATTTCGCCAATGTACCGTCAGTTTCACCCGGGACCGAGACAAATCCATTGGCCTTTATCACTCTACTAAATGAAGCACTTCTTTCTAGCGATACGTTTTTTGCTTTTAAAAAAACGTATATACACAATATATTTATTAATATGATCATAACGAAAAACCCCTTTGAGCTAAACATCAAAGGGATTTTTTCATCCAAGAAAAATAGCACCATATACTAAAGCACCAGCGATTACATAGGCAGGATGCACATTCAATTTACCAAGTAACATATAACTAATCGCACCAATTACTAGTGTCTGAATCCAACCAATTCCTTCATATGCGGTGAAAAAGAAGTCATACGCCATCATTCCTAGCAACACAGCGATGATAGGACGTACGACGACCGTCACTCTTTTCACCCTTGGGGATTCTTTGTGTCGCATCAAGATACTGAGCAGTCCAAGCATTAAAATGAGTGAAGGGGCCACTGCAGCGAATACCCCGACAACGGCGCCGAGGATACCTGCCTGCTCAAATCCAATATAACCGGCCATCTTGGTCGCAATCGGGCCAGGTAGCGCATTCCCTATTGCAATCATTTCACTGAATTCATGAACCGTAAACCAACCATATCGATCGACGACTTCCTTTTCAATTAACGGAATTGATGCTGGACCACCACCATATCCGAGGATGCCTGAAATGAAAAACGCCCAGAAAATCTGTAAATAAATCATGACTTTTCTGCCTCCTTATCAGGTCTAGAAGCAGGGTCTTTCTTAAGTAATGCCCCAATAATCAGAGAAATAATAATAATAGCAGGATGCACATTCAGCAGTTGCATGAACACAAATCCAAGCAAAACGAAGACAATAGTCCACAGCCACCCCATACTAGATGAGCCTGATTTTTTGAAAAACTGTACAGTCATGGTTAGCAGCATCACAGCGACAACTGGAACGACCGCTGCTGTCATCCCTGTGACCCATGTTTGATCTTTATAAGCATTCAAACTTGTTAATAGCAAAATCATTAAGAGAATTGTAGGAACGCACGATGCAAGTATTCCGTTCAACAAGCCCCAAATGCCGCCAACACGGTAACCAATATACCCTGCAAGCTTAGGCGCAATCGGACCAGGAAGTGCATTTCCGAGTGCCAAGATATCACCAAAGTCTTCATTATTCATCCATTTATATTTCTCTACTACCTCTTTTTGCACAAGCGGAATGGCTGCGGGACCACCGCCAAATCCAAGCATCCCTACTCTAAAAAAAGCCATAAAAATATGTAATTGCTTCATAACCTTCACCTATTTCTACTAATCTATCTTCCAAGCCGCAAAGGCATCGCATCAATTTCATTTGACGTTGGCCAAACAACACTCATTGCTGTAAGAGGCTAAGATGCTGCCCCCATTCCATTTTTTCAATAAATGTACTCCCTTGTGAAGCATATGGATGATGCAAAAAAATCCATTATCACGATTGGCCCTCATCTCGTATTTACCTTTTATATTATACAGAACATTTTCTATGTTTGTGAAGTTACCTAAAAAACAAAAAGTACCAACTTCTGATCTCGAACAGCTGATGCCTTAAGCAAAGAATCATATTTAACCATTTGAACAGAAAAGACCTGACTCTCTCTTAAGAAAGAATCAGGTCTTTTATAATTTATTATTAGCTTGGTTCAATCAAACCATAGCGTCCATCCTTACGACGGTACACAACATTTGTCGAATTTGTATCTGAATTCGTATAAACGAAAAAGCTATGACCAAGCATATTCATTTGCAGGATTGCTTCTTCACTATCCATTGGTTTCAAGTCAAAACGCTTGTTACGGACAACCTCTAACTCTAGTTCGTCTTCTTCAATCGGTGTTGTGCCACTTTCTAAAAATACTGGAAAAACATCGGTTGCGTTCGTACTTGTACCACGGAATTTTCGGTTTACTTTTGTTTTATGTTTACGGATTTGCCGCTCCAATTTGTCAGTAATCAGGTCAATCGCTGCATACATATCAGCATTATCCTCTTCTGCGCGAAGCACTAAATTCGTCATCGGGATCGTTACTTCCACTTTAGAGGTATTGTGATTCACTCGTAAATTCACCATTGCCGTTGCATCTGGTGAATGGCTAAAATACCGTTCCAATTTTCCAATCTTTTTCTCTACATATTCCCGTATTGCTGGAGTTACCTCAATGTTTTCACCACGAATATTATATTCCATAAAGTGAGTCCTCCTTCTAAAAACTATACTATATAGTTCTACACTATATAGTTCTACGATACCCTATGCATTCCCTTCACAAACAAATCGTTTTGCTAAGTTCGTGAAGAAACTTTAGAAAATTGGATGAGTAGTGGGGTTCGTATCCATCTTTATTATAACAATCTTTACGTTAAATTAACACTGAAGAGCATCAAAAAAATTAGATAATTCTATATATTTATACCACTATTGAAATATATGATAATAAGGTATATAGTAACTAATATTGTTTGAAAAGGTATATATTGTAATAGATTTACATATTTTTACTATTTAACAAAACATGGAATGTACTTTCTAATTTAATTTAAAAGAGGTGCTAATATGGATCTAGCTATATTTGAAGGTAAGATCAAGAATGACTCGACCTATATAATTCAGCAAATTTCTCGCAAATCGAAAGGATCAAATATTGAGAGGAACAGACATGGAAGATGGAAGCGTCTAAGAAAATGATGAATCAATTATATGTGCCAACTGTAGAAATAGATGGTAAAGTTCATCTAGTAAAATCGCAGAAGTATTGTGAGTGCCATATACAATACTGCTATTTTGAACAAAACAGAAAAGATCGAAGAAACATTAAATTTAAGCCACTCACAAAAATTGATTGCCAACAATGTAAAAACTCCTTATTAGCGGTAAAACCGAATCTAGTTTCTGTACGAGCCTAGTAGTATTGTGTAAGTAAATGATGATTATCGTCAGCTGACACTTAAAAGCATTCAGCTATCATTCGTAACATACATATCAATAAACAAAAGGGGCCTCTGTGAAACCGAAGACCCTTTCTTTATTGATATCTTAATTTCTTTGTCGTGAAAAACTCCATCAACTAAGGGATTCTCTTAAGAACCTAACTGACGTGTGCTTCTTTTCATTCAGCTGTTTGATATCTCGCTCAATAGATGGTTTTTTCAAAAATAATAACTCATCGACCTGCTGATTTAGAATGACAACTTTGCGACCTAATTGCCGTTCTTCCTCGGTGAGGGGTGGTTTGATATGATGAAGCCATCCCCCCCTTGATTTTAGCGTCCCGTTCTTCTAATCCATGACCGTTTAATACGAATAGAGGCTCGACTGTAATTTCATGGACTGTTTCAAGGCACATTTTCTACCCTCTTTGTATAATAAACTGTTTTTTTCAGTTCATTTGAATGGCTTCTTTCTATTTTTCCTATTAAAAACTAACATGCGTTTGCTAAAACGTTTTATAAAAACAGCAGTGTGATTTTTACTAAAGATACCTAATAAAAATATGTCTTATTAACTAGTTTCACCATTATCATGTTTTCATCGTACGAAACATGGTATATTTTTTTTATTCTTTTAATAAGGAGTTGTCCAGAATGATTAAGGAATTTAAAGAATTTGCGATGCGTGGGAATGTGATTGACCTGGCAATCGGGGTTATTCTCGGTGCAGCTTTCGGTAAAATTGTTACTTCACTCGTAAATGACATCATCATGCCGTTGATTGGTCTTCTGCTTGGCGGAATCGACTTCTCAAACTTATCTTTTAAAGTTGTAAAGTATGGCATGTTTATTCAAACGATTGTTGATTTTCTCATTGTAGCTTTTTCGATCTTCCTATTTATTAAGCTGTTTAACAAACTTTATACACGTAAGGAAAAAGTCGAAGAAGCTTCACCATCATTAACAAAAGAAGAAGAACTATTGACGGAAATTCGTGATCTGCTCAAAGCAAATCAAAGAGAAACGATGTAATAGCTGTAGCTCCCTTAAACCAAAAGGGGGCTTTCATGATGATTACGTGACATTTACAAAACAAAAAGCCAACAAAGAAGCTAGCCTTCATTGGCAAACTGATCAACTATTGTATGATCTAAAGATATCCCTCGCGGAAGTGCCTCTTGATGACAGTAAATTTTTAAATGAGGTATAAATTTCTTACTCTTCCACCTTTAAATGTTTCAGCACATTATAGCCAAAGAAGCAAATCCCTATTACCGTGAGAACTCCCCCAATAGTAGCAATAGGAAAAAAGACTTCTCCACCTACTCCATAAATAGCCAATGCAATACAAACCATCATAATTGGCAAGCCGATATTATGCATCCAGAAGTGAATCTTTGCCGATTTTGTTTTAGCAAGATGAGGAAAAAGATAATAAAAAATACCAACTAGTGAAAGCGACATCCATCCTAACATATTAAGATGAACATGGACGGTTGTTAATGTAAAAACGTGTGCTGCAGACATGTACAACCCGAAAAAAATGCCAATCAAAAAATACACGACACCGATCTTAATCAATTTTATCCCCATAAAAAAAACACCCCCTACTACATCATATAAAGGCACTTCAAATATATTCTGAATAGTTCTTTATAACCAACACTTTTTTCTCACCCGAAACTATTTTTAATCATTCTGACTTAAGTACATTACAACCTAGTTCTATGTAGGTAAGCAGTAGCACGTTAATGGATATTTCTTCGCTTATAATATATGAATTCCCCTACAAACCACCTATTCTAGTTTCTTTTTCTTGGGTGGTGGTTTAAAAACAGTAGCCAACATAAAAATAGCAGGCATATGAAGAAAGATGTAGAATAAGGGTATTACGTATGAAACTTTTCTTGAATGGAGTGAAATCTATATGATTATCGTAACAACAGAAAATATCGCTAACTACAAAGTAACAGAAATTATAGGCCCTGTTTTCGGATTAACAGTAAGAGCTCGAGGCCTTGGAAAAGATATCGTCGCTTCTTTGAAAGGACTCGTGGGCGGAGAAATTAGCCAATATACAGAAATGCTTGAAGATGCTCGAAAGCAGGCGATGGATCGGATGGTGGAAAATGCAAAAGTGATGGGGGCAAATGCCATTATTATGATGCGCTTTGATTCTGGTGAAATCGGCCAAAACATGAGTGAAATTGTTGCTTACGGAACAGCCGTAATCGCAGAACGGGAATAAAGCAAATGGAATGGGTTCTCGGCTTTTATGGTGTGCAATTAATCATTACCGTGATTATCATTATTGGCTCCTGGTTCATCTGGGATCGCCGCTTCAAAACAAAACACGGAAATAAGGTCCCTGACGGCTTTATCCGCACGAAAGAAGTGTCCATAGATCCAACAACGAAAAAAAGGCTGGTCGTGTACTATCATCCGGAAACTGGAGAACGATTTTATAAGGAAGAATGACTATACATACATCCGGTTTATTCTTCCGCAAGAACCAGATGTGCTTTCAAAATCGTAGAATGACTGTGCATTGCGTCTAATACAGTCTCTCTTACATCAATAATCCTTGCTTCTTGTTTAGCAAATACTACGATTCTTCTTTCTTCCTTAATATTTAAGTTTACCTATTTTGAATTTTTTACTGAGATTACATTCAACACATCTAATTCTAGATTCAGTATCAAAACCACTATTCATCACGTTACTACCACTTTCGACTCTAAAATACCATTTCACTTTTTTCTGGAAGGTGCCTGTCACCCCGATACAATGAAAGGGTCTTCGGCTAACCGAAGACCCTTCCTCTATCATTTCTTAATTTTTTTTATCATAAAAAACTCCATCAATTGAGAGCTTATCATAAGGATTCGTATACTTGTTCGAAGTCTGCTTCTTTTCATTCAACTGTTTGATATCTCGCTGAATGTCTTTCTTTTGCAACAGTAACCATTCATCCACCTTGTAATTGAGTTCAACAACCTGGCGACCTAGTACCTGTTCTTCCTCAGAGAACGGTGGCTGAATGCTTTGAAGTAATACTTCACGCAGATCAAGTAACTCCACAATTCTATTAATACGATCACTACGCTCATCCGTTGTTCGATTAGTCAATACGTCAAGCAGCTCGACCGTGATGTCACTGAATTTCTGAAGCGACATTAAACCTGCCCACTTTGCGTAAATTGTTTTTTTCGATTCATTTGAATCGCTTCTTTCCACGTATCTCGGAATTCCTTAACCAGTCCCTCAACTTCTTCTATCGCCACAAGATCATTTTTCATATTCCCTTCAACAAGGCGACGATGCATGAAGTCGTAGAGAGTCATCATATCCTTGGAGACAGCAACATCCATATTTAATGTGACCATTAATTCATGGATGATATTTTGTGCCTTTAGGAGGTTCTTATTTTTTTCTTCAATATTGCCTTCTTCAATCGCCTTCTTCCCAAGCATCATGAACTTCAAGCAGCCATTATACAACATTAAAGTCAGTTCACCTGGAGACGCTGTATTCACAGAATTTTGTTGATAGGATTGGTATGGATTATTTATGGCCATGTGTACACTCTTCCTTTCTTACTTCTCTTAACTAAAATATTGCGATAACGAAGCACTTTGACTGTTCGCTCTTTGAATTGCTTTTTCCATGGCGGTGAATTGATTATAGTAACGTGTTTCTAGTTTCGTTAATTTCACTTCAAATGCTGAGATTCTTGTTTCTAAACTATTAAGTGACTTACCAATAGTAAAATTATTGTTTAGGGAACCAGCTTTACCCGCTTGTTCAGTAATTGTTGCCATAGATGCCTTAAGATTTGCTCTTAATCGACGAGCTATACCCATTTCTCCTGTTTCACTACCGTCCTTTTTACTACCTTCCTTCATAAACAAATCATAAATAGCATTTGGATCTTCAGAAATTGCAGCACGAAGTTTATCTTCGTCAATCGTTAATTTCCCGCCATCTAGATAATTACTTGTAGTTGTAATTCCAAGCTTGCTTAAAGAATCCGTTCCATTCAATCCGCTAACAGATGTATAAAGGGAAGACCTCATTGTAGTTAACAAGCTCTTGAGGGTAGAATCATTCTTTAGTGTCCCGCTCTTCGCTTTTTCTTCCCAAAGCTTGACTTCATCCTCAGTCATTGCTTTTTTTTGCTCCGCAGTTAAAGGAGTGAAGCTTCGATATTTAGATTCACCTGTTTTATCTTTAATTTTTGCAATAACTTCATTATACTTAGTCACAAATTTCGTGACTGTATCTAGGATTACGTCGACGTCGGCTGTTGAAGAGAAGGTGACTGGATCAGTAGACGCCTTTTTCAAGGTAATTTCCGCACCGTTAATCGTGAAGGTGTTGGAAGAACGGGTGATTTCCAAGCCGTTATATTTTATTTTTGCATCCACACCGGAGGTTTCTTGTACATTATTACCCATTTTCAGAAGATCATTAACGATTTCATCCCCTGATAAAACAATACCTCCATCACCTGTGTTTTTTGCGATAAAAGAGAATTTTTCTGAATCTTTGTCATAGAATGCTGTAACATTGGATTGACTATTAATTTTAGCTATAAAGCTATCCAATGTATCCGTAGCTTCAAATGTAATTGGTTTAGATGTTTCTAGGACTCCATCCTTATTAATTGCCCTAATTGTTATTGATTTATTGACAAAGGTTCCACTAAGTGTCTCTTTAGGATCTTTAATGCCTGCCTTTACGGTACTGATCATATTTGCAGCCTTTGCCAAATTTGTTACCTCTATTGTTCCAGAAAAATTTGAGGTAGCATTTATGTTTTTTATCGATAAGGCATCTGGATTAGAAACCGTCACTGTTTTCTTAATAAACGATTTCTGCATCCCAACTCCATCACGAATAAGCGTATCTAGCTCGAGCAATGCTGTATTCATCGAACGATAATCATCCCGCTGCCATTCCGAATAGGTTTTCTTTTGCGTTAATTTATCCATCGGCACACGTGCCGCCTGCATCATACTCTTAACGAGTTCATCAATATCCATTCCACTTGCTAGTCCACTAACTCGTACCATTATTCATCACCTGCTTATATTTTTTCGTCTACCATAATACCAACAAATTCCGTCATAGCCGCATAGAAGTCCAATAGTTTTTTTGATGGGATTTCGCGAACGGTTTCGTCTGTGTCATCATCCACAACTTTTACATAATACTCATTTAATTTTTCATGAAACTCAAACCGGACAGAAGTATAAGTCGGCTGCAGAAATTTATTGAGACTTTCTACAACGTCCAGTACTTGCTTTTTAGACGGGTCATTCGCTCCCTTTTCACTATAAGTAATCGTATCTATTTCTCTTTGATAGTAAGCACTGACTCCTTCTGAGATGGCTGTTCTAAGTTGCGAGGAAAGGACATTCGTAGAAAGGCTCTCCAACATCGCATTTGCCTCCAATATTCGTATAGTTATCATATATATCGGAGAGAACTTGAGATAATTTAGGTTTTATTGATAGATAATGAACAAAAGAAAACCCTGCTCTATTCAAGGCAGAGTTACGTATAAATATTGATTAACAGTCCTTTAATTTCACCGACTAGGTTCAGGATATTCGATCCATTTTTCTCTTTATCAAGCACTTCGTTTGTCAGTTCAATCACTTTCTTGTCCACTTCTTTAACAAGCTTATAAACTTTCGTCGAACCTCTATGATTAAAACCGCGCTGTTCCTGAAGCTCTAGCCCGTTCTTAACCGCATCTTCCATGAAATCTTTAATCATCCTTTTATATTTACGAAGATTATCAACGGTGCTGTTTTCTGCGAGCTTTTGCCCTTGTACTTCAAGCTCCGCAACTTTCTTCGTTAACCGTTCATAATTCATATCAGTACGTCTCTTATCCAAAACGGATTGGAACTGAATCGAACCTTTCGCTACTTCCTCCGCTGCTATCAGCTTAGAAGGTGAGGTTCTTGCCACTCGTTGAACTTCCATGTACATCACCTTTTTTAATTAATAGTCTCATAAGCCAGTCTAATATTTTTTCTCTATTTCTTCTAATAGAATCAAAATCTCAGCGATCGCTGCATAAAGCTGCGGCGGAACGGATTCCCCAAGATCGATATTCAACAGCGTGCTGATCAATGATTCATCTTCTTGTATTTGAATATTATTTTGTTGTGCAAGCTCCATAATTTTTTTTGCAACCTGACCGGATCCTTGCGCAATGACAGTTGGAGCTGCATCCTGATTGGTATCATATTTAATCACCGCAGCTGTTGGGCCATTCATTGTCCGACTTTTTTTCGGATTAAAATAATGGGCATTTCTCATATCGAAAAATCAAAACCTTTCTCTGGCTGCAATCCTTCATGGCTTTGCGGTTTAACAATTGGCTTGACCACTTTGTCCTCTTCCTTGAGGCCGGTTGGTTTAACTCCGATTGAATTCAGCTGATAACCAATTTCTCCAAAACGTTCTTTCGTAATCTCTGTCATACTTCCAATAATAGTTTGTAGTTCTTCTTGATCACTCTTAAAAGTAAGACTTACATTTCGATTTGCCGCTGTCAAAACAACTCCGATTTCCCCTAGTTTCTTCGTTTCAAGTGAAAAAATCAAACTGCAATTCTCCCAATCTACCTTCTCGCCATTTTTACGTGAATTAATATAAATCTTCACATTCTCGACTTGCTTATCCATTAAATAGGGCAGCTGAAAAAATAAATTTTGTAGTCCAGAAGAATCCTGTTTATTAAGCAATTGTTGCCCAGTAATCTGATTAACAGCCTGCTCTGCCTGCTGCTGGATATGCGGTTTGACATCTTCTCCCCGCATGACACGCAACAAGGCTGCTTTCAAATTCTCATTATTTTGACCCTGGTCTTGATTATCAGATTTGGTCATCAACGAAACAGCCGTTTCTGTTTCATGCGTTAACCCAAGCTTGCGAACCATTTCATATACATTTCTTGATGACGAACCTTCAGTAAACGGTTGAATAGTTTGCTGCATCAATGTAGATACTTGCTTGGCAGAAGTTAGAGTTTCACCTTGGTTTTTTTCCGTAATAAAATGCTTCATTTTCACTTCAGAAGGTTTGAAAATAATCGCTTCAACATTTGCTTTCACTTCTTTAACCATTTGATTTGCCTTAGCGATTTCACCTTTTTCGAGAAACCTCTTTGCTTCCGTTAATTGAGAGCTCGCTGATAGCAACTTCTTTTCTGTACCCATATCAGCATATAAAAGGAAATCACTCTGTAAAATCGCTTTATCCAGTTTATGAATGGTCGACTCTAAAATTTGTTGGATATTCGTTGGTTGATTACTTCGGTTTTCAACAATTTTCGTGATATTATCTAAGTTTCTGCTAATCTCTTGGCGCACCTTTTTAAAGTCGATGGCCATTTGCGATAATTTTTCTGTTATTTCTTTGACAATGACATTTTTCGAATCCAATTTCAAACTCTGTACAGCTTCATTTATTAAATATTTCTCTGTTTCTGAGCTAGAAATTGGTTGAGCGTTTATCTCTATTTCTGGCGTTTCTGGAAATATCCCCGTACTCATTCCCACCTCATTTTTACGGTTAGAGGCCTCCATTTGCTCACTTAGTGAAGTCGGAATGTTGGATGAAAGATCCTGATTAAGCGTTGAATTAATTTGAGTAGCAGTCAACAATTTTGACAGAATCTTTTCTAAAGGAGCATCTGACTTTACATCTTCTTTCCTGGTTTGAAGCACCTTCTCTTGCACTGAGGCAGCCATTTCACCCAAAATTGATAATACTGCATCGGAAATAGACGTACCATGTAATGCCTCATGAACAGATTTCAAATTCATATCCGTTAATGGGATTTGTTTTTCTGCCATTATCCTTAAGGTCTCCATCTTCTGTTCGATCGTTCCATTGTCACTTTTCAAATATTTTTTAATAGAAGTCAGATTTTCTTTCGTGACAGTAATTCCTTTGTTTGTAAACTCTTTGACAGCTTCACTCACTGGCTGTTTAGGTTGTTCTTGGGTATTTCCGGGCTTTCCTTGCTGGATAACCGTCTCCTTTGCATGTCGATCTGTAACTTTTACAAGTAATTGACCTTCACGAGACTTTCCGGAAATTTCAATAGAAATACGATCTTTACTCGGGATCTCTCCTTCAAATTTCACAGTAAATTGTTTCCCATTCATAGAGATAATAGCTTCTTTGTCATTTAACCGTTCTTTTATTGTCACTTGTAAAGTATCCCCGATATTTAACTGTCCAGATTGACCACTGATCTTTTGTAATAGAAGATTTGTATTCTGAAGAATTTGCATGTCTTTCACTCTCCGCTCGCATTCACTTACTTATTGTATCGGCAGAGATTAAAATATTTGTATCTCTTGAAAATCAAAAACTATTTGACTTCCTACACTCCATATAAATACCAATCGAATTAAAAAAGATGACCCTGTACATTACAGAAATCATCTTCTTTGTAAAGCCTAGCTTTTTTTTATTATATCCTTTACCACGTCTGTTGATTATCTAATTGCTACCAAAAAATGAATACAAAAAGAGGGGCCACATAAAAGGTCCGACTCCCACACGCAGCACTACATCTAGATTACTTGAAACTCAAATCCGGCTAGATATAGTGTGTTGTGGGTCTGACTCCTTGGCTTTAGGGGCACCCTCTTCTCTAATTTTAATTATTTAACCATACGTTTGTACCATTCGGTTTAACAATATTGATGGTACCATCTGCAGATACCGCAAACCCTTGAACATGTTTCGTAACCGCAGCTGTTTGATCAAGATTATCAAGCTCAACACGAGGATATTCGCTCATAATAATTTTGATTGCTTCTTGGTATAACTTCGCTCTTTCTTCTTGTTCGACTGTGTCTGAAAGGGCTTGGTCTAATAACGCATCCACTTCTGGATTATTGTATCCTTTACCATTCCCAAGTGAACCAATTTGATTCGAATGGAATGTTTTATTTAGGAAGAAGAATGGATCTGGATACCATGACCAGCCTCCAATATACATTGGCGCTTTCCCTTTAGCCGCAATATCACTAAGTGTTCCCCATTCTGTCACTTTAATCTCAACATCAATATTTAGATTTTCCTTCATTTGTGCTTGGAAAATCGTTGCATATGGAACACGCGTTTCTAATACGTAAAGCTCTGTTTTAAATCCATTCGCATAATCGGTTTCCGCTAAAAGCTTCTTCGCTTCTGTAGGATTATATTCTGGCTTTAGTTTTTCTAATTCTTCATTATATGCCCAAGACCCTTTTGGAATTGGAGCATAAGAGACTGTACCGCCGCCCCATTGGTTTACACCTTTTACAATTTCCTCTACATTTGTTGCTTTATAGATCGCTTCTCTTACTTTTGGATCTGCTGTTGGACCGCTCATATTATTTAAATCAAGATAATCAATAGACAATCCTGGTTCTGATAATAATTCAAGGTTTTGATCTTGTTCAATAACTTGACGGTTTTGACCCTTAATGTCTGTCGCTATATCAATATCGCCAGAGCGAAGAGCATTTGTCATCATGTTCGGGTCTTTGATAATTTGGTATGTGACACCATCAAGATATGGTTTTTCACCCCAGTATTTATCATGACGAACCAATTCTACTTTTTGGTCTGTTTGCCAATTTTTAAATTGGAATGGACCCGTTCCTACTAGATTAGCCCCAAATTGGTCACCCCAACCTTCTACTTCCTCTTTAGGAATAATAATGTTCCCAACATCTGTTAACATTGCTAAAAAAGAAGCGTTTGGTGCTGTTAAGTGGACAACTACTTCGGATTCCCCTGTTACTTCAACACTTTCAACGCCATCTAAACGACCTAGAGCAGATTCTTTAGCAGAGCGTTCTAAGCTATATTTCACATCTTCAGCCGTCATTTTCCGACCTTCTTGATATTTTCCTGGTTGGAAATAGACGTCATCTCTTAGCTTAAACGTATAAGACTTCATATCATCTGAAGGCTTCCATTCCGTTGCTAATGACGGTGAGAAATCACTTAAATCTTGGCTATATACAACAAGAGTGTCACCGACCGATCTCATAATCTGTGACTCATACGCACCTGTATATTTAATAGGATCTAACGTATTAGGATTTGAGGCAAGGCCAACCTTTAGGACTCCACCACTTTTAGGTTCATTGTTAGTATTTTCACTATTTTCTGAACCTTTATCTTGTGACGCTCCACCACAAGCACTAATCACTAAAGCAATTGAAATAAGAGTGAGTAATAATACTACATGCTTCATTTTCTTCACGATTGTAAAACCTCCTTAGATTTTTTATTGATTTTTACTTAACGGACCGCTCAACAATAAGCCCATTTTCATGGACACACAATCCGATAAGTGCAAAAAGATTTTTCTTCTGACTTTAGGGCAAGAGGAAAAATCAATTAACCAAAATATGACTTTCCTTCAAGTGTAATAAAATAGTAGCTACCGAAGAAAGTCTTTTTAAATATTGAATCATGCATTCATATATTGAATACAAATCTATCACAAATATTACAATCATGTAAATACTATTTTGTGATTAATTAGAAAATATAAATTATTGCTAATAAGCACTTATTTACAAAAAAATAATCAAATGATACACTATTTTTATTCAAATATTAAGTTAACATTTCAAATAGTGAATAAATTAAAAGGGGGTAGAGTGAGTGGGCAAATATATTTTAGGTAGAATTCTTAATATGATACCTACTTTATTGATTGTTGCGGTTATTATTTTTTTAATCACCCGAATGCTTCCGGGGAATCCTGCAGCTGTGATGCTTGGACCTCAAGCTAGCGCAGAAGAAATAGAAGTTCTAACAGAAAAATTAGGATTAAACGAACCATTATATATTCAATTTTTTGATTATATAGGTAATTTACTACAAGGGAATTTAGGAAACTCGCTAACTTATAATATGCCAATTATCGATTTGATTATGGAACGTTTCCCTAATACCGTCATACTAGCTGTTAGCGCCCTGCTCATTGCCATCTTAGTCGGCGTACCAGCTGGCATTATTGCAGCTAGAAAGCAAAATTCAATTTTCGATTATGCTTTTACAACATTTTCGCTAATGGGTGTTTCCATGCCGATTTTCTGGCTCGGAATCATGCTTGTATTATTCTTTAGTGTCAATTTAGGCTGGTTCCCTGCTACAGGAATGGGATCAATGGATGAAGGGATAGGTGATTTTATCAGCCACTTAATCTTGCCTAGTATTGCCTTAGCCACCATCCCAACTGCACAGTTTGCTAGAATCACAAGATCTAGCATGTTAGAAGTCATTTCACAAGATTATGTAAAGACAGCACGATCAAAAGGGTTACATGAATTTTTTGTCATTTGCAAGCATGCTTTTAAAAATGCCTTAACTCCATTACTTACCGTTTTAGGCCTTCAAATTTCTTCTATGTTAGGTGGAGCTGTCTTAACAGAGACGATCTTTAGTTGGCCTGGCATTGGATTATTAATTATTGATGCGATTGGAAAAAGAGACTTTGTTGTTGTCCAAAACATGGTCATTTTCATTGCTTTGATTTATGTAGTCGTCAACCTGCTTGTTGATATCTCATACAAATTGGTCAATCCAAGAATCAAATATTCGTCCGGTAAAGGAGGTACGAAATAATGGCAGAAAGCCAAGCTATTTTACAAAAGACTGATGTAGTTGAAACAAATGAACGTTCTTTATTCAAAAAATTGATTAGAAATCGTTTTGCTGCCTTTGGGCTGTTCATCATGTTGCTGCTCATCTTAACGGCTATCTTTGCCCCTGTTATTGCCACGCATTCTCCTGACAAAATGAATGTAACGAAAACCCTTTTAGGAATAGGAGCAGAGGGCCATCTATTAGGGACTGATAATTATGGGAGAGATATTTTTAGTCGATTAGTATACGGAGCTAGAATTTCCATTCTGGTTGGACTCGGAGCTGTTTTATTCGGAGCTGTGATCGGATCGCTATTAGGTGTGATTGCTGGTTATTTTGGCGGTAAATTCGATTCGATCATCATGCGCATTATGGATGGACTATCTGCGTTTCCGTTTATCTTACTCGCTATTACATTGATGAGTGTTCTTGGACAAGGACTAATGAATGTCATTATTGCCATCGGTATAGGAAACATCCCCGGATTTGCAAGAGTTGTTCGCGGCCAAGTGCTAAGTGTGAAGCAATCTGAGTATATCGAAGTGACGAGATCACTAGGAGCGAAACATAGCCGAATTATCTTCCACCATGTGCTACCAAATAGTATTGCACCGTTAATTGTCTATGCCACAATGAGCATTGCAGGTGCCATTATTTCAGAAGCATCATTAAGCTTCTTAGGTTTAGGCGTTCAGCCACCGACAGCCTCTTGGGGTAGCATGCTTCAAGACGGAAAGAATTTTCTCGTATTAAATCCACATATGGCTACGATTCCTGGTTTAGCTATCTTAATTACCGTTGTTGGTATTAATCTTTTTGGTGATGGGCTAAGGGATGCTCTTGATCCAAAAATGAAAGTTTAATTATAGGAGGTGCCCCCTATGTCCACTGAATTACTAAAAGTAGAGAATTTAGAAGTCCAATTCAAATCTGGATCTACTGTGACAAAAGCCGTAAATGGTGTCAGCTTCACATTAAATAGAAAAGAAAACATTGGGATTGTCGGCGAATCTGGATCCGGTAAAAGTGTTACGGCAACTTCCTTACTGCGATTAATCCCAAGTCCTCCTGGACATATATCCGGAGGAAAGATTCTTTTTGAAGGCAAGGATTTATTAACTTTATCAGATAAAGAAATGAGAGATATTCGCGGAAATGATATTTCGATGATTTTCCAAGATCCTTTAACAAGTCTTAATCCTGTTTTTACAGTTGGCGATCAAATTATGGAATCGATTAAACTTCATCAAAAGGTTTCTAAAAAAGAAGCGAAACAAAAAGCAATTCAAATGTTGCAGTTAGTTGGCATTCCAGCCCCAGAAAAACGATTAAATATGTACCCACATGAGTTTTCCGGTGGAATGCGCCAGCGAGTAATGATTGCCATTGCTCTCTCATGTAATCCAAAACTATTAATTGCTGATGAACCTACAACTGCATTGGATGTAACCGTTCAAGCTCAAATATTAGAATTAATGAAGAAATTGCAGGATGAATTCAACACGTCCATTATTATGATTACTCACGACCTTGGAGTCGTTTGGGAAATCTGTCACAAAGTACTTGTTATGTATGCAGGAAATGTGATTGAATACGGAACCGTAGAAGAAATTCATGATCATCCAATGCACCCTTACACATGGGGTCTACTCGATTCACAAATAACAGAAAATATTGAAGATCATGAAATGCTGACAACAATTCCGGGAAGTCCACCAGATCTAAGACAAGAGATTATAGGATGTCCATTTGCACCACGATGTTCCTATTCTCAAGACATCTGTTTTTCCAAAGCTCCTGAAATGGTTGAAGTAAAAGAAAAGCATTTTGTTGCATGCCATTTTCAAACGAAAGAAAACCGATTAAATAGAAAGGAGAGATCTACTCATGCCAGAGCCGTTGTTAAAAGTTAGAGATCTTAGAAAGTATTTTCCTATAGACAGCCCTATTCCATTTAAAAAGTCTAATCAAAGTGTCAAAGCTGTTGACAGTGTTAGCTTTGACGTTATGCCTGGTGAAACACTTGGTGTTGTGGGTGAATCTGGTTGCGGAAAATCAACAATGGCTCGTCTAGTGAATCAGCTTATTCCCCCTTCTAGCGGCACGGTTGAGTTTCGGGGAGAAAATTTAGTTGGGATGGATGCTAAAAAACTACGGGAAACTCGTAAATCCATCCAAATGGTATTCCAAGATCCGTACGCCTCATTAGACCCAAGAAAAACGGTCGGCGAGCTGATTGCGGAGCCTTTAGTTATACATCGTATCGGTGACAAAGCCTCTCAAAAAAAGCGTGTTCTAGAATTATTAGAGGTTGTTGGTTTAAGCCATTATCATGCTAAACGATATCCTTATGAATTTTCAGGCGGACAACGGCAAAGAATCAATATCGCAAGAGCTTTAGTGCTGAATCCGGATATTATTATCTGCGATGAACCGGTTTCCGCCCTGGATGTCTCCGTTCAAGCCCAAGTGATTAACTTATTAAAAGAATTACAACGGGATTATAACCTTACCTATATTTTTATCTCACACGATTTAAATGTCGTCCGTTATATGTGTGATCGTATTGCCGTTATGTATTTAGGTAAAATCGTCGAAATGGGTACGTATAAGGAAATTTATGAGAACCCTAAACACCCTTATACAAAAGCCTTATTATCTGCCATCCCGAAAGAAAGTCCACACGATAACAAAGAACGTATTATTTTAAAAGACGCTGTTCCAAACCCAATTAATCCACCAACAGGATGTCATTTCCACGAACGATGCCCATATATGATGGATATTTGTTCAACGAAGATCCCTCAGTTAATGGATACAGGCAATGGTCATATCGCATCTTGTCATTTACTTGAAGAAAACTAGGAGGAGAAAAAAATGTCATTCAAACATGTCATCGAACTTTATGAATTATTAGATAACCAATACGTAACAGGTGAAGATGTTAAACATTATTTAAGCAACATCGGGGGTGATGGAAACATCACAGTGGAGACTGTTCATGGTGAACTCGGTTCTACTGATTTCGTTAAAGTTACGATCCCTGGAAAAGATGGGAAATCAAAAGGTGGTAATGCCCCTACTTTAGGTATTATTGGTCGCCTTGGTGGAATTGGTGCACGTCCGGAAATGATCGGGTTTGTTTCTGATGGAGATGGCGCCCTTTCTGCTGTATCCGCTGCAGCTAAACTATTGGACATGACGAAAAAAGGCGATCAGCTTATCGGCGACGTCATTATTACAACACATATTTGTCCAACAGCACCTACTTTACCGCATGATCCAGTACCATTTATGAATTCACCAGTTGACATTTTTACAATGAACCAACATGAAGTCACAAAGGAAATGGACGCGATCCTATCTATCGACACAACAAAAGGAAATGCGATCCTCAATCACAAAGGATTTGCGATTACACCAACCGTTAAAGAAGGATATATTTTAAAAATAAGCGATGATTTATTGCATATCTATTCACAATCTACTGGCACACCACCTGTGACATTGCCGATTACAACACAGGATATTACGCCATATGGAAATGGTGTTTTTCACATCAACAGTATCCTTCAGCCTGCTGTCGCCACCTCTAGTCCAGTGGTCGGCGTAGCGATTACGACCCAAACAGCCGTTGCTGGTTGTGGAACGGGCGCTACTCACTTAACAGACGTTGAGCAGGTTGTTCGATTTGTGATTGAAGTGGCTAAAGGTTATGGAGACAATAAATGTTCTTTTTATAATCAAGAAGATTTTAATCTATTAGAAAGCTTATACGGAAAAATGGACCATCTACAAACATTAGGAAAACAAGGAGCTGAGAAATAATTGAATACGATCCAACTAAAACAACAATTAATTGATGAAGTAGAAGCGAGAAAAGATGAATTACTGGAATTGTGCAGTGCTCTCATCCAAATTCCAAGTGAAAATCCACCAGGTGATTCCACAGAGATCAGCCAATTTATTACAGATTATTTAACTAAATTTGATATTGCTGTAGATCGGCATGAATCAGCTGATAAAATGTACAATCTCATTTCAACAATTGGCAAGCAAGATCAAGGTAAAAACTTGATCTTCTGCGGTCATACCGACGTCGTCCCTGCTGGAGATCGATCTAAATGGGATTTTGATCCGTTCTGCGGAGAAATCAAAGATGGCTGGATGCTAGGTCGAGGTGCTAGTGACATGAAAGCCGGTCTTTCAGGATTAATCTTCGCTACTACCCTGCTTAAGCGAATGAATATTGAGCTTCCGGGGCAATTATCGCTTGTCATTGTCCCTGATGAAGAAACTGGCGGGGAATTTGGTGTACCGTGGTTGTTAGAAAAAGGACTTGTGAAAGGTGATGGCTGTTTAATTGCTGAGCCGTCCTCTCCAAGAAATCCGACGATTGGTCAAAAAGGTTCTTATTGGTTTGAACTTGAAGTATACGGTCAACCGGGACACGGAAGCTTATCTCCGTTAGCTGGTCCTAACGCGATTAGTGATATGGTGAAGGCACTTTTAGAAATTCAAAAAGTGTGGGATATCCAAATCGAGCTTCCTGAAGAAGTGAAACCATTAATCGAAGTGTCGCACCGTTATATGCGTGAAGTGGAAACGGAACGATTACAATATATCGATGTTTTCGAAAGAATCACGTGCAATATTGGCACGATTGAAGGCGGCACGAAAGCAAATGTAATCCCTGAAAGTTGTAAAGTTCAAGTGGACTGTCGTTTACCATTTGGGATTACCCAACAAGAAGTGACTTCCTTTTTAACAGAAAAATTAGATGCACTAGGCATTCAATATGAATTAAGACGATTTGGTTTTAGGAGTGAAGCCAATTTCACAGATGCAAATGATCCTGTATGTAAAGCGATCACAGAAAATATTACGTTCGTAACAGGAGATGAGGCATATGGCGTGATGCAATGGGCAAGCAGTGATGCCCGTCACTTTAGAGAATACAATATCCCTGTACTCCAATACGGTCCAGCTTACTTGCCGACCATCCATGGCTATAATGAGAGAGTTAAAACAGAACAAATCATTACTTGCGCCAAAGTGTACGTTGCGGCAATCATTGATTTTCTCTACTCAAATTAACATTTCTTTTTAATTGAAACTCAGGCAATCTCTTTCTATCAGAAATATTTGGTATGATAAGGATAATGTTCTGAGTTTCATGATTGATAGGGGGATTCCATGCTAAAAACAGTCGACGTAGCACTAACAGTTATTCAGATGTTTACAAAGAACGAGCCAGAATGGAGCGGCAGTGAACTCGCTCATAAAATGAACCTGGATCATGCGAAAATTTATCGCATTCTTGAAACCTTTGAATCACGTAATTTTTTACAAAAAGACCCAATCACCAAAAAATACTCCTTAGGTTTTGCCGCATGGGAGCTCGGAATGGCTATGTATGATCGATTAAATGTAAAAGAATTCATCCAGCCCATTCTAGAAGAACTATTCCAACAAACCGAAGAGTCTGTGTTCCTTACTCTTCTAGATAAGGATGAGGCTGTTACTTTTGAGGCGATAGAGCCTGATAACAAAGTAAAGTTCTCTGTTACAGTTGGCAGTCGAGCTCCCTTATATGTTGGTGCTTCCTACCGTTCCATTCTAGCCTTTATGTCGGAGGAATTTATTAACAGCTATTTAACAAAGAGCGAGTTAAAACAGTATACAGAAAAAACAATGACCAATCCTGAAGAGATAAAAAGAGACTTAAATAAAATCAGACAACAAGGTTGGGCAGTCAGTGAAGGCGAATACACACCAGATATCATTGCTATTGCCGTCCCTGTGTTCGACCAACATAACAAAATCATAGGCTCTTTAACGATATCCGGACCTATTTATAGAATGACGGAAGAAAAAAGAAGTGAATTTATCTCTCTTTTGGAAAAGGCAAATAGAAAATTAGCCGATGTCATCTACAAATTCCCATTGAAAATTAGGGCTTAACAATTTAAGAGAACAGCCATCTGACTAAAACGATATCAGAATATAGAAAAGGAGATCGATCTATCTTGCAAACATATATTGACGTAGCCAAATCTGTTCTCCTTCAAAACTTACATATAAAACAAGATGAACAGATTTTAATCGTAACTGATTCTTCCTTACATGAAATTGGTGAAATCTTCTCCCAAGCTGGCACTGATTTAGGCAATGAAACGATGGTAATCAAAATGGCGCCTCGTTCGAAATCTGGTGAAGAACCACCGAAAATCGTCAGTGAAGCGATGAAAGCTGCTGATATTGTCCTTTGTATTACCGAACACTCCCTTACCCATACAAAGGCGAGAAAAGAAGCTTCAGCGGGCGGCGCACGTATTGCAACCATGCCTGGCCTCACATTGGATATGCTTGAAGAAGGCGCCATCTTGGCAGATTATTCAGAGGTGGAACAGCTAACTGCCGAATACTGTGACATCCTTGAAGAAGGTGAGCAAGTAGAAATTAAGAAGGACAACCAAACACTTTCCTTCTCCATCAAAGGAAGAAAAGCGATTCCAAGTACAGGCGTTTTTCGGGACAAAGGCGAATCCGGCAATCTCCCTTCCGGTGAAAGCTATATCGCTCCTCTCGAAATCTCTGCAAATGGAACGATCAACATTGACGGCTCCATTGCAGGAATTGGTGTATTAACGGAACCTGTGACACTAGAAATCGAAAATGGAAGACTCATTAATGCACATGGTGAAAAGGGCAGACAATTGTTGGAGCTGCTAGGAGACGGCCCTGGTAGAACCATTGCAGAATTCGGCATTGGCACGAACAAAAAAGCCAGACTAACTGGCAATGTGTTAGAAGATGAAAAGGTGTTTGGCACTGTTCATATTGCCTTTGGCAGCAACAAATCCTTTGGCGGAGTTACAGAAGCAGGCGTTCACATTGATTGTGTGATTAAAGACCCTGTTGTTTATATAGATGGTAAACAGATTTTTTAGGACTTATTTCTAATTATATTTTTTATTATTTTAGTAGTACGTTGATGCCCTGGGATAAGGTTTGTCCTGGGGTTTTCTTGTCTGATAATTCATAATGCATATCAACTTCGATTTATTTTTCCTCTGTCATCGGAATAAAAATCCCCATTCAATAATTGATTTAAAAGATGTTAAGATCATAACTCCATTTTCATATGGTTTGGACACTGACTGAAAAACATTTTGGCCGTAAGTTCATCAAAAGGAAAATACCCTACTTCATCGATGAACTTATATAGTTTATTAGAAAGTTCCTTTATAATGAAATTAAGAACATACATTCTTTAGTTTAGGAGGAGCCATGAATAAATTTGATGGTAATTACTTATCTCGATTAACCGGGAAGTTGTTAGGCGATGGTTGTATAACTAAGCAAGTAAGTAGACAACCGAGGTTTCAATTTATTCATCGGATAGAGGATTTTGAATGGAGTCAGTATTGCTACGAGAAACTAAAAGATTTTGTTCCGTTGAATCCGCCTACATATAAGCGAGTAGTTGATCCTAGAATCCAAGCCGGCTATTCAGAATGTTACACGGTTCAGTCAAAAACAAGTACTATCATTACTGAGCTTGAAAAACTTTGGTATAACAGCAGAAAAAAACTTCTCCCTCTTGCTTTTATTAACGAATATTTAAATGAAGAAGCATTAGCCTGGTGGTATCAAGATGATGGACATTTAGCTAAACAAAATAACTTGCCTCAAAAAGTTGTACTGTCCTGATAGTTTTTCTAGAAACGAGCATTTAGCATTACAACAAATACTTCAAGAAAAATTTTGTCTCTCTTTTAAATTAGATGGTCAAAAACGATTAATCCTCTACGATCAGCCACAGATCTATTACTTTTTAAAACTAATTGAGCCGTACCTCCAACCTTGCATGAACAGAAATCTATCGGTATCGAACAACCACTACTGCCAACTAAATCCAAGCGAACAACCTTTTACTTACCAGAACAACTTCAACTCAATCAACCAACTAAGGAAATTAACAGTCAACTGGTGTACGCTTATAAAATCATTCACCAATTAGAAAACCGAAAAACTTTTATAAACTTCTATCAATTTGCTAATTCTCTCACTCACGATAAACAAAATCAAAAAAGTTATCAAATTATTCTAAATGAAGAAATTAGATCAAGCCTCCAAAGGATAAAGCAACTATCCGGCTGGAATCAAAGTCAAATTGCACAGTTATGTTTCAATATAAAGTTAACAAACTTCACAGAAAATCGAGCATAAATAAATCCAGTTTTCCACTTATGACAAACTGGATTTACTATTTATCCTGCATTAACGGGCAGCAAGTCCCCCACCTCAAGGCTTAAAGGGATCAAAGAAGCGTAGTGGGGGACAACTGCCAGTGAAAACCCGATTGGTTCAACTAACAATCAGTGGGGATGAAGATCCCCCACTGATTGAAGTTTCACTTTATACTTGAATTGTACTCGACCTTGGCTATATTCAGTGATCCTACGATATCTGATAACAACATTTTCTACTCCTAGTGTAGAACAGGATATAGCTGTTCTTCTAGAGAATGGAACTCATTCTTTAATTCATTCACCTGACCATTCAACTTCTCAATTTCAATTGGAGAAAGCGTATGTTCCAAAGCATATTCAGCTATCCATTTCATCTCATTAAGCTTAATGTTCATCTCATCTAAAATACGTACCTGTTCCTCAGTCCATTTAAGCTGCTGTTCGAGGAATTCTTTTTGCTCCTGTTGGTCTTAATCCATAATGCTCCCTTCTAGTTAACAGATTCTTTATCTGTCATCATGAAAATGCGACTTCCTAATTCCTGGATGATGCCTGGCACCGGGATTCTCATACTGATGGGATTGACGCTTTGCACGGAAAAAAAGCATTACCTGGAATTCGACAAGTATTGATTAATATTAATTTCCTCTAATTTAGAGGCTCCCTCACCTCCGCTCATAGCATCAGTTGCGTCTCTAGCAACAATCACTGACAGCTCTGACGCTTCGCATGGGCTATCTACAAATTTGCTTTGACTGCGCTCCCCCTTAAGGTACTCACGAATGTTTTCTACCAAGTCGTTCCTCAATGGAACCTGACGATGCTTGCCCCCTTTTCCGTACACAGATAACTCATTTGTGAGAAAATCAATATCCTCCAATCGAACCTGACAAAGCTCACTCACTCTCACTCCTGTGTAGAGGAGCATCATGACAATTAGTTCGTTACGCTGTGTAACTTGACTTATATCTTGTATATGGAACAATAAGTGGTTCACTTGTTCATCGGTAAGAACAGCGACATCCTTTTGACTCCCAGTTACAATCTTTACTCGGCCCTTCCTTGGATACACCACCTGCTCGTTTTGGTACTGCTTGTTCACCAAAAACAGGTTGTAGGCTTGTATTGTAGGGAATTGATTTTCTAACGGTGGCAACTGCATACCCTCCATCTTGCAGCCATTGCTTGTAGTTTGTGACATAGAAGCGTTTTAGTAGCGTCACATCTCGTACGCCATTTGCCTGAATGTAGTCATGGAACAAGTGAACATCTGTCGTGTAGCTCTCAATCGTTTTCGGTGCAATACCTTTCTGAAGGAGGTAGTCCTCAAATTCCTTAACCAGTTCTTGTGCTGTTTTCATCCTTCATTTCTCCTCTCACTGAGAAAATAAGAGCCTTTGCCAACTAATGACAAAGCCCCTTTGTGATGCTTTATTCTCAATCTTCTGGACCGAATATGAATCCAATCGTTCCTCCAATTACTCCACCCACAACCGCTCCCACTGGACCACCGACTCTTGCTCCAACCGATGCTTCTGCTAATGTACCAGCAGCTGCCCCTTTTGCACTAGGTCTTACTTCAACTTCCTTTTCATTACCATTATCTCTAATCACTAATACACCTTGCTTCATCTTCTTTTCCTCCTCATTTTTCTTTCTGTTTCATTTGAAATCATTTTTTTATTACAAGACAATGCGCAAAAAAAATTTTTACATTATTTCATTTTACCTCTGCAATTCTCATCTATGACAAAGAACTCCCTGCAGTATTATCATTATTCAGTGAGTTTTCTAGCTTCAAAATGTGCTAGAGTCCTTGGTATAGCTAAGTTTGATTAAATTTTACTTTTTCATATTTTATTTTGCAGCGAGTTTCGCTTAGTTTTTGCAGGGAGTTCTACTCACCAGCTAGAAACAGATTTCCTATTTAAATGGATTTTTTAATCGACATAAAGCTTATAAGCAATTTGCTCCCCATTTTTTATCCATACTTCGTACAGCTTCTTGCTTATCCCCTCATCCATTGCATAACCAGCTATCCACTCATAACCATCATCATCCACATATGATAGGGTTTCAATAAGTATTGGGTCAGATAACTTCTCTAAATGTTCCGCTAGAATGAGTAAATCATCTATTTCTTCATGATAGAATTCATAGCCTACATCTTCTCTTTTGACCTCGATATTAAACGTCTTTTTCATTGTTTTTGCAAACCAATTCAGATACATCATCTTTCCTTCTCCTTTTAAATGTAACCTTTTTCCTTGAGGGAAACATATTCCCCATCACCCAGCACGATATGGTCAAAAACATCAATGCCAATGATTTTACCCGCTTCTACTAATCTTTTAGTCACTTCCACATCCTCTCTGCTTTCGGCACTTTTGCCGCTGGGATGGTTATGACCTACAAGGATTGATGCAGCATTACTCAAAATGGCAGGCTTGAAGCACTCCCTTGGAGGTACTATGCTGGCGTTTAGGCTTCCAATGTGACAGATATTGATGGCTGTTGGCTGATTTTTTGTGTCCAAACAAACAACAACAAAGTATTCCCTATCCACATCTCCTAAGAACTGCTTCAACAATTGGTAACCATCTTCTGGACTGCGGACGCAGCGGTCCTTGTAAAGCATGCTCGATTCCTTTACCAGCTTTAGGCTTACAATGTTCACACGTTTTGCAGATTGATTTTTCATGATTACGATTCCTCCTCCAAAATAGAAAAAGGACTTCCCTCCGAAGAGAGAAGCCCCATTTTTGATGAACATCATGTGAATGAATGCTCAATTTTATGATATATGCTTATTTATTTTTTTAATACAATTTACTTAACCATTCGACTTACAAGGCAATATATCGCTAATTCCCTTTAAGGTATATTCTCTTATACCTGAATCTTCATTACTATTTTCAATCGAAACAAAAACTGATGCTTCAAAGTAACGATTGTCCTCAACTTGAAAGCGAATTTCCGCTTTCTTATCAACACTCATTTCATTCCTAGTTTCAACACTAATTTCCCAAGGATTAGAAAAAGCATGGTCGAATTCCTTTAATTCAGCATATATTAGAGAAATATCTCTAAAGCTCTGATCATCATAACTAATTTGAATTTTCCTGATAACCTTCTTTTCCATTTAACCACTCCAATAATTAAAAAGAACCGTCGTCAAAACCAATTTGTTTCATAATACCACTCATAAAGAATGGCTTAATGCTATTAACCTTTATATCATGGATAACAAATGCACAAGGGGAATTAAACTTTTCCTTTTTATACCTCCTATATTGAAGTAAATCAATATGTTCATCATAAGATTCTAATGCTTTATATTTTCCTACATATTTTCCTTCTTCATCCTTTACAAAGATTTCATCGTATTCGCAGTTCATAACACGTATATTATCTTTATCTACATCATTCACAAATAGAATTCCTATTTCATCAGCCAACCTATCAATATCAGCACATTCTATAAAAATGTTGGTAAATGTATTTTGAGCATCACCATTTATACGTTGTCCTTCAAATTTAATTTGATGATATCTCCTATCTCTCATAGCCAAATTACTTATCTCATTTTTAACGTTTCCTATCAATAAGTCCAAATGACTTTCAATAAATGAATACGTCTGGGCTACAATTGTATTTATATCCTGCTCTTTAAATGGCTCACCCTTTTTTACAAAACTACCAATTAGGTTTTTCCCCGAATTATCTAATATACCTCTAGAAATAACTAATTTAGCATCAGAAATGTGTTTAACTTTATTATTAAATTCACTAATGTATGCATACTCTACAGAACTTTTAATGAAATCCATTTCCGTTTTTACTGCTACAAAATTTGGTTGTATTATTAATTTAGTTAATACACGGGGAAAATCAACCCGCTCAATATCCATCGGATTTTCTGCTAACAAAGTAAGATTAATAAATTGTGCTATAGAATCTAAGGAATTTCTCAAATACTGAAAAAAATCTTTAATGTATTTATCAAGTAAAAAGTAATAGCTTACACTTTTCCCTAATATATCTACCTTCCATTTTGGAAAGTCATCTATTTTAAAACTGTACTGTCCTTCTTCTCCTAGCTTGTTCCACCTCTCTTCATTCTTTTGTTCCTGTTCTTCATCCATTGCATCTAGTAGCCTTCTTATTAAATCCGAACAATATTCCGCAGTCTCTAAATTTTTTATGCTATTAGTTACAAACTGCCATGAATCATACACTTTATATTCTAATAACAAGTTTCTCAATTCTACATCACAATTTAAAATAGTCATTCAAATCCTCCTTTTATTAATAAGCAATTCTTTACAATCTAATATATCAGAACAGTAAAAAAAGACCCTAGAAAATCTAGGGCCTCTCTCATATCTAAAATTAACGAAGAAGTTGTAGAACTCCTTGTGGTTGTTGGTTCGCTTGCTTTGCGACTGCATCTTTCGATGACAGAATAGAATTCTTTTTTGGTACATCATTTCTTTCGCCATCGTGCGAATATTTTATCTCACAAATGACCAGACTATATCTTCACCATCTAGTAATCTAGTAACATACTTCAGATTCATAACACTAGTATTCGCGAAACATTTTAAGAAACATAATTTTTCAGGGCGTCACAGCGAACAAACCTAAACAATAACCACCCAATTAGGTATTATGGAGTAGTGTTAGCTACTGGAGTAAATGTATAAACAGAAGTTACAGTAATTTCATCTGCAGCTGTCCAAGGGTTTCCAACAGGATTAGCAACTGCTTTTCCATCATATTTAAGTGTAGCTTTTCCAGTTGTTTCTGGTAAAGTCGCTAATTTAACACTTGTATTCTTACCTGTAATATTAACTTTTCCATTTTGTGGATGAACAGTTCCTTCAGCTACCTCTGCTGTTACCATTAAGTTTAACTCTACTGTTTTTGTTGTTGTAGTATTAGTAACGGGTCCCAAAATTGCAAGTTTACCCACTGCACCTTTAATGGATGCTACCGTTGATTTTAAGCTTACATCAACAGCTATATCACTCTCATTTTTAATTTCTGCTGCTGCGCTAACAATTTGCCCTGCATCTCCTATGTTGTATGGATTAACAATAAATCCATGGCTAGAAGGAAGTGTAACTTTGATTGTAGGTAATTCTAGAGAAGCTTCACTTACTACTGACTGTCCTGTTACTCCACCATCAACTGTTTCAATAGGTGTTCCTGCAACTGCATCTGGTGGTGTCGTGTCTGCAAATGCTGGTACAGCCGTTGATAATACTAACGCCCCTGTTAATAATAATGTACTAAATTTCTTCATATCAAATCTCTCCACTCTTTTTTAATATTGGAAACTTCTTGTCTTCTCCCATACATAGTGCTATTACTTCACTATAATCTCAATCCCAACGCTTGCTTGTTCTACTACTTGCTTTTCTTCATTGATTAAATTATAAGTGATTGTAGCTGGGTGAGTACCTTTTTCCAGTTTTTTATCTAACTCCATGGTCTTTATCGCATTCCCTCGTGGGATAACACCTGTCTGCCCAATGATGCTTTGGGTCTCATCCAAAAACACAGTTACGAACATATCATTACGATTGGCAATTGGGTTTTCTAAATAAATCTCCCCAGTTTTGCTATTTTCTTCAACAATCATAGTAACGTTCATGTTTAAAGAGACATTTCCTTCATCAACTTGTTTTTGTAATTCCGCAAGTGTTTCATTAATGCTTTTTCCACCTTCTGCGACAAATACATTTGAGTCTTGCTCAATTGATTTAAATAATCCAGTTTCTTCTTCTTGTTGCTGTTGCTTATCTTTGCTTACTAATTGATATGCTATGACGCCACCTACCATAATTAATAAAGCAAGTAATAAAATAATGACTGCCAGTAATGGTTTTTTTGTTGTTTTTACATCCATACTATCTTCCCCGTCTAGCTTTACTATTTTAAATTAAATTATCTTAATAATTGAAGAACCCCTTGTGGTTGTTGGTTCGCTTGAGCTAACATAGCTTGAGCAGCTTGAGAAAGAATTGAATTCTTAGTTTGGTTCATCATTTCTTTCGCCATATCTACGTCACGTACACGAGATTCAGCTGCTGTTAAATTTTCTGAAGCGTTATTTAAATTGTTAATTGTATGTTCTAAACGGTTTTGAAGTGCTCCAAGATATGAACGACCTGAAGAGATAGATTCAATTTGTGTTTGAACCGCAGTGATAGCAGCATCAGCACCTGTTTGACTTGAAATATCCAAAGCAGCAACCGCAGTATGTGCAGCTGATACATCAACACCCGCAGTAGTAAAATCAATATCAATTGTTTGAGATGCATCAGCACCTACATGAATTTTGCCATTAGCATCTGAACCGTCTAATAATTTTTTCGTATTGAATGTTGTATTGTCTTTAATACGTTCTATTTCTGATGAAAGTTGATCGAATTCATCTTTTAACGCTTTACGATCCGCATCTACGTTTGTATCATTTGACGCTTGAACAGCTAGTTCACGTTGACGTTGAAGAATAGAATGAACTTCGTTAAGTCCACCTTCAGCAGTTTGGATTAAAGAGATACCATCTTGAGCGTTACGAGAAGCTTGGTCTAATCCACGAATTTGTCCACGCATTTTTTCTGAAATTGCTAGACCTGCAGCATCATCTCCAGCACGATTAATGCGAAGACCTGAAGCTAGTTTCTCCATTGATTTTGATTGGTTTGCTGTTGCACTTGATAACTGACGATGTGTGTTTAATGCTGCGATATTGTGATTAATAATCATGTTTGTTTCCTCCTTGAGTTTTAAGTTCCACGTCCTTGTGGGATTTGGCGTTGAAAGATGATCAAGTCGGCCGCCTGTGTCACCTTCCAACGCTCTATTAGTAATATCGTCACTTAAATTTAATAGTTAATAGATTTTGTAACTTTTTTTACTACTTTTTCTTAAAATAGTCACTTAAATTTGAAAGCAGAGTGGATTTCGTGTTAATCGCTTCATTATTTTCCTGCTGAATGGCCAGATAAATTTCCTTCCGATGAATCTCTACCTGTTTTGGAGCGTTGATGCCCAGTTTAATTTGTTCACCTTCAACTGCTAAGATTGTGATTTCGATGTCATTGCCAATCATAATCGATTCATTGAGTTTTCTAGTTAAAACGAGCATCATTTCTCCTCCTGTTCTGGAGAAGGAATAAGTAATTCGCGGATGGAGTAGTTGCTAGAATTCATAATGAACTGCTTTCCTAATTGATTGCTCATATTCAAAACAATCGGTGCCTGAAGGTTCGCTGTTGTTTCGTTGAATGGATCTCTTACCGTTAATATGACATATATAGAGACATCTTTTTCTGATTCGATCTGTAAGTCCGATAATACATCTTGAGATACCTTCACTTCATAGTTCTGGAATAATTCAAATGGACTACTCATGATAAAAGCTATTTCCCTTGTTTTCATTGATTGTAAAACGATAAAGGGTGTCCCCTCTAATGGAAGCAAGGCAAACTTCTTCTCATCACTAAAGCCTGGTATCCCAGTTTCAAATGTAAAAAGATCTTTTTCTTCGATTTCTACTTCACCATGAAATTTTGTCTGTACTTTCATTTACTTTCACCCCGTCACTTCTGGAAATAGATTGATAAAGTCAATATCCAGTGAATTTTTTTCTAGTACCTCAACATTTAATTCTCCAGGTGTATATTCATGAATTGGTTTTTGGGTCTCTGCACGAATAATTGGTTTTTGAGGGGTTGCTTCAATATTTACTTCTGCCGGCTGATAATCGATTTGCACGCTGAAATGGGATGGAATCCAGCCAACATTAAATTGCTTCTGAGGCCTTGAACCGTTTTGCTTTGCAAGTGAGGCGATTGCATTTCCACCTTTTTCAATATGCCTAAGTTCTTGACCTTGACTTGATCTTCTTGCCATCCCATCCAGCCAATCTTGATAACCGAGCTGTGCAAATTCTTCCACGCGTTTTGATAGATTCTTTAAATCCATATCTTCTCTTGCCTTTGTCTGATCAATGGAAAGTTTTCCCGGTGTTGTTTGAATTTCGAGTATCGCTTTAGGTTGTTCAATCGACTGGATTGCTGAAGGCTGTTCAATTTTTTGGACAGCCTTCTTTATATCTAAACCGGTCCTAATAAAATTGGACTGTAACCTGATCTGTGGTAGTTGCATAGTCTCTACTCCTTAAAAGAAAAAGGTTGGGCCAACAAAACAAGCAAAGGGCCAGATCTCGCAACTACTCTATACAGTATAATTTAAGTGTAGGTAACACTATAGACTGTGTATGGAGTGCGAGATCGGACCCTTTATAAGCATCCTTATCTTAGAAAATCAATTAACGATGGCTGAATAACTCTTGAGCCTACACTTAATGCGGCACTGTGGATGCTTTCTTGTGTCGTTAAGTCCATGATTGCTTTTTCAATGTCAATGTCTTCATTCTTAGACATGACTGTTTTCGCAAAGATTTCTTGTTGGCCTAATCGTTCTGTCATCAGTTCGATACGATTTTGTCTGGCTCCCACTTGTGAACGAGTGGTCAAGAACGAATCGATCGTTCCATCTATATCATCTAATAAATCGCTGATATTGGGATCATTATTTTCAAGTGCGTCAATAATTTTTTGAATACTTCCATCACTTTTAAGGGCATCGCCGAATGTACTTGAAGCATCTGTATTAATTTGAATTTTAATGCCAGAGAATACCTCAATCTCAATCGCAGCACTTCCGTATACAATATTCCCAGTAGGATTATTGATAGGATCCTTTGTTGCGTCAGACTGCGATGGCTTAATATTAGTATTCTGTCCATTGAAGATGTATTTGCCGCCAATTTGCGTATCGCCAATTGTAATAAGATGATCCTTTAATTCTTTAATTTCCGCAGCAATACTTTCACGTTGTTTCTCTTCATAGGTTCCATTACTCGCTTTGACTGTTAATTCTCGAATTCGCTGTAGAGCACTCGTTGCCTGATCCAATGCATCATCCGTACTGCCAATCCAGTTTTCCGCTTCACCAATGTTACGAGTAAACTGCTCAATTTGACTTACATCTGTACGATAAGTCATCCCCATCATCGCAGCAACTGGATCATCGGATGGTTTCGTAAATTTCTTTTGCGATGAAATTTGCTCCTGTAGCTTCCCTAATCGATCATAGCTCGAGCTTAAGTTACGAAGCATATTATTAGAAAGCATTGATTGTGTTACGCGCATTATTGTTTCCCTCCTTATCTGCCGCCAGTTCCTAAGCCATTAACAATTTTATCAAGCATTTCATCCATCATATTAATCACTCTAGATGAAGCATTATAGGCCTGCTGGAATCGAATCATGTCTGTCATTTCTTCATCGAGTGAAACTGCACTAACTGATTGGCGGTTATAATCGACTGAATTTGCTAGGATCGTTGAATTTGTGTGATTTTTCGCTGCACCTTGAGAGTCTACACCCATTGCTCCAATAATACCTGAATAGAAGGAGTCTAGACTGCCAGTCAGCCCATCTGGTAACACGTTCCCATTACCATTACCATCAATTTGATAATAACTATATTCACTGAAGTTAAGCTTCTTTAAAGCAGCTAATTTTTGCGCATTTTCATTATCCGCTGATGCACCGCTCATTCCGCCTGCAGCAATCAAAGTTGGGTCATTTAAAATTTCATCGCGTACTTTGATACCCTCTGCTGGATGCTTGCCTGCTATAATTTCAAAGAAATCTTTTTCATTACCCGCTTTTTTTATAATTGTTCCATCAGCAGCTGTATCAGTTTCTTCATTTAAGGCAAAACCTCGTTTATGAATCGCATTGAACTCATTCATAAATGCTTCCGTCATGTTATTTAACTTCTTAAGCATATCTGGATATCTTCCTTCTATTGAAGACGTAACTCCATCAGTCTTCAAATAACCATAACTCTCAATTAACCCAGCAAGCTGTCCCGAAAAACTCGTATCCTTTACAAGCCTATCTCCAAACTTCACGCCATTAACCATCTTCGGCATTGTATTTTGATCGTAAGATACTTCCACCTTGGTAATCCCCAGAATACCTGATTTATTCACACTTACTAGATTCACAGGTGGCGTATACGATGTCCCGTCTCTTGTAATGAGTTCAATATTGTAAAGCCCCTCTGCGATTGACTTCGCATTTCCATAATCACTCGGTATTACATTTGTAACTTTGATATTAACAAGTTGCGAAAGGCTATCCACTAGTGAATCACGTTTATCGTATAAGTCATTAGGCAAGTAGCCATTTGGCTCTACTTCGCTAATTTGTCGATTAACTTCACTAATATTCTCAAGAATAGAGTTAATCTCCTGTTCCTTAACTGTAATTTGGTTACCGATATCCTTCTGCACACTCGTTAAAGAGTTATAGTAATAATTCAAAGTGTCAGCAACCATCTGACCACTTGCTGCTACAACTGAGCGAGCACCTGAGTTTTCTGTATTTGTAGATAAGTCCTGCAATGATTTCCAAAACTTGTCGAGAGTTGCTTGCAAACCGGTTTCTGTCGGTTCGTTCATGATTCCCTCCATCTTGACAAGTGAATCACTAAGCGTACCGTAATAGCCTACTTTATTTGCTTGATTACGGAATTGTATATCAAGAAAGCTTTCACGCACGCGTTGCACCGACTCCGCTTGAACACCGGTACCCAATTGCCCCGCTACCATCGGGCTGTTCATACCTGGTGTAGGAAAAGCTGTTGTTTGGGCAAAATTAACCCGCTGCCGAGTGTATCCAGGTGTATTTGCATTGGCGACGTTTTGTGACATCGTATATAAAGCGCTTTGCGAAGTATTCAAACCCCTCTTAGCGGTTTCAAGACCCATAAAGGTTGAGATCATAATATAAACCTCCATTTCTATTAAAATATCAAGCGATTATGCTTGTGAATCAAATACGCTTTTTGCGTTTCGTTGTTTATTCTGAACAGGCTTTTCATAATTATATTCCTGTGTTCGTGGTCTAAACATATCAAGTGATACATTGATGAACTGTAACGATTGATAGATTAGCTGCTGGTTCAGTATATTTGCTTCTTTCAATGCAATAGCTTCAGACATAAGCACGGCTCTTAAACGTTCCAATTCCTGCTTTTCAGAGATATCCACCAATTCGATGATATCTGTCATTGTCGCTTTCGTCATTTCAGAATTGCCCTCTTGCAAAAACTTCCCGACAGCAGCTTCTCTTTCCTGATCAACCATCGCAATTGCTTTCACATATTTCTGTTCTTCATTCAGCAAGGCAGTGAGGGCATCCATATCACTTCGCTTGATGATGTCGGTTTTTCTTGATGCTAGTTCATTTAAGCCTTTATGGAGCTTAATCAGTTTTTCTAAAGCCGTGATGATGTGTCCAGTAGACATTCCGTGGTTTCCTCCTCTGCCTCACTATTTTCGTTCATTATTTCTTAAAATAGTAATCCAAGATACTTTTCGCTGTATCTTCTGCGTTCAATTTATAATGACCCGCTTCGTATTGCGCTTTTAATTGATCAACCTTTTTCTGTCTTTCCAAATGAATCTGGGATGTTTGCTGAAGTTCTTTGGCTGTGGAGGATATTTCAATCTTATCCGTTGCTTTAGCGGAAGATGTCTTTGCACTGTCTACTTTAGGTTGTTGACGATTATATGGGTTTACTCCCGATGGTCCAAATTGATTAATCTTCATCTCGCAATCCTCACTTTCGGCTTATTGATGACTCCCTTGTTTACTATTATCGGTTAAAATTTTGTTTTTTTTATTGTTTTCGATTGACAATCTTTTCATGGAATTGTCGAATTAGGCTTTTATTAACTTACCTTATACATGTAGAAGGATGTCTATTCATCCATTCTACTGTAATAGGCATTTTGACGCTCACGTTCCGCGATTTCTTGTTTGCGCTGTTCTTCTTTCTGGACCTCTGCTAAATCGGTACGAATCAAGTTTGTACAATTCCCACAAATTCTTCCCTCTTTAATCATCGTTCCACATTTTTCACATGGATATCCAAGATTCGGAAATTGTGACAAACGCAATCTACCCTTTTTTACAAATTTAATAAGCAATTCTTCTTCTACACCTGTTCCGTCTACTACTTGCTGCATCGTTGCAGTACGATTGGCGGCTTTGCGAATATATTTATAGACGATATCGAATTTCGTTTCTTCTTCTTTATAACAGGCATCACATACATCACGAAATTTAGATTTCACAAACAATGTATTGCAATTTGCACAATTCGTTAATTCCATCTTACTGATCCCCTTTCAGGAAACCTGTACTCTTTACCTAGTATATCGACTGTAATAGGGCAAACATTAAGGGGTTCATAAAAAATACCGATGAGCATCTGATCTAAGGTCCAACGATAAAAAAAGTCCAAGTTCTAAAAATTACATCACCTTTTGAAAGTGGCGGTGCGAAGCTGATTTTTGCGAAGCTCCGACCCTATTCCTATCTAGCAAGTGTGAGTGACCTTATTTCAGTTGCACCTGCGAGTTTGAGCACTTTAGCGGCATGTCTTAATGTTGAGCCGGTTGTGTAAATATCATCGAGTAAGAGGATTTTCTTTCCTGCTACCAACTCAGGATCGGTGATCTGAAAGACTTGTGGTAAATTAATCCGGTCGCGACGAGATTTCTTTGATTGTTTTTCTGAATGAATTCTCGTAAGTGGCTGGATACATGTTTGCCCTGCAGTTATCGCTAATGCTTCTGCTTGATTAAAGCCCCGCTCCAGCAGCCGTTCGCTGCTTAGAGGAATGATAGCAATAGAATCAAACGCTAATTTTAGAAGCGTATCCTTTATAAAAGAAGAAAATGCCTCAGCAATGGCATAGTCACCACGATATTTGAATGTAGCGATGCTTTCTTTCATAAAATCATTATAATGAAAAAGCGACTGATTTTCCGTTAAAAATCCTTGCCATTTTGGGTCCTGTTCCCAACGGTGGCAATCCAAGCAAAGCGTATCTCTGCGGAACTCAGCTGACAAGACTCGGGAGCATATTTGGCACAACTCGCCGTTGATCGGATCAAGCTTTCCTATACAATCCACACAGATCAACATCTCCGGTTCCTTCATCAGCAAATTCTTCCACGATACCTTATCTGTTATTTCTTGATTACAAAGCAGACAGAGACGCAAGTTTAGGATGGACAAATCAAACATCCAGCAACCCTCGTTTGCTTGCTTCACGGTTCATGTTTTCAATATGCAAAACAGCTTTCACCATTTCCTCGCTTTTACCATAATGAAAAAAAGTAATAGTCCCAGTCGGATGATCCGCGCTTCTGCCTACTCTTCCGGCAATCTGAACAAGGGCACTTTCTGCAAACACTTGATGCTCTGCGCCAATGACGGCGACATCCAATTTATAAATCGTCACACCTCGTTCCAAAATCGTCGTTGTTAGCAATCCAGGAACCTCTCCATTACGAAGCTGGGTGACCTTTTCTTTTCGCTCAGGATCTTCCGAATAGACAGCAAGTAGACCGGGTTCGATTTCTTGAAACAGAGGCAGGCTTTCTTTCATTACTTGAATGCTTGGGAAAAATAAGAGGATGGGGATATTGCGTTCAATCCGGTTACGAACCCAGGATTGGATTTGTGGAGGAATTTGCTTTTTCTGAAACTGCTTTTGCCAATTGCCGCTCCATTTCATCGTCGGAACAGGAATCGGCTTTCGGTGGTAGCGTGCTGGGATCGTTACCGCTTGAAGTGTCCCTTTTCGATATTCCTGCTGCATCTTTCTTGAGGGGGTGGCAGTTAAATAGATCGTCGCAGAGGTTTGCTTTTTCGCTTTCTGTACTGCTTGCTGAAGGGAAGTGTCCACGGAATACGGAAAGGCGTCAACTTCATCGATAATGATCGTATCGAAAGCATTGGCAAAACGATAAAGCTGGTGTGTTGTCGAAACAGTGAGGGGGGCGGCTACATGCCTATCTTCACTACCACCATACAGAGCAGCGACTTTGACGTTTGGAAAAGCTCGTTTAAGTCGTGGCGCAAGTTCGAGCACCACGTCTGTTCGCGGTGTGCAAATGCAAACTCGTTTACTGCTTAAAATCGCTGTCTCAATTCCTTTGAACAGCACTTCGGTTTTTCCAGCTCCGCAAACCGCCCAAATCAGCACTTCTTCATTTTGTTCAACTGCCGTGACCACTCGATCTGACGCTGTTTTTTGCCCATCAGAAAGTGTACCGTCCCAAGCCATTCCTTTAGGAGGCATTGGAAAAATTAGTTCAGGTCCCGTCCATGAATAAAGCTCAGCACATTCACTTACCCGCCCCATCAAGATACAGGAACGACAATAGGTGCAGTTTTTTTGACAAATACTGCAGGGAAATGTGTAAAACAGCTGTTGATTTCGATTGCTACAGCGCGAACAGCGATATTTGCCGTTTTCACGAAAGACACCTACCTTTGTGGCAACATAACCTGATTCGATATGTTCTGTAAGCAATTCAAGAGAAAAGGGAATTTCAGCAGCAAGCAAGAATCGACCCGATAAGTGGTGCTGCAGTTTCGAGGAATACGGGGTATTAACATGAGGGGAAATCATTAGGAAATAACCTCCTATTTATTTTTTATCATCTTTTATATTCGCTACCAGATAAATGGATTCCTGCCAAATATGGGGGTGTCCTAAAATAGGAAGGGTCAGACCCCGCAACAATTTAATACAGTATACAACAAGGCATAAAACCCTATATACTAATTTAAGATGCGAGGTCAGACCCTATCATTAATTCGGCTGGAGGATTCTTTGTTGCAAAAGTGTTTTAAATTCTTCATTTGGAACTGGACGACTAAATAAATACCCTTGAATTTGATGGCATTCTTCTTCTTTAAGGATGTTTAATTGCTGAAGCGTTTCAACACCTTCTGCGACTACCTTTATTTGCAATCCTTTTGCTAAATAAATAATCGATTTTGCGATAAACATATCTTGATCACTATGAATCATATTTTGAATGAACGATTTATCAATTTTTATCACATCAAACGGAAATTGAGTTAAATAAGCAAGAGACGAATACCCTGTACCAAAGTCATCTAAAGAGATGGTGATCCCCATTTTCTTTAATGAATTCATCGTGTTTTTCGCTGCTTCTTTATTGTTCAAACAAGAGCTTTCGGTCAATTCAAATTCGATATCTTGTGGATGAATACCAGCTTCTTGCACCGCTTTCTCTATTGTGTGCAGCCAGTCTTGTTTCATAAAATGGACAGCGGAAATATTAATCGAAATCGGCACCGTTGATAGTTGTTCTTCTTTCCATTCCCTTATCTGTTCACATACTTCTCTTAAGACCCAATCATCGATATGGACAATTAAGCCGTTTTCTTCGGCAATTGGCAGGAATTCCATCGGTGATATGTGTCCCCACTCTGGATGGTTCCAACGTATAAGCGCTTCAGCACTCAGCATTTCACCTGTACAACTGTCGACCCGAGGTTGAAAATGCAACGTCATCTCGTTATTTTCCAATGCCTTTCTTAAGTCTCGTCCTAAGCTATACGATTTATAAGACTCGATGCTGCTTGATCGAGAGATAATATAATACTTACTTTCCCCTTGTTTCTCCGCTTTGTTTAACGCAATATCAGCATTACTTAATAAGTCTGAGCTATCTATGCCATTATCCGGAAAAGTACTAATTCCAATACTTATAGTGACATATAATTCATGGCCGTTTATCAAAAATGGTTCAAGTAAACCATCGATTATTTGATTAGAAATCAGTTCAAGTGATTCAATCGATTCTACGTTCGCGACTAAAACACCAAATTCATCGCCACCGAGACGAGCAAACATATCATTTGCTGGTACTAGTGAAGCAAGACGAGCAGCAATTTGACATAATAATTCATCACCACTTGGGTAGCCGATTGTATCATTGATATATTTAAAATGATCAATATCAATGATCATGACAGCAAATTTTCTGTCACTATTCGCGTACTCAGTCGCAAGTCGTTGTATTTTATCATTAAAATGTCTTCGATTTGGCAGTTGTGTTAAATGATCATGATAAGAAATATGCTTCACTTTTTCATGTAACAGATGTTGCTCTGTCATATCAGTAATGAGACCGTCTAATTGAATAAACACGCCGCTATCATCTAAAGTAGGAATCATATAATCTTGAATCCATTTAATATCACCGTTTTTATGAATGATACGGTATTGATGACGAACGGTGTTTCCTTTTGCTAACTCATCGTGTAAATCCATGTATTGTTGCCAATCCTCAGGATGAACGATCGTTGACCATGAAGTATTATACTCCATATCATCTGCCAAATAGCCACAGATTTGTTCAATCCCTTGCGAATAAAGGATAAATTGTCCAGTCTGCATATTAACAGACCAAACCCCTACATCAAGATTATTATAAACTTTGGAAAACTGCTGTTCTTTTTCCGTGAGCTTGAACTCAATCTGTTTACTGCTCGTAATATCTCGAATGTATCCAATTACACGAACGGGTAGACCCTTTTCGTCAAAAATGACTTCTATTTGCACATACACATGACGGATGGCCTGATCTCTTCTCATAATTCTACATTCAAAATGAGCACTACCATTGTTAAGTAAAGTTTGCTGGAAGGCAAGTTCAAGTTTGGGCTGATCATCAGGATGGACAAACTCAAGAATTTGCTTATATGTTGGAGAAAAGTCTTCCTCTTCACTAATTCCCAGAATCAGACGCTTTTGTTTCGAGCAATACGTGCGATTGCTCATCATATCGTAATGGAAACTGCCAATATTGCCGATTTCTTCAATGGTATTAAAGTTTTCTTTAGACAGATAAAGCTCTCTTTCCCGTTCCTCTAGATCCGTAATATTTTTTATAATTACATACACTTCCATGCCATCAGATGTAGCGATCGGAACAATGGTAACATTCGTATAGCGAGTGTTCCCATTCTTGCAAAGGACTAAGCAATTGAACCTGTTTGTTTGACCTAAGAGAGCTTCTTCGAAATATTGTTTTTGTTCATATGTATAATCTTGTATAAAATCTTCTAAAAATGATTCATCGAAGTCTTGTTCCGTATAGCCAAACTGCTGGGCAAATGCTTCGTTATAGGTTAGAAGATTCCCACTGACGTCCAATTTGATAACCGCATTCAGGTGATCGATAATGAGAGAATGAAAGTCTTCCTCTCTGGTCATTGAATTCATGCTATTTTTCTTGGTTCCCCCCTGAAAAGACTCGTTCATTTCAATAATCCCTCTCATTCTGCATTTCATTATTGATCACCAAAAAAGAATATTAATTTTAGTAAATAGAATCTACCTTTTATGTTTTTATTTGTTAATACTACCACACTTTCAAACTAAATGATTCCGATAGAAAAAGCAAAAAAAGAAAGGGTCAGACCTTACATCTACTACATTTCGTTTATATGACATGTAAATGACACAATAAACGATGTATAGAGTGTGAAGTCAGACCCTTAATAAAACTTCTTATTACACTTTAAATCTGCCAATTTGCTCTTGTAATTCTTCAGCCATGTGTGAGAGTGTGGCTGCGGATGATGTGATTTCTTCCATCGATGCCAATTGCTCCTCCGTTGCAGCTGCTACATTTTGTGTGCCTGATGCCGCTTCTTCGGCAATTTCAGCTAATATTTTTTCTGTTTGGAGGACTTGTTCAGACCCTGCTGAAAGCTGTTGGGAAGCAGCAGACACTTCCTGTAGTTGCGCCGATATCTCATCAATAGAATAGCGAATTTGCGCAAAGGATTCCCCTGCTTTATTCACTACGCCAATGCCATCAGTCACTTCACTAGTTGTTTGTTCCATAGATTGAACAGCGGAGTTTGTCTCATCTTGAATTAATGTAATAAGGCCAGAAATGCTCTGAGCTGATTCAGCAGATTGTTCGGCTAGTTTGCGTACTTCGTCCGCTACTACAGCAAATCCTCTGCCATGTTCACCTGCTCTTGCCGATTCGATCGCAGCATTTAATGCGAGTAGATTCGTCTGCGAAGCAATATTTGTGATCGCTTCTATGATATTGCCAATCTCTTTTGAACGTTCACCTAATCCTTTTATAATTTGTGATAATTGCGTAACCGTCAGATTAATCGAATTCATTTGTTCGATCGTCGTTTGAATCGCTTCATTACCCTCCACGGCTTTTTGTGAAGTATCGACCGAATTGGCAGATATACCTTGGGCATGAGAAGCAATCTGTTGAATACTTAACGCCATTTCGTGTACGACCTTCGAACTCTCTTCTGTGCTTCTCACCTGCTGTTCTGCTCCTTGCGCTACTTCCTGAATGGTGTTTGCAATTTGCTCACTCGCCTTACTTGACTCTTCTGAACTCGCTGTCAACTCTTCAGAGGCAGCAGCCACTTGTTCAGAAGTAATATTTATCTGCGTCATCAACTCGCGTAATTTCAATATCATCTTATTAAAAGAAAGCGTTAATTGGCCGATCTCATCTTTGGAGTGATAGCTTCCTTCAACGGTTAAATCGCCATTTTCCGCACTTTCCATAAGTGTCTGCATTTCTTTAACCGGATTAGTAATCATCCGAGTAATGATAAATCCAACCACACCTTTTATCACAATCGTAAGAATGATGATAATGATAATAAAATTCTTACTATCTTGAGCGCTTGCTGTATTGCTTTTAACTAGGTCATCCGCATATTTCTCCAAATACACGCCTATTTCATTCATTAATGAATTGGACTTTTCACGTGCAGGCTGTGCGTCTTGCTTGTATTTTGTATACGCTACATCCTTATCACCTGCAAGTGCCAATTTAAATACATTCTCTACCTCATTCAAATATCTCTGATACTCGGTCTTAAATTGAGATAATTGTTCCACCTCAATTTCAGATAAAAGACTTTTATCTAACGCCTGTATCAACGTTTCATTATCCTTCTTTAACGCGTCAATTTGGCCTTTTAATACCTGAATCTCTTTTGTATTGGATGTAAGCAACAACTCGAGTGCACTATTATCAATTGCCCGTGTGTTTATACGAATTTGACTTTGCCATTTTACAGGAAGCAAAGCATCCCAATACATTTGATCTGATTTTTTATCCATTTGATTCAAATTGTAAAATCCAGTACCACCAATCACACCAAAGATGATAAAAGAAATAAGTATTAGTACGAGCAGTTTCTTACCGATTGCAGCATTACGTAATCCCATGATTCCTACTCCTTTTCTGTACCTTTTAAAGTTAGTTTCAAATTCATTTGAGCAAAAAAGAGACAGAGTCCAGCTATACCTGGACTTATTTCAGATAGTCTCTCACTCTATCAAAAAAACGATTATGAAAATTTAGCTTGGCCCATTTATTTAGATATCCTTTTGGCAACCTGGCGATCCTTGTCCACAAGTGACTTTAGACCCACGGCTTTGCGTCCTCCCCTTTCGATGAAGTTTGCTATTTTCTAGAATGGTAAAGCGGCACTACGAACCCGATTGTTTTAACTAAACCTCTGTTTACGCATCGATAAATTTCACTGTATCCGACCAACCGGGGATTTATGGGCTTCTAAACCAGGATAAATCCTCCATATATAGATGCATCGAAATTATACCATGGTCATTACCAAGAAGACAGAACCTCCTCTTCGTTTTGCAAGTAATCCTTTCATACTAGTTTCGATAACAACACGACTGAGTCTAAATTATCATAACAGAGGAGTGCACCAATTTTTTTAAAAAGGAACGATGCTCGGAGTTCAGCCTAAGATTGACGGAGAACCCGCCGAATTTAGGAAGTTGCCCGAGGATTAGGGGCGTAAATATGGGTAGGTGGTTAGTAATTAAGGAGATTTGGGGAGTAATTCCTAAAAGTTGAAGAGTAAACCACCAAGTGTTATAAAACGCACAGGACTTAGGGAGTAAGCGACTTCCTGATGCATCATTATGTAAAATGGCAAGAATTAATCCAATCTGATGGTTCATACTCCAATAAAGTCAAAAACGCCCACCCCATTTCTGAGGTAAGGCGCTCCGTTTACAGCTTATACCAGCCCATCGCCATCGATCCTTCACCAAGATGTGTGCCAATAACAGGTCCGAAATAGCTTATATCGAATTCTACATTTGGATAAATCGCTTCGAGTTCCTCTTTCCAATCTTTCGCTTCTTCTTCACGTTTTGCATGAATAATCACCGCTTTATACATGCCACCTTGAGCCACATCTTGGCCGAGTAAATCTGCGATTCGCTTCATAGCCTTTTTCCGAGTTCGGATTTTTTCAAAAGGAACGATTACTTTGTCTACAAAATGGAGAATTGGTTTGACTTGAAGGAGACTGCCAATCAATACCTGTGCGCTGTTTAGACGCCCTCCACGCTGTAAATGTGCCAAGTCATCCACCATAAAATAGGCACGTGCTGATTGCTTGATGACTTCCAAACGAGCAAGAATTTCGTCTGGTCCTTTTCCAGCTAAGGCCATCTTGGCTGCTTCAAGAACATAGAACCCCTGAACATAACAGCTGATTTCTGAATCAAAGGCGTACACATCTAGACCCTCAACCATATCTCCTGCACTGATCGCGCCTTGATACGTTCCGCTAATTCCACTTGATAAATGGATACTCACGACTGCATCATACTCTTTCGCTAGTTGCTCATATTTCTCGATAAATAAACCTATTGGTGGCTGAGAGGTTGTCGGGAGCTTGTCCTCCGTTTTGACCACATCGTAAAACTCATCCGCCGTTATATCAATTTCTTCACGATACGCCTCATTACCAATCACTACCTGAAGCGGAACCATATGTATATGAAATTGTTTACGTATTAGTTCTGGGATATATGCGGTACTGTCCGTAACAACTGCCGTTTTCATAAAACATTACCATCCTTATTTCATTATTCTCGTTTATACTTAATCACTATTTTATCCCGCATTAACGGGCAGTAAAGCCCCTACCTCAAGGCTTATAGGAATCGTAGGTGGAGGATGAAACCCCACTAATTGAAGTTTCACTTTATACGATACCGTCTCTGCTCGCATCATAATGTTGTGGTACCTTTAACAGAAAGTCGCCAAAACAAATGTGGGTCTGCAATTTTAAGTTTAGATCGTGAGCCCTTGGATTTGGATTGCGAAACGTCATTCCCGGCGCGTGAAAGTCAGATTTCGAATCGCGGGACCTCAATTAGGCGTAATAGGTTCTTTCTTTTGTCCTGTCTGAAATCCCCCAAGCAAAAATCGCCCAGTCTTAATCGTTGTAACATCGATTAAGCTAGACGATTTCCTTTGGCCTCCTCCAACAATTCAGCTGTGGATGTCCAATCATTACTTTATTTCACTTCAACCCAACCGTTTTTAATCGCTGAAATGACAGCTTGTGTACGGTCATTGACATTCATTTTTTGCAAAATATTGCTGACGTGGTTTTTTACAGTTTTTTCACTGATAAATAGTGTTTCACCGATTCCACGGTTACTTTGGCCATCTGCTAGAAGCTGAAGTACTTCACATTCCCGGCGCGTTAATAAATGAAGTGGTTTTCTAATTTCAGGAATATATAGGGAAGATTCTCTCTCTGTCATCTGCTCAATAGCAATTCGACGATATTCTTTCACTAGATTGTGAGTAACTTTCGGATGTAGGTACGATCCGCCGTCTGCCACTACCTTCACCGCTTCTACTAAAGCATCTGCGTCCATTTCTTTTAACAAATACCCTTGTGCCCCAGTCTGAAGTGCATGGGTGACATAATTTTCATCATCATGAATCGATAGAATGATAATCTTCACATCTGGATAGCGCTCAATGAGTAATTTAGTTGCCTCCACGCCGCTTACTTGTGGCATATTAATATCCATGATCACCACATCTGGTCGGTGCGTTTCTACTAAATTCATCGCCTCACAACCGTCGTCACCTTCTGCAACTACATCAAATGCAGATTCAAATTCCAGGATTTTTTTTACACCTTCACGAAAAAGCTGATGGTCGTCTATAATGACAATACTTGTTTTCAATCGTGGTTCCCCCTTTGTCCTCTTACCATATCTAAGTTTAGTATTCTATACGATCATTCAATGGCACCTTTACTGATACGAGTGTCCCTACTCCTTGATGCGAATCAATCGTCATTTCACCTTCCAACAGCTCGACACGTTCCTTCATCCCCATTAATCCAAATGAGCCTGCTTTTTGAACATCAGAATCGAAGCCAATTCCATCATCCCTCACCATAACAATGACCATTTCTTTCGTCATCGATAGCTTGACTTGGATGCTTTTCGGTTCCGCATGCTTCAACGCATTTTGAATGGATTCTTGCACGAGGCGAAATAGCGCGACTTCCATATCAGATGGCAGTCTTTTTTCTTCGCCTAAGTTTATAAACGTCATTTGTATACCGTAGTTGTAGTCTTCAGTCGTTTGTAGGTATTTTCTTAGGGTAGGTATTAACCCTAAATCATCAAGTGCCATTGGACGTAAATCATAAATAATTCGGCGCACCTCATACAGTGCATTTCTAACCATCACCTTCAAGTTTCGAATTTCGATGATGGCCTCGTCGCCGCCTCTTTCCCGATAAATACGGTCAATTAAATCGGATCGCATCATGACGTTTGCCAGCATCTGTGCCGGTCCATCATGAATTTCACGGGAAAGCTTCTTACGCTCTTCTTCCTGAGCCTCAATGATTTTTAAGCCAAAGTCCTGTTTGCGTTTCGCATCTTCAAGCGCTGGAGCCACTTGTTTCAAATCACTTGTTAAGTAATTCAAGACAACTGAAATTTGTGAAACAAGATGCTCGGCCCGATCAATCGTCTGTTCAAGTCCGCGCAACCTTCTCTCTAAATCATCCCTACGCAGCCGCAATTGTTTCTCGATTTGACTGTTCATCTGTAAATCCGCTTGAAGCTTATGCGCAACCTCATAAGCATCACGAACTTGTTGTTCAGAAAAATCATTGAAATACTCGCTCACTTCCGAAAGACGCTTTCTTGATAATCGGGCTTTTTTTTCGAGAATATCGCATTCTTCTATCACGATGGCAACCTGGATCTTCACTTCTTCAAGCTCCTTCGTTATCTCTTCAAACTCACGAAGGCATTGCTCTTGTATTTCAAATATCTCAACTTTGCTGTCTCCAACAGTCGTGATCATCGTTTCAACTATCATGTCCAAAGCTTTTACATCCATTTTTTTTAAGGACATTTAGATTCCTCCGATTACATCCAGCCTTTTGGTTGGTTTATCCTGTACTATAACGCCAATTGACAGACTTTCACTTCATTGAATAATAGGTATCTAATACTTAGTAGTAATTACCAAGGTCGATTGTCATGCAAAACCTAAATGGCGTTAAAACACCACCCGTTACTGTGAAGGATCGATCATTAAGCACGCAATATTATTCTTATCCTATATACGTTCTTGTAGCTAGAAGCTATTTTGACTTTCCCATTGTAACAAAGAAAGACACCGATTTACTATATCTATTATCCTAATCCATCCTATACAATAGAAGCAAACCATGAATGACTCCATTATACCTAAAAATAGGATAGCCGGATAAGGTATTGTAACAGAACCCCTTGCAGCTCTAAGATTCAAACACTACAAGCTTGCCTTTAAAAAATCCAAGCTTGCTTTTTCATACATAATATTCTTTTAAGCATATCCCTATTATCTAGATATAGAAAAAGCTATAGAACATTAGACCTTATTATACCATGAAGAAAACGGCCTAATATTAAAGTTTCTTTACATACCTTACTATCCCATGACTTTTAAGAAAAAGGAACGACTTCCTTCATATTATCGTGCAATCCCATGCCTATCGAACATTGCAGCCCCATAGCGAAAGCCTTATAATGAAGGAAAAACAAACTACTAGTGCGTGTTCAAAAAGGAGGATAAAAAGAGCCGAGAAGTTCGAGGTGCGCATCTCGAGAGGACCGGAACGTATGCAGTAATACGTGAAGACCAGAGAGACAGAGCTTTGATACAATTCAACAGCTATTTTTATTGGACTTTTTGAACATCCTCTACTATTTTTTAGCAAAGAAAGGAGCTATTATGCTACAATCCTACCTTACTGTAAAAGGAAACGGGAAACATGAGATCATCATTGAAAAATCCCGCTTCATTTCTCATATTGCGCGTACCGAATCAGAAGAAGAAGCTCAAGTCTTCATTCAACATATAAAAAAATTGCACAAAGACGCCACACATAACTGTTCTGCCTATTTAATCGGTGAGCATGATCAAATCCAGAAGGCACTTGACGATGGTGAACCAAGCGGGACAGCTGGCGTTCCTATTCTTGAGGTATTGAAGAAAAAGGGCCTAAAAGACACCACAGTCGTTGTTACTCGTTATTTTGGCGGAATCAAGCTTGGCGCAGGCGGTCTGATTCGCGCCTACAGTAAATCAACATCTGAAGGAATTGATGCAACTGGAGTTGTCGAAAGAAAGCTGATGCGGGTCATTGGCACATATATTGACTATACATGGCTTGGTAAACTGGAAAATGAGCTCCGTTCGTCTATTTATGAAGTAAAGGAAATTCATTATCTTGAGAATGTAATGATTGAAACATATGTAGAAGAGACTGGCAAAGAGTCATTCATGTCTTGGATGACAGAATTGACCAATGGCCAGAACCGAATGGAAGAAGGGGAACAGCTGTACCTTGAGCGAGAAAAATAACACTTTATTTTTTAATCCCCTCCTATTTCCTGCTATAATTCAATTTACGAAGCAGTAAAAAAATTGTAGAATGTTGTAGAGTATAGTTTCCTAGATATACTTCAGTCTGGATACTACCCACGAAGGAGAAAGTAATATGTCAAACCAACGCTTATACAGGGTTACCAAAAGAAGGCGCAAGCGGAAACGTAAAAAACTTGTTGCATGGTTCTTGGTTCCAATTTTATTACTAACTATCACTGGCACTGCCTATGGAGCGTATTTGTACAATAAAGCCGCTTCTACTCTTGATAATTCTTTTGAGTCAATTGGCCTCTCCTCTAAACGTGAAGCGAAGGTCAATCCAAAGGTAGACAATACATCCATTCTATTTATTGGTGTGGATGATAGCGAATCGAGGAATTACAAGGATTCAGCAAGATCTGATGCCTTAATCCTTGCTACATTTAACAAGAAAGATAAATCTATTAAACTAGTAAGCATTCCACGTGATTCATATGTTTATGTTCCAAAAAAAGACAAATATACAAAAATTACCCACGCACATGCATATGGTGGTCCTCAAGTTACCGTCGAAACGGTTGAGCATCTTCTTGATATTCCAGTCGATTACTATGTTCGTATGAACTTCTACGCATTCATTGACGTTGTAAATGCGCTAAATGGAATAGAAGTTGATGTCCCATACGAATTACATGAGAAAAACTCAGCAGACAAACATGATGCTATTCAGCTTCAACCAGGATTGCAGATGCTAGATGGAGAAGAAGCTTTAGCACTAGCACGTACACGTAAGCAGGATAGTGATCTTTATCGAGGTCAACGTCAACAACAGATTATTCAAGCCATAATAAAAAAAGCAACAACAGTTAACGCCGTTACGAAATATCCTGATATTATTGATGCAGTCGGCGGTAACATGAAAACAAATTTAACTTTTTCAGAAATGAAGGCATTTGTTGAGTATGCAACTGCTGGTAATAACCTAGCCATTGAAAACCTTCAGCTTGAAGGAGAGGATAGCAGAGAAGATGGCGCATACGTCTTTAAACTAGATGAAGATAAATTAGGAGAGTTGCAAGATGTACTTAAGAAGCATTTAGGTCTAACAAGCAACTCGAGCGTCAATGCCTATGCTGAAGAAACGAAAGAAGAATAGTTAAACGGCCATCTCCTAATGGATTTGGCCATTTTTTTATGCGAAAGAAAGAGTCTGTCCCAAACTATAGGGACAGACTCCAAAACAACTATAAACAGTTTATAGAATGTGAGGTCAAATCTTTTTAAGTAACCTCTTTTCTATTAACGATCTTTCATTTCATTATTTTTTGAGTTAATTAAGCGTAATAACGGCTGATATTCTTTTCCGATCAAACCTGTCTTCTCAACAATAATTTCAACAGCTAGCAATAGGATTGCAACCATAAAGATCGCGCCCCATGACGTAGCCATCGAGAAAATAAAAGCAGATAATCCACAGCATGCAGCCATTGCATAGATGAGTAGAACCGTTTGTCTATGCGAAAATCCTACTTCAAGTAAGCAGTGATGCAAGTGGGATTTATCCGGTGCCGTCAATGATTTTTTGTGTTTAATTCGACGAATAATCGCAAAAAATGTATCAGAAATTGGAACTCCGAGGATAATAACCGGTACAATCAAGGAAATCATTGTGATATTCTTGAAACCCATAAGGGAAAGTACCGCAATCATATATCCTAGGAATAATGCCCCTGTATCACCCATAAAGATTTTTGCCGGGTGGAAATTATAAAACAAGAAACCAAGTGTGCTTCCTAAAAGGATTAATGCAATACTCATTACAAAAAGATCTCCTTTTAGAATTGCCATACCTGAGATGGTAATTAAAGCAATCGATGAAACACCTGCAGCTAATCCGTCGAGACCGTCAATTAAATTGATAGCATTCGTAATGCCGACCACCCAAAGGATCGTTAACGGTATGGCCAGTATGCCAAAATGAAGCTCGCCCCCGAACGGTAAGTTAATATAATCGACTTGGACACCGCCAATGACGACAACGCCCGCCGCAACAATTTGGGCAATAAATTTAATTTTAGCTGAAAGTTCGAATAAATCATCGAAAAATCCAGTAATTATTATGATAAAACCGCCAATTAGAAGCGGGATCGTTATGTTTGTTAAGTCATCATTTGGTCTTAAGAAAACCCAGCCGATGAGAAAACTAATATAGATTGCCAATCCGCCTAGACGGGGCATCACTTTCTGATGAACTTTACGATAGTTAGGCTTGTCTGTAGCACCAATTTTGATTGCAAATCTTTTAACTAAAGGTGTAATAAGTAACGACGCCACAAAACATAGTACCAAGGTAAGGTAAGCCATGAAGTACCTCCTTAAGAAATATCATATCCTTTTTAAGATAAAGAATTAGTAAATAAGAACAATTCATTTATTTGGTAATCCAAAATATTCTGTCTTGACGTATTTCTCTTTTTTCCTAGTTTATACAACAAAAACTGATATCATCTATCACATTCTACTTCAATTCTAATAAACTTACAATCTATTTTACTTTTATATTACTACTGATACTTAGTTCCCATCTTTAAACTACTCTATTCAAATAAAATTCATGTCATTTATTTTTAGAAATTGGGGAAACATATATTCAACGGATCTTTTAGGATTATTCACAAGGTTACTCCGTTCACCAACTAGCCTACCAAAAGGTGGCTAGTTGGTAACTCTCGAGGAGGAACTGCAATTATTACCAAAATAAAACTCCCCCGAATCGGAAGTTCTATTTTTTTCTTACTCGAATTTTATTGATTATATTCTGCCACTCTTGAATCCTCAAGGCAATCGATAAGCCGATGAAAGAAAGAACTAATAGGAAGAGTCCAAGTGTCGCATTAAATATGGAAGTGAATGAATTGGAATAATGCGAAAGAATGAGAAAAATCATAATTTGAAATAACGCTAACACACCCATTCTAACTAAGCTTCCATCCAATCTTATATTCAGTTTCAGTTTAGATGGGCCCGCTAGAATCAAGAGAAAAAATTGAAAATAAGCGCTAATTGTAGTGCCCCACGCAATGGCCGTTGCGCCGAATTCTTCAATAAAAAGGACTATAATTAGGATATTAACACCGAACACAGCTATTACACCGCTCAGTACTGGTAGAAACGCTTTTTCCATTGCATAGTAAAACCTAGTCACATAAACGTTTGCTGCATGAGCAAACATTCCAAGTACAAAGATTTTAAGAAGACCACTTGTCATCATGGAAGATTCCTTGTCAAAAGATCCATATTCAAAAATAAGTGTAACGACATCCTCCGTATAAAAGAAAATAAATAAAGTGACTGGTATCATCAAATACAGAAGATAACGTAAGCCATCATTGTAGATGTTCTCAAGTGATTTTGTTTCATTGTTCGCTACTTTAACAGCAATTAATGGATAAATGACCGTCGTTACTGCTGTCATTAAAACGGCTTGAGGCAGCTGGGTCAACTTTGATGCATAATTTAGAGCAGATAAGTATCCTCCTTCTAGTGAAGCTGCAAAAATGCGATGCACTAAGAAATAGAATTGTAACGTGGCACCACCTAAAAGAATCGGGATGCTAATCTTTAAAAATCGCCAAGCATACTCTGGATGACTTATTTTCAATGAAAATCCAATACGGAAATCGTCCTTCTTTAACTCCGCCCATAAAAGTACTGCCATTGCCACTGAACCGATTACAGCTCCCCATGCGTACCCCATCTCTGCAAATATCGGAAAAGCAATAAGCGCAATTACAACAAAGAGTACGTTATTTATAAGCGGTGCCATGGCTGTAGCGCGAAATCTGCCTTTTGTATTCAGTATTCCCGAAAAGTACATAGAAAGTACCAAAAATACAGTGGATACACTCATAATCTGAAAAATTGTAGAAGTCGTCTTTAATTGAGAATCGCTTAATCCTGAAAAAAATAAATTCATCCAGAACAATGGGAATAGAGAAAAAACAAAACTTATCAAAGCCGCTATTAGGAACGTATAGGTAAAAATCACATTAGATAATTCAGCTTTTATCCCATTATCATCCGTTTTGCTATAAACGCTAATAAAGGCGGTCGTGATTGCCCCGCCTACTACAACATATAAGAAGTTTGGAATCGTATAAGCAACAATGACACTATCAGCTATTTCTGAGGTGCCGAAGTGGTAACCTATAACTATTTCTCTTACAAATCCAACTAATCTTGAAAGTAAATTAATAACAGCCACTGCTCCGATAATTGCAAACAAACTTTTTTTCTTCACAGTTTCACCTGACTCCCAATTCTGAATTATATCCCATCGACAAAGTCTTTAATTATGGAAAGGATCTGTCCTCTTCCACTTTTAAACGGAACTGGCTGAAAAGTTTTAATTTGCTTTAACACATCTCCAAGATCCATTCCCTCTGTCCAAGAGAGAATATGTCCTGCTTGATAAAACTGCTTCACAATTTCAAGCTGATGATCGTCATTGTGTTCACCATACTTTATCAGCCTAGGTGCTGCAATAACTTTCTTCCCCATTTTCACGCCCATGGTAATGGATCCAGTTCCCCCATGCGCAATAATACACGAAGCATCCTGATACAATTTCTCCATTTCTTTATAGGACATAAATTTAATCAACTTCAAGTACTTTGTTTCAAATTCAGTATGTCCTAATTGAACGATAACTTCCTCTTGAATATTGTGTTTAATAATTTCAGCTTCTATCGCTTCTAATAGCCTGTTAAAAGGGAGCTCATGAGTTCCCAGAACAACAAATATCAATAGATCGAACCTCCATAGACCGCCTTTGGATAGTGTTTCTTCATCCCTTCCCATTGCACGATGAACAGATCGGAAATAGGATAAATTAATCTTCCTGATATAGTCGGGGTCGTCGTTTTGGCAAAGCTCTCAATAAAGATTACCTTTTTGCCAAACAATTTCGCAATATAACACATCGGCACGGCAGTATGGGCACCGGTTGTAATAACGACATCTGGCTTTAGCTTCCAAAAATAATAAAAAGATTTCACCGTATTAAAGGAAAGTTTAAACATGTATTTAAATAAGTAATTTCGCGCACCATATACTAGAAACGAGATAGGGTACTTTTTTGCCAAATCTTCAGTGATCACTGACTTCTCCGTAATAATATGGTATTCATAGTGCTCAAATAACGGCTCCAGCTGTAATAGTTGGGTTAAATGCCCACCTAAAGAAGAGATAAATAAAACCTTTTTTCTTTTTTTGTGTTTTTTACCCATATCCTACCCTCCAGTAGGAAAATAAACTTCTTGAATAACACGTCTCGTTAATTTTTCCTGGTCATTTTCCATTGCTTTTTTCAATCCATTTGTAACAAGAGTTTTGGCATAATCTTTGTCATTCAATACTTTCATAATTCCAAGGGATAATGCTTCCGCATTTTGAGGAACTATTAATTCCCCATTATGGTCTTCCAAGAGATATTTTAACCCTCCCACGTTCGAGGCAACTACAGGCGTCCCACAAGCCATAGCTTCAAGGGCGACTAATCCAAATCCTTCGATATGTGAAGGTAAGATAAATACATCCGCTGCAGACATCATTTGCGCGATATCCGTCTGTGGCATCGCATGTAAATACTCGACATGCTTCGTTAATCCTGAACCCTCTATTTCCTGATCCAGAAGCGCTTTAAAGCGCTCATCTTTGGCTGCGCCTATTAAATAAAGCTTTAGCGAAGGGTAAGCCTCTATCATCCCTTTCACTGCCTCAATCAGTTCTAAGATCCCTTTTTGCTTAATAATATTCCCTACAAATAAAAGTGTAGGATCATTAGTTTCTGAAACATTAAGAGCTCTACGGGCTACTGGCTTTTCAACTGGTCTAAATACGGTTCTATTCACTCCCATATTAATTAAGGAGAGCGCTTGTTTCTCTACACCAAACTCCGTATGTATCGTTTCATATAATTCTTCTCCCACAGCAATCACATGATCGGCAGAGGTAAGAGTCCGCTGCGTAATTTTAAAAAGAGTCGCATTCTTTCTTGCCATCTTATCGATGTCTCCGCCGTGAGAAGTGATGATTAATCTTTTTTTCCAGATTTTCTTGTAAAACATGCCTAAAAAACCACTTGGAAAAACATAATGAGCATGAATAATATCATACTTAAATCCTTTAAATATTAAATTGATCATAACCTGAAAAAACCAAAAACCATATTTCTTTGCGACATTAATCTTTCCGCTGTTTGGATTATCGATTGCAATTACATCCACGTGCAAACCCTCTGCTTTCAGTGCCTGTACCTGATTTTTCACAAAAATCCCAAAGCTTTTATGCTTTTCAGTCGGATACATATTGCTGATAACCAATACCCGTTTCTTCGACATGAATACCTTACTCCTAACGAATAATTTGATCTAGCTGTAAAAACCCCTTCTCTGCCTTCTTGAGCTGCAAAGTAGATAGTTGCATAAATTCCTTTTGGGACTTTTCCCAGTCCTGCTTTAATGCATGAAACTTTGCGCTGATTACATCAGGCTGAAAAAGTGTCTCTATATCAATGTAAAGGTCTTCCCTGTCTATCTGTTTCATAAAATTTTCCACTTTTTTGTGGTATCCAATTCCGATAACCGGTGTGGATGAGGCAACAGATAGAATTAAAGAATGCAGTCTGGTGCCGATGATTACGTCTTGTTTCTCACAAAGTTCAATAATCTTTTCTGGATATATATTTTCACGCATCACATTCACATGATCTTTTTGTGTCATTTCATTAAAAATATCCTCTGTTACTTTAACATCTTGAGGGTATTTTGTAGAGAAAAATGTTACTTCAACACGATTATTCGAAATCAGCTCATCTAAGTTAGCCGCCATTCCTTTCACATAAGCTTGATACTTCGCTTCATCCGGAGTCGGCCAATACTCTTTACTAAAGTAAGGAACAGCAGTTACACCGATTCTCTTAATTTCATTGGTCCCCATTCTTACAGTTTTAGGTTTCAGGTAAAATGCAGGGTCACCAATAATAGGAATGTCTTTTTGAGTGTTCAGTTTTTTTAATAACTCACAAGATTCATGATCCCTCACCGAGATAGACGAACTGCTTCGAATCATCAATTTGATTAGCGCTGCCCCAATCTTTGTACGTATCGGTCCTGCTCCTACGCCGAATATAGCAATTTTGCAGCCATAGATTTTTCCTGTCGCGGCAAGGCTTGAATATAGCGGCATGTCCCGTTTATACATATCCATGAGAATTCCGCCGCCACCAAATATAAGAACGTCAAGTTCCTTGACAATCTGTCGACGTGATTGCAAAGTTGCTACAATGGTTGAAAGGATATTGCTTTTCTTATGAATAAGGTATTCGGAACGGATACCATACCGTTCATACGTATTCTCAGGATGGTTGCTGAAAATAACTAAGTCTTCTCTTTCAATTCCATAGCGTTCGTTTAATACCGTTAAGATTCCTTTTAAAATGGCTTCATCGCCATTATTGTCATGACCATAATTTCCTATTATTCCAATTTTCATGTAAACACCTATGTCTTTTCATTTTCTATCAAAGATAACTATAAATCAAAAAATTATGCATGCATACGATTCAAACTATCACGAAAACAGCATACGTGTATTATAGCAATATTTTAGAAAGAATAAAAATAACAACTGTTAATTCGGCTTATTTTTCCAAAGGCTTATTTTTATATACAGGATTGCTATGCTAATCATCAGAATCCGACTGAAATGAACATCGTGTGTATACGGAAACATCTAGTATGAAGAGTACCTTGGTTCTAATAAGTTGTTGTAATCACAGCATAATTACAAATTTTTACACAAAAATCAGTTTATATTTCACAGTTTTTAATAACACAGATTAAATTAGTGTAACAAAAAAGACGGCTTTTAAGACCGTCTCATTTTTGTAAAATTGATAGAATCAATTACTGTAATATTCTTTTATTCCTTTATAGATTGCCTCCGCATAAATATCCTGATATTGCGAAGATGTTAGCTTCAATAAGTCACCGGAATTACTGATAAAACCTAATTCAACCAAAACGCTTGGGATTATATGGTTTTTAATAACATAGAAGCTTCCATCTTTTATTCCCCGGTCTCCCATATTTGCCATAGCTACGATTTGCTTTTGAATATCGGCTGCTAACTCCTTACTTTCCGCTGCATTTTCTCCACCAGAATAATACCAAGTTTCCGTGCCCTTTGCACTACTTCCTGCTGCATTCACATGAATGCTCACAAAAAGCTCAGCATATTTACTTTTTGCGATTTCAACTCGATCAGGCAAGGTTGGATACGTATCACTTTGGCGAGTCATGATAACCTTAGCCCCATCCTTTTCAAGACGTGCTTGGACCTTTTTCGCTACATTAAGCACAATGGTCTTCTCATTATACTTTCCATTTACCGCACCTGGATCTTTTCCGCCATGACCAGCGTCTATTACAATAATTCGATTACTCAATGGGCCATTACCGGCACTTTTCATTTTTAAATAGGATTTATGTACATAGCCTGTTTTCTTATTGTACGTAATTTTAGCCCAATATCCGCTAATACTGTGAACACTCACGACATTACCTTTAGTGAGTTTTGAAACAATACTTGAGGAAGATGAAGCACTGCTTCGCATATTTAACGAATTCACCGTAACTTTCCCGCTTGCAACGACTCCTTGAACAGGTACTTCTTTATCGACTACCTCAACTTTAAATTTATCGTTTAATCCTCTGCTTAGGAAGGCTGAGAATTGTCCTCGGTTAACATAGGAATTAGGATCGAATCTGTCATTATTCCCATTTGAAATGCCATTATAATACAAGGCCTGAATAAATTCATAAGCCCATTGAGCTTTGGCTACGTCATTGAATGCCTGCACCTTACCAGCGGCGGTTTTTGTATCAAGATCAAACGCAATGGCAATGATTTTACCCATTTGCGCTCTTGTAAGGGGATCATCCGGATTGTAGTTACCGTTCGATCCGGATATTAATCCTAATGAACGTGCACTCTCAATCCATCCGTATGCCCAATGATCTTTAGGAACATCGGAGAATGAAGCTTTAGCAGGCTTAACTTCAGATTTTCCACGAGCAATGACTAACATTTTTGCGGCTTGTGCTCGGGTTACTGTGTTCCCCGGTCGGAATGCTTTACCGTCGCTCTCTGAATAGCCTGTAATAATTCCTAACCCCGTTAGGTAATTGATTTCTTCAAAAGCAAAATGATCAGACGGGACATCTTTAAATGTTGCTCCTTCTGCATAGGCAGTAGTTTGACTTCCAATTAATAAAAATCCAATGACAAGACAGCAACAGATTGTAATAACTTTTCGACAATTCGTCACTTAAAGTTGCTCCTCTCTCTTTTTTATATTTTAAATTGGCTGCTTCCGTAAACTTTGTTGCTACTCAATCACAAAGAGGTATGGTTGATTTTGACTCCAGAAGTCTCTGATCTTCCGCTACAATCAACTCTTTACAGAACCTATTTATAACAACAATCCTTTTTGAAAACCGCTTTTAAATTTAATAGATTACTAAGTATCATGAGGCTTTCACGAACATATCTTAAGTAAACTCGTTACAAGTAATCGATGTTATCAATATAAGGAGAAACTTCTTATGTAAACAAAATTCTTTTTCCAAACATCGTTTGAAGTGATAATCGAATATCCTGTCACATTTGAGATTTACTTTGCCAATAAATATCATGCGTGTATTGACTGCTAGATTGATAATGTTTGTACAAATTTACTAGATCACAACTATGATCAGATATACCCTAGTCTTTACATCCATTCATTTCCACTAATCTCCTGATTGTTACAAACGTTTAAAAGTAGCTTCACTGCCAAGTAATTCAATCTACACGAAATGCAAGAAAACTCTGTCCGGTTTCGATTCAATTGTGGAGATTGTATTAAGAAGATCCGCTATTTTCTACAAAAATCAATTTCATTATTTATTTGATGGGTAGATTTCAACAAGCTAAAGGCGACCAATAATATTTGTTCGATTTTGATTTGCATTGACAAGAGTTGTTCAAGTAGACACTAAAAGTAGAAAGTATCATGAACTTTAGGTACTTTTTTTGCCATATTCTAATGTATAAGGAGATCCCTACTAGCAAATGGATCTGAATCCTATCCCGTCTTTTGGCTATCTTGCCAATTGTTCAATGATTAAGCGCAATCTTTCGAGTCTTTTAGTAGGTCAAAAATATTGCCTCAATGTTTATCTACTTTCAGCCCGTTACCGAAAAAATCGTGAAAAAAAGAGAAGCGTTAATCAACTATTCATTTTTTTCATATTTAAATCACCCCTTACTATTTGTACCATATTTTAGGAGCGGATTTATCACTTTTTTTAGAAATCTACTAAAAAATAAGTGAATCCATGGAAGTTTATCAATTTTTATGTAGGAATTAGTCAGAATTTGGTCGCTCTACAAATACCAAACTACATAATAATACAAAGGAACTGACAAAATCTACTCATTAGTATCGGTCAATTCCTCTATATTTGAACCTATTTACTTAAGATCATTTCGTAAAAATGCGATATAGGAAGGCACTAAATTGTGCACGCGTCACAAAATCACCTGGATTAAAAGTCTTTTCCTCATTGATCACCGCTATTTGATTTGCAGATAAAGCATGGATTTCCTTATATGCCCAGTAATCTAGCGGCACGTCTTTGAAGGCTTGTTGCGGCATTCCCTCAAGTTTATACGCTCTAGCCAGAATAGCAGCCATCTGAGCTCTTGTTAACGTTCCATTTGGATCAAAATCGATCATATTATTTTTCCCCGTCATCACACCCGCATTGGCAATAGCTGAGATTTCTTTAAAATACATATGTGAAGCTGGAACATCGCTAAACTTTACCGAACCTGGAGTTTCGAGGGGAAGATTTAACGCACTTGCCATAAGCTTAGCTGCATGCATACGAGTCAATGTTGCTTCAGGTTTAAATTGCCCGGTGATATACCCGGTGATGATTTTCTTATCACTTAAATAATTGATTTCTTTAAATGCCCAATGATCAGCAGGTACATCGGTATATTTAGGATTTACAACAACATCCTTAACAGTAATCGGCAGTTTCTTTACCGCCGATCCGTATGTTCCCACGATATATCCTTCACCTTTTTTAGTCGCAATAAATGTATTACCTTCCATTCTTCCTACGTCGCCTTCAACCGAATAATGGACAAGGCCCGGATTAAACGGTAGCAAAGTGAGGTTTTCATCTAGCGCATAATCATGTTGGACAGTAATCGTTGAACCTACTGTAATTACATCATTAGATGATTTTTTAAACTCAAATACTTTGGCTTCCCCATAAGGTGCCGTATTCACGGCTTGTAATACAGTAGATACAGATCGCTCAGTTTTGTCTGAAGGCTTGTTCACCACAGTAGCATATATATCCCCTGGTTTTCTAACTGCCATGGTCGTTGAGCCACCCCCATCTAAGTTGATCGCTCGGTCAGCGCCGATGGAAACTAGATATTGTGCGAATTCCATAAGATTCATCCCACGACTATATCCGGTTTGCCGTCCATCAACAGTGATGAAAAACACCTTTTTCCCCGTTTTATCAAGTGCTACAGCAGTCCGGGGAGCTCTTTCTTTTGCCCGGGCACTGCTTTGACTGATTGTCATGTCGACCTGTCCATTTTTAACAATCATCGGCCCGCTGGCCAGCATACTTTTTGCATTTTTCCATTTATCATCGACATTGATTACGAGATTAATAGATTGTCCTGGTTTTACAGAAGCATATTTAGCAGCCTCCTCTCCCCCTTGAATGGATAAGACATATCCATTTTGCGGTATATAGGATCCCCCTCTTCCATAAGGAGTCACTTCCTTGACTATTCCTGTAATCGTCTCACCAAAATTAAATCCCGTGTCCAAGGTCTTTGATACATTTTCAACAACAATTTCCATACCAAAAGTATTCGTTCTAGTAGAATCGTAGCTCCAAGTTGGCGTGTATAAAATTGTTTCCTTTGTACCACGCTCCTTGTTAATTGAAGAAATAGGCTTACGCACTCCTTCAATCTCTACATACGAGTCATATCGAAACACATCAATCTGTGGAGCACCAGATTCAACAATTCCAAATGCAGAAGGCACACTCATATATTCTCCTGATCCAGTAGAGATTACCCCTAGAGTAGAAACTAGGTTATTTTGAGCAACCAAATAGGCAGGCATTCTAGTTGAAGTGTGAAAGAACGAACCATTAATCGCCCCAACAACATTGTGCCCTTCGTACGTATTTGCCTTCGCTCTCGCAGATGTAGTTCCAAGCTTATTGACCGGACTCATAATACTCGGTTCAATGGTAAGATTCGACCGATTTAGGTCGATACTCATTACTCTCGCAGCCTGCTCTAGTGAATTGATCTTAAATCGATAATCGGCATAATCAACTCCAGGAGTTACCGTATATGATTCATTCGCTGTAGCTGCATTTGCATGAATGCTAGGAAGACCATGTAATAACAGCATCAAGATTCCTATAACTTTGAATAATTTTCGTTTCTGCAATTCCTTGTTTCTCCACCTTTCAAACTTTCAATCTTTTTCCATTCTAAGAAACTATTAAGTGTTTATCAATGCATTTCATAGATTACAATCTTGTAAAAATCAAATTAAAATCTACTAATTCATGAAAAATATAGTAGAATCAATACAACAACCTTAACAACCTTCCTGTATTTACCTCTATTGGAATTTATATTTCGGGTTAAGCCCACCCTCTTAGTAGGTAATATTTCCCACTACATATTTGCAATTTTTGGTCGATATTCAGGGTAGGTACAAAATAACATAAGGAGATTATTAAATGATTAAAAAAGCAAGTTTACTACTTACTTTATGTACACTCTTAATCTTTTCAATTTTGAGCCCCTTACAGATTGAAGCGGCAACAACAGAAAACTCTGCAACTACTTCTCTATTTAAAGTTGTCACAGATTCAGCAGTGGTGATTTCGGAAGATGGAAATGAAGCTGGGCTTCTTTTTAAAGGAGCGCAATTCTCAGGTATGGATGACAATGATGATTTTGTGTCATTTTTCATCGGAGAACATTCCTTCACTATTAAAAAAACCGCATTAGAGAAAGCAGAGGGCGATATACCTCTCAATGCACCAGAGGTGACTGACGAAAGTTCGATCAGATATGTAAAAGCAAATAACGCAATTGAATTATTTTCTATCAATGCAGAAGAAAGAGCAGCTGCTTTTCCAAAGGATTCTGTATTTCCACTAGTTTCTGAGGAGTCAGATTATTATTTGGTAGCTATTGGATCTGTGTCATATAAAATCACTAAGGATTCAAGCGTTACAATCTCAGAAGAAGATCCACAATTAGATGGAACAGAAGAAATTGTAACGGAACCAGCTATAGAAGAGGAACAAGGAACTGTAACTGAACCAGATATAGAAGAGGAACAAAGAACCGTAACAACTCCGGCTGTAGAATCGGTTCCTGATGAATCAGTGACTCATGTAGAACAAATAGAAGAAAAGGGAACAATGCAAACTGACAAACACTCCGATGTGACGGTGAGCAAATTCCAAGCAGCAAACGAAACACCAAGCTTTACTGCTGCGACCAAGTACTTTAAGCCCAATATTGACCAATTAATTGTATACGACAATAGCACAGGCAGCTTAGTACCTATGGGGTATCTTGTGAAGAATCAGACATATGAAAGAGACTCTTCCCTCGGTGCCAATTGGCATAAAATCAAATTTGGCAGTAAATTCGGATATGTACACCTTCCTTCGACTGTACCAGGAAATAAAACAGAGCTTCCGAATCCTGTTAAAGAATCAGAAACAGAGCGAATGATTACAATGAAAACAAATGCGGTTGTTCAGGATAACTCAAGCGGTGCACTTGTCCCAATGGGAGTAATCAACAGTGGGGTTTCATACCCTATTACAGGAAAAATGGGCAATTGGTATAAAGTGAACTTTTCTGGAAGAGCAGGCTTTATCCATAGTAATCAAGCAACTGAAGCTTTTAGTTCAAGTGATAAATTTTTCCTTACAATCAAGGATACCCCTGTCTATGACAATAGCACCGGAAGTCTTGTACAAATTGCAGAACTTCCGAAGAATCAAGTGTTTAGCAGATTAGGTGATTTAGGTGCAAATTGGCATAAAATTCAATTGGGCAATAAACCATATTATGTAGCAAAGGTTAATACTGTTCCTGACACGGGTGCAACGATCAAAAACAAAAACACTGCAGTCACTACTTCAACAGCCTTCGAAACAATAAGTGCTGTAGATGTGTTTGATAATTCATCAGGCGCATTAGTGAAATTTGGAACACTATCAAAGGGTGTTAAAGTAAATATTACCGGCACGATGGGAAATTGGCATAAAATTGATTTTGGCGGACGAATTGGCTTTGTTCACCAAAGCAATACGAAGATACCTTTTAAAACGACCGATCAATATTTCGAAGTGTATGAAGATGATGTATGGATATATAATAATCCATCAGGCGCACTGCAGCCTGTGGCCAGATTACAAAAAGGTCAGACTTATCAACGTATCAAAGAATCTGGAGACTGGCATGAGGTCAAGTATGGTAACGGAATAGCTTATGTTTTAGCTCAACCTACCAAACCATCAACGAGTACCGCAGCCAAGAATTTCAATACAGCAAACCTAAAAAATAGTGACAAGGATTTCATTACTAGAGAGGACACAGCTGTATTTGATAACACAAGCGGCAAGATGGTACAATTTGCGACCATTTTGAAAGACGAAAGATATCCGATTATTGACGAAAGCGGGTCTTATTGGAGGATTTCACTCGGTAATCGAATCGGCTATGTGGAAAAGTCTTCCGTTATCGTCGGACCAATCTTTAAAACAACCCAATATACAAAAACATTGCAAGAAGTATTAAATATTCAAATGACAAAAAGCCCTCAAACGGATTTGTACCGCAATAACAAAGCGTATGTTCATAAAGACTACGTAACAGTATCCAGCCCGATTACAATATATCCGGCTACAGGAGTTGTAAACACGTCATCGCTTAATATTCGTGATGGAGCTGGAACAGACTATCGTATTGTCGGCAGTTTGAAACAAAACACAACAGTTAAGATTAACTCTTTACAGGGCAATTGGTATGAAATTACATACGGACCGTGGAAAAATGCGAAGGATACAGATGTCATACAATATTTAGATCCTAATAAATTTTCACAAATCAGCTCTGAATATTTCCAATTCCTGGTTCTTTCCCAAAATGCAGGAATCAGCGCGACAGAGATTAACCAAAAGATTCTTTCTACTAAAGGAATCCTAAAAGACAAAGGAGCATCCTTTGTTCAGGCAAGTCAGCTCTATAATATTAATGAGCTGTATCTTATCTCTCACGCCTTATTAGAAACAGGAAATGGAACTTCAAATCTTTCTACTGGCGTTTTAGTAAGCAGTGTAGATGGAATCCCTGTGACACCAAAAATGGTTTATAATATGTTTGGGATCGGCGCTTTGGATGCATGTCCGCTACAATGCGGTTCAGAAACGGCTTATAAAAACAGCTGGTTCACGCCTGAAGCAGCCATTACTGGTGGGGCGAAATTCATCTCAGAAATGTACGTCAACCACCCTATTTACAAGCAGGATACCTTGTACAAAATGAGATGGAACCCGCAAAATCCAGGAACACATCAATACGCAACCGATATCGGTTGGTCTGTTAAACAAGTAAACAATATCAAGAAATTATATGATTTAATAGATGCGTATACACTCTACTTTGATTTTCCAGTTTATAAGTAAACGGTAATACATTGTTCCATGAGAATCTCCTTTTACTAATGAGGGCGCGATTCTTGTGGAACTTTTTTCATTTTGACGGTATTAGATTAATAGATTTGCATAACTACTTTTTTCCTACTTGCATTTCATTCAAATTCAATGAAACAAAGGAGTTGGACAGATTGCTTGCAAGAATTAGTGCATTGTTCATTTTGTTTTTCCTATTATTTACTGAGTCAGCCGAAGCAGGTGAACAGAAGGAATGGATTTTATATTTTCAATCGATAGAAGGAGCCGATAGGTTTGCTGCAAACGAGCAGGAACATATTTTAAACCAAGACGGCAGGATTATTAAAGCCCAATACTTTGAGGGCGAACTTCCGCAAATAAAAGAACAATTATTAAAAATCGAACCGAATTATCCAAAGAGCAGCGCTGCGGATTCAATCATAAATGATCCCTCTTACTCTCTTCAATGGGGATTAAAGAGCATTCATTTCGATAAAGTGTTTTCCTCCTTCAATACGGTTCAAAATCTAGTTGCTGGAAAAATGATCACAAACGGAAATGAACAATTCACTTATCAGAAAACACCCTTTTCTTCTACCGATTTTTCCATTCAACTCGGTCAGGATAGACTCTCTCGCCTAAGTGTTGAATTAGAACTTATTGAAGGACCATGGACACTTTCTGTATATGACTCAACCGGAAAATTAATTACGAAGAATGAAGGAGAATTACAAAGGTTGGATGTCGTTTTACCGAAAGATACAACACTACATACTATACAAGTGAAAATTGAACCAAAACAAACTTGGAGTAAAAAACCTATTATTCTGGAAGTAACTGGTGTCAATCATTTATTGATTGCTGTCATTGATTCTGGAGTGAGTATTCATGAAGACTTTTGCAGTAATATTCTCTATTCACTTGGCAAGGACTATGTTGAAAATCTGAAATGGCCTGAAGATTTATTCGGCCATGGAACACATGTAACTGGGATTTTAGCTGCATGTACTAATAACCAAAAGGGAGGAACAGGAGTACTCGGAGATGCAGATGTCGATATTCTCCCGCTTAAAGTATTAAATAAGCGTGGAATGGGTGACGACTTTGAAATTGCTTTAGCAATAAAGGATGCAATAGAAGCTGGTGCCGAAATCATTAATCTAAGTCTTGCAGGTAGAGGGGAGACATCTATATTAAAGGAAACAATTGCAGAAGCTGTACAAAAAAACATACTAATTATCTCTGCTGCAGGTAATTGGAATATATTGACCGACAAAGTATATCCCGCCTCCTATGATGGGGTGATCGCTGTTTCTAGTACAACCCCTTCTATGACAAAGGTCCCCTCTTCAAACTTCGGTTGGGAGGTCGATATTAGCGCACCTGGACAGGCGATTTATAGTACTTTTCTAAATAACAGTTACTCCAACATGACCGGGACTTCAATGGCTACCCCATTTGTAACTGGTGCAGCAGCTTTAATTAAGCTGAACAACCCAAACTATGACGCAATAAAAGTAAGAAACACCTTAATCCATTCAGCTACTGATTTGAGTATTAAAGGATACGATATTGAAACTGGCTATGGATTACTCAATCTTCAGAACGCTATGCAGACAATGGATACGAGTTCACTTAGTTGGTTATCTTTAAATAATGGACAACCGCTTAACAAACTAAAAGAACAAATTCTCGGAGTTAGTACAACTCTGGCAGGGAAGCAGCTTCTTGTATTTGCTAACGAAACAGAATTATATGCAGCACCTGCACTACCTTTACGTAATCCGATAAGTTTTTCAGAATACGATGCCAATAAAAAATATACAAGAATCTTCTCTTTAATTTTGGATAAAAATGAGAACATACTAGATTCAAATTATATCAATGTTTCACATCCAGATATCACGGACACAATAGCATTCTCCGATGTTCATTCAAACCACTGGGCATATTTAGATATTATCAAGGGTGCCGAAATAGGACTTATAAATGGATATGAAAGTGGGAAGTTCCAGCCTAACAGTCCGATTACAAGAAAGCATACTACGATGATGTTAAATCGTCTTTTTCAATGGGAATTGTCAGGTCCCTCGAAGAGCCCTTTTAGTGATGTAACGAAAAGTCTAAAAATGGATTACTTGTCTTTACTGGTCGCATTTAACCAAGGGGTGATTAACGGCTACAAAGATGGTACATTCAAGCCAAATAATCCGTTGACCCGTGGACAAATGGCATTGATTATAGCCCGCTCCCTCGAACCAGATGGATTTACATTTACAGGTCAGCCTTATCCATTTAAGGACATTAAGAATGGTGAAGAAATTTATCAAGCTGTGCAGCTTTTGGCCGAACGAGGGATCATTACCAAGCAGGATTATTTTCGGCCGCTAGAATCAATCACACGTGCCCAATTTACTACAATGCTTATGAGGACCTACAAATACATCCATTGATAGATGAAGATTTTTAATGTTCAAGTGAGAGATTTCCAGTTTGGTAAAATGATCTCGATTATTAACACAGCACAATAATGACAAAGAGACCGACTCATTTGAGTCGGTCTCTTTGTTTAGCATCTTTACTTTACTTGAGCCAAAAATTTAGAAACTACTTTGGCAGCTTGCTCACGAGATGCCTGGCTAAATGGCTTGTACTCATCACCATATCCTTGAATAATTTCTAATTCATAAGCCATACTGATGGCTAATTGTGTTCCCTTATCTAACTTACTAATATCCTTAAATACTGCTTGCTTACTTAATTTCTCTATATTTTCCTCATTTTCCATTTTCCAATCAAATGCTCGTTTAATTATCAACGCCATTTGAGAGCGGCTAACAGGTTTGTTCGGTTCAAATTTTGCCGGATTTACACCTTTAACAAGTCCATTTTCGTATGCTGCTGCGATTTCTTGCTTTGTTGTCTCAGCAACATTAGATAGATCGGTAAACGGTGCTTGCTTCGTTGCTTTAAGATCAAACGCTCTTACTAGGATAGATGCAAATTGGGCACGTGTAAGATTTTTCAATGGTGAATACGTAGAAACCGTTGTTCCTTTTACTAAATCTTTTGCATACAAATCCGCAATGTAAGAATGCGCCCACGCATCTTTACTTACATCCGTGAACGGTAGGTAAGTAACGATACGGTTCTCTTTAACGTTTTTAATTGGGCTAGTTTTCTTAATGTAGTCAATTAACACTTCATCAAGGGCACCATAGTCACCAACAAGCGGACCATTCGCAAACATGGTATAGTCATCTCCACCTACTGCTATGAAGTCATTTGTAGCTATAGTGTACTCTTTGGTTAAATTTACAGGGGCACCTGCAATCGTTAAGTTTTTAATCCGATTCCCTTTAGCTGCTTTCACATCGATTTCAAATGTGATCCCTGATACATGTGGGAATGCACCTTTTACATTGGGATAATCGCCTGCGCCATGTTCAAGCCCTGCTTTAATATCTGCACCAGTGAATTTCTTCGTTACAAGGAAATTCCCAAATGGTAAAACGCTTATAACATCTCCTACTGTAATATCTCCCGCAGCAATGGACTCTCGGATTCCACCGCCATTTGTGATTGCTGCATCAGCGCCAGAGATGGATACCATAGCATCTGTTAACAGGTTTCCTAGGTTCGTTTCACCTGCACGTACTTGTTCACGTTTTCCATCAAGGTTGGTTTCAGCTATACCAATTTTTACTGATGTAATCGCTCCTTGCCCTTCTTTAATATCAGCTATTAGCTTTTCCACATCTTTATCATTAGGAGTGTTTGCTGCAGTTTCCTTAGAAATTAGAGAAGCTGTCTTGTCTTTTAACTCTTTACCTTCAAACGTTAGTTCAACTACACCCAAATTATTTGAATATTCACCTGTGCTGGCAATTAATGTGTTATTGGCAGCTTCTTTACCATTTTCAAAAACAGTATGGCTATGGCCATCTAGAATGACATCAATTCCAGGTACTTCTTCTGCAATTTTATATGAAGTATCTGTGCTAGATTTATCTACGCCTAAGTGAGCTAATGCGATGATTACATCTGCACCTTCATCTTCTAATTTCTTTACAGCCTTAGCCGCTTCTTTTGATGGATCAGCAAAATTAAGACCCTCAACATTTTTCGGGTTTGTTTTATATGTAGTTTCTGGTGTGGCAAGTCCGAAGATTCCAACTTTAATATCGCCCACAGTTTTAATCATCATTGATTCAAGTAAGCTGGAATTATCAACCTTTTTATAAATATTCGCAGCTAAAATTGGGAAATTCACGTTCTTTTCAAGTTCAAGTAATCTTTCATACCCATAGTTAAAGTCGTGGTTACCGACCGTCATAGCATCATAACCAATTTGATTTAAAATCTTAGCAATACTTTCTCCTTTTTCCATAGTAGCAAAAGGAGTTCCGTGGAATGTATCTCCAATATCAAAAGTCAACGTATGATCTGGATTCTTTGCCTTTTCTTGCTTAATCAGACCAGCGAGCTTCGCATAGCCCATTCCCCCATCTGCCGGTAACACCTTTGAATGTATATCATTCGTATGCAAGAGTGTAATCGTTGTTTTTGCATCTGCAGCATATGCTGGGTGAAGAATACCAAACGAAGATAAGAATAAAACAAATGCTAGTAAAAATGATAAACTTCTTTTCATACTTTTCATGTTCATCCTCCTTATGTTTTTTACATGCATGTCCATTATAATACGGATCGTTACAAAAATATCAAGAATACCTAAATTTACAAAATATTAACTTTAATATAATATGTATTTCAATTTTCCTGGAAATGATGAAATCGCATAGACTGTATCGAAGTAAGATACACAAATCATCTTATGGATTTTTATACAAAAAGGTAAAAATAATCCAATTTTATGATACAATAAAAAGGTTAAATATCATGTAGAGAGGGATAATATATGTACAAAAAATTATGCTCAGTTTTGATTAGTCTCTTCATAGTATTCAATTTGGATGCAGCTCACACCGAGGCAGCCCCAGTATCTTTTAAAGACGTACCAAACAGTTTTTGGTCTAAGGATGAAATTTCTTATCTAGCAAATTCTAATATAATAGTAGGCTATAAGGACGGAACTTTTCGTCCTAATAATAATGTCACAAATGCTCAAGTAGCTATTATGCTTACTAGGGCATTAAACCTAAATCTTAATGGACATCCAAATCCAAATTTTAGTGATGTAAGTTCTAAACATCATGCATTTAAAGAAATTGCTACAGTTGTTCATCAAGGGATTTTTCCAAAGGGAGAGAAATTCAATCCCGAACAATTTATAACAAGGGAAGCCATGTCACGGGCTATATCTAATGCTTTTAACTTAAAAGGAACAAGTAAAGTCGGGTTTATCGATATTCCGGCTTCTTATTGGGCACACCAGTATGTAACAAGACTTGCTGCTAATAGAATTGTTATTGGATACCCTGATAAGACATTTAAGCCTAAAAGTATTGTTACAAGAGCTCAATTCTCTGCTTTTGTAGCACGTGCCCTTAATGATTCATTTAAAACACAAGATATAGAAGAATATCGAAATCAATTTAGATCGATCGCCCACGGGCTTAAATTGAATCCTAAAATGACATATGAGTATCAGCATAATAGAGGGAATAACACATGGAAAGAAACTTGGAAATATACAGGTAAATCTTATGGGTTTGATAACTGGACTGCCTATTCAGAAAATGGCGAAAGAATTTATTATGCATACATTGATGAACCTAATAGAATGGCTGTGGGTTGGCAGCAGTCAGAAATTGGGTTTGAAATACCTTATCCGCTAACACTAGATACAAAGTGGTCTTTTGGTGATGTTGAGTGGAATGGCTATGTAGACTATTATGTTGTTACCTCAACTACAAAGACGATCACTACCCCTGCAGGGACTTTTGAAAATGTTATCGAAATTAAGAACTACGATGGCTACTATTCTTATTATGTAGAAGGAATTGGTCATATTTTAACGATAGACAATACACAAAAACCTGCACAGAGAACGAGTGAACTGATTAGATATTATTAAAAACTAAACTTGTAAAAATATCATTTTTTAGGAATTAACATATTTGAAATCTTGTAAGTAATAACAAAACATAAGACTCCTTTCAACAGGGCGAGGTCTTATGTTTTCTTTTTGTTCAAAATATTATAACCGTGAAAGATTCCATTTGCTTGCGAATTCATTTTTTGAGAAGTGAGTGAAACTTCCATCAGTGGAGGGATCTTTCAGTCCCACTGATGGTTAGTACTGTCTCTAACCGTTAGCTAAAGCTTCGATAAAGCGACACTACCTGTATATTTGCTGTATCTAATTTATAGTTTCCGCTTTAGTCGTTGCAAAAATCAAGACTTAAAGAAACTTTATCAAAATTCTCAGTGTCTGCTCCAACTACGTTCACGGTTGTAACTACATATCCGTTTTCTTCAGGCTGTAGGATATCCGGAACTGACGTAAACAAGTCATATGTATCTAAAACGGTACCGTCTTTACCTTTGAAATACACCTGAACTCCGTTTGGATCGGAAGCTCCATCCCTACTATTCTTTAACCTAGCTGAATAGTGGCCTTAAACAGGTCCAAATTTATCTATCCACATTTCATGAGCCTCTTGCGGAAACTCAATATTGGCTTCTGCCTGTTTTCTACGTTTTTCTTTGGCCATTCTTAATCGGTACTTACTATCGTTTTACCTGAGTCACAAGCAACCAAGCCCAATGCCGATACTACAGCCGAAAAACTCATCGAAAGTTTTTTTATCATCCCCCCTTAAATTCACATAATTGAAAAGTACATGAAGTATCAGCCACAGAAAAAAATATCACACCCATCGAAGTTAGAATACAGAAAAATTTCCATTACCCGAGTTTGTATAAAAGTAAGCTCTCATTAAAATGATAACCACTAAGAGAACTTAGCCTCCCCCGAAATCTCGTTGGATACTGTAAAAGCCTAATAACTATAGGATTTCTCTAAGATTTACCTTCAAAAAAGATTGTAAGGTGTTATGAGATTTAATGTATAATGGGATAAGCTTCTTTAAAGGAAATAATAGTTATTGGAAGACCTGCAGTGCACCTTTCATACGCTCTCCTCTTTTAGAATTTCCAACCGAGTCTATTTGAATTTTCTATAGAGAAGAGATGCACAATGGATAATCACTGATTTTATTATGTGAAAAAATGTAGAAAAAAGAGAGTGATTTGCATGCTATTTAATTCATTTGTTTTTATTTTCGTATTCTTTCCTATTGTGTTTAGTGGATATTTCTTATTGAACTACTTCAAGAAAAATAATTTAGCTATCTATTGGTTGGTTTTATCCTCCTTGTTCTTTTATGGTTACTTTAATCCGAAATATTTATTTCTAATTTCGGGATCCATATTGTTTAACTACTATTTAGGCTGGTTAATTATTAGGACGGGGCCACAAAACAAGAAGAAAATTCTACTAACCTTTGGTATCCTGTTTAACGTTTCACTACTAGGTTTTTATAAATATGCAGATTTCTTTATTAGTAATACCAATTATGTCTTAGGAACAAATTTCAATTTTCTATACTTAGTCCTGCCATTAGGCCTTAGTTTTATTACCTTTCAAAAAATCGCATATTTGGTTGACACTTATCGTGGTGAGACCGAGGATTATAAGCTTTCTACCTTTGCATTATTTGCAACCTTTTTCCCGCAGCTTATCGCCGGGCCTATAGTTCATCACAAAGAAGTCATCCCTCAGTTCGAAGATGAGAGAAATAAAAAGGTTAATTGGGACAATACCTCTGTAGGTATTTTAATTTTTATAATCGGGTTAACAAAGAAAGTCGCAATTGCTGATACAGTAGCCATTTGGGCTAATGATGGGTATCAACATTATCAAAATTTAACCTTTGTTGAATCTTGGATTACTTCCCTTTCCTACACAGTGCAGCTCTATTTTGATTTTAGTGGATACTGCGATATGGCAATCGGATTAGCGTTATTATTTAATATTAAATTGCCGGCTAACTTTAACTCACCATATAAAGCTAGAAATATCCAGGATTTTTGGAAAAGATGGCATATGACTCTAGGTAGATTCCTCACTAAATATATCTATCTTCCTTTAGGCGGGAATCGGAAAGGCTCCACGCGAACGTATATTAATATATTTTTAATTTTCTTCATCAGTGGCTTTTGGCATGGTGCCGGGTGGACCTTTATCATTTGGGGTGTGCTACACGGCCTCGCTTCGATTGTCGTTAGATTATGGGGTAAAACAAAAATCACTCTACCTTTTTGGTTTTCCTGGTTTATTACATTCCAATTTGTAAACATCGCATGGGTATATTTCAGGGCATCAAATGTAGAACAAGCTAACACAATTTTATTGAAAATGTTCCATCCAGATTGGAACGAACTCCAAACCTTTTTATTTCACCCGTTATATCATTTTGTACAATCAGCTACTTTTCAACTAGGGTCCATTACATTAAACAATCCTAAAGTAATTGTTTTCTCACTTATAGTGTTATTGATGGTAACTTTTGTAACTAAGAACTCTATTGAATGGTTGGATAACTTTAAGCCAAAATGGGGATATATCATAGCTTCCCAATTGTTATTGATTGCTGTATTGATCAGCATTTTCTATATGCAAAAAAATAGTGAATTTCTATATTTTAATTTCTAATAAGGTGTGATCAAGTTGAATTCAAAGCAATGGATGAAGCGTTTCTTTCTCACAACATTGATCGTCATTGTATTGCCCGTTTCCGTAGTTTCTGGGTTCAATTTTTGGATTGACCCCCTATGGAATTTCCCCCACAAAAACGAATACAACGATTATCAAGTAGGGTTTGATGAAAGACAGCAGAAGACGAATTTTATTAACAGTAGAAAGTTTGATTATGACAGCCTGATGATTGGAACAAGCCGTGTCACATATATGGACGCAAAGAACTTTGAGGATGAACGGGTATTTAACTATTCCCTTAGCTCGCTGCACATCGATGAATATCTCCCTTATATTGATTACGTGACTAGTAAAAATAAAAAAGATTTCGATACGATTTATATGGAGCTTTACTATAATTCTTATAATCAAAATGAAAAGAATACGAACCAAGATCCTTCCATTTATATTGAGAAATCTGAGGAGCCTTTCTACAAGTACACATCACTTTTCTCTTATAGCACATTAGAATATTCCTTAGATAACTATAAATTTTCTAAGGAAAACAAGTATCCAGGCCCGAGAAGTTACACGAGGGATCTTGTTGCACAAACATCGTACTCAAATGATCGACTTCCCGCTCTATGGGATCGATTCGAGAAGAGCTTTAAAGCAGAAGCTTCTACTCCATTTGTATATGATAAGGATTATAAAAATAAGTTATTAGAATTAAGAAATGCTTATCCGGATACAAAATTTGTTGTATTTACCGAACCTGCGCCAGCCAAAAGACTAAATTTAGTTTTGTCTAATGAAGATCAAAAACAAGCCTATGATAGATGGTACAAGGATATGGTGAACGTTTTCGGGGAAGTCTATAGCTTTCAAGGGGAGACTCCTATTACTACGAATCTAGATTATTACTTTGATTGGTTTCATTATTACCCGGTCGTTGGAGATATGATGATTGATGCCATAGAAGCCCCGAAAAAACACAAAGACATCTTATACATGGTAAATAAAGAAAATGTTGATGAATATTTAAGTCAATTCGAATAAGAAGGGATATGAGAGAACCTCCCCCTTCTTCTCTAAGTAAAATTTCCTAAATCCAAAAAGGCAAAATTAGTTCCAATGAGGACTAATTTTGCCTTTTTTTGATTTAGAAATGTTTGGTTCTAGGAACCTATTAATACAATAAGACTTTCCTAACAAACAAAAAAAATGAGTACAGTGCGGAGCCACTCTTCGCTCTCTCCTCATTTTTAACATTTATAATAGATAATAGTATTACAAACTCTTATATCCCATAATTCGATTTTTAAAGTATGAATTATTAATAGAAGTAATCGTTACACCTTGACTTGAACTTGCATGGATAAATTCGTTATTTCCAATGTAGATTCCCATATGTGAAATAACCGCTTTACTATTTGTGGTCGTATCAAAGAATATTAAATCTCCTGGTTGTGGTGTTTTTACACTCTTGCCCATATCAAAATAAGTAGAGGATGAGACTCTTGGAACCTGGTAACCAGCTTTTTTAAATACATAATAGATGAAACCACTGCAATCGAAACCACCTGGTGATGATCCTGCCCATACATAAGGGGTTCCGAGTTGTTTCTTCGCTATGTCAATTAATGCCGATACTTGCTGATTTGTTACATCACTACTAGGGTCAGCTACTTGTTGAGATTCAGAAGCTGATGTACTATTTTTCGTAACTAAAGATTGACCAATATAAATAGTATCTGTATTTAGTTGATTAGCGGTTATTAATTGATTAACAGTCATTCCGAATTGAGAAGCAATCTTAGATAGAGTGTCCCCGGCTTTTACGGTGTATGTTGTACTTCCAGCCTGGGGCTGTGCTGGTTTAACAGCATTTACATCAGAAACACCATTACTTGGCTTAGTAACATTGCTCGTTTCAGAAGACTTTGTAAGTTGGAGTACTTGTCCAGGGTAAATTGTGTCGGAGCTAAGATTATTGATTGTCTTTATGTTGGATATAGTAGTACCGTTGTTATTAGCGATCTTCCAAAGACTATCTCCATTCTTCACTGCATAAGATTGTATATTTTGAGTATTGTTCGTCTCTGTACTTGGCAATTCTACAACTGTGCTATTCTTTGTCTCTGAGATGATAATCTTATCTCCTGGATATATTACTGTAGAAGACAAGGCATTTAAGTTTTTCAATTCACCAAGTGTAATTCCATACTTGTTCGCAATTTTTATTAGACTATCTCCAGAAACAACAGTATGTATAGTAGGATTCGTTTTATTAAAGGTTATGAGTGATGTAGACTGAGTATCTTTTGGTGTCGATTTGTGATCAATTAACAAAACTTGGTCCACATAAATAGCATCGGATTCTAGCTTGTTGATTTCTTTCAAATTAGCTACAGTCGTTTTCTTAACCTGGGCAATTTTATATAAACTATCTCCCTTTTTGACTGTATATGAATCCGCAAATGCAGACGGCGCGACCATTGAGGCTATCACGGCAGCTGTCGAGATAGTAAATATGGTTTTCTTCATTTTTCCCCATCCTTTTAACAAATGATTTACCCCAATTTTAGCAATCTTTCGCCAAAAACATCATTACAATTATATTACAAATGATGAAATGTAGTTATTCTTGTAGAAAAGGTAAATAAGTGCTTGGTCAAGCCCCGAATTATGTCGCCTGCTTGAATTCGTGCTCGTTCAGCTGATCCTTCTAGAATGACAGATAAACACACCCCAACTCAGCTACCGCCTTCATCAAGGGCAGATAACCATGATACCTACCAAGAAATTCACAAATCTTTGAAAGCCTCCTAATGACATATATGCCGAATACAAATCACGGTATTGGACCATTTCTTTACTTATTGGTTTCGTTAACACTTCATTATTCGTTCAAATTTAGGGCTTGATCCCAGTGACACTTATAAAAACAGAGCACCAGTGAAACGCTCTCTACCTATATAATCGTTTTCTATATTTCTGGACGGTCCCTGGCACCGAGGAATTAGAGGTTATTTTATGAGAGGAATACATGTATAGATAGTTGGAGTTGACTTTCAATTCTGGCGAGCTCCCTTTCATTGCACACGGTCTTTCCCCAAACATAGTCTTGAGCCTTTTGCATAGTTTTCAACAGATCAAGTATTTCATTATGGTGTTTCTCATTTCCATTACGTAATTCTTTTTTAGTAGCATCCATTGAATCTTGAATTTTCTTATCCATATTACCAGTGATTGTTATTAAATTAGCTAACATTTCTTCCATTCTTTCGAGTCTTCTCTTATCCATCTGTTTCCCCCCTTTTGACCTGATAATATGTATAGAGTAGGTGCCTGTCATTCCTTCAAATTTTTCAGAACTTATCGAAGGAATAGAAGGAGATGCCGGGCACCATCCAGAAATATGGACAACAAAAAAGTCAAAAAGCTATAAAATTAGCTTTCTGACCTTTTCCAATAGATGTTGATAGATTTGCATCAGATGTCATATTTCATCCTGACTGTCTACATTTCGAAATTGTGGCACCCTAATTACACTAATTGATTTCTAGGTAACACCTGACACCTTTCCAAATTACCAACGTGATGTTAGCATTTTTCGTCTTGTATAAAATTCGACTCCATCAGATCCATTTGCATGCAAATCGCCATAGAAGGAGTTTTTCCAACCTGAGAATGGGAAGAAGGCCATTGGTGCTGGAACACCGACATTGACACCGAGCATCCCCACTTCGATATTTTCTCTGAAATAGCGGACATCACTGCCGTTTTGGGTAAATAGGCATGCACCATTGCCAAAATCAGATTGGTTCGTTAATTCAATGGCTTCTTCTAAACTTTTAACTCTTACAATCGAAAGAACAGGAGCGAAGATCTCATCCTTCCAAATTTTCATCGATGTTGTTACTTGATCAAAAATAGTAGGTCCAATGAAGTAGCCACTTTCATGATACGATTCATCTTTACGGCCATCTCGAATGAGGACGGCCCCTTCTTCGACCCCACTCTCGATATAACCGGCAGTTCGTTCTTTATGTTCCTTGCGAATGACCGGTCCTAAGAAGACATCTTCTTCTAGTCCATTACCAATCTTAATTTCGTCTGCTGCTTCTGTTAGCCTTTTGATTAGAGGTTCTACGACTTCATCTACCGCAACGACAACAGAACAAGCCATACATCTTTCCCCAGCTGAACCATAAGCCGCTCCGATAATCTCTTTCACAGCCACGTCTAAGTCAGCACCAGGCATAACGATGGAATGGTTTTTGGCACCTGCTAATGCCTGAACACGTTTACCATGCGCAGAAGCAGTTTTATAGACATACTCTGCTACAGGTTGAGAGCCAACGAATGAAATCGCTGGTACGTCTTTATGTTCAAGAAGGCCATTTACTACATCATGTGCACCATGAACGATATTCAAGACACCATCCGGTAGTCCTGCTTCTTTAAACAGCTCTGCCAGACGATTGGCTAACAGTGGCGTTCTTTCTGAAGGCTTAAGGACAAATGTATTGCCGACTGCAATCGCAAGTGGGAACATCCAGCACGGAACCATCATTGGGAAATTAAATGGGGTAATCCCGCCGATTACTCCAACTGGATAACGATACATGCCTGACTCGATGTTTGATGCAATGTCTGGAAGCTGTTTTCCCATCATTAATGAAGGAGCACCAGCAGCAAACTCGACACATTCAATCCCACGTAGTACTTCGCCGTATGCTTCTTTGTAGCTTTTTCCATTTTCTTGCGTAATCAATTTCGCTAGATCTTCCCAGTTATCTACTAATAATTGCTGATATTTAAATAAAATCCGGGCGCGCTTTGGCACAGGTGTTTTACTCCACATTTTAAATGCTTCTTTAGCAACTTTTACTGCCGCTTCTACATCTTCTTTGGACGAAATCGGTACTTGCGCTAATTCTTCTCCTGTTGCTGGATTCGGTACCGTTTGATATTGATTTGTTTTCGCTTCTACCCATTCACCGTTTATATAGTTTTTTAATACATTCGTTATTGTTGTTGTCATGTTAAATCTCCTCTCAAATTTAGAATTCTATTAAAAAATGGAATAAAGGATAACCGCCAGCAATAATACAGCCGTTGGCAAAACGACACTTAGCAGAAAAATCGGTCCATATGAGCGCTTATGTGTTTCGCCACATATCGCTCGGATTGTTGTAACAACATACCCATTATGTGGCAGTGAATCCAATCCACCAGATGCTAGCGCAGAAATTCTGTGCATCGCTCCTGGGTCCAGACCCTGCGCCATATAGATTGGGGACAAAATGGGTAAGGCAATCCCAAGGCCGCCTGAAGCCGAACCGGTAATACCACAAATCATTGTTACTCCAATTGCTAATCCCAGTAAAGGAGGACCAGGGATATTCACGAGCGTATCAATAACCGTATCAAAAGCGGCTACATGTGCCGCAACACTGCCAAACCCAACAACGGCACATGTATTCGCCGCTGCTACTAGCGCATCCTGGGCTCCTTTTGCTAGAGCTTCCCAGAAATCTTTTAAAAACTTGATCATTAAAATACAAGCCAAAAGAATTCCGCTTGCAAGGGAAATTAATGCAGCCCCTGTTGATGAAGTAAAGTTGGCAACGGTATTCAACATCACAATCACCAGGACCAAAGGTAAGACAGCGAAAATAATATGGGGGTATGTATTTGCTTCTGGCTTTGGTTTTGGCTCTGATTCTACTGCAAGACCTGCCGCTGTTTCACCTTCCGTTTTCGAAGAATCACTATTCGGCAATGAAAAAGTCTCGCCATTTTGAACGGCTTTCTTCACCATTCTGCCTAGCATCCACCCACCAACGATCATAATAAGTAATGCCATTAAGACGCCGATTATGCCTCCTGCAGTCGGTTTTGTGCCAAAAAATTCAGTCGGGATTAAATTTTGAATTTCAGGTGAACCTGGTGCTGTCATCGTAAAAGAGATCGAACCAAATACTAAAGCAACCGGTATAAAGCGATGCTGTAAATTCGATACTCTAAATAACGAAACGGCGATCGGATAAACAGCAAAACCGACAACAAACAGGCTCACACCACCAAACGTCATAATGGCAGCTGCCGCAACGACAGCAAATACCGCACGAGAGGGACTTAGGGTATTCTTTACCCAGTTCGCTATACTATCAGCCGCTTTCGTTGCTTGCATGATTTTTCCGAATATCGCTCCTAGTAAAAAAATTAAAAACCAAGAGGCAAAGTATCCTGTAAATCCTGTCATATAATGTTCTGTCATGGCGGTTTCTAAATTTAGGCGCCTGTTACCGCCACTAATACGGAGCTGATAATAGCAGCAATAATAATATTGATGCCTCTCATTGTTAAATTGATTAATAGCCCGAGTGAAGCAATCAATCCAATCATCCCGATCATACTAATTCCCCCTTTTCCCAGCCCTTACATTCGTCACTGTACCTTCTCTTCCGTCGCAAACTGATACCGATAGCAAGTGTGATACAGCTCTGTTAACTCTTGTTCGGTTGGTACTCTTGGGTTATTAGCCGGGCTACCGCTCGCAATCGCGTCCTTTGTCATTTTCTGAACGGCCTGATTAAACGCTCCTTCATCAATTCCCCATTGTTTGAGATTTGGGATGTTTAACGTGAGGCAAAGTGCCTTGACAGACCTTATCGCAACTTCAGCAGCCTCTTCATTGGAAAGGTTTTCATTTTTATCATGAAAAATTCTTCCCAAATCCGCCAGCCTCTCGATACAAGCTTCCTTGCTGAATTCCAATACGGCTGGCAATAGCATCGCATTTGAATATCCATGAGGAACATGGAACAACGCTCCAATTGGTCTTGACATGCCATGAACTAAACAAACGGAAGCATTCGAGAAAGCGATTCCTGCTTGTAGGGCTCCTAATGACATCGCTTCACGGGCATCAATGTTCTCGCCATCATTGTATGCGTTTTCAATATTTTCCACAATCCATTTCATCGCCGACAATGCCATCATGTCTGTCATCGGATGTGACTGCTTGGACAAATAGGCCTCAATTGCATGACTTAAAGCATCCACACCTGTTGCAGCTGTTATATGTGGTGGAGATGATACGGACAGCAGCGGATCGACAATCGCGACTAAAGGCATAAAGGCCGGCTGCTTAATCATCATTTTTACATCATCCGTCGTGTTTGTAATAACGGTAACATCTGTCGCTTCTGAACCGGTTCCAGCGGTCGTAGGAATGGAAATATGCGGAATTGGCGCATGATCCGCTATTTTTCTGCCCCCCATATATTCACCAATATAGCCGCCATTCGTTGCAAGTACGGCAATCGCTTTGGCTGTATCGATACAGCTTCCACCACCGAGGGAAATGATCAGATCACATGACTCTTTTTCAAAAACCTCAAGTGATTCTGACACATATTGATCAGTAGGCTCTGAAGCTACGCCGAGGTAAATGGCATGTTCAACTCCAGAATCTTCGAGATACTGACAACATTGACGGACATATCCGATGCCCTCCATTACCTGATCGCTGATAACAAGCGCTTTCTTACCTCGTAATGCCGCTTCCTCGCCCACTTTCTCGACAGATTGTCTTCCATAAATCATCGTTTGTGGCGTTCTAAATATTGCAAATCCCTCCACTTGAACCCCTCCTTTTGTTGTTATACATAGATACTATGCAAGAAGTATGCCAAGTTTTGAAATGCAGTATATCAGCAATGAACAATCTGTTTGTGTAGGCATAACACGACACGTGTAGATTATATGTAGTGATACCGCTACATATCATCGATTATTGGATCTGATACTTTTTTAATTTCTGATAAAGAGTCGTCCGATGAATGCCTAAGAGCTTGGCTGCCTTTGCCCTGTTCCCACCAGTTTCTTTTAAAATCTGAAGGATCAGCTCTTTTTCCTTTTCATCCCCTATTTTCTTAGCTTCTTGAATGAAGGACGGTTGATTAGGGATTGTCAGTACCCTTTCAGATGTAAGGCCATAGTCTTTTATTTTCATAGATTCAGGCAGATGATAAATTTCAATGGTTGATCCGTCCATAAGAGTAACTAATCGTTCAATCGTATTAACCAGTTCACGGATATTTCCCTTCCATTCGTATTGAATAAAGCAAGAAACAGCTTCTGCAGTAAAGGTTTTGATAGGCGTATGATAGGTTTCACACACTTTTTTTACATAGTAGGAAAGCAGAATCGGAATGTCTTTTTTTCGCTCTCGAAGTGGTGGAATATGGAGTTGGATAATATCGAGTCGGTAATAGAGATCTTCGCGAAATTCTCCTCGCTTTACCATGTCTTTAAGATTTCGGTTTGTCGCTGCAATAATTCTTGCCTCTATTTGATATTTCTTTACCCCACCGACTCGTTCTGCTTCTTTTTCCTGAAGGACACGCAGCAATTTTGTCTGCATAATTAACGGCATCTCGCCAATCTCGTCCAAAAAAAGGGTTCCATTATGAGCCAGCTCGAACTTCCCTGGCTTGCCTCCCTTTTTAGCCCCGGTAAATGCTCCTTCTTCATAGCCGAATAACTCGGACTCAAACAATGCCTCTGGAATCGCCCCACAATTGACACTAATAAACGGACCTTTTGCAAAAGGACTTAAATGGTGGATACTTTTCGCGAACATCTCTTTCCCTGTACCGCTCTCCCCGGTAATCAATACAGACGCAGCTGTTCTCGCTGCTCTACGGGCTACACGTTTGACATCCGTGATTTCCTCGCTCACCCCTAAAATCTGGTCCAGCGTCATTCGGCTGTCTTCTTCCAATTTCAAGGTCAACGGTCGGTCTACTACATGTTCAGCCATATGACTCTTTTGTAAGGATTCGTAAATTTTATATACTTCTGTAACACCCTCAAAGATCAGCATCCCGATTGCTCCAGCGACCTTGCCTTCTTTCCAAATGGGAATTCGGTGAACGACCATATCCTGTCCTTGAATATTTTGAATCACCCCTCTCTCAGGAATCCCGGTTTTGACTGTTACGTGAAGATTGGTATTATCAATCACTTCTGTAACGTGACGGCCGATAGCATCCTTTCTCTCAATTCCTGTGAAGCGACTATATGCGTCGTTAAATTCTAATAAAGTCCCATATTCATCAACGACAGCGATCCCCTCATAGGCACTCTCTAAAATAACCGACAAAACATCGGCTGTATTTTCTCTCTGTTCTAGCTTATGAATGAACTTGGAGATGCCATCCATCATATCTCTTAGTGTTAAAATGCCCACCACTTTTTCTTGATCATCCACAACTACCAACTGATCATGAGGCAACGTATAAACATGTAAAATGGATTCGTTTGGACGGACTGTTGCAAAATTCCGTTGTGTGATACTACTAATCAATGCTTCACCATGATTTCCTTGAGTAAAATGAGAAAGCAATTTTCTTACCGTCAACATGCCAACCAGCTTCTCCTTTTCATCGACAACTGGTAAAACATCCACCCGAAGCTTAACGATCATCTCACTCGCCTCTTTAAATGTCTGACCCAATCGAATACAAGTAGGATTCGGCGTCATCCAATTTTTCACTTGGAGAAACTCTTCAACGTTTTTATGCATCAATAATTTAATAGACACAGGACCCCTCCCCAACTACAGAATTGCAAAGCTTTTAAATAATTAGCTAGATACAAAGAGCATACCCTCTACCATTTATGGAGTAAAGGATTCAGTTATCAAAGTTCCCATATTTTTGGATGACGTCTGCTCATTCCTTTGGACAAAAGAAAAGCCCTGCAGATTTCCTCCACAGAACTTAATATATAGATTCATATTTCATGTAAATTCAAACGAAAGTCATAAAATCTTCTCATTCTATGAGTCTGACAATCCACCAATCAAAGTTATTTATTAGCCATCATTGCTTGAACTCTTATTAGGACAACAGCAAACTGAGCTCGAGTTGTTGAATTATTCACGCCAAAGTTACCATTATTATGACCCATCATAATCTTATTAGTTGTTACCGCATCGATATACGATGTTGCCCAGTAAGATGTAGTGATATCCTTATAAGAAGGAAGTGAGCCGTCACCCTTTAGTTGGAACGTAATAGCTATAACCTTGGCCATTTGTGCACGAGTTAACGGGGCATTCGGGTTAAAATTATTAGCTTTTGTAAAAATTCCTGCTTCTGTAAGTTTTGCAATGGCCATATAAGCAGGATGATTTTCTGGTACATCCTTGAATCCAGGGTTAGCAGGGATTGATTTAGTCATTGGAATGCTGTTATATAAGAGGCCTGCCACCTCTGCTCTTGTAATCGCTTTTTCAGGATAGATATTTCCTTTTTCATCTACATTGAATAACTTGTTTTCCAAGAGCAGGTTCAATTCCTTTTCAGCCCAATGCCCTTTAGGTAGGTCGTTTGCCGTTATCTTAGCTTTTGTCATTGTTTCTATTAAAACATCACTCATTAATTTATAACCTTCTCGGTTCGGGTGAATATTCGACGGGTTTGGAAGAAATCTCTTTGTATCGTCACCAAATTTATCATAGATGGACACAAATGTAGCACCTTGAGAGGTTGCTAATTGGATTGTTTGATTAAGCGTTTTTGTCAATTCAATAAGTTGAGGCTTTTGCTCATCAGAAAGGTATGGGAAAGGAAAATAATAACCCATGACATAAACAGATGCATTTGGATTAAGTTGTTTGATCGTTTGTAGAATCATTGTGTAGTTCTTAGCAAGGGTTCCAAGAGTAGACTTTACAACAGCTGGATCCATGATGAGGATATTTTTCTCTGGGTCTATCTTTGCAATTTTCAATAAGTCATTGGCACCAGCAGAAATCGTAATAATATTGGATTGTTTAATAGCTTCTCTTAAATCAGATTTGGTTGCTAAATCATCCAATACATCCTGCGTTCTGTCACCAGAAACAGCAAATTCTTTTGAATACGAACCTAACATATTTTTCATCTTAAAGTATTCAGCAGCTATATCGGAATATCCATTACTGATCCCATTCTCAGGCGTCACACCTGCCGCTAACGAATCCCCTAATGATAAATAACGGATTGGTTCAACACCAATTGCTGATACAGATGGGGTGACCAATCCCAATAGTAAAACAAAAACCAATGCCAAGCTCCATGTACACTTTTTTAAACTTTTCATCAACTTACTCCCACTCCCATTTTCATCTTGTATTCTCGTATATGTAAACCTAGGTCTTCATTTTATATGTAAATCAACTACTTGTAAATTAAGAATTTTTATAATTTTCAATATATTTAACCCAACTATAATTCCACTTAAACCTTATCTTGAATCTACTATTGCGATGGACATGATCAAAGAGGATGACCCTGATTCTAGGTAAATATTAAATTACCTTTGTTTTTTATAAGGATGTGATTCCCCATAAACTATATGAAAAAAAGAGGTAGATAACCATATGAATGGCCCTCTACCTCTCCTTCATTTTCTAGATATCACAATGTGCACATCACATTATTGAAGTGGAGACAATTGAATGACAGGAACTGTAAGATCTTTTCCTGCAACTGTTAGTTCACGTGCAGCAACTACATTGCCATTGTGATAAACAGCTAGTGTATATTTACCATCCACTAATGCTAATTCTGCAGTTCCATTAGTTGTTGTGAATACATCTTTCATTGAACCGTCTTCGTTGAATACAACTACATAAGCACCATCAACGTTTGCATTTGATTTATCCACTACACGGAAATTAACTTTACTTTGTGCAGCTACTTCATCTACTACGATGACAAGCTTACCAGCTTCACCTGTTGCTAGAGTTGCAGTCGTTTTTACATCAACAAACTTATCAGAAGCAACGTCTACTGTAAGGTTATATGTTCCGGCAGATAGGTTTTTGATTGTTACCGAATCTGTTGTACTTGAAGCTTCTTCCCAAACACCGTATTCTGGAGATGTCGGATCCACATAAGCGTCAGTTAAATCAAATCCTTTACTTGCAACATTCACGGGTTGTCCTTTACTATCTACTACACTAATTTTTAGAGAAGCATTTCCACCTGAAGTTAGGTTATAGTTGGCTTTCGTTAAGTTTTTCCCTGCTTCAATCGTTTGAGTCGTTTTCAATGTTTCAATTCCAGCTCCGCGTACAACTACATCGTACGTTCCAGCTTTTAGACCTGATAAGCTATAAGATCCTGTAACAGTAACTGTAGCGTTCGCAACTTCTTCACCGTCTTGGTCATAATAAGTAACTGTTGCATTTTTTGCCGCAGAAAGAGACCCACTTAAACGAGCAAATCCTGAAACGTTACCAGTTGTTACAACTTTTTCTAATGATAGAATAGTATCTGTGTTTTGATTTTTAGAAATCGCTACTTTAGAAGCTAAAGAATTCTCAATGAAAGTATCTGCTGAAGCACTTACAGTATAATCACCTGCTGGAATTCCAGTAAATGAGTACTCTCCAGATGCATCAGTTGTTACAGTAGCAACAATGTTGCCAGAAGCGTTCACTAATTTTACCTCAGAACCTTTAATTCCTATTGTACCATCGTTCACTACCCCGCTTAATGCTCCTGCAGGCATAGCTCTTCCTTCAAACGTTTCATTACCATCAACGGTAATAGCAAACTCCTTTGCCACTACATAATCTCCAGAAAGTTTTACCGTATAAGAGCCAGGTGCAATTCGATCGAATGAGAAAGCTAATGCTGCATCATTGTTTCCTTCTACTCCAGCAACTGTTTTTGTTGCAATTACTGTTTTTCCACTTAATAATTCTAATGTGTATTCTGCTGTATCAGCATCAGTTGCATTTGCTCCAAATACATCACTTAATGATTCAGTACCGATAGTTGCTGCAATTGTGTTTCCTTTTTCAAGTTTTACATTATGAGTAGCATTTGTTCCTTCTACTACATTAAACTCTGTATAAGAAACAGCAGAAGAAGCATGGTCAACTACTACATTATACGTACCACCTACTAATTTAACACCAGCTACACTGTAAAGCCCATTTGCATCTGTTTTATCTGAACCAACTTTTACTCCATTCACATCATAAATGGAAACATTTGCATTCTTCATTTTAGCTCCAGATGCATCCGTAACAGTCCCAGCAATATCCATCGCTGCAATTGCATCAAGTTTGATTCCTTTTAATGTATTGACTACTTTTTGATCATCTAAAGTAATAGTTTGAACAAAATCTTTAAATCCAACTTTACTTACAGTTTGGCGGTATTCTGTACCTAGGATTAAGTCTGGGTCAGCATCACTTTGTCCAATACTGTAAGCTCCCAATTTCGTTGAAGCTGATGCTACTGCTTCCCAAGTACCTGTTTTATCATTATATTTTTCAACAGTTACTGAAGCTTTATCAACTGCAGCTCCTGTTTCACTATCAATGACCATACCAGAAACTTCAATTTTAGAAGTATCAATTTTTGCATCTACGATATCTTTGTTAAAAGTAGATACTTGTTCTTCTAAAACTTTAACGTCTGATGCTGTAACTGTTTCAAACCCTTTTGCTTGGATCGTAACTTTTTGTGTACCAGGTTGAACGTTTAGTAGTTTATAGTAACCCTTCGCGTTCGTGATAGCTGTTTTCCCCCCCACAGTTACTTTCGCACCCACTACAGGAACACCTGCGTCAAAAACGAATCCAGCAACACCTGAAGAAATAGTCTCAGCATTTTCAATTGCACGGATCATGAATGAAGCAAATTGAGCACGATTAATATTGTTTAATGGGTTAAATTGAGCTACGTTTGTAATTCCATTTTCAGAAAGAATGTTAATGTTTTCACGGTGAACTTCCCAAGCTGTAGCGTTATCTGTCACAGCTGAAGTTTTGTCAGCAAGATCTTCTAATCCGAATAAACGAACTAGCACAGACGCCATTTCTTGACGAGTAATGCTTTTGTATGGATTGAAGGCACCGTTTGAGCCATTGAAGACACCAGCTGCACGAACAACTAGAGCTGATTCAGCAAGCTCAGCATTTTCTTTAGCAGATACGTCTGTGAATTGTTTAGTTCCAGTCGTATCAACATCTCCAAGGTAGCGAGCAATGATGATCGCTACTTGACCACGAGTGATATCATTGTAAGGCATAAACATGCCGTCTTTTCCTTTGATTAATCCAAGTTTTACTGCCTTTTCAATATTAGATGCATGAGTGTCGTTTGCATCTACATCCGGGAATGTACTTGATGCACTTGCCGCTGGTGCAACAGCAGATGCTACCAATGCAACAGATGCTGCACCAGTCAAAAATTTACGTAAATTAGAATTCTTACTCATTATGTAGTTCCCCCTATATATAAATACTAAATTAGTAATTGGTAGTAAAAGTATGGATATAATGAACCTTATTTACCTTTACTTACAAAATTTATACTAACACGTATATTAATTTTATTAATAGAGGATAAACATGGTATAAATGAGCAGGATTCCCCAAAATAGAATTAATTCATATTTTTTTACCTATTTATTTATCAAAATGGTAATAAAAAACTATTGAACCACAACTTACTAGACCCTTTCTAGAAAGAAGGCACTTTTCAAAGCATTGTGACTAGCAGATGACCCTCTTCACATTAATATCTATAAACCTCTGATGATCACTTTTTTTTAAAAGGGGATAGCCCTAATTCCTTAATAAGATATAGAGCTTCGATAATGAAAAGGAAGAGAGCTGTACAACTACAACTATTATCTCTATGAATCTTTCGACAAACTTTGTGAGAGGTGGCTTCTCAATTGGCTCTTTTTTGTTCATATATGTTTTGAAGTCGTGAGAGTAATATAGTGGAGTTCTTTGTGAATTCCCGCTATAATCTGCAGGATATTTGAAGGAATGTGGAGAAAGTATACTTATAGTACGTGTTCGAAAAGGATAAAAAGTGCTGAGAAGTTCGAGAAGCGATAGTCTCTAACCTTTCGCGTATGCAATAATACGTGAGGACCGGACTTGCACAGGACGTGCGCGATTTTAACAGAAAATCATTAACGAGTGACAAAAAAATTCGACAGCTATTTTTACCAGACTATTTGAACAACCCCTTATACTTAAAAAAGAGCATCGTATATGATAGTTAGGCAACGGACTATACCAATCTACCTTCGGAAACTACAAGCATTGAATAGGCGTTTACCATTGGATCATCCAAAAAGAATGGAGGTACAAACTGAAATTTCCAAAAATCAAGCTGGGTTTAATGGAAAGCAGTCTCTAGATTATCACTTAAGTTTTATTTCAAGTACCGACCACCTTATCCTTCATAATTTAAGAATATTAGGCGAAAAGTATTACTTCCAAATTGACGCCCTCATTCTTACCACTCGTTTCTTCTTGATTATCGACGCAAAAGATTACTCAGGTACACTATATTTTGATTCTACCCATAACCAACTAATATGAACACTTAAAGATGGGAAAGAAGATACCTTCCCTAACCCAATACCTCAAGTTGAAAGACAACAACTCCAAGTGTAACTTTGGCTTGAAAGGAACAAGTTTCAAGCCATTCCAATTGAAACTATTGTGGCGATTACTAACCCGTACACCCTCATAAAGACAACCCCGAATGATTCGCTAACAACGAAAACCGTCATGCATAGTATCCATATCCCAAGTAAAGTAGATCATTTAAGTAATAAATATCAACAAGTAATTTTTACGAATAAAGATCTCCGCAGGATATCTCGTTTGCTTATTAAACATGATGAACCATACGATCCTAATATTCTTGATCGGTTTGGTATCCATGCTTACTCTCTCGATAAGGGCTGTCATTGTCCCCAATGTTCTACACTGCCAATGAATCGATTTCACGGAAAGTGGGTTTGTATGAATTGCTCTTATTCATCTAAAGATGCACATATTCCCGCTTTAAAGGATTATGCCCTTCTCATTCATCCTACAATTACGAATCAAGCACTCCACGACTTCCTTAGTCTCCCATCCACATCCATCGCTTCCAAGCTACTCGTTGCCATGAATCTCTCTCATTACGGAACTACGAAAGGGCGGTGACCTATTGTTTGATGAGGAATAGTTCGGTACAGGGTGTTTCGATTAATTATTCACTGATTCAGATTAATTATCAAAAGTTTCAGATTTAACGGCAAAAAACTCTGCAGGAAATCTGCAGAGTCAGCTTGCTTTTTCTAGATTAGATTGAGCACTACCCCAAATTTCTTCCGCCCATTCTGGGTGGTCGACGAATGGATTGCGGTTGTGCTGCCATTTTTCATAAATTACGTCGTTTCGGTGTTTTTCGAAGTCATCGACTGGATCAAGTTCGTTCCATTCCAGTAGTGTTGAAAGCTTGCCGTGCAAAGGCTTTGGATAAGTATTGACAGTATCTGATAGCTCTAAGTCAAGCTCTCCATTCCCTTCATAACGAACAGCCATGTAAAAGAGCATACGTGCAATGTCACCTTTCACGTTGTTTGGTGGTTCCCATGAGTCTGAGTCGTAAAAGCAATCGCATCCTGAGTATTTTGCTCCACCATTGTCGAAATCAAGATGACCTCTCGCGCTATTTACTTGTACATCTGCCGGACGAAGGTGGTGCACGTCTGTCCCTGGTCCTTTGCTTGTTCCGAAGTTGCCATGTGATTTGGCCCAAACATGTTCCCGATTCCATTGTCCCACATTGCCGCCATTTGCAGTTTTTGAAATGGACTTTCCGGAATATAGCAAGATCACATTGTTTGGATTATTCGGATCCTGGTCTGTGTCTTTTAAAGCATCCCATACTTGAGTATAAGATAGTTGCGTATGACCTTTAATAATATGATGTAAAGTCGTTTTTAATTCTGAACCTGTTTTACCTGCTGCATTTTGATAATATGGTTCAATTGTCTGTACACTTGATACGGTCAGAGAAAACCGAGTTGTCACTTCTGTTTGATGATCCGTTGCTTTAACTGCAACAAGATAAGTTCCAGCTTCATTTGTCGGAAGCGTTAAGATGGACCCATCAACTGTACCAATGCTGGATGAAAAAGTTAGAGGATCTCCATCAGGATCCACAAAATGCTCATGTAAATCGATGGCAACCTTTGAACCTACTTGTACTTCAATATTTCCGAAGTTTTTAGAGACAATTGGCGCCTTATTTACTTTAGGAGCGAAAGGCGAAGAAATTTCTTCGCCTTTCGAATTGTAAAACTTAATGCTATTTGCATCAACGCCCTCTTTTACTGTCCATTTTTGAACGTTTTGGGCACCTATTATTTCTTTTACTTTGCTATTTTCAATGATTACTTCTTTTACTTCCGCTCCACTAAAATCAACAAAGATATCGTTTACCTTTGAGCTAATTGTTACAGTTGCATTCTTTAATCCTGCCCCTTGTAAAGTAGCTGAATTCTTAAGCTGAATTCCATCTTTAACAATTGCATCAGCTTCTACATGAACTAGGGAGTCTTCTGTGTCGACTATTAGTTTCTTCGTTTTAGAACCAACAATATTGTAAATCTTTTGTACAGTCTCTTTCCCTTTTAAGTCCGTTTGGATTAATACTGGGTCGTGATCACTTGCTCGTCCATGCTGTTCCATAAAGGATGAGTTAATGTGAACAATATCGACTTCTGTATAAGCTGCCATATTATTGGAGACAAGGATATGATCGAGTACTTGTGAGTTACCTTGATATGTGTATGAATAACGATTCTTGAACGGTACTTTATCAATCATATTTGTTAACTCGTCACCTTTTAACGTGTTAAGTGGTGCCGAGAATTCAAAGTCATTGAAATCGCCAAGTAAAACGACATTTGCTTTTGGATCTTGAGCTTTGATGTCTTTTACAAAATTATTGACGATAGCTGCAATTTTCATTCTTTGTACTTCACTTGATAGGACAGGTGGTTGATTTTTACCAAATAAAGGTTGGTCGCCACCTTTAGAGTTAAAATGGTTTGCGACAACGATGACTTCTCTGCCTTGGAATTTAAATTGGGCTGCTAATGGTTTTCTGCTTGATTGGAAAGCTTCATTCGTCGGATCAATGCGACCTGGATTTAATGTAAGATTCCCCTTCTTAAACGCCACAGCTTCAGTCGCATTTCCTGGTTTTTCAGACGTTAGTTTTACCCGATCTGGATTATATAAGAAGCCAACACGGATGTTCCCACCTGGTGCACCACCATCTTTTTTATCAATAGGCGCCACATCAATATATTGATACTTTGGCCCACCAAGTGCTTTAATTTTGTCGGTTAAAATTTTAGCACTTTCATTCGCATTCGTTATTCCACTATCTGTTTCGCCATCATTATCTTGCATTTCAGTTAATCCGATAATATCAGGCTCTTTTAGGTTCGTAATAATTGATTCTGCTATTTTTTGCACTTTTGAATCAGGCGTTTTTGTTGAAAAATTCTCGACATTATATGAAGCAATGGATAGTTTCTTATGGTCCTTTTTCAATGAAGTCACTTCACGTGCCGTTTTTCCGTCCACTAAGGCCGGTAACTGATCTTTGTTCGTTAAAATTTTATAGTTGCTAAAGCCATAGCTAACCACACCGGTAACCGATCCATTGAAAGAATCACCTGTTTTGACAGCATAGTCTTTATCATTGATTAAAAGATGCATTCTTTCAGGGTTCGCATCCGTTTCTGTATATTTTAATCCACCAGCTGACGTGTTTGTCGGTAGATTGCCCGGGATCACGACAAGTTCACCATATTGTTGAGGTGCTACAATTTTCGGATTTTCAATTTCTACGAGCATTCCTTCTAAACTTTCGTAAAAATCGATTCCATCCACTTCTGGGTTAAATACGGACAGACCGTCGCTATCAATTTTTTCTGTCGGCAGAATCCGGTCTTTTCCAATCACGACTGACTTTGGTAAAGCTTGTCCACTTGCAATGGTCGTAATGGAAGATGCATTAATTTCCGTAACGGATAAATCCGTTGTTGCTCTATCCGCATATCCTGCAAGAACAAATTCCTTTACTTGACCGCTAACTTTAACGACATCGCCTACTTTTAGCTGATGTGCCTTTTTATAAACTAAAATCCCTTCAGATGTTCGATCATCGTTATCAGGCTGCTGGTCTTGCATGTAGAAATTATTAGCATCTACAACATAGGTAATAATCCCTTCAATATCTGTTACATTTTGATCTTTATAAGGTGAATCGTGTTCTGCACCTTGAATGTCATGGATTCGCGTTTGACCTTTTTGAATCGTATAAGTAAAAGTAGATACAGGACTCTGTACCCCATTTTTACTAACAAAAGCTTTAATGGTTACATCTTTCGTTACAATAATGGGTTCATTGTACAGTTTGCTGTTTGTAGTTGGTTCTTGGCCATCCGTTGTGTAAAAAACGCTTGCGCCTATTGTTGCTGTAGATAAGGTAATCGCGTCGCCTGACTTTACAAATCCTTCACCTGGAGTTGCGAAAGCCGGTTGAACAGCATTTTCATCCTGGACAATATCCGCTGCATTTCTTGGGATCAGCTGATACGTGCCTTTAAAAGAACCAAGTACACCGGTAATGGAATCATATGTTTTACCGACAGAAAGTAGCGCTGCATCTTGAGGACGAATTACAAAGCTTGTCCCCTTTTCATCTTTTGCCGTAAAGTTCCCCGCACTAACTGAATTAACTGTTACATGATTAAGGGATAAAAGCATACCTTCTCTGTCTTCTTGTAATTGATCTGCATATAGTACTCTAGCGGTCGGTACATTTGCTTTCCCAAGTACAGTTATATCATTCTTAGAGACTTCTAATTCTAATAGTGTTTGATATTCTATCAATTTGCCACTTACACTTAATTGGTCACCGACTTCAACAGGAAGATCTGGCCCATAGAGTACAATTCCGGCTGTTTCGTCTTGGATGTACACAGTTGTGTTCACTGCACCTGTAAATACAGCAGTTACAATACCAGAGGTCTGTGCGGAATTTCCAACCGGTAAAGCTTTTACTTCTTTAATAGTTTTTGAAGATGAGATTTTGTATTCAAATGTTGCAATTTCACTATTTTCAAGACCTTCAGCAATTGCAATCGCTTTAATAACCGTGTCTTGATCAATGGAGATAGTACTTTCATACTTTGTACTAGATGGAGTCGGCTCGGATCCGTCCGTTGTATAGTAGATCGCTGCTGATGGAGTACTAGTAGATAAGCTAACCTTCGTCCCAGCCGCTACATCCCCAGAGGATATACTAGCTTCTACAGCAGAAACTTGAGATGGATTTTCTTCATTTCCCTCAACAAATTCCATAGCAGTTGGAGACTTTAGCCCAGGCAAACTGTTGTATGTAGCCAAAGTTCCTGTAATTTTTACCTTTTCCCCTAGATTACTAGGGTTTGAGTTCAAGCCGAATGAAGCACGATATGCTGCTGGAAGCTGAACTGAAATGACTTTATCGATGCTTGTTTCATCAAGACTGTCTGCTACAACAAAATTGTAATCATCTCTAAATTTACTAGGATCACTCGTAATTGATTTACTTCCCATCGTATATCCGACAATATAACCTTGAACCGTTGCAATTCCTGTATTATTTGCAATCGCTTCTGCCACTGTAATAGATTCAGCTGCTTCTGCCTTACGTCCAATTGTTGGAACAAACATACTAATGATTAATGCGAAAACTAACATAAGTGTAAATAGTTGTTTTAAGCCCATCTGTTGTTTCATTTTATCCGCTCCAGCTTATTATTTTTTCCATATCGAAAGAATACATCTTCTGCATCAATTATGCTTTTGGATTTTACATACTCCCTCCTTCCCAACTATGACCCTTTCGACCACAACATCTAAATCTGTAAGTATGACATCGGTATACACTTAACGGCTTTCTATTCGCGTTGAATGTGGCCTCCCCATCAGTAGAGACACTTTATATTTATTTCCCCACGAAAAATATATCATCACTATGTAAACAGAGTATTAACTTTTGTTAAATTGAGGAAATATCACCATATTATATGATAAATATTAATTCAATATAGGAGGAAAGTCGGAGGTTGGTGGAACTTTTCAGAGTTTGGTGCAATTTTTTATTTATCTCCATTAATTTGAATAATTTCTCCCAATCTAGTTGTCTTCATTGTACTCCCACACAGAAAAATCAAAAAATTTAGTAGTGTGAACTGCAGAGTTAGCCTCCTTTTTCTATTTTAGTCCCACACTACACATAATCACTTAGTTGCGGTATTGTTCAGAATTACCAACTAGGCCAAAATCATTCTAGTAGTCTACTTAGCTTAAAAACACAACAAAAAAACAGCATAGATTGATCCATGCTGTGATCTGATATATTGGAAAGCACCAACGATATATCAGAAGTTTAGAATAACTCATTTTCTATTATTGAATTTTTGTCCAAGTAATTCCAGATGTTTTAAAAGAAAAGTCGTCCGCTCCAATCTCAACATAGGTAGTACCGGATGGAATGTCATTCACAATAATATCGTCCAGTTCTCCAGATACACTGCTCGAAACTTCCCAATACCCATCACTACCAGTACCTTTGTATATGCCTGGGAGAATATCTACTCCGACAAGGTAGGTGCCATCTTTAAAGGTAGATTTAATAGAATGATTGTGGTTAAGTGGATTAAACTTTACGAAAGTTCCTCCCTGGAACATGAAGCCTATATCGGTTGACTTGATTTCAACATACGATTGACCGCTTGGAGCATCATTCGCAATAATGTCATTTAAGGAGCCACTCAAGCCACTTTGACGTTCCCAGTAATTCACTCCGCCTGTTGAAAAGTAAAGTCCTGGCTGTATTTGTTTACCTACTAAATATTGACCAGACTTAAATGTTGGCGTACTGACTGTTGGAGCCGATTGAGTAACTACTTTCAAATAATTGGCTGGCACATATCCTACTTTATTGTTAAAACGAATCTCAGCCCATCCTCCTGGCTTGATTGCATGAATAAAAGTGGCATCGCCTCTCTTTAATGAGCCAAGCGATACAGCTTTAGGGCTAGGATAATTGCGAACCAAAAGTGTAGATGCATTCACGGTTGCTTTTTGAATAGATTTTGGACTGGTTACTGTAGGGGCTACGTTCTTTAAATAACCAGCTGGGACATAGCCTTTTTTGCCGTTATAACGGATTTCTGCCCATCCACCAGGCTTTGTTGCGTGTATGTATAACACCTGCCCCCGTGTGACCTGTCCCAAGTTTTTAGCTTTCGGACTAGGATATTCTCGAACGATAAGTGATGATGCATTTACCGTTGTTTTTGGTAATGTTGTCGCAGCGACAGTTTTTATCGATGAAAGTGACAACGACAGTGTCAAGATTATCAAAACTATGATACTTAATATTTTTTTCATTCCAATTCCTCCTCTATTTTTTACAAAGATACCAATAAATTGTAAACCCTTTTCCATTTTCGGTCAATTACCAATCATATCCAATTACACACATTCTGGATAACCTATGATACCCACCACTTCTCTAAATTCACTGCTTGAAATTACGCACTTCTCATCACATAATGAAAAATAGCCATGAAAGTGTGACCTGACATCCATGACTATATTCATAGTATTTAATTAATTCCTAAATTCCTCACTTAAGATCCGTGTGAAAAATGCAGAAAACTGTGCTCTTGTTACAGAATTATTTGGTTTGAATGTGTTATCGCTATAAATATTAGTAATATTGTTAGCTGCCAAAGCTTGAACATACTTCAATGTAGTTGGATTGCTTACATCAGTAATTTTTCCATTGTAAGTACCTGTTAAGTTATACGCTTCTACTAAAGCCATTGCCATATCCCCTCGAGTTAAGGCACTATTGGGATTAAAATTCGTTGTTTTCGGGAAAATACCCGCATTCGTTACGGCTGCAATTTCCTTATAAGCATGGAATGAAGTAGGAACATCTTTATAACCAGGATTAGATACATTCTTAAGGTTCAAATTCAGCGCTCTGCTAATCATGATTGCTGCTTGTGCTTTCGTAACATTGTTATTTGGTCTAAATGTATTGTTAGTGTTATATCCTGTTATGATCCCTTTGTTATAAAGATAAGTAATTTCATTGTGAGCCCAGTGATCAACATTTAAATCATTGAATTTTCGTGATGATAATACAAAAGAATATGGAACTTTCCTAGCTTCACTATAATTACTGATACTAATATAATAGGTTCCACTAGATACACCAAATTGATTCGTTGTAATTCCGGATACAAAAGAACCATATTCTGTACCAAAGTCCATTATTTCTTTGCCTTTTTGATCGTAGACCCTCACATACCAAGATGAATCCGTTAAATTAGGAAGACTTAATGAAAGATAACTATTTTTGTCTACTCTAACAGCATAATAGTCTGTATCATTTGATGAACTTAGTACCCCTTGGTATTTATAATTCAACTGAATAGCGCTTGCTTCTTGAATTGAATTATTTGACTCTTTTTCAAAAAAACTACTTTGATCAAATCGAATGTCTAGCAAATAAGGAACTTTTCTAGCCTCGCTGTAGTTGCTAACACTTAGATAATAAGAACCAGCTTGGAGCCCAATTTGGTCTGTTGTATTGCCTATTGCAAACTGACCATATTTTGTAGAAAAATCATTAAGTTCCTTACCTTTACTATCGTATATTCTAATGTACCAAGATGAATCAACCCGGTTTGGCAAGCTAATTAAAATATTCCCCGGCTTATCTAACTTAAAGGCATAATAATCATTGTCATTCGATGAACTTAATACACCTTGATACTGATTGTTAAGAACAATAGAAGTTGCACTTGGTATATCATCGTTGCGTTCTTGTTCATACAAGCTACTTTCTACAAATTGTAGGTTAAAAGAATACGGGACTTTGTATGCATTAGAATAATTACTGATTATAACCGTATATGTTCCAGCAGGTAATCCTATTTGATCTGTTGTGCTTCCTGTTGCAAACTGACCGTATTGCGTAGAGAAATCATTAAGTTCCTCACCCTTACTATTGTATATACGAACATACCATGAAGACTCTGTAGAGTTTGGCATACTAATTTTAATATTACCTGGCTTATTAACTGTAAAGTTGTAATAGTCATTATCATAATAGTCAGATAGGGTACCAAAGTATTTCTGATTTACCGTAATGGGTGTCGCTTGCTGAACTGTATCATTTGGTTCGATTTCATAATTGGACGCAGCAAGGACATGCCCTCCTCCAATCACCGCATTCATAAAAACAAAGAAAAATATTACCTTTTTAAACATTTTCTCCCTCCTAGTCATTAATATTTTCACAATGACTATTATACTATTAAAAAGGATATATATGTTATCATATTTCATATTTTTGGTGTTGTTGGATACATAATCCAACACTTTATATATATTGTCCCTCTAGAAGCTCTTCTATTAAGATAGCATTCGATAAATTCCTTATCATTTCTTTAACTGCATATCCTAAATAAACACCCTGACAAAATTTAATAATTCTTAATACTGCATTAACAAATTACAGTTAAAATTTACTAGAATCAAAAAAATCATTCGGAGGTATTGCAGTGAATGTAAAGAAAGCATTGGTCACTAGTATTGCGGCAGCTGGAATTCTACTTTCAGCGGGACAACCATATAACGTGTTAGCTGAACAACCACCCTTTTTCCAATATAAAGGAGATAATCTACCAGTTACGCAAATTGCACAATATGATAGTCTTTCCGGTGAGGGTGGTACGGAGATTTTAGCTTATGATGAGAAGTTGAAACGGGCCTTTGTAACAAATGGTGCAGAGTCTGGAATGGATATTTTATCATTTGAAACATTAAAATCCGGGAAATTCACGAATGTAAAATCAGTAAATCGGATCTTATTAAAGGATTTTGGAATTGAAAATGTAAAAGATATTACGAGTGTAGCTGTTCACCCAACAGATAATTTAGTAGCTTTATCTGTTGTAAGTGATCCTAAAACGGATCCAGGCTATATCGTGCTGTTAACAAAAGATGGCGCATATATTACAAAAGTCTTAGTAGGCTCTTTACCAGATATGGTGACTTTCACGCCAGATGGAACGAAGCTTTTATCTGCAAATGAAGGTGAACCAAGTGATGATTATTCTGTGGATCCTGAAGGAACGATATCGATTATTGATCTAACAGCTGGGCTTGAAAAGTTGACTGCAAACACATTAACTTTTAATGATGTTGAAATCGATGATCAAGTGCGATTAAGTTCAAAAGGTACAGCCACACAGCAGCTTGAACCAGAATATATATCGATTACACCAGACAGTAAACGTGCTTACGTTTCTCTTCAAGAAAACAATGCAATCGCTACTGTAAATCTTGAAACCAACACAATTATGCATGTAAAAGGACTTGGAATCAAAGATCATTCAATTCCAGGTAACCAATTAGACGGAAAAAGAAATAATAAAACAGAATTAGAAAACCTTCCGCTTCTTGGATTTTATATGCCTGATGCAATTGATACTTTTTCTGTAGGTGGAAAAAACTATATTGTAACGCCAAATGAGGGAGATGCTCGTGATTATGAAGCCTATTCTGAAGAGGCGAGCGTTGGAGACATTAAAGATAAAATTAAATTAAATGCAGACCTTTATGGGGGCTATACCCAAGAGGAGCTTGATCAATTAGTTGCTGACGGCCTTCTCGATGAATTAGCCAAAACAAAAATTACGTTAGAAAACGGTTTAAAAGATGGAAAATATGAGGCCCTATATTCCTACGGAGGTCGTAGCTTCTCCATCTTTGACGCTGATACTCTGAAGCTCGTTTATGACAGCGGGGATGATCTTGAGAAAATAACATCAGAAGCAATGCCGGAGTTCTTTAATACCGATAACGCGGAAATCGCCTACGATAAACGAAGCTCAGCAAAAGGACCAGAACCAGAGACGGTTGTAACGGGTGTAATTGATAACGTCACGTATGCATTCATTGCTCTTGAACGTGTTAGCGGAATCATGGTGTACGACCTAACGAATCCCGAAAAGCCTGAATTCACTACACTCATTTCAAGTCGCGATTTCAGTGAGGATGTCAAAGGAGACGTATCCCCTGAAGGTTTGAGATTCATTCCAGCCGAAACAAGTCCAACTGGAAATCCATTACTTGCAGCCACACACGAAGTATCAGGAACAGTAGCCGTTTATGAGTTTGGCGGAAAAGATATCATGAAGCCTTATAAATTTTTAGATGCAGACAAAACTCATTGGGCTTATGAATACATTAATGATCTCTATCAACAAGATATTATTAAAGGAGTATCAGAAACAAGCTTTGCTCCTCAAAAAAATACAACTAGGGCTCAATTTGCTGTCATGCTTTCTCGCACTCTAGCATTACAAACTACTTCTAAAGAGAAAGAATTCAAAGATGCTCCAGATTGGGCTGAAAAAGAAATTCAAACACTATTTGAAGCAAAAATCATCACAGGAAAAGAAAATGGAGATTTCGCTCCTAACGAAATAGTTACAAGAGAACAAATGGCTACCATGCTCATACGTGCTTACGAGTATAAAATGAGCACCAGTATTGAAGTAGCAAAGGAAAAAGTATACCAAGATTCCGAATTCATTAGTGAGTTTGCTAAAGAAAATGTACAAAAAGTGAATCAGCTTGGAATTATGCAAGGAAAAACGAATAATACGTTTGCCCCAAAAGACGCATCTACTCGTGCCCAAGCAGCAAAAGTACTTTCTTTATTATCAAAAAAGATTATTGAATAAAGGTTAATAATTGACAGAACCCCGAATATTGGACAAAGTCCATGATTCTGGGTTTCATAGTATTCCACCGCTATAGCTACTATTCATAATCCAGAGTCCTAGACCCATTTGTAGCGGATATCTATTTTGTGAGTGAACTTGTTCAATGACGTCGGTAAAGAATCGTGACGAGATGCGCCCTTGTACTCTACACGGTGAAATTCCCCTTGGTCGGTCTATACTTCCAACAAAAGGGCAAGCATTAGACGAGCAAGATATATGGGGTGTGGTTTTCTCTCATATATCTTGCTCGTCTGAAATGTGAAAGTGCTGCAACTAGACGGGCTTTTGACCTCGAGGGGTTAGGCTGCTTGCGCTGGATGTGGACAAACAAATTAAGTTATCCACATAATAAATTTCGTATAGTACGCTAAACTCCCTAGTATCTTATGATTCTACTATTTCAATAAACTCTGACAAGCTGGTACTTTGATAAATTCCAACCCGTTTTAATTGAAGTATATCATCTCCGACATTGACTGGCCCTCTAATAGTTGTGACGGCACTTTCAAAACCTAATTCTTTCAATATTTGAATCGTACTATCGTTATAATGGCCAAAAGGATAAGCAAATGAATTCGCATGTAAAATGGATTTATTCAAATGAATGTCAGCTTCCACAATAGCTAAAGGCTTTGTTATCACATCAGATTTATTATTGATATCTAGTTGATGAAGATTATGCGTATGAGCTTGAAACTCAAATACATCCCCCATACTTATCATATCTTCTTTTGAAAAAAATTGTAACTCCCCCGGCTTAAACGGTTCGGTAAGGTGGTCGTTTCGACTTGTGATAACATATTCTGTTGCCTTCATACCATATTGCTTTAATACAGGATATGCATTTTCTCGAACAGATACTAGCCCATCATCAAAAGTTAGCACTGTTGATTTAGCAGGTAGGTTAATTTGTCCATTAACATATTTCTGTAAATCATCCATTGAAACCGTTTCAAAACCTTGGTTATTGAGATAATCCATTTCTTCTGAAAATTGTTCACTTGTAATAGTTGTACTGACGTCTTTATACTGACCAAGGTCCTTTTGATCCAGAATATGATGATACATTAGAATAGAAATACCTTTATCTACTTTCACCTTTGAACCGTGGATATATCCATATCGCCCGCCAATATCGAGCATAAACCAATTTCCGCTTTTCATGATAATAGGATATCGATGGTTTTCTTTCAACGTAGCAAATTGGACTAAGGACCCGCTCGTATTATCATATACTGGCAAATTATTATATATTGGGATTATATTCTCATTGGTAGATTTGTGGGAAGTATTCCTATTTTTAAAATTCATTTTCTTGACTTGTTCAGCATTAGATTTTGATAGATAGGCATATGAATTCGCCCATTTTACCTGCCAATTCAATCCGTCGTCCTTTACAACCTCCAATTGCTGTCCTTTAACCAACTGACCGATTTCATCGAGGTAACCTCTTCGGGTATCATATATAGAGGTATCAATACTCGCTGTAATATAGATTTTTGATGGTTCCGCGGGAGTGTTGGGTATAGGGTCCGTTGATCCGGGTTTCACTAGATTCGCCTGAGCATTGTGAATATAACCCAAACGGCCATCTATATCTACTAAATACCAATTTCCGCTTAATGAAATAACTGGGTAATTCTGTCCCTTTTTAATCACTGCAAATTGTACTAGCTCCCCAGTTGTATTGTCATATACAGGAGCCTCTACTTCCATAGTAATTTTTGTCGACGAATTTGTATATTTATTATTCCCATTTATATAGTTAGCAGAAGCAATGGGGAATACGTTTCCCTTTACTATATAAGCATCGTACCCGCCAAAATCAATTTGCCACCAATTCGCCCCATAATCCTTTTTCACCTTGAATTGTTGGCCCTTCGTTAAATAACCTACAATCTCAAGGTTTCCTTTTCTTGAATCGTATACAGGTGTTTGATCCTTTTGCACTTCTACAAATTCAGTAGCTGCATCTGTGTAGTGCGGATTAATAAACATAAAACACCACACAAAGATTATTCCCTGTACCACTAAGATAATTTTCCTATTCATTTTTATTCCCTTCAATCAATGTTAGTATCTAATTAACTATATTTTTCCCTCTTATATCTACATTTTACTATAAATTACCATACTTAAAAGTATTCTTTCAAAACTTATACTAAAAATGACGCTATACATTACTTTATACCTATTAATTCTTCTAATATAATCTCATTTTCTAAGTAAAAACCAAAAAGCGAATAGACATACTAACATCGAATAAAAGAGGAATATACTATTATAGATCGACCAATGCTCTATTAAAATACCTATTTTTAAAAGGAATTATTAACAAATAGAAGAATAGTATATTAGAACTAATTATCAATATTACCGCAGGTCTCAAATAGAAATACCCCTAACTCATCGGAAGGAATTAGGGCCTTTGTTAATCTTATTCAAAATAATAATATAAGCTTATCTTTCTATTGATTCGGTTATCTACAAAAAGAAAAGTCCTGCAGAGATTTCTCTCCACAGAACTTTCCAGTTAGACGAATTCCTATTTTATTGGATGCTGCCTGGCACCTTATTTCTTATTCAATAGATAAATTACTTTTGCTGCTTGAGCACGTGTTGCTATATTAGCAGGCTTGAACTCTTTTCCATACCCTTGGATTAATTCGAGTTCAAATGCTTTTTGAATAGCAGCTTTCGTTTCATTGCTTAAAGCTGTAACATCTGTGAATTGTGTTTGTTTTGAATTTGTTTCTTTTCCATTTCCCACTTCATAGGCTCGGATTAGCATAGTTGCCATTTGTGCACGTGAAATTGGTTTATTTGGCTCAAAGGTTGTTGGCGTAGTACCTGTTGTGATTCCAGCTTCAAATGCAGCTGCTACTTCTTTCGCTAGCTCACCAGAAACATCTTTGAATGGTGCCCCCGCTTTAGCTGTTAAGCCTAAAGAACGAACGAGAAGGCTTGCGAATTGTCCACGAGTAACGTTACCAGCTGGATCAAAGGTTGTTGCTGTTTTTCCTTTAATGATTCCATTTGCAGTTAGACTATTGATGTATTCGCCAGCCCAATGGTCTGCTGGAACATCATTGAATGATACTTTTGCTGCTGCTTTACTTAGATCCATTTTGAAGATACCAAAGCCTTTTTCATCTATTTTACCTGTATAGGTAATATTGCCAGTTGATTTCGCTAGTTCAGCAGCTTTTGGATTTGATAAGAATGTAACACTTGCATTGACTGGAGTAAACGCCCAGTTATTATTTACTGAAGCATCAATTGTTTTATTTTCCACTACATAATCCATCATGGCCTGACGATTTGAATCTGGAGCTTTTAGTACTGTATTGATACCTCCCGGATTCATGAGCTTACTTCCTGCCGCACGGTAATCATTCGTTGCGACAATGAATTCCATATTAGCAGTTACTGACTTACCATTGTATTTAATGTTTTTAATCCGATTGGCATCGGCATTAATAAGATTTTGTCCTTTGTCATACTTTGGTAATGATGTTACATCAACCTCATACGATACACCATCAATGACATCAAAGTTATACGTTGGGAAATCATTATTAATTAGCATTTGCTCTTCAGTTTTTGCTAGGTCAATTGTGTTAAATTGGCCAGCAGACCACTCTAACCATTCTTTAAGAGTAGAACCCGTTACTTTTACTGCATTTACCACATTATTGTCATATAGGTATAGATCCGCAATATTCTTAAGGACAATTGTTCCAGATTTTACATTCGTGAAATCATCAACTCCACCACGCCCCGCTTTAAATGGCGCAGCCGCAGAGATGACTGGTATATTCTCATATTGAGTTCCTTTTAAGGCTTTTTGAACATACCATGTTTGTGCTCTATTTAATATTTCCATGGCAGCATTGTCTTTAACCAAACCAAAATATGTATTCAAATCGCCTGTCAATTCTCCAACAGGATTTTCCATATATTTGATGGTTGCTTCGTGTTCAGTTTTAACGGAATCTGCAATTGCCTGATCCGCTTCAGCTGTTTGCTCACCAGATGTAATTGGCTTTAATTTAGCTTGTCCATCTGTAACATCCCATTTTCCGTCGACCTTTTCAATGGTTAAATCGATTATTCCAATGTTATTCCCCCATGATCCAGGCATTAACGTTGGGATTCCATTAATTGTTCCCTTTGAATTATCGATTCCATTTTCATCTTTGAAAGAAGGTTTAGCTGCATTTGGGAACATTAAATGCTGATGCCCTGTTAAAATGGCATTAATTCCTTCAACTTGGCTCAAATAATAAGAAGCATTTTCCATGCCGTCTTCATATTTTTTCATTTTTCCGTCTTGATCATATTCAGCAATTCCAGAGTGAGAAAGAACAACCACGACATCTGCTCCTGCTGCTTTCATTTTAGGGACTACTTTCTCAGCAGATTTTACGATGTCCTCTACGACAAGCTTGCCTGATAGATGCTTTGCATCCCAGCTCAATATTCCTTGTGGGACAAATCCAGTCACACCAACTTTAATCTTGTGTGTTTCCCCATCTGTATCTTTTACTTCACGCTCTAGAATTTCAAAAGGAGTAAAATAGGTATTCCCTTCTGTGTCATAAACGTTTGCGTTCACGTAAGGAAAATCTGCACCCTTTAGTGCGGTATCTAGATAATCTAATCCATAGTTAAATTCATGGTTACCTAGGGTCGCAGCATCATAATCTAGTTGATTCATAGCTTTATAGACTGGATGAACGTAGCCATCCTTCATTAAATCATTATTATATACATAATCTCCAATTGGGCTTCCTTGAATTAAATCTCCATTATCAAACAATAAGCTATTATCCGCTTCTCCACGTACCTGCTTTATTAAATTGGCTGCTTTTGTTAAACCGTACGCATTTGTAAATGAACCTTGATAGTAATCATAATTCGTGACGTTTGAGTGTATATCTGATGTTTCAACGATTCTAAGATTTACGGTATCTTGATTCATAACCTCAGCATATGTAAGTGATGGGCCAACTTGTGGAATAATTAATCCTAATGCTATCGCTGCACTAGCTATTGTCTTTTTACCAATCATTTTCTTCATGATTATTCCCCCCTGGAAATACATTTTCAAACAATTGAATATTATCATTTTGTCCCTATAAAATCTATAAAATTTACTATATTTACAATTAATTAACATTAAAGGAATAATACCCTGAAAGTAAAACAAGATAGCAAACTATTCGTTTAGTTTGCTGTCTTGTTCTATTGTTGGTGTGAATGGGACGAATAACTCTGTGGGTAGAAAAAAATCCACTTTCCAAAAGTGAAAGTGGATTTTTTTCTATTGTCTATTTCGTATGCCTGGGAAGAATCTAATTAAGTAGCTTCCTGCAAAGCTTGCGACATAGGATAGGATAAAGCTACCGATAAAAACTCTAAATATACTTACAGCAAGTGAAAAGTCAATGGATTTAGTGCCTTCTCCGACAGCACTAAGCATTCCATCTACATGAACGCCAGATGCAGCTGCTAATGATGTAGAAAAAAAGCTATATACAAGACTAAGTACAGCTAAAGACTGGAAAGATGCCTGGTTCGATTTTGCTAACGAGAAACCGGCAAAAATGAGTAGCGATATCGGAATCAGAATAGCAAGCTTCAGATAAAGATCAATGTCATAAAGGCTCATAAAGTAATCATAACTAGCCGCATCTTCATTTAAGGCCTCACCTGAAAATGAAAAGCCTGAGAAGATTGAGTACATGATCCCACCGCTTCCTCCTTCAGCGCTCATTTTGAAAGAAAGAGGTGAAAAATGAAGCATGCTGTAAATGATCGACGAAAGCTGTACCCCCATATAAGTAGCAAACCAAGTCGTCTTCTCCAACATTTGACTAAGTCCAGGAATATCAATCCACTCAAAAATTAACTTACCTTTTAATTCATTCAGTTTACTCGTAAGGACAATAACTAAGATGATGGAAAGAGTAACAAATCCGCGAACAAATGCAGAAAATCCTTGATGAACTGCACCGCCATATGGGATTAGGTTTTCCAAATGTTTGGTTGTCTGGCGAAAATTAATACTGAACAGCATACCTAAGAAGCTGAATATCATGCCAAATAGAAGCCCTTTAAAGAAAGTAGTAATAATGGAATAAGATGTATCAATTGTTAATTGAATACTTTCTCCGCTATCCGCCATTTGAAGATCATAATTGAATCCGCTGAATAATGAAAAAACACTAAATAATACGCTATAAATAAGTCCAATACCAATTGCTCCTGAAAGAAATTCTCGGATAAGAATCTTTTCATGCTGCTTTCTGTATATCATACCGCCGACAAATAAAGAAAGGATTGGGAAAAGGATGAACAATATATAAGTAAATGATAGATTCAATTCTCCGGTTCCTATAAATTCGTCATACTCAAGGTTACTATCTACTTTTACTTCATAACTTGGTGAAACCATATGCGAGATCATGACGTTATCAGTAAATCCAAACACATTTCCCGGTGCTTTAATAGAGGCCCCTGTTTCTTCTGCGATTTCTTTAGCAAGTTCTTCAGGACTGTACCCAATCGTTTCTTTAAATAGCTCATCATAGAAATTATCAATGGATGCATATGTTATGTAATTCAGAACAAGCATCAACACAAAAGCTGCGATTGCTGGAATTAGTGTTTTTTTCAAGACGTTCTTAGAGAATAGTGAAGAGAATGAAAACGAGCCAACTTGAGCAGGTTTACTACCTGACAATACTGGAGTCTTTACTTCAGCTGCCGTTGATTGTTTAAACCTTAAAAGCGAATGGCCGCAGTCAGCACAATAATTATCAGTTCCATTTGTTTCGTCGCCACAATTCGGGCAGAAATTTGTATCACTATTTACTAATTGGAGATGCTGCAAAGTTTGGGCATTCATAAGCGCGGTACCGTCATGTGAGCAATAGTTGCTCCATTCCGAATTAGATTCTCCGCAAGTTTTACAATACATAGATGATTTTCTCCTTCCGTAGTTTATACCAATTTCGTCCCGCAGCAACTGCAGAACGAGGAATTTGCAGATATTTGTACCTCGCATATGTGACAAGAAATCGTATCCAGAGTGACTGCCTGCTCCAGCTTCTCTACTTTTGCGCCGCAGCCTCCGCAAAATTTATCATCGGGCGTCACAATTGTGCCACAGGATTGACAAGAGTTTTCCGCTACTGTACTCGCATGTAGTTCCGCAATAGCCTGTTGTGATTTAAAAATAGTACGATCCAATTCAATTAATGAATTCACTTTCTTGGAAAGCTCATCTGATTGAATTTCTTTATTGCGCAATTTTTTGTATAATTCTTCTCCTAATTGTAAAAGGACTTCATTACGCTTTAGGCTTGCTTCCTGGATGGTTCTTTTATACTGGTTTACATCTTGTGCGATTTGAATTTTTAGCTTATTTGTTTGAAAGCTATCTTGAATCTTATTTAGTCCGCTACCTAACTTTTCGTGCAATTCGTTCAATTTCATCACTCCTTAATTTTATCCCGGCTTAACTAACCAGTAGTGAAGATTACAAAACCCCACTAATGGAAATTCCACCCTATTCTAAATAAAGTTATCATATAGTCCAAAAGGTGTATATGAAAATAAGTAAAATCAGGAATATAATCATAAATTTGGTTGTTTTACAGTATAATGTATTATAACATTGTGTGAGTTATTATACTTTTTTCATATTTTTTGGTAACTAACAGAATGAAAGTGAGGAAATTATAGTGCATTGTAATAATTGTGGGGGAAAAGTAAAAAAGGATCAGACTTTTTGTACTAGTTGTGGGACAACAATAGTACAAAAAGAACCTGCTGTTCAACAGAGGTCAGAAAGTAGAACATTCAATACTCTTTTCAAGTCAAAGAAATCTAAAATTCTAGCAATTATTTTATTAATTTTGGCAGTTTCCAGTTTTGCAGGTTATAAAACGGTTCAAACGATGAATAAACCGGTTAAAATTGTTCAAACATTTGAAAAGGCAATAGAAGCGAAGAATTCAAAAGAATTAGCTGATTTATTAAATAGCGCCCAGGTAGAAATGGATGTCAAAGAAGCTGATGCTAAAATGCTCCTTGATTATTTTAACGAAAATCCGGATCTCCTAGCGGAAACAGAAAAAAGTTTGCGAAAAGAAGCACAGCTACTTGAAAACAAAAATATTCTTACCAGTAAAAGTGAAGGCTTGCTAACATTAATAGAGTCGAAAAAGAAGTGGGGCATTATTACTCAATACGGTTTAAGTTTCCATCCTGTTTACATTAAAGTGTCTTCCAATCAAGATAAGACGGCACTTTTCATTAATGGCAAAGAAGAGGGAGAACTTAAGGTGAGTGACGAGCGGACACTAGGACCTTTTCTGCCGATTGATCATGAAGTAAAAGGTTCCTACACAGGGCAATATACGACAGTAACAGATACAATAAGCATTGAACCAATCGAGCAAGAAGGCAACAAATTCCCAGTTGAACTTGATCTGACTGGAGAATCCATTAATATTTATTCGAATTATGATAAAGCGATTGTATACATTAATGGGGAAAGTACAGGGAAAACTGTCACCGAACTTTCAAGAATCGGCCCAGTTTCTTTAGATGGATCTTTGAAGATTTATGCCGAAGCAAAAGTGGATGGTAAAACGCTAAAAAGTGAGGAAATTTCCATAACAGATAGTGAGGAAGCCATCGAATTATGGATTGACGACACGGAAATCATTGAGGCAGCAGCACGTAAAGCTGAAGAAGCCACTGAAGCTAAAGCCCTAAATGATATAGCACGGTCAGATATTGAATCTGTCGTGTATGCACACTATCTAGATATTTCAAATGGATACTTATCAGATGCTTATGATTTGTTTAGCACAAGCCGTAAATCAAAAGTAAATTTTGAAAAATGGGCTGAGGGGCTTGCTAATAACTTAAACAATGATGTGAAAGGTGTAGTGGTGGAGTCTGTAAGTGGTGATCAAGCTACTGCAACATTTGAAATGGTTTCTCGTGATTCAAAAGCAAGTGGAGACACGCTAGTACAGACTTGGGGAGGGAGATGGCATCTGGTAAAAGAGTTTTCTGGGTGGAGACTTTCAAAACCCGAGATTACAAAATTGGATTCCAGAACTGAATGATGATAAATAAAAAATATAAAGTATTTACCTTGATTGCTCTTGTCGTGGTGTTAGCTGTTTTTCTATTTCAATTAAACAATGGTTCAAATGAAACAAAAGATAGATATAAGGAATCAACAGGGCAAAATCAAGAAGTAGAAAGTGAAAATGTTCATTTAGTTGAAAAAGAGAATAGTAAGGATCAAATGCCTGTTTCAAAGGAGATAGATCTTATCATTGATCGTGATGGAAAAGTAGATAAGCTGCTTGAAAAGATGACGCTTGAAGAAAAAGTAGGACAGCTGATGATGGTTGGATTTTATGGGACTGAAAAGAGCGACCAAATCAAAGAGTTGATTGAAGAAAGGAATATTGGCGGTGTCATTTATTTTGATCGGAATATGTCTTCTCCTGATCAAGTAGCGAGATTGTCCAATTCGCTGCAACAATCTACCGAAAATAGCTCAACTCAGATTCCGCTCATGTTAGCAGTGGACCAAGAAGGCGGAGATATCTTGCGGATGAGAGAACAAGTATCGCCTATTCCTTCCCAACAGAAGCTTGGGAAATATGCTTCTGCAGAAGAAGTCTACAATGTGGCTAAATTGAACGGAACTGAGCTTGCGGCGATGGGGATTCATATTAACTTTTCACCTGTACTTGATTTATCGAGTACAGATAGCCGCTCACTTGGGAAAGATCCTGAAAAGGTATATCAGTATGGTAGGAAAGCAATCGAAGGCTTAAACGATTCATCGGTTACGGGAGCGTTGAAGCATTTTCCAGGGCACGGTCGTAGTGGTATTGACCCGCACGTCGAAACATCTTCTGTAGAAGCAGACCAGCTCGACTTGGAAAATTCAGATATCTATCCCTTCAAACAGATCATTCATAATATCGATAACCAAAACTTTTTTGTAATGGTCACACATATTAAATATCCGGCCTATGATAAAGCGAAACCGGCAAGTCTTTCAAAGCCGATTATTGAAGAATTGCTTCGTAAAAAGCTAGGATATGAAGGAATCGTCATCACCGATGATCTCGAAATGGGTGCCGTTAATAAGTATTATTCATATAAGGATATGGGGAAAGAAGCGATTCTGGCTGGAGTGGACATATTGCTTGTTTGCCATGAATATCAACATCAACTTGATGTGTATAATGGGATAATAGAAGCTGTGAAAAAAGGGGAAATACCGATGGAACGCATTGACCAAGCAGCTACACGAGTTTTATCTTATAAACTTAAAAATAGCCAAACGACAACAGTTGATCCTAAACAAGCAGATGCTATCGTGAAAAGCCAAGAAAGCATCAATTATATCAATAGCCTTAACCTTAGATAATTGGAAACCACGGCGCTAGGAACCAACATCCAAATTTTAAAAAAAGATAAAAGGCAGAAAACTATTCATTTAGTTTTCTGCCCTTTTTTCAATATATTAGGATTGTTTATTTGTTGAAAATTATATCCGTAGAGGCTGCATGTCAATGCCATTGGATACCGAATTGTGTCGAAATACGAGAAATTGAATATTGTAGAATAGCAGGACTCTATGATAATGTTAAATTGCCAAAAGGAGGTGAAGAGGAATTGAGGAATCAGCTAAAGATATACATATTATTCTTTGTAACGGTTATTGCTTCTACTTTATTCAGTATCCATGCGGAAGCAAATAGTGAATTAACCAAAACCGTTAATCAACAAATATATGGTACGAATTTCTCCATGGCAATCCGTGATTTGAATACTGGAGAACTTGTCTATGAGTACTATGGAAATAATGGCATTAAACCAGCTTCAACTCAAAAACTATTAACGGCTGGGGCAGCTTTAAAAGTTCTAGGGGAAGACTATTCCTTCTCAACACAAATGTTAATGGATGGAACGATTCAGAACGGAATTTTAAACGGGAACATTTTCCTTCGAGGTGAGGGTGATCCCACTTTACAGGTAAAAGACTTTGTTACCTTTAGTAATACGCTTAAGACAAAAGGGATTAAACAAATCAACGGGAATATCTATGGGGATGATACCTGGTTTACAGGAGAACGACTATCTCCAGGTGTTCTGCCTGAAGATGAAACCCATCACTACGGTGCCCCGATATCCGCATTAACTACTTCACCAGACAATGATTATGACGTGAGTACTGTGATTGTTACGGCTAAGGCTTCAAGTATTGGTTCTATTCCAAGCATTTCGGTAGAGCCCAATCTAAGTGGCCTTAGACTTGTTAATCTTGCAAAAACTGTTATAAAGGGTAGTAAAAATACTTTAAAAATTGAAAGAAAATATCGTACCAATCAAATTATCGTTTCTGGTAACCTTCCACAAGGTAGCTCCAAAAAGGAATGGGTATCGATGTTCAACCCTACAGTAAGTACATTGTATTCATTCAAAAATACGCTTGCCCAACAGGGGATTAAATTCGGAAATGGTTCCAAAGTTGATTACGCAACTGTACCAAGCAACGCTGTTTCCCTAGGGACAAAACGCTCACAACCACTAAAGCAAATCATGCCAGCTTTTATGAAGTTAAGTAATAATGGCATTGCTGATATCTTAGTGAAAACTATGGGCAAAAAGGTTCATCATGTAGGAGATCAGGAGCATGGACTAAAGATAATCACAGACTATGGCCAATCCATTGGATTAGACATGAAACAATGGAAATTCCAAGATGGTTCAGGTATTTCTCATTCCAATAGGGTGACGGCTATTCAACAAACCCTTTTACTTGTCAAACAAAAGAAAGAGTCCTATTACTCCAGTACCTTTTTAAATAGCCTGCCATTAGGAGGCCAAAGAGACCGTTTAGTTGGTGGAACTTTGCGAAATCGCTTTACGGAAACAGCCTTTAAAAATCGCGTTATCGCAAAAACAGGAAGTCTGGATGGTGTTTCGACTCTTGCTGGCTATATGCAGGCTAATAGTGGGAAATGGTATGCCTTTAGTATATTAGTAGAGCATAATCGTTCAAGCTATACGGGTCCGATTGATACTGTTGTGAAAAAAGTGATTGCGACTTATTAAGATGAAAATAAACAAGGTGTTAGGCACCATCCAGGTATCTGGATGCGTGCCTAACACCTTATTTACTGTACAAAATGCTATACTCTTTAACTAGCTTCAGTCTTACTATGTTTACTCTTTTCGCTGGCTGATTGAATCGATGTTCTTTCTCGAATCACTCCAATTGCTTCTGTTTCTTGACCTCATACTTTTTCACAATGATTCCTTCTCAAATAGAATAAGCCCTAACACCTCGAAAGAAATTAGGGCTTATGTAATCTTATTCAAAATATAATATGCAATTTGATTCAGTTATCAAAAGATAAACCCCGCAGGGATTTCCTCAAGTTTTTCAGCATATTTCATGGAGTGCACCGTGACAGTTGCAGTCACATTTCTTTAGCCATTATTCACTTAATTTAATAATAACCGTATCTCCTACTATCCGAATCGAGTCTTTTGATGGCCATAGTTGCATCTGTTTGACTAAATCACTTTCCCGTAGGGTTTGTAGCTGCTCCTCGTCCAAACGAGTTAGCGTTTTACCAAATTGATTGGCCAACATATATTCAAAATGATAAGGTTCAACCAAAAAGGATTCACCCATGGCACCTGTCATCGAAGGGATATTTTCTGGCAATTTTTCAGATGCCACCTCTGTCCGCATCGTTACTCTTCCAACGACTGCTAATTTAGAAGCATTTTCATATCCTTCTGTTTGTTCTATTCTATCAAGAAGCCGATTCAGAAGGGCATACGACTTTTCGTATTTTAATGTCATATTAAAATAGGCAATATTATTTATGACGGCAAAGTTAAATGCAATTAAAAATAGGACGACTACTGTGCTCCAGGAAAACCATCGAACCGCTAACGTCAGTTTCTCGAGTCGATCATATATTACTATAGGTAGTAGATAAAAAAGAACTAACGCCATTTCCATTAACATATGATATTCTACACCAGGAGAAACAAAGTAAAGAATGAATGAAAATAAAGGTAAACAAATTAGACTAACCACTATCAGACTAACTCTAATTGGTGATGCATATACTTTGTTAAAAAAGACCGCAAGACCAACTGCCAATACTATAAGGGCAATAAGGAGCAGGTTCAACACTTCAAATAGATTGATTGGGAAATCGGAGATAAAGCCTCTAAAAAAGAATTCCATCGTCGTGTGATTAATTTTAACAAGTTGATCAATCATACTGCCTGAGCTTTGGCCAATTTGGTCGAGCCCTTGGTAGTCCGTAATTTCCCCAGCAAAAAGCTTCTGATAGGTTTTAAATGTGAAGGCATAGAACATCATTCCAAGTACAGTCATACTCGCATATCGTAAGAGTGAATGAAACAATGGTTTGATTTTCGTCTGATTGAGAACAAGCTCTCGGATGAACCATACCGATACAACATTAAGTACGATTGTTAGGTTTGCTTGATAAATTCCAACGCTTAGATAAAAAATAAATGAAGCCGGAAGAAAGCCAAACTTATATTTTTTCGTAATGAGGATGGCCAGAACAGCTAAAAGAATCCCCATCATATACCCATCTGCCGTAAACATATACGAAAAAGTGGCAGCTACAGTTGGGAACGTCACGATAAGTCCTGCAGTTAAAATAATAGTAGGGGTTTTACGCAACTCGAAAATTTCAGTAAGCACGACCGCCACAAGTGCTAAGTAGAGAACGGATAATGAACCGATAATCCAGGGCAAGTCAAAGAACGAACTGATTCCGCTAAATGGACCTAGAAAAAATCGACCCGATTTAAACTTGAGTTGAGTATTATAAATGTTTATCAATCCATCGTGATTCGGCAACATATTGGTAAACACATACATATGTGTTAAGAAGCCAATGACAACCGCACTAAAAAAGGCAATTTTCCATTCTTTTTTTATCATCAGCTTACATTTACTAAAAAACTCTTCTGGCATTTGTTTACTCCTTATTACTTTTCTCTTTGATCAAATATTGTGGTCGACGCTTCGTTTCATAATAGATTCGACCAATATATTCACCGATAATTCCTAAGAATAACAGTTGAATACCACCAAGCACAATAATCGCTGAAATCGTTGTGAAATAACCAGGTGTATCAATACCATTTATGAAATAATTGATAAGGGTCAACACGATGTAAATAAAACCAAACAATGTGATGAACATACCACTATAAATAGCGATACGTAACGGTTTATTATTAAAGGATAAGATACCATCTATACCATAGTTTAAAAGACTATTGAAGCTCCATTTACTCGTTCCTTCCACACGAAGCTGATTATCATATTCAATCACCTTCTCATGAAAACCGATCCATGCAAACAGTCCTTTAGAAAACCGGTTATATTCGGTCATCTTCAATAAAGCGTCTAGCGCTTGACGACTTAATAATCGAAAATCACCAACCCCGTCTGTAACGGTCACATCTACAAGTTTATTGATGCATTTATAATATAGATTTGTCAATTTACGACGAACAAACTTTTCTCCAATGCGATTGCGCTTGGCGATTATTTGATCATATCCTTCTTCAAAATAACGCCACATGGTTGGAATTAACGAAGGTGGATGCTGTAAATCAGCATCGATCAAGATAACTGCATCCCCTGAAGCAAATTGAAATCCAGCAAGAATAGCAGCCTCCTTACCGAAATTTCGGCTGAACGAAATGTAATGTACATTAGTATCTTGTTCGGCCAAATCACGAAGAACGGAAAGGGTATGGTCCTTACTTCCGTCATCGATAAAAACATACTCGATTGCTATAAGAAGTTCCTGTACATATTTCTGAGTTTCCAGATAAAACTTTTGTACATTTTGTTGCTCGTTGTAACAAGGAACGACAATACTTAATTTCTTCACCAAATGCCCTCCTTCTAAGCTTTTAAAATTTTACGTGAAATAATAAACGTAAACGGGATAGCTGCTCCAGCAGCAAGCAGTGGAGCAAATGTATTATCAAATTGGAGCCACTCTTTTAATACATAGAGTGCACTAGTCGAAACTGCTAAGTTCACAACGTATGTTAAGGGAAACTGGAAAAACTTTTTCCAGCTCGGCTTAGATTGATATGTAAAATACGTATTGAGATAAAAGGAGCCGACCATACTAATTAAAAACGCGAGCCAATGCCCGATAAGATAATGAATAGATAAAACTTCAGTGAACAGTAAATACCACAGATAATAATGGAGAGTATTAAAAAAACCGACCAATATAAATCTAATGGTTTCACTTCCTATATTAATTTGCATAAAATGCCTCTTTTCATAAATAACATCATGAATCGGGAAATATAACAGAAAAAACGAGGTACCGTACTCAAATGACAGCAAAATAGCAACAGCTTTGATCGATATATCAAGAAACGCACGAATATACCATCTAATAGTCCCTGCTCTCATCAATTGTAGTAGACCAAACTGGATATATTGAAATAAAGGAGAAATGATTTAAATTATACCAAAAGGGAACCTAGAAATTTTAGGATAATAGCATCTCTACTTTATTTTATCAATAATGTTCACAATAGCAACTGCAAATACAAAGGGCAATATATAAACCCGTTATTTGTTGGGAAGTTAGCTACCGCAACAATCACTGGTACAATTATTTTCTCCAGCATTTCTTTATAGAAGAAACTCGTCAATAAACCAAAAGAATAAGAATAAAATCCATAACAAATCAATCACCAAAATCCATAATACAGTTAACTCACTATCTCTATACAAGTTAACTATTCATCGTTAGTTTCTATTTAGAATGGTCTGTTTCCAACGGGGAAGCTGGGAATCATAGGTGGAGACTAGAAAAAAAACGGGGATGGTTTCCCCATTCCCCGTCATTAACCTTTATTTTATTTAATCCATACTCCTTTATTTTCAATTAAACAAATCGTCAATTTTTTTTGCACCTAAAAATTTGGCAAGGGTAGTCTCTCTATTTACGATTATTCTTGGATGATTTACATATTCCTTGGTTAAAGGAAGTGGGTTCTCAAGTCTCGTAACTTCAGAAAGTACGACTATTTGATATTTCTCCCAACTTAAGATTTTATCAGCAAATTGGGGGTCATTAAGAAGCTCTTTCATTTCAGGAATAGACTCAACGTCTTCTCTTGTAACATGACGATATATATGGGAAACCTTACCGAATCTACTTATGCTTTTAGGAGGATTACAATCAGAATCTCCATAAAATAATAGTGACATCATCGGAGAGGCAATTTTGTTAGGTGAGAAAAAGTAGATATTATATTTATCTAAAATATCCATATACCAAGGTTGTTGTGTTACTGTCACTGCCTCACGTAGTTCGTTATGTGCCATTTCCCCAATTATTATTTTTTCCATTTGAGTATTACTTCCCTTCATTTTTAGAATATGCATATCAAGAATTTCATTAATGTATTGATTGATACTTTTCTCGCCTGTCATGCTTACCAGCCTTTGATACTTATCCTCAGTTAATCTTAATACAAATTTTTTACTCATTTAACTCCCCTCTTTTCAGTAGGTGATATCATTTACTTGAGCATATGATATCACCTACTGACAGAGAGTATCAATCATATTTTTCTATTTATACAAAAAAAAAGAAAGTGAGAATGAATTCCTCACTTTCTACTACATTTGCAGTACGCCATTCAGTTGCTCTTTGTATCCGTACTTCTTGAAAAACTCAGCCAATGCCACTTCAATGATGTCTCTCTGTGTCACATTGAATTCCTTACTAAAATCATTCAATAGGGTCTGCAATGAGGGAGGCAAGCCTAGTGTTTTGTTTGCCTTTGCTCCCTTGAACTTGTAACGTGGGAGCGTTCCGCTGTGCTCTGTCTCTAGGAGTACATACAATCGTTCTACAAAATGCTTGATTCCCTTACTAGCTTTATGTTTACAATATTGATGCGTTTTGCTGGTTGATGGATTGAATCGCCTTTCTCAAATAATACAGGTTGCTTCTGTTTCATAACTTAATACTTTTTCACACTAACCCCTCCTCAAATGAAAATAGCCCTAACTCCTTCGAGGGAATTAGGGCTTATTATTAAACATACATTCTAGTGTTTCTACTAATCTAATAGAACTTTTACAAACGCTTATATACAATGGATGAAAGACTTATTTAATTTATTGGGAGGGAATCAAATTGTTTTTCATTCGTTCGATATATGGATGCTTCAAAGAATGGCTGAGTTACCTCGGAAAATTTTTAAAACTTCACTTAAAATCTACGCAAGCAATTAAATTGGAAAATATCGCTCTAAGAAGTCAACTAGCGTTATACATCCAACGATATGAAAAAGAAAAACTACCGAAACCAAAACCCACTCAGGCTTTTAGACAGCTCTGGGTATTCCTCTCTAAACACTTTGAAAGCTGGAAAGACGTTTTAATTATTGTGAAGCCAGATACCATTATCAGATGGCATCGAACAGCTTTTAAGTTCTATTGGAAACAAAAATCGAGAAAAATTGGACGGCCAACGCTTGATCAAGCTACCATTAGCTTGATCAAGCGAGTGCATAAAGAAAACCCTATGTTATCACCTGAGAAAATCCATGAAAAACTTCGGATTCTAGGAATCGAAAAGCCTCCAGCTCCTAATACAATCGCTAAGTATCTTCCTAGTACACGAAAACCACCTTCTGAAAAACAGATTCAATCATGGAAGACATTTTTGAAAAATCATAATCATGAAACATGGGCAACTGATTTCTTTACCATTCCTACATTAACCTTTGATGTACTTTATATATTAGTGATTATTGATCATCAAACTCGAAAAATTATTTCTTTTGGCGTAACATATAATCCTACAGCTCAATGGACCGTACAACAATTTAGGAATGCAACGCCATATGGTGAAGTACCTAAATATCTCATTCATGATAATGACACCATTTTTCTCTCCAAAGCATTTCAACGGTTTTTATCATCATCAGGAATCACCTCAAAGAAAACGGCCTATCGTTCACCTTGGCAAAACCCATATGCAGAAAGAGTAATCGGTACAATCAAGCGTGAACTATTAGATCAAATCATCCCACTTGACCAATTACACTTACATAAACTACTTCACGAATACATCCACGACTACTACAACACTGACCGAACGCATCAAGGAATCGAAGGTAAGACACCCATTCCTTCACCTGTCTATCTTTCAACAATAGCACCGGAAACAAAATTAGAAGCAACACCAGTGTTAAACGGTCTCTATCATACTTATAAAAAAGTAGCTTGACCTATCGCTGACTTTTTTTAAAAGCCTTCATAGAAAGGCTTATTTGGCATGCCATTCTTTTTTGATTGTTTTATTCCTATTGTATATACCTCTTACTTTTCGTCTAAAAATGGACCTACTTCCCCAGATAAAAAACAAATCACCCTATATAATTAGGGCGATTTAACCTCGGATTGACTTTTTGAAGGGGACAGGATGTAATTCTCCTCTCCTTGTACAAAATACTAGATTCCCTTACGAGCTTTAGGCTTACGATGTTGATACGTTTTGCAGGCTGATTGAATGAATCTCCCTTTTCAAACAGCTGTAATTGTTCCTGCTTCTTGACTTCATACTTTTTCACAACGATGCCTCCTCAAATAGAAATAGCCCCAACTCCTCGAAGGGAATTAGGGCTATTGCTAATCTTATTCAAAATAATAATATAAGCTTATTTTTCTATTTGATTCGGTTTGTTACATGTAAATAATAAGAAAACTGATAGTCTAATCATTGACCCTTGTCGAGAAGTAACGGGCACTCATCTCTATCCAATTTGCTTCATCACATGAGTAATTCTAGTTCCTTAACATTTAAAGTATTCTTATAAGACTCTTGAGAAATAGCTTTTCCGGCTTCTTCAGAAATAATTTTATAATTAGATTCCTTAAATTTATCTATGAATCGTTTTAAGTCATCCTTAACTTCTGTATTTAATTTATACGATTTAGACTGGTCAAAGAATTGGTTTGCTATTATTTCTCTACCCTTTTTCCCTTGATTAATATATTCTTCAAGAGATAATTCACAAAATATCTCGTCAATCGCCTCTGCCGATTGAGAGCTATTAATCCATTTAACAAGATTTCCTTCATTGACTTCTTCTTTGGGTTGAGTTTGTATAGTACTTTTTATTTTCATTAGTTCATTCTCAAGCAAATTACGGAGTGGTCCATGATTAGATACTTTTAATGATGCATCCAGTTGGCTGATTTTAAGTTCTAGTTCTTCCCCTAGTACACCCTCATTATTAACTATAGTATCCAGTTCATTCGATATATTATAAAGATTATTTAAGCTCTTTAGACGAGACTCATATTCATCTTTTCTGACATCATCGGAAGGCACCAATAGAAGAAGCTGCTTTAAATCAAATAATTTTTTTTGTTGAATTTTTGTTTCCTTTTCAACCTCATTAAGGGTATTAGAGAGTAATGTATGAAGATAGTCGTTCTCAACATATGGTGTAAAAGTTAAATTTTCAATATCATGCTCACTAATTATTAAATTCGGGTTCAGGTCATTTAATTTTTCTGCAAGACTTCCTGTGATGTTATGATACATTTTTTATCCGTCCCTTGCTTGAAAATAAAATCAAAATAATTATAAATGAAGACGTTCTAAGGACTAGAACGTCTTCATTTTTATTTCAAAGAATTACTTTACTTTAGCAATTGCAGCATCGATATAAGCATTAGCTTGTGCTAATGTAGATACAGCATCCGTACTACCAAAGTTTAATGCAGTTGCTACAGCTGGAGTTCCAACTGGTTTAGTTAATTTGTTAATTTCTTCAGCAACAGCTAATTGCTGTACAGTAGTTAATGCAGCGTATGGAGCATAAGCATAGTCGACTAATGCAGCTTTAGTTGTGCTGATTGTAGTTGCTGCATCAGCTAAATTACCAATCGCATTGAATTTAGCAACTGTTGCAGCATGGTCTACAATAGCTTTTTGAAGAGCATTTGCAGCATAAGTTGGTGCACCAGCAGAGTGAGCTGTAACAGAAGCAGCATCATAGCTAGCTCCAGTAGCTAAATTTGCACGGTTATCAATAATAACTTGTGCTACTTCTAGTTTAACTTGAGAAGAAGTATTTAAGAATGCAGTAGTTGTAGCATTAGCAGAACCAGCAGCTAGCTCAACTAGAGCATCACGAACTTGTACAACAGTTTTAGTTGTATCTTTTAATACAGATAAGTTAGATGCTTGATTAGCTGTACTATTTACACCTGCAATTGCAGTTTCAACTTCTGTTTGAGAGATAACAGCACCACCAGGTACTACAGCGACTAGAGCAGCACGGTAGTCTACTAAACGAGAGTCAACAACTTTTGAAACATCAAATTTAGAAGTTCCTTTATGGCTTGTTACATCAGCAAGCTTTTGTAATTTAGCTTTTACATCAGCTAATTCTGTATTAGCAATAATAGCATCAATAGCAGTTAATGCTGCAGCAGATGATGCTGTATCAGCAGCTGTTACAACAGCAGTTGTTAATGCAGAAACAGCAGTAGTACCGTCAATAGTTGCTAAGTTTTTAGCTGCTAGGTATTCAGCCTTTAAGTTAGCATTTAAAGATGCTGCTGGTAAATTAGTGCTATCTAGAGCTGATAATTTAACCAAAGCGTTGTATACAGATGCAGCAGTAGTAGCTTCTTTTACTCCAAATACTGCTGATTTCACGTTAGAAGCTTTAATAGCGTCTGCTTTAGTTGTTAAAGGAGCAACATCATCAATTGTATAGTTACGGATTAAATCAGTAACAACGTTTTGTGTAGCCACTGATGTAGCGTTGCTATTAGCTGTATTAATGCTTGCTGTGTTAACACTATTAATCTTAGCTTGAACATCTGCAACTGTGCTAGCAGTTGTAATAGCTGGAGCAGTAGCAACTGCAGTTTGGTACGCAACAATCCAATCAGGGTTTACACGAGTAAACGCTTTGTTTTGAAGAGCAGAAAGTAATTGAACTTGATTAGTTGAGTCTACAACTGCTTTAACAATTACAGCTTGTTCAGCAGCTGTTAAATTAGTTGTGTTTGCATCGTCAATAAGTTTTTGAATATCTGCAAGATTTTGTTTAGTTAATGAGTTATTAATTGCAGTAGCATAAGCAGCAATGTTATCAGCTGTAACATTTTTCAACCCAGCTTTATTTAAAGCATTAAGCAATGTTACTTGGTTAGTACCGCTTGCAGCTGAAACAATATCATTATAGTTTTTGATTGCATCTAGGTCATACTTAAGTCCTCCAACAGTCCAAACACCAGTTGGAGCAACTAAATGTGGAGTTTTAAATGTAAGAGTAGCTTCAGTTTCTCCAGCTTCAAGAGATACTGGAAGAACTTCTACCATATTTCCATTGTTATCTTTTACTTCAACAGTGAATGCTTCATTAGCTTTTTCTAAAGCTTTGAATGTTATAGAAACGTTTGTATTAGTAATCGCACTTACACTTGTAACTGCAGGTACTACAACTTCAGGTGTAGCTTCAATAGCACGAACAGCAAAGCTAGCGAATGCTCCACGTTTAACGTCACCAGTTGGGTTATAAGCAGTTACATTAGTAACTCCGTGTTGAGCAAGGATTTTGATGTATGATCTCATTTCTTCAGTTGCTTTATCAAGATCAGAGATTGTAACTGTTTCGCCATTATCTTTTAATCCGAATGTGTTAACAATAACTTTTGCCATGTGTTGGCGAGAGATATTATCAGCAGCGTTTAATTTACCGTTGCTTCCAGTGAACACGCCTGCTTTCTTAACTACTAGAGATGCTTCGTATAGTTCTTTGTCAGAGTGTGTAGCTGGAACGTCAGCGAATGGTTCAACACCAGTTGTGTCAATTTTACCGTCTAATTGAAGGTAACGAGCAAGAATTTTTGCTACTTGACCACGAGTGATGCTTGCGTAAGGTGCAAATGTACCATCTGCGTTACCTTTGATTAATCCTAGTTCTACTGCTTTTGCAATGTTAGCAGCATGTGCGTCAGTTGCGGGTACATCTGGGAATGATTTTGTTTCTGCTGCTAATGCAGGAGATACAGCTGTTGCTACCATAGCTACTGAAAGAGATGCAGCCATGAATTTACGATAAGATTTTGGTTGGTAAGCCATTGAGAAAGTTCCTCCCTTTATTGGATAAAAATTTATTAAAGCTATTTTAAGAGATTATGTATTTTAACCTATCCCCTAAAAAAAGACTTTGTAACGATTATTACAAATTTTAGTATAGAATTTTATAGAATGATTGTCAATCTGTTCTTCATGGTGTAAATTATACCATTCTATTATTCACCATATCTATCAAATTTATCATATACTAACCTTATTCTACAGTAAATCCCATATTATGCAAGGAATTTGTTCACTATTCCTCGCTTTAATGTATTTAGTAATTATAAACAACTTTACATTCTATTTCAAACTTGAATAATTTATTCCTGTATATTAATAGTTTTTTGATGCACTATTCTTTTCGATAGACTTTTTTCTCTTACTCTCCTAATATTCTCGTTTGTTACAAAACTGTAATGTTCGCTAAGATAGGAAGATGCTAAAATATTAGTATATTATGTCGATATTAACAATAATTACTCATTTATTATAAGGAGGACGTATGAAAATAAAGATTTTTGTCAGTGCATGTCTGCTTTTCTTGCTGCTAGGCGGTACGAAAAGTGTACTAGCAGCCACAGTAAATTATGATCAACTACTTCCGATTGCAAAAAAATACATCGGAGTTCCTTATAAGACAGCAGGGAATGATGAATTTGGATTTGATTGCTCGGGGTTCATCCATAAAGTATTTAGCGAAATGAATATGAAGATCTCACGAACGACTGCGCAACAATCTAAAGAAGGTGTTGCTGTTGATAAAAAGAATTTACGAATAGGCGATCTCGTTTTCTTTAATACAAATGGAAAAGGTGTCTCCCATTCAGGTATATACATAGGAAATAATGAGTTTATTCACGCTTCTTCTTCTAAAGGAGTTATGATCTCAAACTTGGATGATCCTTACTACTGGAAAACAAAATACATAGGAGCAAGACGTGTCCTTGATTACTCACTAGCTATCGGAGAATTTCATGACGTGAATCAACAGCATTGGGCATATCAAAATGTTAACAAGCTTGCTACGAACGACATAACAATTGGCTACTCGATGAGCTATTTCAAACCGGAAGATAGAATTTCACGTGCTGATGTTGCAACGATGATTGCTGAAGCCTTTCATTTAAAAGCCAATGATCGCTCATCCACATTCCCGGACGTTCCATCTACCCATTGGGCAATTGGCGTTGTCAATGCAGTCTATAAAGAGGGCATCTTTAAAGGGAACGATAACAGTGAGTTCCGCCCGAATGATTCGCTAACTCGTGGTCAGATGGCAGCGATTCTTACACGGACCTTTAAACTCGAGTCATCCTCTACGAAGAAGAACTTCACGGATGTACCTGCAACTCATTGGGCATACGATGATATTGAGAGGCTTGCAGCATCTGGTATCACAACTGGCTATGAAGAAGATCATACATTCAAACCGAATAATTACGTGACGCGTTCGCAATTCGCTGCGTTCCTATCTCGTGCTATGTATCATTAATAGATTCAAATAGAAAGGTCGCTAATCGTATGATTAGCGACCTTTCTATTATTCTTTTTCTACTAATTCATACGTTCTCTTCAGAAAATGCGCGAACTGTCCGCGAGTAACCTTTTCTTTAACACGGAATGGGTTGACCACTGTAATCTTATTAAAGTACAGCGTATTAACATCTTCATAGTTATGGGCATTCCTCGGGACATCAGAGAAGCTCGTTTCCACAGTTGGCTCAGCATAATAATCCTTAAATGTTCTGGCAAGAACTGACGCCATTTGACTTCTTGTTAACGATTCATCGCCTCTCATTTTACCATCTTGACCCATAATGCTATGCGCTTCTGCAATGGCCATGTATTCATAATCCAGGTCTCCTGGTTTCAGATCGGTTGACTTCACCTGGTACCCTTTTGGCAGCTTCAGATCAAGTGCTTTGACAATTAGCTGGGCCGCCTGTCTTCTAAGTAGTTCATTCCCTGATCTATACGTACCATCTTCATACCCATTGATGATCCCTCTTACTTGCAAATAAGCTACGGATGAAGCAACATCCGCATCTTTCATATCAGAGAAAAGGGTGAGTGTGCCTTGCGCTATGTTCGATGATGAAATATACCCTTCAAATCCGTTGCCCTTTACCTGATACATGACATATTGATTATTGGGGTTGGTTGTTGTTTCGAATGGACCTCCAATGATTTGCAAGGGTGTATATTCTTGAAGCTTCTTCGTCACTTTGCCATTCACACTGTCTCTCAAATTTGCGCCATCTTTTATGACTGTATATACTGTTTGACTATTGTTAAGATTCTGCGTCGTTTGCATGCTCTTTCCATTTCCCCATGTGTATGTAGAATCCTTGAATACCATAATATCTGGACGGTCTTCATATGGATAGGTAATGTTAATGGCTGCCGTTGGCGTTGCCGCTAGTGGCATTAAGCTATATTGTCGAATGATATCAAAGACCTTTTCCTGATAAGGTTTTTTCACCTGTGTAACCGTTGGGTCATTTCTTTTCGAAGCCCCATTATACGCGAGAATGGCAAAATACCAATCTTCAATTTTGTCCTTCTCATGTTTGTTCACTTTCGGGAGATAAGAAAGGTTCCATTTCTCAAGAAGTATATTCGCCCCTATTTCGATATTATAGCCAATATCCCATTTCACCTTTTCTTTATTAATGCCTTTCGATGCATATTCTGCATCTGTCATCGTAATCTGCATCATTCCGATTCCGCCGTCTTCGGTAATGATCGGCATGCCGTTTGCATCAAATTGCTTCATTCCTGTTTCCGCAAAAGCAATGGCTTTTAAAATTTCAGCAGGAATACCCTTCTTAATGGCTACTTCCTGTAATAATTTCTTTGTTTCAGGGATTGAGAGATTCGTTGCAGATTTTGCAAAGATTGTCTCAATCGGAGTTACCGCCTTATTGACTTCCGCAGTACGGATATCAAGCGTCTTCGTCCCAACGTTAAAGCCCGCTTCCTTATATTGCACGGCATTTGCTTTGTACGTCTCTGTTGTTTGACTACTTAGCAACACGCGTGACTCCTTAGGCACAGAAGATTCTGTTAGCCAAATAGGATTCGTGTTTACCTCGATTGAGCCAAGTGGATAGCTTTCATAAATGTAGCCGTCCTTCTCGGCACGTACATACTGCTTTCCATTTTTCAGCCCATTTGAATAAAGCTGCACGTCATATTTTCCGTTTGCTCCTTTTTTATAACCTGTAACATACAATTGAGAAGGTGCTTTGACTTCATAATCACCCTTCAGTTCTCCACTCCAATATGCTTGGAGGCCTGTGTCATCAAAAGGTGTGCGGAGACTCATATTGCGTTGAATGCTCGTTTGCAACGCCAACTCTGACCCAAACAATTGAACATAATCTTCTGCCATGATTTCCGGCAGACTCCATATATAGCTCTTTTCATCATTTTCTTTAACTGCCCCGCTGTGTATTAGGGGATAGTCTGACACTTTCCTCGCTTTTGCATACTTCGAGGTCATCCACTCCTTCGGAAGCAGCCCTTCTCTCTCAATCAGGTGATAAAAGGTGAAATGATGTCCATACTCATGCGAAAGCGTGTTTGCCATAGATGTAATGGTCGTATAGGTGTTACCGCCAAATAAATAAATGGGTCGGTTCTTCTCCAACGTCACCCCGGTAGAGGTCGAACGATATGTAACATAATATTGACCAAGTACACCTTCACCAGCAGGATAATCCGGGAAGATGGCAACTGTCCCTAAATAAGTAAGTTCGTTTCCATGCTTATTTCTTAATAATTCTGCTTCAAGCTCCTGCAGTTTCTTCTTCGTATCCCACTTTGAGCTATAGCTATTAATCGTTACACCACTTGTCCCCTTATAGCTTTGGATAAGTGGGTAAGTGTCCTCATAGTTTACTTGTGCTTCTTTCGTTTCTACTAAATCAACTACATGGGCTTGTGCTTCTCCAGCCCAGGAAAATAAAAAACCTATGACAAATAAACTACAAATGTTTTTCCAGATTTTCAAAGTTTTCCAACCTCCTATTTTCCAATTATAGCATTTTATTATTCTTATAAGATAGGCTGGATGATGTGTAAAAAACAATTTCCATTAAACAATAACACAGGCATCTTCTTAGGAGTTTCAGCTAACTAGATCTACCACATCGAGGAGTTAGGCTGGTTACGCAAGATATTGACAGAATAATAATGTTATCCACAACTCTAAGCCAATTATCGGTACCTAAAAGGGAAAGAAAAGAGGCCCTATAGTAGCAGCCTCTCTCTTTGTCATTATTTCATCTGGACAGATAGTTGGTAAGGAATATTGCTTGTTCTTCCTAAAGCTTCACGTACCTCAAGATAATACGTTCCTTTTGCTAAGTCCAGTGTATATTGTTCATCGATGCCTTTACCATAGTAATCAATGGTAGCAACCTGAAGTCCATTTGCGTTGAATATTTTCAAAGCACCGTCAAGGACAGTATCCGTTTTAAGAATCGCTGTGACTGAGCTGTTCTTGGCTACATCAAGTTTGTAGTAGTCTTTGTCACCAAAGGCTACACCTGCATTGAAGTAACCTGTTGCATTTAAGTCATTTTTTCCTTTTTTCAGCGCTAGTGGCTTAGAAGGAATATTGTTCTTCACAACTGAAGCCCCATCTTCATCAGCACCCTTTGCGTCACTCACTGTTATTGTGTAAGGCAAGATAGATGTAACTCCATATTGCAAGCTTTCAACAACGATAAAGTAAGCAGTATTTTTCTTCGTCTTAAATGCAGCATTTAGATCTGTGTCCGTGCTGTAGAAATCAGGTCCGAAGGTAACAGCTTTTCCATACTCGTTTCCATCCAACTGCAAGTTTCCATTTGTATCTTCCACAACCGTTGCAGCAACCCACAGATCATTACGAAGGATCTCCGGTAATTGTTGCTTCTTCTCAGCTGTCAGCTTCTCAGGTGTAATACGCAAATTGGACAGTTTCTCCGCACCTGTATTCTTCACATAATAAATATCAAGGTCATTTCCATAAATTAAATGATTCTTGACAGTTTGTCCTGTTTTCAATACTTTAGCACGAATAAATTCGCTTTGATCAATATCCTGATCAACCGGTACATTCATAAGCTTCTTGGATTCCATAGTATAAGGTGATCCTGAAATCGCACCGGATTCATCTTTTAGCTGTACGTAGTAGGTTTTTCCTTTCTCAACGGCAAGAGCTGTCTTGAATGTATTATTGTTACTTTCACTATAAAAGTATCCCATTTCCAGTACAGGATACATATCATCAGCTTTTTCGTCGTACTCCAGAATGGTGATAGCTGGATACTGAGCATCAGCCATGTCAAAGCTTAATTCAACAATTTCATTTGCGTCAGCTGCAAGTTTGAAGAAATCGGAATCACCTTGCACTTGCAAATAACCTTTGACCTCTTTACCAATTTGGTATGGTAGGGCGTTTTCTTTAATAATCTCCATATCTTCTTTCTCAAACCATCTGAATTGCTCGATGTTTTCAGCAATAGTTTCAGCTGTCTTGAATTGTGCTTTCTTAGCGGTTTGATATTCTTTTGCTGACATATCTTCAGAAGTATATTCCTCTTCCAAAGTAGGCTGAACTGGGTAGTTGTCTTCGTCTTTCGGAAGTATTGCTCCTTCAAGTGTCAGAGTGTACGGGATTACGCTTGATGCTCCTCCTTCTGTGAAGGAAATAAGATCAAAAATGGAATCAAACGTGAAGAAGCGGAAATCAGGTGCTCCTGATACTTCGACTACATATTCCATACCTGGCACAGCTTCAAACGCTAAGCTTTCTCCTTTGCCTGAACGATTTTTATCGACTCCAGCGATTGGATAGGCACCTTCTTCAGAAAACCCGTCTTTAGGAGGATTGGCTTCAAATTCCTCTTTGAAATAAACAGCTACTGATGAATTCACACCTGGTACGCCAGATAGATCCAGCTTAACTAACTCTGGTTTTTCAACTGAAAAAGTAAAGTAATCCTTGTCTGTTTCATTAGTATCAGCTAAAAATGTAAACGGAGCATTTTTATCTTGCTCAGTTGAATACGGAAGCGCTGGGATATTCAAAATGTTATCGATGCTTGAGTTGTCTTTAGGCAGCTCTGTAACTTTTTCTATTTCAAGCTTGAATGTTGACTTTCCAGATGATGAATAGTTTCCGTTCACATCGTGGGCCGCAATATATAAATCGCCAGCTTCCTCAGCTTTAAACAAATAACCTTCTTTATCGCCTGCTTTTACATCATTCACTTCTATTTTCGCTGGCGCCTTTTTGTCCTTTGGCGATACCGCAGGCGCGAAGTCAAATTCTAAGCCATAATCATAATCTGCAGATCCAGAAAGAACCGTTTGAACAGCTTCCCCTTTTTTCAACGTGATTTTGTACCAGTTCTTCTGGTTAGGTTGGGTGAAGGATCCGGATTGAGACTCTTTACCTTCTCCTTTTAGTACTATCGCTGTTTTCTTTGCCTCTTCATCGGAAAGTGTCACTGTTTTCGGAAGGTTCTTTAAATCGAATTTTAATGCATCAGTCAGATTTACAAGTCCGTTGCCATATTTAAGGTCATAGCCCTTTGCTCCAAGATCCGTAGCTGTGCTTTTCAAGATTGCTTCAATCTCAACTGGCTTTAAATCAGGATATTTCGATTTCAATAAAGAAACAGCTCCTGCAACGATTGGAGTAGCCATAGATGTTCCACTCATATTCGTAAATGATGAGCCTTTTGTATAGTCATACACAGAGCTGAAGACATCTTCTCCCGGTGCAACCACGTCAACAGATGGACCGAAGTTCGAGAAATACGAAAGTGTATTCTTACTATCCGTTGCTCCAACGCCGATTACCCCTTTAAATGATGCTGGATAAGCATATTCATCGGTTGCTTCATTCCCTGCAGCAGCTACGATGGTAACGCCCGCATCAATCGCTTTTTGAACCGCATCCTTCAACAAGTCACTTGGATAATACGTGCGCAAGCTGAGGTTAATGACATCTGCTCCCTGATCCACGGCATAAAGAATTCCTTCTGCAACCGAATAGTCGGAGGCTCCCCAGAATCCGCCAAAGACATCAACGGGTAGGATCTTCGCTTTTGGGTTTATTCCGTGTGCGCCGATCCCATTTCCTTGAACACCGGCAATGATTCCAGAAACATGAGTAGCATGTTCTTCAGCAAGTGGTTGATTGCCTGGATCATTCACATTATATGGTGCTAATAATTGGGACCGAAGCTCTGGATGTTTCGTATCAATTCCCGTATCAATGACTGCTACTGTCACTTCATGGTTTCCTGCTAGTTTAAGTGCCTCATCTATTTTTAATAGGCTTAAATGATAGCTATCTTTTTTCTTCGGATCACCTGTTGAAGCAGCAGTTTGTAAGTAAACGCTTGGAGTAGCTGAAACGACTCCTTTGACAGAAGAATAATAGTGAATCACATCTGCCATCTTTTGTCCCTTGGATAGCTTGACCACATCATAGCCAAGTGAAGGAAGAGACTTCTGAACCTTTACCTTTGCTTTTTGGTGGATTGCTTTCCCCAAGGATTGCTTATATTTAATGACAAGTGTATCACTGCTGACTTCCTGCCTTTTCTCTTGGAATTTTTTATTAGCTAATACATTTTCTTCTGATAATTTACCGGAAACAGGATTGAATTCTCCTGATTGAATTTGGTCAACTGGTGATACAACTGAAGCCGAGACCGCACTTGGTACGATTAGTGCTGATGCCAGTCCTAGACTTAGTCCAGCTTTAAGCTTTTTTCTCATAAAAAATCCCCCTATTATTCTATTAATCGGAAAATAATACGTTCTCATTCCGCTAAAGTTTAATGGTAAATATTTTCTATATATGTATTAATTCCCTATTTCAGTCTACTCTATTTTCCCCAAATATTCTATCTATAATTTTCGAAACTTACTAAAATGGTAAAAAATAGTCCGCGGTTCTTTTCTTCCTAATAATGAAAGTACATGTAAAGAATGCTATACTAATTTCTAGTAGATAAGGTTCAGAGATTAGGAGCAGATGATATGTTAGGTTATCTAAAAAATTTAGTTGGAGATACACAATCCAAAAAGCTTAAAGACTATAATAAAATTGTCGAAAGAATAAATTCACTTGAATCCGAATATGAGAAACTGTCCGATATAGATCTTCAGAATAAGACATTACAATTTAAAGAACAGCTTACAAATGGAAAAACAGTGTTTGATATTCAGGTTGAAGCATTTGCTGTTGTTCGTGAAGCTGCCAAGAGAGTTCTCGGTCTTCGTCATTATGATGTTCAGCTTATTGCCGGTTTGGTATTAACAGAAGGCAGTATTGCAGAAATGCCGACTGGTGAAGGGAAGACTCTTGTTGCATCTCTGCCAAGTTATTTACGAGCACTTGAGGGCAAAGGTGTTCATGTGATTACGGTTAATGATTACCTGGCCAAGCGTGATATGGAGACCATTGGACCGATACATACATTTTTAGGATTGACGGTTGGGCTGAATCTCCCAATGATGCAGCCAGATGCAAAGGCAGCGGCCTATCAGGCGGATATCACGTATGGTGTGGGAACGGAATTTGGCTTCGACTATTTACGTGATAATATGGTATATCAGACTAGCGATCGAGTTCAGCGCCCTTTTCATTTTTCCATTGTCGATGAAATAGACAGTGTACTAATCGATGAAGCAAAAACCCCGCTGATCATTGCTGGGAAAAATGGGGTAAGCACTCAATTGAGCTACTTATGTGCCCGAATTATGAGTTCATTTAAAGAGAATCAAGAGTATACTTTTGATCCAGAAACAAAAGCGACCAATTTTACCGAAGAAGGAATCGCTAAGCTTGAGCGTGGCTTTGATATTGATAATCTATACGATTTGGAGCATCAGACGTTATATCATTATGTCATTCAGGCGCTTCGAGCAAATGTGATGTTCAAACGTGATGTCGATTACATTATTAAAGAGGGCAAGATTTTACTTGTTGATATGTTTACAGGACGTCCAATGGAAGGAAGATCACTGAGCAACGGACTTCACCAAGCGATTGAAGCAAAAGAAGGAGTGGAGGTCACTGAGGAAAATAAAACACAGGCCTCTGTAACGATTCAAAATTATTTCCGCCTCTATCCTATGCTTTCAGGAATGACCGGGACGGCTAAGACTGAGGAAAAAGAATTTCAGCAGATCTACAATATGGAAGTTGTCCAGATTCCAACCAATAAGCCTGTGCTTCGAGAAGACCTGCAAGATCAGGTATATGCTACAACTAAACAAAAATACAAAGCTGTCGCAAAAAAGGTAAAAGAAATTCACCAAAAAGGACAGCCGGTACTGATTGGGACAACTTCAATCCTTCAATCGGAAAGTGTCGCTGAGTATTTGAAAGCAGAAGGATTGGAATTCAAGCTCCTAAATGCAAAAAGCGTTGAACAAGAAGTCAGTTTGATTGAGCAGGCTGGACAAAAAGGGATGATTACCGTTGCCACCAATATGGCAGGACGCGGTACCGACATCGGACTGGGAGATGGCGTAGCAGAACTAGGCGGCCTCTATGTAATTGGTACAGAACGACATGAATCACGCCGAGTTGACAATCAGCTGAAAGGACGTTCCGGTCGTCAAGGAGATCCTGGCCGCTCTGAATTCTTCATTTCGATTGAGGATGATATGTTCCTTCGTTTCGCCATAGATGATGTGGCCAAATTGAAGAAAACCTTGAAAACGGATGAAAACGGCTTGATTTTGAACAAGAATATACTCGAATTCATCAATCGCACGCAACGAATTTGTGAAGGCAGTAACTTCTCAATTCGTGAATATAATTTAAAGCTTGATGATGTGATGAATATCCAGCGAACTACAGTGTATGATTTACGAAATAAAATCATTGCCGGAACGGACCTTCTTGAGCTATCCAAGAAAATGATTCAATCCTATGTGAATGAAGAATTGAATAGAAGCTGTCCTGATGACGAACCTGTCGAGAAATGGCCAATTGCCGAGATGAAGGCGAATCTTATGCTTACTTTGCCAATTGAGACATTTAAATGGCCGGAGGAGTCTACTAACAAAGTCTCTCTTGAGGAACCAGTGTTATCCGTCTTGCCAGAATACCTCAGCCAATTCGATTTCATTGAAGAAGATGGGCCATTCATTCATACTTTAAAATCCACCTTGCTATCAGTAACAGATTCCCATTGGTTGAGCCATATTGAAGCAATGGAGCATCTTAAAGAAGGCGTAGGCTTAAGAAGCTACAGTCAGGAAGATCCAATGCGTGCGTATTCAAGAGAAGGATTCGAATTATTTTCTCATATGTATTATCAACTGGAACGTGATGTCAGCATGCGCATGTATTCTCTATACCAAGGATTACAAAGAGATTAAATTTTTGGAAAGGATGATTTGAGTCATCCTCTCCCTTTTCATAGGAGGAAATAGCAGATGGGTTTCTTTAACCGAGGTAAAAATCAACCAGAAAAAAAAGGAGGCGACTCTACGTTTTCTTCTGAAGAGCTATTAGGAAGCTCAACGAATGGATCAGTAGAGGAGCATACTGTAAAAACGGCTCTCTTCATTCACCCAGCTATCGAAGTAAATGTTGAAGATAAATATTATCTGCAATTTTTAAATAATGAATTACCATTGCTTAAGGAAAATCAAGTTTCTTTATCAGGGATTGATTTAGTTTCAGATGGTGCGAATATTCTTGTATCTGCTTTCATCCGTAATAGCTTGGCTAAGGCAATCCGATTCGAGAAATTACCTCTTCTACTTCTAGGGGAAAATGAAGAAGTCCTTGCTCGGAATGAGTTCGACTTATCTCAGCTAGGTGAAATCCCAGCGGAAAGCAGTATTCCCTGGAAGTTCTCATTTCCGACTTCTGAGTCAACCCCGGCCGATATCCCACAAAGTGGCTGGAAGATTGCCTTTGAACTGAAAAAACCTCATACATTGGAGCTTGAAGAAAGCTGGGAAAAGAGTCTCGGAGAAGCGGAGAAAGACAAGCTTCGTGATATGATCAACAGCTTAACTCCTCCAAAATCAGGAGAAGTAAATTTCATGGGTCTGCAGGCACAGCAATCACCAGAAGGGAACCTTCATATTACGATGCTGATCCGTAACGGCAGTGATAAATCGATTAAGCTAGAACAAATTCCGTTAGTTGTCGAAGATGCAACGGGTGATGTCATCGCAAAAGGCGGCTTCACGCTTGAGAGTTTCGAAGTAAGAAATAACACAAGTAAACCTTGGACGTTCATCTTCCCGAAAGAACTTGTCCGGAAAGAAGAGCTTGATTTATCTTCGTTTAAAGCTTATCCACCGCAAAATTAAATTTGTGAAAGAAACCGGAATGATTCCCTTATAGCGGGTGAACTATTCCGGTTTTTGGTCGTGGCTGATACATCAGTGATTACATGTGGTGCAATATTTAGGAGGTAATACCAGCCCTGTTGCGTGCTCCCCCTCCTTTTTCAAGCATTGCGAGCCGGAAATTAAATTTGCGCGCCAGAATGGAGAGTTTTCGCGCCGGAGCCATGTTTAGCGATTCAAGACGAAAAAAAGACTGCTTCATATGCAAGATTCTCCTAAAATCCATTGAACCTCCCTACCCAGATCATACAACACACCCCCTATAATCGCTCACCCCCGTAACTGAATGATACGGGGGTGAGCGATTATAGGGGGAAACGCTGGACTTGTTGCGTGTTTAAACCATCCTTTTCAAACATTACGAGCCGAAAATTACATTTGGCACGCCATAATGGAGTTTTCACATCGGAGCAAAATTTGTCAACTCAAGACGGAAAACTGACTGAGCCATATGCGATATTACGCTAACATTTCAAATATACGTTTAGGACCTAACTCCACCTTTTTACGTAACAGAAAAACACCTATTTCTATCAATAGGTGTCTTTCTGGCATAGGCTACCAACCAATTGCCGTTCAATATAGGAAAAGGAAAGAATTCTCTCATTGAATATATTTTACCACTTATAAGGTATTTACTCAACGGATATTTCGCATTATTAAGCGTAGACTACTAAATTTTTCTAACTGTCTTTTCTATACTCGTCGAGAGAATTGCATAGCCAATCATCAGGATAAAGATCAAGTCCAGTAGGCCTGTATGAATGGATAATGTAAAAATTGCCGTGACAAATCCATAAGCTGCTGTTTGATACGACTTAATTCCTGACCTTCTCACTTGATTATAGAGCATGGATAAGACCAAACCGTAAATGGCAAATCCAATGATGATTCCGATATATCCAGCTTCCGCATATAGCTGGCCTGGGAAAGTCGGAGTGGTTGTTCGTCCTGGTCTTGTGATGTACTTCCCTTCATCTACCGTTAATGAGTTAACCATGTCTGTTACGACTGTTCTAGGTGATTTCTGTTCTCCAGGAAGTATTGTTGAAAAGATTCCAGCATGTAGACTGCCTTTTGTGTAACCATGTATATCGGTATATTCCATGATTTTACTTAATACAATATGTCCTGTAACCATTTCACCGTTTAATGCGCGAACCCATTTAGGTGTTTTGTTGATTTCTCTGATTAATGCGAGATTCTGATTCTCACTTTCTTGAGTGATTTCAACTTTAGGTCCTGTTCGATCATTGAATTTCTTAGTTGTATCTTCTGTAACAACACGGAAGAAACCAAATAGAGAGAAAAGCAGTCCCAGGACAACTAAAACTGTTAGGAACCATGAAAGCTTTATTTTTTTGATAATGTAATGGAAAACGATGAATGATGTTAAGAACATCACAGCAATCGGTGTCCGATACCCCATCAAGACGAAGAGGATGAACACAACTAATAAAATAATGCCATAACTAAATTGCTTACGTCGAGTTAAGTCCTGTTCTTTCAGGATCTTATCACATAGTAAGAAGATCACCGCAAACCAAAGCAATGCACTCATGAAGTTTAACTTAGGATCAAGGTTTCTGCGGATAGATTCATCCGAAATTCCGACTTGTCCAGTAAACAGCATGATTAAATAACATATTAAGCCGATCAACCCAAGTGCCCAAAGAAAATAAATTGTTTTTCCTTTTAGGAATCTTGAAAGCCCAAACGACGGAAAAACCCAATCCTTCTTATCGGCAATGTAGACGGCACCAAGGTACACGACAAGACCGATAAATAATGGGAAAAACACATTCCGATTCACATCAAAATATGCAAATCGGCTAAAATCAAACAAGCTTACGAAAAAATATAACACATAAATAAATGGAAAGAAGAAATATGGTGAAAAGGTGTCAATCTTATTCAGTTTCTTGAAAAATGTAAGTTTATCCTTCATGTACGTACTCCTATATAACTTTTTTTGCTTTTCTTCCTTTGGCGAGGAGTTCAATAAATGAACTTGTCCGCAATACATACAGAACAGCGAAGTACACCCCTGCCCCCACGATGATCATCATGGCTAAGAAAGGAATATTATGCAGATTCTGTATCCAATCTATTTTTTCAATGTACCATAGACTTGCAGCCATAACCGCAGTTGCCCCTATGATTTTCACATATTCTTTTCCGATAAATGGTAGACTGAATCCACCGGAAATTTTATATAAAGTAGAAAAAGTGATGGCAGAATAGATAAAGCCAACTAATGAAGCTGAAACCGCTAATCCTACAGGTCCATATATCTGAGATAAGAAGTAGTTCGATATAATATTAATAACAATCGAAATCAGCCCTATTCTCATCATATAGTGCCCTTTTTCTAACGTATAAAACCCTTTAGCAATGACGGCTTGAATACTGTAAAATAGGACAGATCCCATATAGAACAATGCATACGTGCTTGTTGCCTTTGTTGCTGCAGCATCGAAAACACCACGCTGATACACCACCTGAACAATCGGTTCCATCAGGATAATCATTCCTACAACGGTTGGAGCTAGAAAGAGGAACATATAAGATAAGCCTTTTTCAATCCCCGTTTTAAATAATGGCGAATTCTTGTCTGAGCTCGCTTTCGCAAGAATTGGGTATATGATTGTGGCAATCGTTACCCCAAAGATTGCTTGCGGAATATTCACTAGCCGGAACGCATAGTTCAAGCTTGATACAACTCCCGAGCCAAGCGTTGCCGCAAAGATAATATTAACCGTTAAATTCACTTGACCTACTGCAATGGTTAATCCCACTGGTACGAAAATTTGATAAAAGGATTTAATTTCGGTAAAATCCATCTTTTGTTTCCAAGCCAAGAATTTCCCTGGGGTCAGATACACAATCTTCATCAGGAAGGAAAACACCGTTCCAAGTAAGTACCCTAGAGGAACTGCATAAATTCCAAGTGATTCATGAAAAATCCAGGTCGACAGGATCGTGGTAAACACAACGATTGTTTGCGAAAAGGTAGAAAAAGAAAATTTTCGCTGTGAATCGAAATAGCCTTCATAAACAGCATTCACGCCAACCAATGCGATGGACAGGAAGTAGACCCCAGAGGTCCAAATTGCAATTTCCATTCCAAATTCGTAGGATGCAAAATCCGGATAAAACCATTTCATCAGCAATGGTGTCAGTACGATACCTACGATAGAAACAGCAAGAGATATCCAGAAAGTGCCTTTAACGATATTGGTTAAATGCGCAAAGCCACGCCCCAGTTTATCAAATTTGAAATAGCTTGGTAAAAATGCATCCTTCATCCCCGTCAGCATAAATAAAACAATGGTGTTCGGTATGGTCATAGCAGCAAAATACACATCGGCCATATACGAATTGCCGAAGAAACTTGCAATGACTAAATCTCGTATCATACTGGAAAATTTAAGTAAAATAGTAGAAAGCAGAAATACAATACTTGCAAGTTTAAATTTTGACATAAGGATCTAAGACCTTCTTAATGCCTTTAGCAAAAATTGGGGAAGAATAAGCTGCCTCTTCCAGCGCCAAGGCTCCTTTAACAGCCTATACAGCCACTCTAAACCGAACTTTTGAAATATTGCTGGGGCTCTCTGGACTCTGCCCGATATGACATCAAAAGATCCACCTACCCCCTGATAAACAGAAGGATAGAGAGTGTTCATATTATTAACAATCCAATATTCCTGCGTTGGGCTGCCAAGTGCTACAAATACGATGTCTGCTTTCGAATCATTAATTGTTTGCTGGATTACCTGTTGATCCTTTTCATAGCCATTGATTGTGCCGACGATTTGAATCGCTGGAAATTGTTTTTCGAGCGACATCTTTGCCTCGTCTGCAATCCCTGGCTTTGCACCGTACAAAAAGATTTTCTTATTATGTTCTGATGCTGTCTCACAAAGCTTTAGCATCATATCAATTCCTGTAACCCGTTGACGGATCTTACCGCCCTTCATTTTGGAAGCAACGATGATTCCGATGCCGTCGGGAATTTGATAGCTTGCCTGGTTCAACAAGTTACGTAGCTTCTCATCTTCTTGAGCCTTCATGATTTTTTCAGGGTTTATGGCCACAATAAAGGACTTCTTATCAGATTCTATATCATTTAACAAAGAGACAGTAAGCTGTTCATAATTATCCGAACAAACATCCACCCCTAAAAAATTTTCTTTCATCATATCACCTATCCAAAGTGAAGTTACCTGCCTTCGCTAAATAGCTTAGGCAAGTGTTCGGTTTTTGGAGTCTCCTAGTACATATACTTCAAAACCTGCTTGCTCCCATTCCTTGCGGTTCAGGAAATTCTTAGCATCAATGACGACTTTTGTTCTGACAACATCTGCTATTTCCTGTGGGTTGATGTTCTGGAACTCTGAATGCTCTGTTAACACAAGAATAATATCTGAATGTTTCAGTGCTTCTGTCAGATCCTGCGTTTGATAATCAGCTATATTCACTTTCACATGCGGATCATATGCCACAACATCTATTCCGAGCGTTTTTAAATTTTCTATTACTTCCAATGATGGGCTTTCGCGAGTATCATCAATATTCGCTTTAAACGCTAGACCTAATGCGGATACTCTGCCATGCTGAATCTGCTTAGAGTCGAGAATGTCCTTTGTCTTTTCAGCCGTGTACTGCGGCATTGAATCATTGATTGTTCTTGACAAATGAACAAGTTTTGCAAATTCAGGCTGTAATTCGACTAAGAACCAAGGATCAACAGCAATACAATGACCACCTACACCTGGTCCTGGTGTATGGATGTTCACGCGAGGATGGAAATTGGCCAATTTAATAGCTTCCCAAGCGTTCACGCCAATTCGTTCACTGATCTTCGCTAATTCGTTCGCAAACGCAATATTTACATCACGGTACGTATTCTCTATAACTTTCACCATTTCTGCCGTTGTAGCATCTGTTAGGTGAATTGTACCTTTTACAAAGACACGGTACAGCTCTTCCGTCATTTCCGCAGATTCTTTGTTAATTCCGCCTACAATTCGATCGTTATTAACCAGCTCTTCAAATACCTTCCCTGGAATCACTCGTTCAGGTGAATGAGATACGAATAGCTCTGTACCAATATTCAAACCTGTTTCTATTAGAACAGGCATCATTACGTCTTCTACTGTACGTGGAGGTACTGTAGATTCTAGAATGACTAGGTTGCCTTTTTTAATAAAAGGCGCAATAGCCTTTGTAGCTGAACGCACATATTCAAGATTTGCCGTCTTATCTTCATTGATTGGAGATGGAACAGCAAGAATAAAAACGTCCGCTTCTTCAGGAGTAGTCGATACGGTAAAGTTCCCATTGTCTATAGCTGTATTAAGGCGTTCCTGTAAGCCGTTTTCTTCGATATGAAGCTGTTTATTCTTAATTAAAGAGACAGCTTTTTCATTCACATCGACCCCATGTACCTTTAATCCATGGTTCGCAAACATCACAGCTGTAGGCAAGCCGATATATCCGAGTCCAACGACACAAAGCTTCTTGTTCATAAATAGTATTCTTCCTTTCATGTCTTCCGTAATATAACGGAATATATATCGCCTGGAATTTTGATTACTTATATTCTCTAAACAGAAATTATACCTTATCTATTTTAATGTTGCGAAGGGGATGTTCTTTGTGATCATCCATTTACCACCAAATCCGGGTAGTTTTTCGCCATAAGGAGATGAACAAATCTATTTTAACATAATGCAGCACACACGTGGGCGACACATAAGGATTATTTTATGTCCTATGTTCAGATTCTGGTTTCTCCAAAAGATGTATAGCTCTTCCAATCGAGTGATATTCGATGTTGTAGGCTTGAATATCTGATTTAGAATAACAATTTCTTCCGTCAAAAATAAGCGGGTTTCGCATGTATTTCTGATAGTTATCTAATGGATAGTTCCTAATTTCATTCCATTCTGTTGTAATGAATACACAATCTGTATTAAGAATTGCCTCGTCGATGCTATTAAAGTAACTGATGGCTTCGCCGAACTTCGCATATACATGATTTAAGGCAATTGGATCATACACTTTGATTGTCGCATGTTCCTTAAGAAGATCTTCTATTAACTCAATAGCTGGTGCTTCTCTAATATCATCTGTATTTGGTTTAAAGGCCAGTCCGAGTACTGCAACAGTTGCCGAATTTAGAGGTATTTGTACTTCCTTCGCTTTTTGAATTAAACGCTTCTTTTGTATATTATTTACTTCAATGACGGAATCTAAAATACGGAAATGATAATCATATTCGTTCGCAACCGTTTGGAGTGCCTTCGTATCTTTCGGGAAGCATGAGCCACCAAATCCAATTCCAGCATTGAGAAATTTATTCCCAATCCTGCTGTCCATTCCCATTCCCTTTGCGACGTCCTCGATGTCAGCTCCCGTTTTTTCACAGAAATTCGCTACTTCATTGATAAAGCTGATTTTCGTTGCCAAAAATGCATTCGCAGCATATTTGATTGTTTCAGCACTTCGTAAATTTGTTTTTACAATCGGTACTTGGAATGGTGCAAATATCTCTTCAACACGGTCCGCTGCCAGATGGTTGTCAGAACCAATCACAATTCTTTCTGCGTGGAAGGAGTCATGAACGGCTGTTCCTTCACGTAAAAACTCAGGATTTGAGACAATGTCAATTTGATACTCAGGACTAACCCTCTCTTTAATGACGCGTTTAATCCACTCATTTGTACCGACTGGAACTGTACTTTTTGTTACTATCACTACAGAACGGCTGATATACTTTGTGATCGTTAATGCCGTTTGTTCCACATAACTTAGATTTGCAGATCCATCTTCACTTTCTGGAGTCCCTACTGCGATAAAGATAAATTCAGCCTTACTATATGCACTTACTGGATCAGTCGTGAAACGCAGGTTTCCATTTTGAAGATTTTTATTGATTAATTCTTCAATTCCGGGTTCATATATTGGAGATTTGCCGTTTTTAAGCATTTCTATTTTACTTTCTTCTATATCATAGCAGATCACATTATGACCAACTTCTGCTAAACAAACTCCTGTCACTAAGCCCACATAGCCTGTTCCTGCAACTGTAATTTTCATTTTCATTTTTCCTTTCATTCCTTAGCATTGCTACGGGAAATCTGTGAAAAATACGATTTCACATGTGACTTTATAATTTCAGACTTCTTAAGTATTCAGTCAGTTCTCTCTTGAGGTCTTCTCTTTTTAAAGCAAAGTCAATTGTAGCCTTGATATAGCCCATTTTATCTCCTACATCAAAACGTTCGCCTTCAAAGTAAAATCCCATAACCTTCTGGATATCGACCAATTTCCGTATTGCATCTGTCAACTGAATTTCCCCTCCGGCTCCGGGTGGAATATCTTTAAGGATTTCAAATATCTCTGGTTGCAAGATATATCTTCCCATGATTGCATAATTTGAAGGAGCTTCTTCTTGTCTCGGTTTCTCGACAAGGCTTTTCACTTGCATTAACTGATCACGTATCTCAGCCTCTGGTTCAATAATGCCATATTTAGACACTTCTTCATTCGGCACTCGTTGAACACCGAGAATGGAGCACTGATGAATTTTATACATATCAATTAGCTGTTGCAGGCAAGGAACTTGAGCTCTGACGATATCATCCCCCAGCATCACGGCAAATGGCTCATTTCCAATAAAGCTCCGGGCACAAGAAATAGCATCTCCTAAGCCCCTTGGCTCTTTCTGTCTAATATAATGAACATTCGCTAGGTTCGTAATCTGCTCTACTTCCTTAAGCTTGACCCATTCGTCACGCTTAGCCAGCGTTTCTTCTAATTCATAAGATTTATCGAAATGATCTTCTATCGCTCTTTTGCCGCGTCCACTTATAATGATTATATCTTCAATTCCAGACTGAACGGCTTCTTCTACAATATATTGAATGGTTGGTTTATCTACGATGGGAAGCATTTCCTTGGGTTGTGCCTTCGTCGCTGGCAAAAATCTAGTCCCTAAACCAGCTGCCGGTATAATCGCTTTCTTAACTTTCACTTTCCCACCCCCACATTCTAACAATGTCTATTTTTCTCCATAACTACTCTATTATAACTTAATTAAAGAAACATTAAAAAGACAATTCAATTACAAAAAAACAAGAGTAAGTATAGCTTGTTAAAGAAAATGGACCTTCGATTATTACGATCCCATTACCTTTATGAACGGTTTATTAACCAATTAAGGATTTACAAGTCTGGGATAAAACTCCGAAAAACTAATCATACGCCAATTTGCATTATACTTTAAGTGGGAAATAACAGCAAAAAAAGAGGGTCTGACCTCATAGATTAGCATGTTACATCCAGTTAATTTGAACAGGATATAACTGCTGTGTGTCTGACCCTTTGATCTTGAGTTTGTCTCCTTATTCTTCTGCTTGGTTCAGATAGTCCACCCAAACCGGTTTCATCTTATCCACCACAAGATGGCTGCCACCTCTGCCTTTGACGTTTTCCATCATCCAAGTCATCAGAAGCCTCGGATTATCTGTGTTGTAGCCTACGAACCAGCCATTTTCAGTACCTGTTGATTCTTTGCTTTGCTTGATTTCGGCCGTTCCTGTTTTTCCAGCAAGTGGAATGCCTGTCTCACTAAGTGAATGGGCAGATCCGGCACGGTTTGAGATAACTTGAGTGAGCATTTTTGTCATTTGTGTAGCTTGATCTTTAGAGATAATATTTTCTTTCCAATAAACCGGCTTATCATTACCATCGAGAAACAGCTTTGGCGCAATCATGTTTCCTTCGTTCACAAACGTCGTATGCGCTAACGCTACATGTAAAGGACTCATCAATACCTGCCCTTGACCGTAGCCGCTGTCGGCAAGTCTGCCTTCTGAATCGATTTTTCCAATTTGCGACGCTTTGATGGCATATTCAAATGGGATGGTTTCTTCAAAGCCAAAATCCTTCAAGCCTTTTGAAAATTTATCTGTTCCAAGTTGCAATGCTTTTTGAGCAAAGTATATGTTGTCAGAGTATACTAATGCGGCGGTCATATTGATGGGTATACCTGGTGTGGACACCCTCGTTATGCTGTGATCTTTCCAATTCGCTTTCTTCCACGTCTTCCCTTTAATTTCAATTGCTTCATTTGGATCGATACCGTTTTTCATGGCAATCGAAGCAGTGAGCGCTTTAATTGTCGAGCCTGGAGAAAAGGTTGCACTAAAGCGATTGATGAGCGGCTTATTCGGATCACTTTCTAACGCTTGCTGTTTCGCTGCTGTCATTCCGAGCACGTATTGGTTCGGATCAAACGATGGGCTACTGACAAGTGCGAGCGTTTCCCCTGTTATCGGATTTAGTGCTGTTGCCGAGCCTACTTCCCCTTTGTATTGGGTGAAAATCTGCTGTTGTAGCTCGACATCAATCGTTAGGACGATCGTTTCGCCTTCTTCAGCTTTCTTTTCAGCGATGATTTTTTCCTGACCTCTATCCGTCTTGACGGATATTTTGGCGCCAGGTTTTCCTTTCAATCGTTCCTCAAGGATTTGCTCAAGTCCTCTTTTTCCGATTACATCGGTTGCTCTATAGCCTTTCTTTTCCCATGTTTTCAGCTCTTCAGCAGTAATTTCACCGAGATAGCCAATAAGATGAGCCGTTACTTCTTTGTACGGATACACACGGCCTGCCACTTCATTCAAATGAATCGATGGAATGTTTGCAAGGGCTTCCTTTAATGCGATATCCTCAATGGACACTTTTTTAAGCGGTACAAAGTAGTTCGGTTTTACCCAGGATTGATTTAGCTTTTTTTCTACTTCTTCTTTCGACATATTTAGAAGTTGGGAAGTTTGTGTAATGATTGCTGATTGATCCGTCATTTCTTCTGGAACGATGCCTACCTCCACAACTGAACCATTCATCGCCAAGTATTGTTCATTGCGATCGACAATTTCTCCACGAATGGCAGGATAGGTTGCGATGGACACTTTCCCCCCTTCTTCAAGCTCAGGAAAGATATAAGTAGCATCCCAATTCATATACCAATTCTCTTTATCGTCTTTCCCTTCTTTGACGAGTATTGCTTTATGGTCGAAATCTACTGGACCAGCCATTGTATCCATGCTGACGGAAAAAGGTAGTTCGGTCTTTTTCAGCTCTTTATCATCTGTGGATTCTTTCGGTTTTTTGTACGTAACAGTTAAATTGGCTGCTTCAATATCCCCATAGATTTTTTCGTAGCGCTTTGTGAAATCCTTTACATTTATGGTTTTCTTCGCTTCTGCGGACAAATACTTATACATTTCATCATATTTTTGTTCATTCCAAAGCTTCACATATGCAGCGAACCGATCTTCTGGCGTAGGACCTTTATCAGAACACCCTGCTAGAATTACAAATAAAATGGAAATAAAAAGAAATTTTTTCATTCTTTCCTCCTTGAATTTATCGTATAGCTGAATTATCTCTATTTTCATTATAAAATATTTTTTCTGAGACTGCTAGAAAGATGGTTAACGTAAAAAAACAGCTCCCTTATGTACAGAGAGCTGAGCTATTTATTAGAAGATTTTATTATTCTGGCTTTTATGTTCCCTGATCCATTCTTTTAGGAAAAAGACGCCTAATATTAGCGAGATAATCACGCCGCTCATTGTCACAAAAAGGACAAAAAGCTCAGATGGAGTATAGGACATAAACTTACTCAGTGAAAAATTTTCTTTACCGTCTTCAATGACCAAATTCATTCCAAAAATCCCTGATATCACTGTATAAATGGTAAGGATTTGCAACAAGGCATTTTGACGTTTTCCAGAAAGTTTATCCTGGCTTTGGTACAAATCATACAGGGTTCCCTTTACATCTTGATAGAGCCGTTCAATTTGGAATATATCCTTCGTCATCTGGGAGATTTCCCTTCCTGTTGTTGTACTGTTCACCTCGGGAAAATAGAATTTTGCAGAAAAGTTCGTAATCATGACAATTAGTTCTTCCGTTCTGGATTGGTCTTTCTCAATATCAATCAAGGAATGCTGATGAGAGAGCTTTAGCAAAACAATTTTATAGTAAAAAAAGAAAAGCAACGAATAATAAAGTTGACCGTGCATTTGGCTAATCAGCTCTTCCTCCATGTCACCAGCTGTCTTTGTTAAACAAACGAAATGATTCTCACTTGTAACATAATAGGTTTCTTCCTCCCAACGGTCATACACATGACTCGTGTAATACCGATCGATATAGTCCGGATTCAAGGCACCGAGATAAGGATTTCCACTAGAATCATAGCCGTTCAGTTCCCCTGCCCTAAATAGATTGGCTTTAGAAAGCTCACTATCTTCTGTTATGGAAAGATGCCCAAGAACATACATCCGCTCGTCGACAAAAAAAGGCAGGCTTCCAAAGTATGTATCTTTGATTTTACTTTCGTCGATATAGCAACTCATATCTTGAAGCAATTTATTAAATATGAAATCCTTCACCTGTTGATAGGTTTCTTCCTTACACCCTATTTTCGCATTTTCTTCATTATTCGAGATTTGCTCAAGCACTCGAAATCTGTCACCGAAGAACAGTACATCTGAATAGGAAAGACCTTCTGGCAAGGAGACCCGTATATTGATTAGCCCAATATGAAATGGACAAATGAAAATATCTATGGAATCCATGATGAAATCTGTTTCGAGGTGGTTGGAAGAAAATTCACATGTAAGATTGGTTCGTTTCGAAAACCGGCGGAAGCTTTCTCTTCTTTGATCCGTTTGTGGAAATAAAATGGGTTCTATATTCGGCAGAAAAAAACTTTCAAGTGAACGATGCGAAACATGGCTTTCTCCATAATAGGCTTGCTGCTGTTCAGCATTATTTAAATCGAAGAAATCGAAGTCCTTTTCTATTAATCTATTTACAAATTCCTCAATTCTATGTTCCTCCAACATAAAAGGGAAAATAAATTGAAACTTTGCTTTTTTCACATTAGGAAAATCTGTTTCTTTGTTTAGAACCATGATTTCCCCTCCAGTATTCATCTTATATAATCTACTATACCCAGAGGCAGTATGGTCAAAACCGGTTACTATATCTGCAATTCATAGGGGGTAATTTGGATGATTAGCAACAAAGAAATAGTTGGGTTCCCTCGGACGGATTGCCCCCACAAATAAAAAAATCCTGCAAACAGGCAACCGTTTGCAGGCAACTGAAACACCCTTTTTCCGAAAGATGCTTCACGCTTTGGTACTAGAAACTGAGGGTTTCCAGAAATTCAAGAATCGGACTATTACAATTTCCAAATTACATTCAAAATTTGAACAATTGTTCATTATTATTAATGCAAAACAAACTTGTTTTGCTAAATAACGAATACTCACATTCATTTAAGCACTTTTCTCATTAGAGATAAAACTGCAATTTCCGGCGTATTTTGCCATTTAGGGCGTTTTTCATCGATTTAAGTAGTTTTATAATTGATTTTCGTATATAAATATAACCATAGGAATATTTTTTGTGAAAAATGGCTTAGGGTTGAGATAAAAATTCCAAAATAGGTAATTCGACCAGCTGAAAAAATTAGTATAAGAGTAGTGATTTAGAAACAAAAGACACTCTCCACAGGGAAAGTGCCAGTAAAACTTTCATTCTATCTTTTATGATTAATATTCTGACGGTAATTCGAAAGTTCCTACTGATCCACCTGAAGTTCCAGTTGGAACACCGATAAAGCTTAAGCCCGCTACTACAAATAATGCAAATATCATCCCAACTATCTTCTTTTTCATAGGTACTTCCTCCCTTTTCCTTAATTATTATTGGATTTTAATAGAAAAAAATTCTATATTTATATTTAACCACAGACATAAAAATCGGGATTTAGCCTTGTCGCCGCTTTAATTTAGAGAAACCATGTAAAACTAGCATGATTTCTTCCGTATTTGTATAGAAATATAACTCTAGGAATATTTACATAGGGGGTTAGCATGGATTTTTTAGCAATCGGACATAAAATTAAAGAACTTAGAAAACAAATGAAACTTTCACAGGAAGAGCTTGCTGAAGGAATTTGTACACAAGCACAGATTAGTAAACTTGAAAAAGGGGACGTTTTCCCCTATGCTTCAACGCTATACTTAATTTCCCAAAAACTCGGTGTTGATGTAAATTATTTTTTCGATATGGGGATGACGCCTCGCCTCGATTATGTTAACGAGGTAATAAATCAATTAAGAAATGCAAGAAGGACGATGAATTACCAAGAGATTAGGGACATCGTGGTAGCAGAGGAGAACAATCCGTTATTCAAGCAACATAAACGCAATTATCAACTGCTGTTGTGGCATAAGGGAATCTATCATTACGAGTTATATCGCGATTCTGTCAAATCTATCAATATTTTAAAAGATGCGATTCTGTTGACCCAAACTTCGAATAAAGTGCATTCAGAGCGAGAAATTGAAATCTTGTTGAGCATCGGCGTTATTTTATTCGAAGAAAAGCAATTGAAGAAAGCACTCTCTACTTATAAGGATGCTTATCAATTCGTTAACACCATTCCTTATCTAGTTGATAATACGGTGAAAATACGGATATACTATAATACTGCTCGAACGTTGACACGGTTACAGGATTATGAAAAGTCCAATAATTTCTGCCTCGATGGTATTGAATGGTGCATTCAGAAAAGTAATCTTTATTTATTAGGAGAACTACACTATCATACAGGTTATAATTACGAGCTCTTAGGTGACCTTATTCTTGCTGAAAAGTATATGGAAAAGGCAAAGTTAATCTTCAACCTCCAGAATGACACACGCTTCACCTCTTTTATCTCACAGAAATTAGATAACTGGAAAACTCTTTAATCTCTCCAACCAGACCGAGAACATAACGGTCTGGTTTTCACATCAATTCAATTACACCAAAACACAAACTCTCCCCTAAAAATTCACCCTAAAATGAAGTATAATGATAAGATGAACTCGGGAAATGGGGTCTGACCCCTCATGTATGATGAACAAACCCTTGCTACAACTAGGGTTATTGATGTAGATTAATTCTGGGAAATAGGGTCTGACCCCTGCACGTAGCTGGTGTAGTTGGCTGGGGTTTGAAAGTAACGGAGGATTTCATTTGTGATGATGTGTCGGTTTGGAGTGCCTTTGGCGTATGCAGAATAACTGCTCCACTTATATTGTTCTGGTTTTTGGACGATATTGGCCTTAACGGGATTAAGATGAATGTAGCGGCTTGTGCTTGTGAAGTGTTCGGGGGAATCAATCATCACGGCATGATAACGTCCTTGGAATACGTGGCCGTCAAGGTTGTGGCGTTTGTTAAAGGAAATGGCATAGCGTGAGTTTAACTTTCTCATAATATTTCCAGGAGGGTTATCCTTTGTTTCCAGTAATAAATGGAGATGGTTCGTCATTAAACAATACGCATGTAAGTGAAAAAAATATTTCATTCTAGTATCCTCCAGATAATGAAGATAATTCAAACGATCAATATCATCATAAAAAGAGGAAGAACGGCTAAGTTCGCCACATCCTGTGGCAACGCCGTCCTGACCCGCATCCTGCGGGCCTCCGGCACGTAATATGATACATTGCACCAGGAAACCACACTCTGTTCTTTTTTTGCATATTCATGATCAATCCTTTCAAGTTTGGGAAATAGGGTCTGACCCCTAAAGTACCCTTGATTAAATACTATTATATCAACGTTTTTTATTCAATTATTATTTTGGGAAATGGGGTCTGACCCCTTGGAGGTGCTGTATGGACGATTTGTTGTTTTTGGCGGAGGAGCTTAGCCGGTTGCTTCGTCCTTCGGTGGATGAGGATCAGTTGACGGTTCGTGAAGGGCTTTCTCTTTACCGTCAGGGGTTAGTTAAGGTGACTTCTGAGGAAGAGAGCTCGGTTTATGCTGTTGTTCAGGATGGAACGCCAAAAGAGGTTGAATTCGATATGCTATTTTGGGTTGCATCTGAATGCACATGTGATCATCAATCGATCTGTACGCACAAGATTGCGGTGTTTTTTCACTTGTACGCGAGCATTTCTAGTCCAGCGGATTGGGTCCTTAACTGGTCTCAAAGCGACAAGAATACAAAAACTCAAGCAACGCTTCCGGTTAAACCTGCTAGTACCCTACTGACAGAATCAGAACCGTTCGAACAAAGCTATGATAGCTGGAAGAATTTCACGAGAGAGTCTTTCACAGAACTAATCGAAGATCGATTCACAGAGAACTCTTTTGTCATGGAAAATCATATCCAGCACTATAAATCAACGCTTATGTCTAAAGCTCCTAGGGAATCGAATTGGAAATTACTTTATCAATTCATCACGTCCACGTTCACTTTACTGAACACATTCAAGCTGATGGATGAACATCGAAACCAACCCTATACCATACGGGCCTTTTACCAGCTAGTCGACGATTTATTCGATTCTTTGCATTCGATGATTTACCGCTTAGCAAACCGATCACGTCCATTCGCCTTTGATTCCTTTATAAGCAATCTATCCGAAGATACAATCGATCTATTACGGGGCAATGAAGGCTTGGAATATGAAAAAGTCGATTTATATCGTGAACTATGGACCCATTTATTCTCGAAGAAAGCACCTCGAAAAGTAGAGTCAGAACGAATCGAAAAGAAGCTTTCGACGTCAACTTTAAGTGAGATAGAGCGCTCGACTCACTCCATTGCTGCTATTCACCTCTACGTACTGGATAACCAATATGACAAGGCGATACCATTGTTGCAAAATCTCACATTTAACGATTGTCCTTATCTATATTATTGGATGAAACAATTTGCGGACCAGGACACACATCAACGCAATTTGCCTTTTATTGAATTTATTATCCGAAATCTGAATGATTATTTAACGGATATAAATGATTATTATGCTTGTAATGACCATGTTCGTATCTTAGCGAAACCGATCTATGCTTCTTGTACGAAATTGAAACGCTTTGATTTACTTGAAAAATTTTACCGAGAAGCGCTTCCATATAGTTATTGGGAATACTCGATGTTTCTTTTTGAGCAGCAAAATTATAAAAAGTGGACGGATTTAATCATTTATTCTGGCGTAACGCTTGATGCAATCGGCCAAGACATGATTAAAACGGTTGTAGCGAGTGACCCTAAGATTATCCTGCCGCTTTACCACCATGCCGTACAGCAAACCGTTTCTTTAAAAAACCGGGCTGCCTACAAACAAGCCGTTCGGTATTTGAAAAAAATGCGAACGATCTATAAAAAGATGAAACAGGAGAATGTATTCGAGAATTACTTGGACTATATCTCTCTTTCCACAAAACGATTGCGGGCTTTTCAAGAAGAACTGCAAAGGAGTAAGCTAATCGATGGATAACCGAAAAACATTAAAAGTAAAAATTGCAGCAATCGGAAGCGGGAAATACTCCATTGCCATCGTCACCCCTGAAAATACATATGTAAATCCCGAATCTGTTCGTAGGCTGTTATTCTCTTGGGATGAAGCAAGCTTCTACGGCACTAGACTGACTGTTGATACGATCGATACCATTCCAGTATTTATCGTCAATGCCTGGGTCCTTCTGAATTTATTTTCTAAAGAAGGATTTAACTCATTTATTGACTGGGAATGGTCAGAGCTCTCTTCTCTATGTCTCTCAGCGGCACCTGTCCTTCATGAAGCGATTGAAAAGGGCGTGCCCGTACCTGACTTTACTAGCCTGCAACATGAACAGGTCGGTTGGACATTGCCAGAGGAAGTACTTGAGGAATTCGTACCTGCCTTTTGGGAGGAAAAAGTCTACACAGATATTCACGCTGAAAATGAAGAAACGAAACAGGCGTTTATTGAAGCATGGTATAACGATGCAGCGAACGCTTATCTTTCCAGCTATTCAAGCCTTAAAAATAAATGGGATGAAGCACTTACTGCTTTAAAAGACACTCGACTTACAGCTGAAGAATTGCAAACCTTTTTTGATGAAGAAAGCTGGAGTGCTTGGTTAGGGATTGAAGAAGATACTAAACCTTTCGTCATCGGGTTGAAATTAACGGAGCCGATTGACGGAGTAGGTCCGTGGAATTTGACTACTTTTTTACGTTCAAAAAAAGAAGAAGACGTTGTGATTGATTATCCAGCTAAACGATTACCACGCGGCTGGAATAAATATGCCAGTGAAATCAAACGAACCGTCGATCGCTGGGTTTCCGTCATTCCATGGCTCAGGTCTGCAGCGAATGGCTTCAAAGAGGAACTAAGTGAGCCGGAAGCTTGGGATTTTCTAACGGATGCTAGTGAAAAGCTGTTGTTTTTAGGAGCTGAAATCCTGCTTCCTTCTTGGTGGTTGGCTCTAAAAGAGTCTTCCCTGAAAGTCAAAGCGAGAGTAAAAAGCTCTTCAAATCGTGGTCCTTCGTATGTTGGAATGCAAGCCTTAATGGACTTTGACTGGCGATTTTCCTTGAATGGAGAAGACCTTTCAGAAGCCGAGTTCCAAAATCTCGTAAATGAAAAACGACGCCTTGTCTATATCCGTGGGCAATGGGTCAAGCTGGATCCACAATTCATCAAACAAATTCAAGAACTCATGGAAACAGCCAACGACAAAGGCCTACAGTTAACCGATTTACTGCAACAGGAATTCATGAATGAACAAGATGAAGTAGAAGATGATGATACGAATCAAATGTTGCACATTCAATTCGAATTAAATCAAGAGCTTCGTAAAATGGTCAGCCGTTTACGTGAAACGAAGAACATTCCGATTCTACCTGCACCAAAGACCTTCCATGGTGAGCTCAGACCTTATCAATCACTTGGTATGAGCTGGCTTTTATTTCTACGGGAGCATGGCTTTGGCGCCTGCCTCGCAGATGATATGGGTCTTGGAAAAACTGTACAAATGATTACCTACTTACAGCACGTAAAAGAACTGCAACATAAGGAGAACCCCTCTGTGATTGATGCGGAAGATCAAGAAGAAGCTGTTATTCCTCAGGCGATTGTGGAAACCCAAGAAAATGAAGAAGATGCTGAAGGGAGCACAACCGAAGACGTTTTGGATATTCAAAAAGAAGCGATTCCGGTTCAAGCCTCCCTTATTATCTGTCCAACATCTGTCCTTGGTAATTGGCAGCGGGAACTAGAACGATTCTCACCAAATTTAAAGGTTTACCTGCATTATGGAACAACTCGTGTGAAAGGTGAAGCCTTTGTTCAAACAATCGCAAAATATGATATCGTGTTGACTTCATATGGGATCACTCATCATGATTTTGATGCCCTCTCATCCGTTTATTGGAATACGATTATTCTTGATGAAGCGCAAAATATTAAAAATGCCCAAACAAAGCAATCTCGTTCCGTTCGGAAGTTTAAAGGCCGCCATCATGTCGCTCTTACCGGTACACCGATGGAAAACCGATTAAGCGAATTATGGGCGATTTTTGATTTTATCAACAAAGGCTATCTTGGATCACTTAAGCAATTCTCGGATAAATATGTCGCTACGATTGAACGTGAAGATCAAAAGGACAAAATTAAAGAGTTGCAACGCCTGATTACACCATTTCTGTTAAGAAGAACGAAAAAGGATAAAGATGTTGCCCTTAATCTCCCGGATAAGCAGGAACAAAAGGAATATGTTCCTTTAACAACGGAACAGGCTTCACTCTATGAGCAGCTTATTAAAGATACCTTTACAGACATTGAAAAGCTGTCAGCGTTTGAGAAAAAGGGAATTATTCTGAAGATGCTAAACAAATTGAAGCAATTGTGCAACCACCCTGCTTTATACTTAAAAGAAGATGCTACATCAGATATTATGGCAAAAAGCAAACGCTCGGGTAAACTCGAAAAGCTAACCGAGCTGGTTGATGCTGTTCAGGAGAGCCAGGAAAGCTGCCTCATCTTCACGCAATATATCGGGATGGGGAATATGATGAAGGAATTGTTAGAGAAGCGGTATAACATCGAGGTACCCTTCCTAAACGGCAGTGCTAGTAAAGCACAGCGAGATACGATGATTGCCAGATTCCAGGCAGGCGAATTTCCGATCTTCATCCTATCGCTTAAAGCGGGTGGAACTGGATTGAACCTAACCACAGCCAATCATGTTATTCACTATGACCGCTGGTGGAATCCTGCTGTTGAAAACCAGGCAACCGATCGAGCCTATCGGATTGGTCAAAAACGTTTTGTCCATGTCCATAAGCTCATTTGCACCGGAACTCTTGAAGAAAAAATTGACATGATGATTGATAAAAAACAAGCTTTGAACGACGAAATTATTAACGGTGACAATTGGATTACCGAATTATCAACAGACGAAATTCGGGATCTTGTGTCCTTGCATTAAAGAGTAGGTACGAATTGCCGGATTTGACTATATTATTTAAAACGCAGCCTCTCTACACTTCGAGGCTGCTTTTACTGATTGAATTACTTCTTTTTTTCACATTACATTCCCGACTTTTCCTGAGTACGACTAAATCCAGAAAAAAAGCCGATTTCGGACCAGTTTCTCCAGTAAAAGTTAGAACGTTCGCTACCGCATTCAAAGATTACAAGCTAGAACCTAAGATTTACGGGCCAATATGCTCTTTTCGAGCCGGAATCGAGATTTGCACGCTAGATTGGGTACTTTGCATGCCGGATTCTTCATTTGCGTGCCAGTTTGACCACTTTGCGTGCCGGAATGAAAATTACGTGCAAAACAAGTTTCAGTCCCATTCAACCTTATAGAAAAGCAGAAAAAGTCAGCCATATCCGGCTGACTTTTCTAATTAGTTCTTCATTCTTGGATCGAGCGCGTCTCGTAATCCATCTCCCATTAAATTGAAGCCAAGTACAGTTAGCATGATAGCCACCCCCGGGAATAAGACAGTCCAAGGTGCTTGAAGAATATATGCGCGAGATTCCGCTAGCATTTGGCCCCATTCTGGAGTTGGGGGCTGTGCACCTAAACCTAAAAATCCGAGTGCCGCACATTCAATGATTGCTGACGCGATTGCCAACGTACTTTGTACAATAATTGGAGCAAGGCAATTAGGGAGAACATGTTGGAAGATAATCCGACCATCTTTCATTCCAACTGCCTTCGCCGCTGAAATATATTCTTCTTCTTTTACCGAAAGCACCCTTGAACGAATCAACCTGCCGAATGTCGGTACATTTATGATCGCAATGGCAATTAGAGCATTCCTAAGAGATGGCCCAAGTACAGCAACAATCGCAATCGCAAGCAAGATACTAGGAAATGCTAGTAATATATCAAAAATTCGCGAGATGATCATATCTACCCATTTTCCATAATAGCCAGCGAGAAGGCCTAGTACGAGACCTACAATCACGGAGCCAGCTACAGAGACAAATCCGACCCAAAGCGATAAACGAGCACCAAAAATGATCCGACTTAGAATGTCTCGACCATATTCATCTGTACCAAACCAATGCTCAGCTGAAGGGGATAAATGTTTATCTGCTAGTTTCTGAGACTCATATGAATATGGTGCAAGTAAATCTGCAAACAGAGCCATTAAGATGAAAAACACAACGATTAATAACCCGATAACAGCTACTTTATTCTTTTTAAAACTTCTCCACCCTTCTTTCCATGGAGATATGGCTGTATCTTCTACAGGCTGCCTTGCGAGCGGGGATTTGTTGTTTACAAGTTCTGCCATGTCACGTCCCTCCTACTTATACTTAATTCTTGGATCGATTGCAGCATATAATAAATCGACACATAAATTTATGATGACAAAGATAAAGGCAATCACTAAAATCCCAGATTGAACGACAGGATAATCCCGGTAGTTAATGGCGTCGTAAATATAGGTGCCAATCCCAGGCCATCCGAATATGGTTTCCGTCAAAATGGCTCCGCCAAGAAGCAATCCTGTCTGCAAACCAATGACAGTCACGACTGGAATTAAGGCATTTTTAAAAGAATGCTTATAAACCACCCAGAACATTCTCATCCCTTTTGCACGAGCTGTTCGAATAAAGTCTGAACGCATGACCTCCAGCATGGATGAACGTGTCATCCGCGCAATAATGGCCATCGGAATCGTTGCTAAAGCGATGCTTGGAAGAATTAAGTGGCGGATCACTTCAAAGAATTGATCAAACCTTCCTTGAAGGAGTGTATCAAGTAAATATAAGTTCGTAATCGCTTCAACTGGATCTCGGATATTATCTCGACCCGTTGTAGGTAACAGATCCCATTGAATCGCAACGATATATTGTTCCATTAATCCAAGCCAAAAGATTGGCATAGAGACGCCGATAAGCGCGATAATCATCGCGATATAATCAAACCAGGAATTTTGAAACCATGCAGATATGATTCCAGCATTCACTCCAATTACGACCGCTATGATCATAGCGATAATGGCAAGTTCTATTGTTGCTGCTAAATATGGCCAGACTTCCTCAGCAATTGGGGTGCTTGTCTTTAAAGAAACACCTAAATCTCCGGAAAATAGGCCACCTAAATAACCAAAAAATTGCATGTACCAAGGTTGATCCAGACCGAGCTCCTTTGTCAAAGCAGCAACTGCTTCCTTCGATGCCTGTTGACCTAAAATAAGCTGGGCTGGATTACCCGGAATTGCACGGACCATCATAAAAACGATAAACGCCATTCCCAGTAGGACTGGAATTAACGCACCTAGACGCCGAACTGTAAAAGAAAACAAAATGACCACCTCTTCTTTGGGCATCTAAATATTTTCTAGATAGAGTATTTAGTTGACCCAAGCCTTATCTGAATATTAGTCTCGTTGAAATTTATTCTTCACATTTTTTCGAAAAACAAGGAGCATGTTGCAACCATACTCCTTGTTCCTCTTGATAGATATCGTACTATAAAAATTAGAATGCGCTTCACTCTGATATGTCGGCCTAAATCAATCTCTAAATTCCTAGATCAATAGCCATTTTCATATTATTCCCCTACAGTTACATCGATAAAAGATTGTGTTCCCGTTGGGTGCGGTGTGAATTCTTTAATTTCTTTTATGCCTGCGAGAAGCGGCTTAGAGTGTGCAATTGGAACCCAGGGAGCTTCTTCGTGAATAATTTCTTGAGCTCGCTTGTAAAGCTCAATACGTTCTGTTTCATTAGGATTTGATTGTGCTTGGATTAAAATATCATGCAATTCATCATTGCTATAACGTGAATAGTTGTTTGAACCAATGTTATCTTTATCTAAAAGTGTATAAATAAAGTTATCTGCATCACCATTATCCCCAGTCCATCCGAGCATATAGACGGGTGCCTCGCCAGCTTGCACTTTTTCAATATACGTACCCCAGTCAAATGTAACGATATTTGCTGTAATATTAACCTCTTTCAAAGCAGCTTGAATCGCTACTGCTACTTTTTGTCCTTCAGGCATATATGGTCTTGCAACCGGCATTGCCCATAGATCCATCTCGAAGCCATTTTCAAGTCCTGCAGCTTTTAATAATTCTTTTGCTTTGTCCACATTAAAGTCATAATCTACAATGTCATCGTTATAGCCACTAATAGATGGCGGCATTGGATTTTTGGCAGGTTCTGCAGTACCTTCATAGAAGCTCTTAATTAATTCTTCTTTATTGATTAAATGACTGATGGCCTGACGAACTTCTTTTTTATCAAATGGAGCTTTCTCTGTGTTAAAACCAAGATAGCCGACGTTCATAGACGGTCTTTCGAACACCTGCAACTTGCTGTCTCCCTCTACCTGACCAAGATCACTAGGGTTAAGCCCATCCATTAAATCAATTTCACCTTTAATTAATGAATTGAGTCGAGCAGAGTTATCTTTAATTACTTTAAATTTAACGCCATCCAATTTCGGAAGACTATCTTGCCAGTAATTTTCATTTTTCACAACTTCAATCATATCGCCTGGTTTCCAAGATTTAAAGACGAACGGGCCTGTCCCTACAGGATGTTTCGTGAATGCATCACCAGATTTCTCTAATGCTGTAGGACTTGCAATCGCAAACATGCTCATGGCTAAGTTTTTCAAGAAAGGCGCTTGCGGACGGTTTAGTGTAAATACAACCGTATGCTCATCTTGTGCTTTCACTTCTTTAATTACATGACCTTCGTCACCTTCAAAACCGCCAAACATGGATGCATAATAAGCAAACTTTGCTTCATTTTTACTCTGTGCCCAGCGTTGAAAGTTCTTTACAACTGCTTCAGCGTTAAAATCAGTATCATCGTGGAACTTGATTCCTTCGCGTAGGTGGAATGTATAAGTCAATCCATCTTCAGAAACGTCCCATGTATCGGCAAGTCCTGCTTCAATTTCTGTATTATCCTTTTTATAGTTTACAAGTGTTTCAAAAATTTGTTCTGTGACGATAAACGATTCCCCTTCTGTCGTTATCGCAGGATCAAGTGCGGTAGAGTCTGCTCCTCGGCCATAAATAAGCGTCCCTCCGGTTGCCTTTGAATCTCCTGAGCTTGTGCTGCTTTCTTTAGCTTTTCCGCAGCCAGCGAGCGCAGCCGAAAGTGCAAGAATACAAATTAATACGATCCAGCTTGTCTTTTTCATGATTTTCCCCCATTGATTTTTTATTTTACTAATCTATGTCTACGTATACTTAGTCATATAAATGACAAGCTACGTGATGACCTTGTTCAAGCTCTTTTAATTCAGGTCTTATATTCGAACACAGCTCCATTGCTTTTGGACATCTTGTATGGAACGGGCAGCCTTTCGGCGGATTTACCGGACTCGGAACATCGCCTTGGAGAATAACTCGTTCTTGCTTGTAAGTTACATCCGGAATAGGTACCGCGGATAATAGCGCCTGTGTATAAGGGTGAAGCGGATTTCGGTATAAGTCTTCACTTTCCGAAATTTCCACTAACTGCCCAAGATACATCACACCTACACGATCACTAATATGACGAACAACGCCGAGGTCATGCGCGATGAATAGATACGTTAATCCATATTCTTTTTGTAAATCTTGAAGTAGATTCAACACTTGTGACTGAATGGATACATCTAAAGCAGATACCGGCTCATCTGCGATAATTAGCTTTGGATTAATGGCAAGTGCTCTAGCTATTCCAATCCGCTGCCGCTGCCCACCGCTAAACTGGTGAGGATAGCGTGACGCATGATAACTACTAAGTCCAACAACCTCTAATAACTCTTGCACACGTTGCTTTCTTCCCTGCCTATCCTTCACACCATGAACAATTAGTGGCTCCTCTAGAATTTTTCCAATGGTATGTCTGGGATTTAACGAGGCAAATGGATCTTGAAAGACCATTTGCATTTCACTACGCGTTTTCCTCATTTCATTGGTGGAGAGCTTCGTAATGTCTCTCCCTTCAAAATAAATAGTTCCATCACTGGGTTCAAGGAGTCTGAGAATCATCCGACCAGTCGTCGATTTACCGCAACCGCTTTCACCAACAAGTCCAAGTGTCTCTCCTTTTTTTATCGAAAAAGAAATGCCGTCAACCGCTTTTACAGAACCTACTGTTTTTCCTAAAATCCCACCTTTAATAGGAAAATGCATTTTCAGGTTTTCAACTTGAACTAATGGCTGAGTCATAAATGTCTGCCCCTTTCCCGTCTCCATATAGCCAACAACGCACTTTTTGACCATTATTGAATGGCTGTAGCGGAGGGGCTTCGCTTAGACAACGATCCATTGCATGCGTACAACGCGGAGCAAATTGACAGCCTAGCTTTTGACTACCTGGTTTTGGCACCTGCCCCGGTATTGAATACAATCTTTCCTTTTTTTCACGCATGTCAGGTACAGATTGTATCAATCCGACCGTATACGGATGCTTCGGACTCTGGAAAACAGTAGGAACATCTCCTTCTTCAACTATTTTCCCAGCATACATGACAACCATCCGCTGACACATCTCTGCAACGACTCCTAGATCATGGGTAATCATCATAATTGCCGTGTTCGTTTCTCGATTCAATTTTTTCATTAATTCTAAAATTTGTGCTTGAATCGTAACATCAAGTGCGGTAGTTGGTTCATCCGCAATCAACAATTCCGGTTCACAAATCATCGCCATCGCAATCATGACCCGTTGTCTCATTCCGCCAGAAAGTTGATGCGGATATTCATCCATCAACGCTTCTGCCCTCCCCAGTCCGACCAGTTTCATCATTTCTATAGCTCTTGCTCTTGCTTGTTTTTTATTCCATTTCCTATGTATTCTTAACGACTCTGTTAATTGTTCTCCTATCGTAAATAATGGATTTAAACTGGTCATTGGTTCTTGAAAAATCATGGCAATTTCGTTCCCACGAATCTTCCTCATTCTCGCTTCAGATGCAGTAGCTAAATTTTCTCCTTTAAACTGAATCTTACCCTGTACTTTTCCAGTATTCGTGGGAACAAGTCCCATGATTGATAAAGAAGTCACGCTTTTTCCACAGCCTGACTCTCCGACAATTCCCAATACTTCGCCAGGTTCAAGATGGAAACTTACGGAATTCACCACTGGAATTTCTCCAGTATCCGTTCGAAAACTTGTCTGCAAATCTTTCACTTCAATCATTGGAGATTCCACGAATTTCCCTCCTTTATAAATAAATAACATTTCTTCCAGTTAATTAATTGAATTATTGCATTAATACGAAAAAATAACAATCTATATTTCAGAATATTTTAATTATTTGCATATCTATAATAAAAAATTAGATAATCTGGTTAAAAACGAAAAAAAGACTGCAAAATGCAGTCCATATTTGAGGCTCATTAGAGGAATCAATCATATTTTTCGAAGTTAATCGGGGTTTGTCTTACGAGGATTACTAAACCAGTAGTCCCTTAGCATACATGTGATAAAGGTTTTTCTATATAATTAAACATGTATAGATCATTTATTCTCAAGTATAATAAGTCGTTGTTGAAGTACTGCATATTGTTCCGATAAATAGATATATTGCGTGTTAAAACGATTTAAGCGCGATTCCATTTCTGCGAGGTGACTTTCATTTTTTGAAGTTTTGGCTTGGGTCTTGGCTATATAGCGAATTAAATCGCCCATAATTTGTTCGATGCGTTCTATTTGCTGGTGATTGTAGTGTAGGGGTGCAGCTGTAAATGGATAAATCGTCTGATTGTCTTCTTTTAAAAAATTACCAAATTGAAAGCTATTTCTTGTCATATTTCACCTCAATAACCGTTATCCTTTAATATGTTCAAATTCTGGTTGCTGCTTATTTGCTGGTTTCGGACCAAGGAATCTTACTGCTTCTGCGACTACCTCTGTTACATAGACTTTCTTTCCTTCTTGGTTATCATATTTTCTCGTTTGAATTCTTCCTGTAACCCCGATAACTGAGCCCTTTTGACAATAATTCGCTGTATTCTCGGCCGTTTTTTGCCAAAGCGTACATTGAACAAAATCTGCATCAAAATCTCCTGCTTGATTACGATAATTTCGGTTTACCGCTAATACAATGGTAGAGACTGCCTTACCCTCGGCTGTATAGCGCAGATCAGGATCTCGCGTTAACCGGCCGACTAAAGTTACTTGATTAATCACATTCTCATCTCCTTCCAATCTATTTGTACCCATCATACATAAATTTATTGTAAAAGAAAAACCGCGAAATCTGCATTTTGATACGCCTTTTTTGTTGATTATTATTGATATCTCGCTTAAAAATCCTATTTTCAACGCACTTCTACAGCCAAAACTAGATTTTCAACATTTCCTCACTTTTTTAAAGTCGAATCTCATTTAGATTATGATTCGTTCCTCATTTTCAGATATGTTATAATAAGCAAAAATAAGGAAAGTTTCTATGCATAAGAAGAATGGAGGAATGGCATGAAATCATTCAAATTAATTTCACTACAAATTGTAACTGAGCGAAATGAACTATTTAATGTGGGGCTTACAGATGGATTGATTATTAACAAAGAAGATGATTTAAATACGTGGATTCTCGAAGCCTTTTTACCTAAACCATATTTCGATAAAATTCAGCATGTACTGCCTTTATTGAATGGCGAAGTGACTGTTCAGGCTGTCATCACAAAAAAAGAGAATGGCCCTGCTGCGTTTGACACTGTCCTCCGTTCAATCAAAGAAGTTGATGGCCATGTTAGCATCGTATTTGAAGGTCATTTGCAAAGAGCCCGTAGTAAGTATGCAGAGTTACTTCTTGAGGATTTAATCGACAAAGGCATTTCCGGCGAGGACTTACTTACGCAATTCAAAGAAAAAATCATTTCTCAGCCTCCATTTATCACTACAAAAAAATCATAAAGTGCGTGTTCAAAAAGAGCCGAGAAGTTCGAGAAAAGACAGAGCTTTGGTGCAATTCGCAAGCTTTTTTACCGGGCTTTTTGAACAACCTCATAAAGCGTGTAACTCCTCACTGGCAAAAGCCAATGAAAAAAGCAAAAGCAAAGAACTCTTTGCTTTTGCTTTTTTCATTTACATATTGTTGACATGTCTCATTCGTTCAAGTTTGCAGAGGGAATTTACGAAAGGATATAAGTGCTTCAATATGACTTTTTTATTTGGAGTTTGTCAATTCCCTTGTGAGCTTCTCTATGACAAAACGAGCTTCCGCGCGACAAGTATAATCATATTCTGTTTTCGTAAGTTTTTGCAGTCGTTCTATCTCTTCCATTTGCTCTTTCTTCGGTTTTTCTGAAAGAATCTTATTAATCGTTTCATTAATTTTCACCGCTAATTCCTCATGAAACTCCGAATTCGCTTTTATATCATTGCTTACCTTATCATACCAAGTAGCTGATTTATTTAAGTATTCTTTCCATTCGCCCATGTACGCTTCATAATCAAACTGTTTTTCATTCCAGTTGATTTTGTTCATATATTGCTCAAAAGTAATTGATATAGAGCGAGTTATACTTATTTTTACTCCTGGTGAAAGATCTTTTAACATTTTATAAAATGGACCTCCTACATTTAGCTCCTCTGCTCTTGCTAAAATCATATCAAATATCGCCAGTAAAAGGAATCATTTATAACAATTAAATTATTTTCGTTATAGAATCGAAACAAAACAGGCGGAGATTACCACCTGTTTTAATAAAAACTATTTGTTATCTTCATGCTTATGTGTACCATTCATATTTGTATCTCCATTGATATTCGTATCTGTTCCATTTAAGTCGTTGTTATCTACTCCATCTTTTACATCATTTTTAAGATTATTTTCTTTTTGATTTATGTCTTTGTCCAAATCTGGAGCAACATCATTCCCTGGTTCATTTACATTGTTATCCATTGGGACATTATCTTTTTCAGGAGCAGGATTATTGTTATCGTTCGTCGCACATCCCGCTAACATCATTATTGATAAAAATGAGTACCCAAGCAAAGCTAATATTCTTTTTTTCACCATGTTGTATTCCTCCTTATGTTGTGAGCCATATTCTAATGGTCCTTATTTAGAATACCCGAAAAAGGGAATTTCTCTCGTTTCTATAAAAGTAACATTTTCCAAATTTTCCTCTCGCGGACAAAAAAAGAGAGCACGGAATCTTTATCCGTACCCTTTGTTACTCTACTATTATGATTTATCTCCAAAGGCAAACATAATATCTGTTTCACAAGCAATTTCGCCATCTACAGTGGCCACTGCTCTTCCTTTGCCAATAGAACCACGCATTCTCGTGATTTCAACTTCAAGTTTTAATTGGTCTCCTGGAACGACTTGTCTCTTAAAACGACAGTTATCAATTCCAGCAAAAAAGGCTAGTCTCCCTCTATATTCCTCTTGCTTAAGCATCGCTACTGCCCCTACTTGAGCAAGTGCTTCCACAATAAGCACACCAGGCATGACTGGATACTCAGGGAAATGACCATTAAAGAAAGATTCATTTGCTGAAACGTTTTTCAAGCCTACTGCACGTTTTCCATCTTCCACTTCAATTATGCGATCCACTAATAAAAAAGGATAGCGATGCGCAATAATTTCTTTAATTTGATTAATATCAAGCATTCCTTTTTCCTCCTTATAAGAAAAGCCATCACCAGTTGACCTGGATTGGCCCTCTATTTCTCGCTGTATACTAAATCAAAAATGTGAGTCCAGGTTGACTTTTTAAATACATCAACCATTGCTCCGCCACCCATCATACTATAGCCGACAATTGATCCGGAGACTACTGATACAACAATCAATACTGTAACAAGTAACACCCTGAACCAAAGCGGTAACAGTCTGATTCGAATTTTTCGTTTCGTCTGTTCCTTATTTTCCTTTTTCTGTTTAAAATCATCTCTGGTTAAAGTTTTTTCTTCCATGCTTGTGTACAATAGCTCCTTTTTATCCCGGTTTAACAGGCCGTTATGCCCCCATAATAATCAGCGGCTTGATCTTTATTGATGGATGTTTCACTTATCTGATACTGTTCACTATTCCTTGCATTTGATCAGCCATTGTAATCGCTCTTGATTGGAATTGATATTGTCGCTGAACCATAATCAGATTAGACATTTCCTTCGACAAGTCTACATTGGAGCCTTCCAACGCTCCTTGTGTCATAGAAATCTCGCCGCGCAAGCCGCCTGTTAATGATGTCAAAATATCTTCTGCATTCATATTCAATTGGTTAAAATTTGAGGGGAGTGCTAATACATTACCGCCTAGCTGCTCCATAAATTGCGGCTTCTTAACAGACACAATGCCTAACTCAAAGGTTTGTGTTCCTCGATCACTCGTCTCTATCTTAATCTGTCCATTTTCGGACATGCTAATATCTGTTACATTCCCGTTTACAACAATTGGGCGGTTGAATTCATCAAGAACAGAATTCCCATCACCCGTAACAAGCATAACTTGATGATCATTTCCATCTACAGGTGTCATAAAAAAGGCTCCATCACGTGTATAGCGTATGTTTTCTCCATTTGCATCTGAAACACGTACACTAAAAAACAAATCCGGCTTTGTAAAGGCGGCATCTAGGCTACGATTCGTCGTTTTTAATGAACCTTGTGTCAGGATAAGTTGTGATTGACCAAGTTTGGCCCCTGTTCCTTGGCGTATTCCATTTGGCGTCAAACGCCCGATTTCCTGAGACGCAGTTGTTTGATTATTGAATTGCTGTACAAGCAGATCCGTAAAATTTGCTTCTTTCCGTTTATAGCCTGTTGTATCCACGTTTGCTATATTATTGCTAATCGTATCCAATTTTAGCTGAAGCTGAGAGAGTGTATTAGTTGATGTAATCATCATGCGATTCACTATATTTCCCCCTTATTCTTTAGAGCCTACCAATTTCATTGACAGCCTTGTCCATACTTTTATCGTATGCTTGTAATATTTTCTGATTCGCTTCAAACGTACGATAAGTAGTAAGCATGTCAGTCATTGTTTGCGCCTGATCGACGTTAGACCCTTCCAAATAGCCCTGCTTTAAATTAAACGATACACCTGCAGTATTATAGGCGTTAGCAAGCCTTGCTCCTTCTGCACGGAATAATCCGTCTCCCTCTTTAATGAGTTGGTAAGGATCCCTTGCGAATGCAACTCCAATGCGGGCTACTGGTTGGTTGTTTTCTATAATCATGCCTTCTTCACTGACGGAGAAGTTCTCGCTATTCACGCGAATTCGGTTATTATTGACATCCTGCACATAATTTCCACTAGCTGTGGTCAAGTATCCAGCGCCATCCAATGTAAAGTTCCCATTTCTCGTGTAACGCGCTTCACCCACACTATTTTCAACAACAAAGAGAAGCGTGCCTGGTTTGCCATTTTCCTGATTCAATGGAAGGTTCCCATTAACAATCGCCAAATCGGTCGCTAATTGGGTTTCTCGGATGTCACCTTGCGTATACAAGGGCGTCGCCTCTTGCATATAGACACCTGTACTGAGAGAGCCCACCTGTGAATAAATTGGTAAACTGATTTTCCCGTTTGGTGTTGTCGCTTTTTGACCTATTCGTTGCATAAGCATTTCAGGGAACGACCTCACGCTTGCTTGGTCTGTTTTAAATCCAGGCGTGTTCGCATTTGATAAATTATTCGTCAACATTTCCGCATGCCTTTGTTGAGTAAGCATTCCGGAAGCCGCTGTGTAAAATCCTCTGAACATCATTGATCACCTCTGATATATACAAAATCTAAAATGGCGTTCAAACGCCACTAGTTACTATGAAGGATAGACCATGAAACACGCTACACTCACCTTATCACAATGATAGCGGTGCGAAGCCTGAATTTCGGATGCTTTCTCGATACTATAAGTATACCTGCTAAGCAGGCTAGCTATATGTATAAGTCACGAAGACCCATCCCCATGTCCTTCATACAAAAAGCTGTAATCTTCAGCTATCTGGAATATTTTTTTCTAAACAGTCTTATGGTTGTTGTTCCATATGTCTATTTACTATATCGGAAGGTTTCTAGGGTAACTTAATACTAATTATAGTAGGACTGCTTGAGGCATTAAAATCGTCAATTGTAAAGGAATTGGTTAAAAAAACTTCGTAGGTTTTATAACTCGATTTCGAATAAGAAACAGGAACCGAGAATCCTCAGTCCCGTCAAAATGAAGGTACAAAAAGTGTGCGCTTCTATTGAATCAACCAAATTTATGGCGTGGTAATTTATCCATATTATCCAGCATAATTCCCGTTCCAATCGCTACACAGTCCATAGGATTCTCTGCGACTAGTACTGGGACTTTCAATTCTTCTGCTAGCAATAAGTCAATTCCGTGCAGAAGGGCTCCGCCACCTGTAAGAATAACGCCGCGGTCAATAATATCTGCTGATAATTCAGGTGGTGTGCGTTCTAGAACGCTCTTAGCACCTTGGACAATAATAGAAACTTGTTCACGCAGTGCCTCTTCAATTTCCTCAGAATGAACAGTAATTGTCCTAGGCAATCCAGAAACCATATCACGTCCACGAATATCAATTTCTTCCTTCCGCGATCCAGGAAAAACAGTTGCGATCTTTATCTTGATATCTTCTGACGTTCTTTCACCAATGAGCAGTTTATATTTACGTTTGATGTAATTCAAAATTTCATTATCAAATTTATCGCCCGCCATGTTTATGGACGATGAGGTTACAATGTCCCCCATAGATAGGACTGCGATGTCTGTTGTACCTCCGCCAATGTCAACGACCATATTTCCGCTTGGCTGGAAAATATCCATCCCCGCTCCTATTGCCGCCACTTTCGGCTCTTCTTCTAGGTAAATTTTCTTACCTCCGCTTTTTTCAGCTGCCTCTTTAATGGCCTTCTGCTCAACACTCGTGATATTAGTTGGACAGCAAATTAGAATTCTTGGTTTCGATAAAAATCCTTTAACATTTAACTTATTTATAAAATGCTTAAGCATCGATTCAGTTACATCAAAATCAGCAATGACTCCATCCTTTAACGGGCGAATCGCAACGATGTTTCCTGGTGTACGACCAACCATCTTTCTAGCTTCTTCACCGACCGCTAATACACGGTTCGTATTTTTATCGATGGCTAATACGGATGGCTCATTTAACACAATTCCTTTACCTTTGACATGGATCAGCACATTAGCTGTTCCGAGATCTATTCCAATATCCCTAGCAAACATGATTTAAATCCTCCTTGAATCCTCATAAAAGCCTACTTACTCCTAATTGTTTATTTTAACATATTGAAAAGGTGGAAGGTAGGTCTATATCCTTGAAATGGGAATTTTTTTTACGCATCACAAAAACCGGTTTTTGTTGTCATACCCCGCTTCCCGTGGTTCTTAAAAGGTAACACTTTTTACTAAGTATTTCCCTTTTAAACCACCGAAACTGAATCAGGATAGCAAATACCGGTTTTATTTTTACATAAGGTGAAACTTCAATCAGTGGGGGGTTCTTCATCCCCACTGATTGTTAGTCCCGTTAATGAGGGAAAAGCTATCTTTTCAATATTTCCTCTTCGCGCTCTGACCGCTTATATTTCAACTTTGTTGCTTCTCCACCTCGAAGATGCCGGATAGATTTATGATAATCCAAAATATCCTTCACCTCATTGGCCAATTCAGGATTAATTTCAGGTAATCGCTCGGTTAAATCTTTATGGACTGTACTTTTGGATACACCAAACTCCTTCGCAATCACACGAACAGTTTTTCTTGTTTCCACGATATACTTTCCTATCTTGATAGTTCTTTCTTTGATGTAATCGTGCACACCACTCGACCTCCCTAAATTGGATGTGAGAAGTGTGAAATGAGATTCGCTTTTGGCTTAAAAACGACCGTTGCCCCGGAAATTATCGATTCATATATCTTCAACTGGATTTATCATTAGATTTAAACGACTACTCACCTCAAACACTCTCTTTGTATGGTTTGTATCAGTTTATTAGTACGGATGAAGATATATGCACACTTTAGAACAACTTCCGGAAATATTTATCGTAATTTTCCAAAAGTTAATGCGTGCTTTCAAATTATTTCCCGAGAAATTTGTCAGAAATAAAGGGATTTTGTAAAAGAAGAAAGGGTTAAGATAGCCATATAAAAAATCCCCATCTTTATGATAGGGATCTCACCAAATTTTCAGTTGTTGTTTACGGTCGTACCATTTTGTTTTGATTCATTTAGTTTAGTTTAACGAACTCATGTATGGAGTGAACAAACTCCATACATGGAAATTTTAACTAACTATCAGTGGGAGATGCAGAACAACCCTACTGATAGAAGTTTCACTTTATCAGCCTTCTTCAGTGTTACCCATTTCAGAATCAGAAGGATCTTCTTTTGTATGATCGTCACTAGATTTTGCGTCAGATGGGTCTTCAATTGCTTCAGAATCCGAATTCGCTGGATCTTCTTCTTCACTTACACCACTTGGGTTTTTATCAGCAGCTTCGTCCTTTGTTTCAAGGGATGCCAACTGACTTCCGAAAATAGCATTTGGATTTAAAGCAACATCATCTTGGCGAATTTCAAAGTGGACATGTGTTCCAGCCTCTTCATTCAAGAGACTCCTACCTGCTTTGGCAATCACAGCACCTTGTTTCACTTTGTCGCCAACCGCTACTTTAATGTCTGTAATAGATTGATAACGAGTAGTCACACCATTTTCATGTTCAATTTCTACTTCATTTCCAAGCAAAGAATCTTCTTTAACTTTATTTACTTTCCCGCTTAAAGAAGCTACAACATCGAATGCACCACCGTCTTTAGCTGCGATATCCAGTCCTTTGTTTTGCATAACACGATTATTATAAAAGACTAATGCAGCAGCACGTTTTTCTTTGTCAGCCTCTTTGTCATAAAACTCTTTCTTAATGACCGCGAGTTGGGAATCCGCTATCGGCATGTTAATTTTTTCAAGATGGCTGTTTACTTCAATCGCAGGCTCTTCCATGTTATTGCCTAATCCAGTTGCCTCTTCTTTATCTGTTGAGTTGTCAGCTGAATCGTTAAAACTGTTCTGTGCCCAAATGGCACCGGCCAAAATCAATGCGGCACTTGCGATATAAATTGCTGGTAATGCCCAACGTTTATTCTGAATACGTCGGAGAATGGACTTTTTGGAAGTTGGTTTGTTTTCTTCCTCTCTCATAATTAATCACCTCAGCAATCATTCTGAACAGATTGCTGCAATTATATACATCTGCCATAAAATTTTTTTAGATTTATTTTTTGTTTAACTTGAATTTTTTATGCATGGTAATTATTTCATTCCTTTAAGGGTATGGGAGTCGGGCTTCGCTACTTTCTAAATATCTCTAGTCTAATTAGCAACTAACTGATTTTATTATAGAAAGTACTTCAAAATTCAGCTGCGCACCGCTGCCATTGTGATGAGGCGAGTTTAGTGTGATACGTGTGGTAATGGTACGGTTTCGTAAGATGAAAAATATGTTTTTTTATGGAATTTCGCCATTCCGCCTTTTTCAAGTCGCTTACGCTTTGTTCTTTCCCTATAAGAAAATTCTTGATACAATGGCAACAATCACTTACTAAAGGAAGTATTCATTCATGAGAAAATTCTTGAAGCTATTCTTGACGGTTCTGCCGTTTGTTTATATGGGAGCTATTTGGTATATGTCTAGTCAGCCTGATGATTTAATTCTCGATCTTCCATCCTCTTCTGTCGATCATTTCATCAAGGAAGCTCTTCATTTGGTTGAATTTGCGATTCTTTATATACTGTTCGCTGCTGCTCTTGCTGCTCATAGTAAATTAACCAGCTCCTGGAGTATCCTAGCTGCCATTTTAGCGTGTTTGTATGGCGTTTGTGATGAAATACACCAATCCTTCATACCTGCCCGCTCAGCAAGCCTTATTGATGTTGTCAAAGATGTAATTGGCGTGTTAGCCGCTTATTTCCATGTACGCTATCACTATTTCAAGCATCATCGTGGTTTTCTTACAATCATTGAAAAAATGACGAAAAAGGCTGTCTCATAAGGATTTGATCCTTGGCTTTTGAGACAGCCTTTTTTTATTTCATTGCTATTTTATCTCACGCTTATGAGGAACAAAGGAGATAAGTGGGGGGACAACTGCACGTAAAGGTCCGATTGATTGGTTCAACTAACCGTCAGTGAAGGAGATTTCACTTTCTCTGACGTTGTTGATCTTTGGCCCCTTTAGCTCTGACTGAAAAGCTTGTGCGGCCAAAGATCTAATTACCAATCATATTGTTTAGCCTAGCCTTACTTTTTTGCTGTGATGGTATTCAATATTGCGTTCGAAGGCTGAATCGTAACACCTTGATAATAATATTTTACAATTTCATCAGATTTTTTCCCTTCTATAGCCATTCCATTTGCACCGTACTGGCTCATTCCAACTCCATGACCGAAACCCCTTGTCGTAATGATAATGTTCTTGCCTTTTCGCTCCCAAGTAAAGTCTGTTGATTTCAGGCCCAAGCTATCACGAACTTCCACTCCAGTTAGTTCTTTGCCTGCTATAACCACCTTACTTACTCGATTTCCTTTTGTACGAGCCTTTACAGTACCGATTTCATTTCCTGCTGGCAGTTTAACACCTAATCTTTTTTGAAAATCAGCTACGGATATCGTTTCATTATTATAAAACTTCGGTGATGATTTATCCCAAGGACTTGCCACACTTTTTAGATAAGGATAAGCACTTGTCCAAATATCTTCTGAATTCTCGGTATACCCATTGCTAGTTGAGAAGAAGGACGCTGTGATCGGTTTGCCATCATACGTTAAAATTTGCCCTTTTGTCGCATTTACCGCATCTTTAATCTTCTTGATTTTCCATGTATAATCGGAACCCCACGATTTCTTCAGCTCCGCATCATTTCGATACACCTGGTGCAATTCCGTATCTGTCACATCGGCTCCTTTTGGTACTCCAACAACATTATCTGCCAGCAACAAATCCACAATATACGTCCTCGCTGCCAGAGACTGAGCTTTTAATGCTTCTAATTCAAAATCTGCATACATTTCTGTTGCCACCACACCGACAACGTATGATTCTAACGGAATCGTTTGAATCTCTTCTTCGGCAGATCGATACACAGCGACATCTACACCTGACACCTCTGTTGTGTCAACATTTTCTATGGGTTGCTCCACAGCTTCGGATAATTTACCACCCTCTTTATCTTTTGAAAATGGAAGCACAAGTAATGCAGGGATCATAAGTGTAACAAATGCTACAGTTAAAAATAGTGTGATGATCGGCTTAAATGCTCTCAATATTCCTGGGCCTCCCTTTGTATGCATTGAAGGTGGAATTGTGGCAGAAACGAGTCCTCTATCATTTTATCCCGGTTCAACTAACTATCAGTGGGGACTTGCATCCCGCTGATAGAAGTTTCACTTTATCTTTCGAATGGGAGAGTCCTACGTTCCCACACCTCCCCTTCTCTCATGACAAATATATGGGTTGGGACAAGCAATTATGACCTTTATTTTGAAACTATCTTAGTATGTTCATAGCTTATTAGCCGTAACTATGCACTATTTTTCTAGAAGTTTACTTATACCAATACGAAAAAATGTTTTCCTTTCATAAGGCTTTCGTTTTGTTCCATTCTGGTGGGTATTTTGATCAAGTTGGGGAGTAAAGTAAACCTAGGGAATCATCGCTTAGCTTAGCAGGGAAGTCATAAAGTTAGTGGAAGAGGAACTTTCATCTGTGGAGTGTTACAGCCGTGGATAGATTAAGCCAAACTCATTTGCAAGCATTGGACAACAAAAAAAAGAAGCTGGACTTCACATTCAAAGTCCAGCCACTATTATCAATTATGCATTCAAATCTGCTGCAATGTTTTTAATTTCAATTGTATGTTCGTCGTTTACACGTTCAACATCTGCCCCTAGAGCTGCTAATTTACCGTGGAAGTCCACATAGCCGCGGTCAAGATGCTTTAATTCCGTTACACGTGTTACCCCTTCAGCTACCAAGCCTGTTAAAACAAGAGCCGCTGCAGCACGTAGATCGGTAGCTGCTACTTCTGCTCCTTGAAGATTGGATGGTCCATTTATGATGACCGATCTGCCTTCAATTTTAACATTTGCATTCATACGACGGAATTCTTCAACATGCATGAAGCGGTTTTCGAATACTGTTTCTGTAATCATGCTTGTTCCCTTAGCTTGCAACAACAATGCCATCATTTGTGACTGCATGTCAGTTGGAAATCCTGGGTGAGGCATCGTTTTAATATCGATAGCCTTTAAAGAGTCTGGACCAATTACACGTAACCCTTCATATTCTTCGTGAATTTCGACACCCATTTCTTCCATTTTTGCAATTAAAGAAGTGAGATGTTCTGGAACTGCTCCTTTGACAAGGACATTACCACCCGTAATTGCAGCAGCTACCATGAATGTACCAGCTTCAACGCGGTCTGGAATGATTGAATGTTCAGCACCGTATAACTTTTCTACACCTTCAATTTTCAATGTACCTGTTCCTGCACCTTTAACCTTTGCTCCCATTTTATTCAGGAAGTTAGCAAGATCCACAATTTCTGGTTCCTTGGCAACGTTTTCGAGCACAGTTATACCCTTTGCAAGTGTTGCAGCCATCATAATATTTTCTGTTGCCCCTACACTTGGGAAATCAAGATATACTCTTGCCCCCTTGAGTCGGCCATTCACTTCAGCTTCAATAAAGCCATTTCCAACTTTCACTTTCGCACCCATTGCTTCAAAGCCTTTTAAGTGCTGGTCAATAGGACGCGAACCGATTGCGCATCCACCAGGTAATGCTACACGAGCACGCCCATTTCTTGCTAGTAAAGAACCCATAACCAATACAGAAGCACGCATTTTTCGAACATATTCGAACGGCGCTTCATCTAATAGCCCTCTAGATGCATCTACAGTAACTTCATTATTATCAAAGGCAACCTCAGCATTCAAGTTGCGCAATACTTCATTAATTGTATATACATCGGAGAGCGTTGGAACGTCCTTAATAATGCTTTTTCCATCACTAGCCAATAGTGTTGCGGCGATAACCGGCAAAACGGCATTTTTTGCTCCCTCTACTTTAACAATTCCGCTAAGCCTTCTACCGCCGCGGACGATGATTTTTTCCAAGAGTATTCCCCTCCGCGTCCAATTTCTCTATATTAATATTCAAACGTAATGATGGGTGTGCCAACTACAAAGGTTGTTTTTTCGCCCAATCCATCTGTTCTTAACGCAAGTTGCAAGTTCATAGATTCATGTGTCAATGTTTCGGTAAACATGTTAGATTTTGCAGACACCGAGATAAAATGAGGCTCCTTTATGCTTTCCATTTCCTCTGCCTGAAATAAACCTAATAGCTTTATAGATTCCGAGGTTAAAACCGTATCAATATTATCATTGAATGTCCCTTTAACACAAGTGAAAGTTGCCGGTTTCCCTCGAAATATGACTTTTTTCCTGTCTTGGAAATCCCCTTCAATAAAGGAGGAATAATCTGCATTCCAGCTATGACCTTTAGCCTCATAAATCAGATAGCTTACAATATCAGATTTTTCTTGAGTAGACATTAAATGAAGCGATTCTGTTAAATTTGTTTGTGGATCCACATATGTCGCAGTGGCTGTCCATTTCTCCTCTTCAGCTGTAATTGTCCAGGTGAAGTCGGGAAATATTCTTTGAAGTTTCTTCACTTCTTTATTGAAGTCTTTCCTTGTTTCAATCATCAAAGTTTTTTCACGTGCATATACAGACCAATCGCCTATTTCTATATTTATGTTCGCTTCTAGCTGTTCGATTATTTTTTCTATATCTGACTTATTCTTAGCTACACTTGTACTATTCCCAAGGAAAATCAGTATAAAACCAAGAAACACGATGTATGTTAACGTTTTTTTCACTTTGAATCCCTCCCTTTGGTACCATCTTTTCCGGTAGGGAGGTAAGACATACTTAAAATGTATCGTCAGTAATTGACAAAATCTTAAAACATCAGTGTTACTGATTAAACATATATGGAAGTTGCTGCGAATAAAAGAGGTAATCTAAGAAGAAATTGCTTACAGCTGATCCAATTGCAACTGTCAAAAGTGTGTAAAGAACTCTTGCCTTCAATACGGAGTTTGCTTTTAACAGCTTCTCGAAATTTAAAGCTTGGAGAGCCCACCACGTTACGGCAATAAAAAACAGGTGTGAAACAATTCCAATCAGCGCCTGTTGGCTAAATGCTGAAAACATACATAATCCTCCTTAAAAAAACACCCAGTCCCTATTATAGCACATAACTGTTTGGAACTTGGAATTTAAAAGGAAATATGACCAAAAATTTTTTAAAAAATTCATAGAAAAAGAGAAATTTTGCGATCTTTTGTAACTAAAGTAAAACTTCAATTAGTGAGAGGTTTCTTTATCCTACGCTCCTTCGATTCCTCTAAGCCTTGAGGCGGGGGTCTTACTGCCCGTTAAGAGTAGGATAAAGCACCAAACAAACATATGATGATGTTCAAAAAATAAGGGCTATCCCATAGCGAAAGAATCAGACCCCACATCTACTAAATATCGTTTATGAGACGGAAAATGAAACTATAAACGGAATTTAGAGTGTGAGGTCAAACCCTCTTGGGATAACCACTTATTAAGTATTATTTATTTTCTGCAATACTAATCCGGTTGACTGCACGTTTTAACGCTATTTCAGCTCGTTTTATATCGATTGAATCAGGGTTTCCCTGCAATCTCTTCTCTGCACGCTCTTTAGCCGATTGTGCCCGGACAAGGTCGATAGTTTCAGCTCTTTCTGCAGATTGAGCAAGAATCGTAACCACATCTGGACGAACTTCCAAGAAGCCTCCATTAATGGCAATATAGTCTGTACGGCCTTCTTTTTTAAGACGGACAGCAGCTATATCAAGAGGAGCTACCATAGGAACATGGCCGGCCATGATTCCTAGTTCCCCGCTCTTTGCCTTTGCGCTTACCATTTCTACTTCTGCATCATATACTGGGCCATCGGGAGTAACAACACTGACTTTTATCGTCTTCATTTCATACCCTCCTCGGTCCCTTTATTACGCCATTTGCTTTGCTTTTTCAATAACTTCTTCAATTCTTCCTACTAAACGGAACGCATCTTCTGGAAGATCATCATACTTACCTTCAAGGATTTCCTTGAAGCCTTTGACCGTTTCTTTAACCGGTACGTAAGAACCTTTTTGTCCAGTGAATTGCTCTGCCACATGGAAGTTTTGTGACAAGAAGTTTTGAATTCTACGAGCACGGGCAACAACTAACTTCTCATCGTCGTTTAACTCATCCATACCCAAGATGGCAATGATATCTTGTAGTTCTTTATATTTTTGCAGTGTGGTTTGAACTTGACGTGCTATTGCATAGTGCTCAGCACCTACGATTTCAGGGCTAAGTGCACGAGAAGAAGAAGCCAATGGATCAACTGCTGGATAAATCCCCATTTCAGACAATTTACGCTCAAGATTCGTTGTTGAATCTAAGTGAGCAAAAGTTGTTGCTGGAGCTGGATCCGTATAGTCATCTGCCGGTACATAGATTGCTTGAATCGATGTAACAGATCCTACGTTTGTTGAAGTAATTCGTTCTTGTAATTGCCCCATTTCAGTTGCAAGTGTTGGTTGATAACCAACCGCTGAAGGCATACGGCCAAGAAGGGCAGAAACCTCAGAACCTGCTTGTGTGAAACGGAAAATGTTATCGATGAATAACAATACGTTTTGTCCTTGCTCATCACGGAAGTATTCAGCCATTGTCAAACCAGTTAAGGCAACACGCATACGTGCACCAGGTGGCTCATTCATTTGTCCGAATACCATAGCTGTTTTCTTAATAACACCAGAGTCACTCATTTCGAAGTAAAGGTCATTTCCTTCACGAGTACGCTCACCAACGCCTGCGAATACAGAAATACCACCATGTTCTTGGGCAATGTTGTTAATAAGTTCTTGAATTAATACCGTTTTACCTACACCGGCACCACCGAATAGACCAATTTTCCCACCCTTAACATAAGGTGCAAGAAGATCTACTACTTTAATACCTGTCTCCAAAATTTCTACCTCAGTAGAAAGTTGGTCAAATGTAGGTGCTTGTCTATGGATTGGATCTCTACGTGCTTCTACAGGAATAGGTGCATCAAGATCAATGTTTTCTCCTAATACGTTGAAAACACGTCCCAATGTCACATCTCCTACAGGTACGGAAATCGGAGCCCCTGTATCAACAGCTTCTGCTCCACGTGTCAATCCATCTGTGGAAGACATCGCAATTGTACGAACTGAATCATCACCTAAATGCAAGGCAACTTCAAGAGTTAAGCCAGTACCAGATGATGTATTTTCAATTCTTAACGCATTATAGATCTTAGGTAGCTGTCCGTTATCAAACTTCACGTCAACTACCGGACCCATAACTTGAGTAACGCGTCCAATATTCATCGTTTTCCCTCCTGTCATTATGTTTGACGACTATCTATGATTGTAGAACAGGAAGCAATCGTCTAGGCTTACCTGATCCATATATTTTTAAGACACTTTAGTTTATTCTAATGCTGCGGCACCGCCGACAATTTCAGTAATTTCTTGCGTGATTGCTGCTTGACGCGCACGGTTATATTGCAATGATAAGGAGTCGATAATCTCTTTCGCATTATCTGTCGCGCTTTTCATCGCAGTCATACGTGCCGAGTGCTCACTCGCTTTTCCATCTAGTAAGGCTCCGTAAATTAAGCTCTCTGCATACTGAGGTAACAAAACCTCAAGAATTGCTTCAGCATCCGGTTCATATTCATAAGAAGTTAACGACCCTGAAAGTTCGATATCTGTCAGCGGCAGAATTTTCTTTTCCGTTACCTCTTGAGAGATGGCACTGACATAGTGATTGTAGTACATATATAACTCGTCACACAATTCATTTTGAAATAAATTCACTGTCGATTTTGCTATATCACTAATGTCTGAAAACGATGGTTGGTCAGGCACTCCAATTACTTCAAGCTCCACATGCATTTTCCGACTGACAAAGAAATCACGGCCAACTCTTCCGATGGCAATAATGACATATTCATCGGCTGATTTGTGGCGTTGTTGAATCGTTTTAAAGACGTGACGAAGCACACTGCTGTTGTAAGCACCGGCCAAACCTTTATCCGCTGTAATGACAACATAACCAGTTTTCTTAACTGGTCGAGTCTTAAGCATCGGATGTGATGCGTCGGTACTTCCGCTAGCAATACTCATTACGACTTCCTGAATCTTCTCCATATAAGGAGCATACCTTTTCGCATTGGATTCAGCACGGTTCCATTTTGAAGCAGAAACCATTTGCATCGCTTTGGTAATTTGACTAGTCTTTTTAGTCGAGTTAATACGAGACTTTATATCGCGTAAAGAGGCCATTCATTCTCACCACCCTTGTAAAATTTAATTAGGCCGATTATTCAGATGCTACAAAGTTCTTTTTGAATTCATTGATAGCAGCTACAATTGCATCCTCTTCAGGAAGGTTACCTGTCGTACGGATGTGGTCTAATAAATCAGAGTGAGAACGATCTAGGAATGAATAGTATCCCTCTTCAAAACGAAGAATGTCCTTTACAGGAATATCGTCTAAATGTCCACGAGTTAGAGCAAACAGAATCATAACTTGCTTTTCTACTTTGATTGGCTTGTTAAGATCTTGTTTAAGCACCTCAACTGTACGTGCACCACGATTTAGTTTCGCTTGCGTTGATTTATCAAGGTCAGAACCGAATTGAGAGAATGCTTCCAACTCACGGTAAGAGGCAAGGTCAAGACGTAGTGTTCCAGCAACCTTCTTCATCGCTTTAATTTGAGCTGATCCACCAACACGGGATACAGAAAGTCCTGCGTTAATCGCCGGGCGTACACCAGAGAAGAATAAATCAGACTGCAAGAAAATTTGTCCATCCGTAATAGAGATTACGTTTGTTGGGATATAAGCAGAAATATCGCCTGCTTGAGTTTCAACAAATGGAAGTGCAGTAATTGAACCAGCACCTAATGTATCGTTTAATTTAGCTGCACGCTCGAGTAAACGTGAGTGCAAGTAGAATACGTCTCCTGGGAATGCTTCACGACCTGGTGGACGACGAAGTAGCAAGGACAGTTCACGGTATGCAGATGCTTGTTTTGAAAGATCATCATAGACAATTAACACATGCTTGCCTTGGAACATGAAATGCTCACCCATTGATACACCCGCATAAGGAGCCAAGTATAATAGTGGAGCCGGTTGAGAAGCAGACGCCGTTACAACGATTGTGTAATCCAACGCGCCATGCTTACGGAATGTTTCAACTGTATTACGTACAGTCGATTCTTTTTGTCCGATTGCTACGTAGATACAAATCATATCTTGGTCAGATTGGTTCAAAATCGTATCAATCGCAACAGATGTTTTACCTGTTTGGCGATCCCCGATAATTAACTCACGTTGTCCTCGACCAATCGGAACTAGAGCGTCAATCGCTTTAATACCTGTTTGTAATGGTTCATGAACAGATTTACGGTCCATAACACCTGTAGCTGGGCTTTCGATTGGACGGGTGTGAGTCGTATTGATCGGACCTAGTCCATCAACTGGTTGTCCTAATGGATTCACGACACGGCCAATTAATTCTTCACCTACTGGTACTTCCATAATCCGTCCTGTACGACGAACTTCACTGCCTTCTTGAATATCTCTAAAAGGTCCAAGAATAACGATACCAACATTGTTCTCTTCAAGGTTTTGAGATAGCCCCATTGAACCATTTGCGAATTCTACGAGCTCTCCTGCCATTACATTATCTAAACCGTGAACGCGTGCAATTCCGTCCCCAACAGAGATGACAGTCCCAACGTCGCTTACTTTAATTTCAGACTGGTAGTTTTCAATTTGCGCCTTTATCAGCGCACTGATTTCTTCAGCTTTAATGCTCATGAATTTCACCCCTAACTGTGAATATTAGCTTAATAGTTGTCTGCTAAGGCGTTCAAGCTTTCCGTTAACACTTCCGTCAAAAATACGGTTGCCGATACGAAGTTTGATCCCGCCAAGAATGCTGCTGTCAGCAATATTAGTAATTTTCAATGTACGTTTTCCCACTTTGGCTGCGAATACGGAAGACACAGCCTCACTCTCGCTATCAGTCAGTGGACGAACTGTATATACTGTCGCTTCTGCTACTGATTTTGCTTCATTAGCCAGTTCAATAAATTCACGCGCCATTTCTGCGATTGAATCCGTACGATGACGTTCAATCATAATGAGAAGCGTATTTTGAATACTGGGAGAGACGCTTGAAAAAGCTTGTGTAATTACATTTTTCTTTGCTTTAATTGAGATTTTAGGCTGCGTAAGGAAGGCTAAAAGTTCCTTATCAGAGCTGAAAACCTCTTTGACTGCTCGGAGCTCTTCTTCTAATTGATCAAGAAGGTTTTGCTCTTGTGCAATTTGGAAAAGAGCTCTCGAATAACGCTTTGCTACTGCAACATCGCTCATCTCTCTTCTCCTGCCTCTTGAATATAATGATTAATTAGTTTCTCTTGATCTGCTTCAGATAGTTCTTTTTCAATAACTTTAGAAGCAATTAAAACAGACAAGGATGCGACTTGTTCGCGCAATGCAACGACAGCCTTTTCCTTTTCTTGTACGATTTCGCGTTTTGCTGATTCTTTCAGGCGTTCAGCTTCTGTACGTGCTTGAATGATAATATCTTCACGCTGAGTCTCACCTTGTTGTTTCGCGTTTTCAATAAGCTGAGTAGCTTCTACGCGAGATTGTTTCAATAGTTCACGCTGCTCTTCTAAATATTTGCTTGCTTCTAGTCTGCTTGCTTCTGCAGCATTGATTTCAGATGCAACATGTTCTTCACGTTGAGTCATGATGCCCATTAGAGGACCAAATGCATATTTTTTAAGCAAGAATAACAAGATGATAAACATTGCCAGTTGGAACAAGGCATCTCCACCGTTAAACTTGCTTATAGATAATCCCAATACTAAACCGCTTGTTAACACGCTTGGTTCACTCCCTTCACGAGTTTCACTTATAATGAGGTTGTCTCAAAAGAGTCTGACTTTAACTTGAGACAGCCTCGTTTATTTTTTTATAGTATTTTCTTCAGCAATATGATGAATACTGAATATGGACATAAAGGAAAGGCGAAGGTTCACATGAAACGAACTTCGCCATTTTTGAACTTTTTAATGGTTCTATTATTGACCTAATACCATGAACGCGATAACTACAGCGATAATTGGCATTGCCTCTACTAGACCTACACCGATAAACATTGTAGTTTGTAGCATTCCACGAGCTTCTGGTTGACGAGCGATACCTTCTACTGTTCTTGAAACGATTAAACCATTACCAATACCTGCACCTAGTGCTGCTAAACCGATTGCGATTGCTGCTGCAAGAAGACCTACTGAACCTACCATTATTAATTTCCTCCTCGAGATATATAATTTTGCAAATTAGTTCTTATGAACTTATAATTAATGGTCTGAACTGACTTTATGAGACAGATAAACCATTGTTAACGTAACGAAAATAAACGATTGAATTGCACCTACGAAAATACTATATCCTTGCCATACCAATGTAGGTATGACGGCTCCAAGGGCGCCCCAAATACCACTCATAGCAAGTGTTCCTGCTAATAAGCCAAGCAATACTTCACCAGCAAAGATATTACCATACAAACGTAAACCGAGTGTCAGAGTATTTGAAAACTCTTCGATTAATGTCATTGGGTTTTTGTATGCTTTCAAGTATCCTTTGAAGCCTTTCATTTGTATTCCATAATAGTGTGCTAAACTTAGAACTAAGACTGCTAAAGTCAGAGTTACAACAGGATCTGCTGTCGGTGATTTCCACCAAAGTACGTGATCATACGTGATCGCAAATGGAAGACCAAGCATATTCGATACGAATAAATACATTATCAACGTCATTCCAAGTAGTTGGAAACGGCCACCCGTTTTCCAGTCCATTGAACTATTAATCATGTTCTTAATAAAGTCCATGACCCACTCCATAAAATTTTGCATACCAGTTGGTTTCATTGCAAGTTTACGAGAGCCAAGTGTAGCAATAATGAAAACAATAACGCTTGCTACAGTTATCATTAAAACATTACTTAAGTTAAAGGTTAAACCTAAAAAATCTTGCGTTGGTGCCCCATGATTCAACTATATTCACCTCTCTTCCCACTACCGACGTTTTAAGTGGATAAAAAAATCTATAATAATGACAAGATAAGCTGTCATCAATCCCAATACTACACTAATTAAATGAAAATGTTCTGGGTATTCAAGTGCAATAATAACAGCCAAACCAGCTGAAGCAAATCTGGTCATTGTTCCGAGAGATTTAACCTTTCTCCCTTCGGTTATTGCTTGATCAAACTTTTTCATCTTTTGATTGACTAGCCATAAATTGTACAAACTTAGGCTAGTTCCTAGCAAAAGCCCCCCAAACACAGTTTGGTAATTTGTAAATCCCCAGCCTAATACAAAAGCCGCCAAAAGATAGACCATGTATTTACTCTGCCTTTTAAAAACGATGTTTATTTCTGGCATCTTTTTGTTAATCTCCCGAGAAAATTTTCCTTGCTGTTTTGGAGCATCGCAAAAGTATGTATTGCATGTCCAGTGAGAAGAACCGATTGTGATAAATTACGGCTTGGTGTCAGGCGTTCGGTTTGGCATCTTCTTATTAAAAATGCTCATATACAATGAACCGACAAATTGTGAAAGAATCGCTGACATTTATGCCATTGCCGTATACGGGCTGCGATATTTGACGCATATTGTGCATCCTTGCGGTCGAAATTTGTGGAGGATGTGAATAATATTCCGAAAGAAAAAGACAAAAAAACCGTCTTGAGACTCTGAAACCCCTACCATTTACACCCTTAGTTAGCATACAATAGCCTAATAGGTTATGTCAATGTGTGGTTCGTGAATTTTGTCACAGAACGGTAATAGTTAACCAATTGTTCACATTTGTATTTTGCCTTTTTGTTGACTTTTTCAAAAATACCTTTTTCATTCAATTATGATGGTCGTTTCAATCTGATCTTCCTTCCCAAATTTCCTTGCAAAAATTATTGCTGTATACAATCCCGCCACCGGAAGCTTGTCTTTAGCTAATTCCTTCTTAAATAAACCTTGCGGTGCGTCTTTCGCCCAATCCAAATAGCCTACAAAACGAAAATTATCTGGATCATAAAGTGCAATCCCCACTTCATCAGCGCCACGTGGTAAATACATCTCATAGCGATATATTCCTTCTTGATCACCGGCACTGAATTCAAATCCCATTACTCTTGGATAGTTCGGTTCCTCCTTCACATAAAGAAACGGTAGACTGATTTCCTTCACGCCTTCAACCAGCTTTAAGTAACCATCATAAATCCCCTTTTTCATAAGTGCTGGGTTTATTTGTAATCCTAACTGGACTTGTTTCTTTTCTCCTGATTGAATGGAAAAGGATGCTGGTAAATCCCACGTAATCCCCTTTTCTTTCATCGGAATCTGAAATGAGTAATGTTTCTTCTCCTTACTGGTGTTTTCAATGACGAGTTTCTCTTCATGTTCGTGAATCCCTTCTTTCTTTGTGAACATCCCAAACGAAAGAGAACTTGGGTAAAGAAGCGTATCTGCCTTTAAAGCTTGATCAATTTGCAGTCGCCCTGCCCCTTGCTCGAATGTACGATACAACTTCCCCTTCTTATCTAACAGTGGTTTGGACGTACTCATTAGGGCAGACTTCACTTGATCCGGTGTCCATTCCGGATGTGCCTGTAGGATAAGCGCACTTGCTCCAGCTACATGTGGAGCAGCCATGCTTGTCCCCTGCATCTCTAAGTATCCCTGTGGAATTGTACTATTAATCGCCACTCCCGGTGCCAATAGATCCGGTTTAATATCCCAACTTACTGTAACCGGCCCTCTTGAACTGAAATCCGCTAACTGATCTTGTTCCTTCTTATATTCAAACTGCACATTCCACTGCTTAGACCGAATCTGCCCCTTTACCAACTCTCCCGACTTTTTTGAAATAGAAACTACTGGTATACCCAAACCTTTTGTCACACTGCCAATAAAATTCCCCTCTGTATTGTTAAAAATAATAACGGCAACCGCTCCTGATTTCTTAGCATTGATGACCTTTTCAGAAAATGATATGCTCCCCCTCTCTATCAGAGCTATTTTCCCTTTCACTTGTTTTAGATCATCTGCCCTTCCTTTCCCCCCATTCATTATTTCTTGTGTGAAACGTAGCTCCCATGGTTCCGTCCCTTGCATAGGCATTAACTGAATCATTTTCTTCCTCGCTCCTAGCCCTACTTTCATATATGGGACAACCATTGGAGGTGTCGATGCCCCGACAGAAATAGCTTTCTCTGCAGTGCCTGGTGAACCAACAGTCCAGACTGCCGGACCTGAGTTTCCATTTGAAGTAACCGCGACGATCCCGCTTTCCACCGCTTTATTTAGCGCAATCGAGATGGGCAAGTCCGGACCATTCACATCATTCCCTAATGATAAATTAAGCACATCCACTTTATCTTCAATCGCCGCTTCAATCGCCCCTAACACTTGTTCAGTATTACCGGTCCCTCCTGGACCGAGCGCTCGATATGCAATCACTTCAGCTTCCGGGGCTACACCTTTCATTTTCCCATTGGCTGCGATAATTCCCGCTACATGTGTACCATGTATGGTCGATTGGTCACCTTGTCCTCTCGTTTCCATCGGGTCTTGGTCTCCATCAACTAAATCACGGCCTCCCTTATACACTTTTCGTAGATCAGGATGTGTATAGTCAATACCGGTATCAATAATGCCAACCTTTACACCTTTTCCCGTGATTCTTTGTTTTTTTTCATCAAAAAAAGACCTAGCTTGATCGGCACCAATAAAAGGAATGCTTGAATCAGCTTGAACACGATAAACCGAAACCTCTGTTATCGCAGAAATTGCATATTCTTTTTTAAGTTTCATAATTTCTTCCTTTTTCCCTTTAACGGAAAATCCTACGATAGCGTGTTTGAATACTTTCCTAAGCTTGAGCGACGGATATTTTGTCAGTATTGTTTGAATGTCAGTAGTAGATATAGGCTTTTCTAACAGCACAATCGCTTTTATACTTTTGGATTCAATTTGTTTTGGCAATGGCGGTAACTGTGTCGCGTCTACTGACGTTACACTTGTACAAATAAAAGTGAGTATGATTAGTAAAGAAAAGCATTTTTTCAGCAAAAGCGACACCCCTTTCACTTATGGTTTCACTTAAGCTCAAGTCTATGCATATGGGGAAGTCCTTTTTCAAAGTAGAAGGTTTTAGATGCAGAATCAAAAAAAGATCTGTTCTCGCAACGACTATACACAGTGAACATTTCATACTGTATATAGAGTTCAAGATCAGACCTTTGTAAAACGCTAATTATTTCCCCGGCACAAACGTTACTGGAGCTTTGTCAGTTTGCTTGAAGTAAAAACGAATGGCTTCTGCTATCCTTGCTGATGTATGTCCATCACCGTAAGGATTGTGAGCCTTCGCCATCTGTTGATAGGCTTCTTTATCCATTAACAGTTCAGTCGCTAGACTATAGATGGTTTCTTCATCTGTTCCAGCAAGCTTAAGCGTACCTGCTTCAATTCCCTCAGGACGTTCCGTTGTATCCCGCAAAACTAGAACTGGAACACCAAGCGAAGGAGCTTCTTCTTGCACTCCACCTGAATCAGTCATGATCAGATATGACTTCGCGGCGAAGTTGTGGAAATCAAATACATCTAATGGTTCAATTAAATGAATGCGCGGATCGTTTCCAAGAACTTCAGCTGCTAATTCTCTGACAACTGGATTCAAGTGTACGGGATAAATGACCTGTACATCATCATGCTCATCAATGAGCCGTTTAATCGCACGGAACATATTGCGCATTGGTTCACCTAGATTTTCACGACGGTGAGCCGTTAATAAAATGAGACGGTCATCGCCAATTTTATCTAAAACGGGGTGTGAATATGTCTCTTTCACTGTTGTTTTTAGTGCATCAATGGCTGTATTTCCTGTAATAAAGATGAATTCATCATTTTTTCCTTCATTTGTTAAGTTCTCAGCTGCTTTTACAGTCGGCGAAAAGTGCAAGTCAGCGATCACTCCTGTCAGCTGACGGTTTGCTTCTTCAGGAAATGGTGAATATTTATTCCATGTCCGCAGTCCTGCTTCCACGTGACCAACTGGTATCTGATTATAAAAAGCCGCTAAGCTCGCCACAAATGTTGTTGTCGTGTCACCGTGTACTAAAACGATATCTGGTTTTACTTCCTTCATCACTCCATCAAGACCCTCGAGGCCCCTTGTTGTTACATCAATGAGCGTTTGGCGATCCTTCATGATATTCAAATCGTAATCTGGTTGAATCGAGAAAATTTCTAATACTTGGTCAAGCATTTGGCGATGCTGCGCCGTTACCGTAACAATCGATTCAAAATGTTCCGATTGGTTTTGTAATTCAAGAACTAATGGAGCCATCTTGATCGCTTCAGGCCTTGTACCAAAGATTGTCATAACCTTAATCTGTTTTGACATGACTGCCACCTCGTTTTATCTTATTTTGTTCCGAACAATCGATCTCCGGCATCTCCAAGTCCAGGAACGATATAACCATGGTCATTTAGCTTCTCATCAAGACCAGCAATGTAAATATCTACATCCGGATGTGCTTCCTTCAATAATTCAACGCCTTCAGGAGCTGCAATTAAACACATAAATTTAATGTTAACCGCTCCACGCTTCTTAATAGACGTAATCGCTTCAATTGCAGATCCTCCTGTTGCAAGCATTGGATCAACAACTATGCACTCTCTTTCTGCCAAGTCACTTGGAAGCTTCACATAATATTCTACTGGTTTCAATGTTTGGGGATCTCGGTATAGACCAACATGCCCTACTTTAGCAGCTGGAATTAAGTTCAAGATTCCATCGACCATTCCGATACCTGCTCGTAAAATAGGAATAATTCCAAGTTTTTTTCCTGACAACACTTTTACTTTCGCTTTGCTAACTGGCGTTTCAATTTCTACTTCTTTTAGTGGCATATCTCTCGTAATTTCGAATGCCATTAAGGTTGCAACCTCATCTACAAGCTCGCGAAATTCCTTCGTTCCTGTTTGAACATCTCGTATAAAAGCCAACTTGTGTTGAATGAGTGGATGATCGAATACATATACCTTTGCCATTAAAGGTTCTCTCCATTTCTATTTCCGGATTTTTTCTTTCCCCTTTTAAAAAGTAGGGAATGTAATTATTCACCAATTTCCTATTGCTCTCCATTAATTGATTTTTGCGCACAGGAATGGTGACGGTTTTCTTATTGCCGGAAAGCCATTTCGACAAAAAAAACACACTTCTAACCATTTTACAGAAAAATATATCTAACTTCAATTATGAATAGAGAAATCATGTGCTCACATGTTTAAAAATCAGCATATTTTTTAACATGTACCGTGAATGAGTTCTTTATCCTTTTTACGCACGAACTGATTTTAGCACATGGATCAAATCCTAAAAAGGAGGCTGTCATAATGAAAGGGCCTAACCCCACATTGCTATATTTCGTTTAGTAGACGTGTAGAGAACACGATAAACGATGGATAGCATGTGAGGGCAGACCCTTTTCGACAACCTCTTTATGAATTATAAAGAGGGGTATAAAGTATATTTTCCAGAAAGAGCTTCCACTCGTTGTTTCGCTTCTTCCAGTTTTGCTTCGTCTTCTACATTTTTCAGAACCAATCCAATAATTGAAGCAATTTCATCCATGTCTTCTAAACTAAATCCACGGGACGTTACTGCTGCAGTCCCAATTCTGACTCCACTTGTTACAAATGGACTTTCAGGATCGAATGGAATCGTGTTTTTATTTACTGTGATTCCAATATCATCTAATGCTTTTTCAGCCACTTTACCCGTCAATCCAACTGAACGCACATCGATCAATAGTAAATGGTTATCCGTTCCACCTGATACAAGCTGGATTCCTTCTTTTATCAAAGCGTCACCGAGGCGTTGTGCATTATCAATGATTTGCTTTGCATATGCCTTAAAATCATCTTGTAGTGCTTCGCCAAAAGCAACTGCTTTCGCCGCAATCACATGCATTAATGGACCACCTTGAATTCCAGGGAAGATGGACTTATCAATCTTTTTCGCAAATTCTTCTTTACAAAGAATCATCCCACCGCGAGGTCCGCGTAATGTTTTATGAGTAGTTGTTGTCACAAAATCAGCGTATGGAACTGGATTTTCATGTAATCCAGCTGCAACTAACCCTGCAATATGTGCCATGTCGACCATTAAATATGCTCCGATTTCATCAGCAATTTCTCTGAAGCGTTTGAAATCAATGGCACGCGGGTAGGCGCTTGCTCCAGCGACGATTAACTTCGGCTTATGCTGGCGTGCTTTTTCAAGTACATCTTCATAATTAATCAGATGATTTTCTTGATCTACTCCATACTCAACAAAGTTATATTGAACACCACTAAAGTTCACTGGGCTTCCGTGCGTTAAATGTCCACCATGAGAAAGATTCATACCAAGAACCGTATCTCCAGGCTCAAGAATCGTGAAATAAACAGCCATATTCGCTTGCGCTCCAGAATGAGGCTGAACGTTTGCATGTTCGGCACCAAAGATTTCTTTCGCACGGTCACGAGCTAAATCTTCGACAACATCCACATATTCACATCCACCATAGTAGCGTTTACCTGGGTACCCTTCTGCATATTTATTCGTTAATACAGATCCTTGGGCTTCCATGACAGCTTCACTTACAAAGTTCTCTGAAGCAATTAATTCAATCTTGCTTCTCTGGCGACCTAATTCTTCTTGAATAGCTTTAAAAACCTGCTCATCTTGATTCGCTAAACGGTTCATTGTAATCCTCCTCTTAATCCGTGATTGTCAGTATGTATCATAGATTGATGAAAAAACCTAATCTACTGAACTACTAGTTTGAAAAATTTCTCTTTCATTTTACCATGTTCAATAAGCAAGCGGTAGTGTATCCATTTAATTTTATCGAACATTATTGTCTATTTTTTATTAATCGTTCGTGTAATATACACTCCCCATAATAAAAACACTCCTCTATATTGACAAGAGAAGCGCTTTACTAAAATTACGAGCAACTTTGGTTTTCTGAAGTATTATTATAAACAGCGCGTTCACCGCCAATGAGTTTTGGACGAGTTTTTGCCATTGTAACATGTGCGTTTCCAATTTCTTTTACAGAAGAGCGAATTGGAACTGCGACATGTTTAAGATGCATCCCAATAAATGTATCTCCAATATCAATACCAGCATCTGCCTGAACATGCTCAACAACTACAGGATTCGCTAGCTGCTGATACGCAGCCGTGGCCATTGCTCCTCCAGCTTTTCTAACAGGAACTACTGATACTTCCTCATACCTTCTTGATTCTGCAGTCTCTCTATCTAAAACAAGCGCTCTATTTAGATGCTCACAGCATTGAAAGGCAAGTTGGACTCCTATTTGTTTCTGAAATACCTGCAATTCAGTGAAGAGCATATTCGCTACATCTAGCGTACCTTCTGTCCCAATCCGTTTGCCGATCACCTCGCTTGTGCTACAACCTATGACAAGCAACTGCTTTTCTGTCAAGCCTGCCTCTTGTTGAAATTCTGCAAGCAAAGTTCTGAATTGGCTTCTGATCAACTCTAATTCTTCATATGCCATGAAATACGCTTCCTTTCAGAATGATCCTTTTTTGTCCTCGTACTCAGAAATTTTCCCAATTCGATTCGCATGACGACCACCTTCGAACTCTTCTACCAACCACGCTTTGGCAATTTCCCGGGCAAGTCCTGGACCAACGACACGTTCTCCCATCGCAAGCATATTGCTATCATTGTGCTGACGTGTCAGCTTTGCACTATAAACGTCATGTACAAGTGCACAACGAATCCCCTTTACCTTGTTCGCAGCGATACTCATACCAATTCCAGTTCCACAAATCAAAATGCCTTTATCATATTCTCCATTCGCTACCTTTTCCGCAACAGGGAGTGCGTAATCCGGGTAATCGACGGATGTTTGACACTCACACCCAAAATCATCATAAGGAATGTCAAGCTCGTCCATTAACTTTTTTATTTCTTCACGGATTACCATTCCGCCGTGATCTGATGTGATTGCTACCTTCATTGGAGTCCTCCCCAGGATTTTTTATTTTTATTGTGTCATAAATGAAAGAAAAGATAAAGGTGTCTTTAACGTAAAACGAAGGGGCAATTTTCACAACCATTATTCATCATCCGTTTTTTTGTTATTCACCAATGTTTTTAATTAATCCTTCGATTAACGCCTGAAGCTCAATGAAGGTTTCCTCATACATTTCTCGTGAACCACCGTACGGATCGAAAACATCGCTATTATTTGGGTCATCGAGCACAAATTCTTTCAATGTAAAGGTCTTATCTGAAGATTGTGGGTATGAAGTCGTTATTATAGATTTATGTCCTTCTGTCATCGTGAAAATATGTGTAGCCCAGTCAATTTCAGCTTTTGTTAAAAGTGTAGAAGAATGAGCCTGATATATATTTTGATCTGATAAAATATTTTTTGCATGATCTGAAGCCGGATGGCCTAATGAAGCATATATACCAGCCGACTTTACTTCTATTCCAGACAGCTTCTTCGCTCGTAGTATTGCTTCTGCCATAGGGCTTCGGCATGTATTTCCCGTACAAACAAATAATACTCGAATCATTAAGTCAGCCTCCTTCAATTCCATTATAGTGGACCATTCTCTAATCCTAAAATCTCGTTTCTATATTCCCTAAGATAAAAGTAGCACTTTATCCTAATGGACGTCCATGACAATTCGAACAATATTTTGACATTTTATACGAGAAACATAAGGTTATGTTCTAATATCTAGAAAAGGCTGACTTATACAGATAATCGCCTTGTTGTAAGCGACGGAAAGGATAACAAAAAAAAGCCAGATTTCAAAAACGCTCTGACTTCGGCTCGTTTATTCATGATTAAAAGGACAGCAAGAGCTTTAAACCGAAAGCACATAAAATGCTACCGCCCAGCACTTCACTATAAACTCCGAGCAATCCTTGAATTTTCCTTCCTGTTAGTAGACCCAGCCAGGTAAGCAGGGTAGCTGCAATTCCAAAGCAGAGAATGGTTAACAATGTTTTCGCTCCATAAATCCCCAGAGTCAGACCAACAGAAAGACTGTCCAAGCTCACACTAATGGCAAAAATGAATAACCCTTTCCCTACCGGAGCAAGGAGAGGAGCGTCTCCTCCTCGTATTCCTGATATACACATCTGAATCCCGAGAATGATAAGTAAAATTCCACCAGCGTAAACAGCAAACACACCAAAATGCCCCGAAATAAACCGGCCAGCTGTCATACCTACTAGAGGCATCCATATATGAAAAAAGCCTACTGTCAAGCCAATGAACAAGATTTGTCTGAGCCTTAACTTGAACATCCCCATCCCAAGCCCGACAGAAAAGGCGTCCATTCCTAATGCAAATGCCATAAGCATTAAAGTTACCAGCTCTCCCGTAACTACACTCACTTTCCCTACCCCCTCGGACGTGCCTACTTCATGTTATGCATGTCCAAAGGGAAATAGAATGAGAAAAGTGAAAGTGCCGCAAGTCCTGTGCACGTCTTTACTTTTCCCTGATTAACTGATGTCCTGCTGCTTTATGCAACCGGTTCATAATAGCTTGACCAATACCTGTTTCTGGATATACTTCTGCCAAAATCAGATCTACATCAAGATCATTGAATGTCCGTAATGTATCATATAATTTCGCTGCAATTGAATGTAAATTAGCCAGAGAACCTGAACAAACGAGATAATCCGCTTGATAATTATCCACGTGCTCTTCGGGCACCATCACCGCAACCTTCTTGCCTTCTGCTTGATACTGATCGACTAGCTGTTGGAAAAATTCCCGTTTGCCTTCAATTAAAATAAGCGGTGCATTTGGCGCATAATGGGTATATTTCATTCCAGGTGACTTCGGTGTAACTGCTTGATTTTTAAGTGCTGCATCTTCCGTAACCGGACCAATAACAGCTTCAATTTCTTCTTTTGTCACACCACCAGGTCTAAGAATGACAGGTACCGGTACTGTACAATCAAGAACGGTCGATTCCACTCCTATACCGGTAGGACCGCCATCGACTATACCTGCAATCCTTCCGTTTAAGTCGGCCGAAACGTGTTTTGCCGTTGTCGGGCTTGGTTTTCCTGATGTATTAGCACTTGGAGCTGCAATCGGCACACCACTCGCACGGATTAATTCAAGTGCAACGGGGTGATCTGGCATTCTGACACCCACAGTTCGCAAACCTGCTGTCACACTATTTGGCAAAACACCTTCTTTTTTTTCAAGAATGAGCGTGAGAGGACCTGGCCAGAATTCCTTAATTAAGATTTCCGCTAATTTAGGAATCTCTGCTGTAATTTCATTTAACTGTTCCATTGACGCAATATGAACAATTAATGGGTTATCATTAGGACGACCTTTTGCTCCAAATATTTTCCTTACCGCTTCATCACTTTTAGCATTCCCTCCTAATCCATAAACGGTCTCAGTTGGGAAAGCAACAACCTCATTTTCAGCAAGTAAATGAGCCGCCTCTATTAGTTGTGGATAACCTTTTTTCTTATCCACAGTTTTATCCACTATCCACAAAATAGTTTCCATCATTAACACCTTCACCTTTTTTACATTATGTTCTATTTCTTATTAAAAGAATCTTATTATTTCACCTTTTATTAAAAAAGTTACTTTGAAAGTATAAAAGATGACTGTAAATAAAACAAGTGTTATCCACATTTTGTGGATAACACTTGTTTGTTTGTGAATAACTTTGTGGGTATGTTGATTAATTCAAAGAATTTTCTGCATAAACCACCGATTTTCCTGTTGGATTAGCTTTTCCACATGTGGAGAACTTTTTATCTCTTGTGCTATACTTTCTTTTCTTTCAAAACCAAACGCTTCAAAAAACGCGAGCGAGCTTCGTTTCTCTGTCACAAGATAGATTGACGCTAATTCGCGACTCTTAGCTGCAAGTAACATACATTGAATAAGCTCTGAAATTTTCTCTGTAGGAAATGCAGGTGAAATCACAAAGGATCGTAGCAATCCGGAATTTCCGATGGGGATTAATCCAATGGTTCCCAAGATTTCACCTTCATCATCTTTAGCGACTACAAAGTAATGATATTGTTTCTGTAAATCTACCTCTCCTACATTAGCTTCCGATAAAAACAGCTCCAACTCTGGAATGTCCATTTCACTTACTTGATAGAATATCGTCATACGTATCGCCCCTCTAGTTTTTTACTAGGTATATGATAGAAACCCTAAACTAGAACTCCGAGTAAGAACAAACGGAAAAGCGACTTGATCAACCTAAAGAGGTTAGCATCAGCCAAAAACAGCTCCAATAACAGAAGAACGCAGTTGCAATTTAATTGGCAATGTCGTCAGCCCTCCCCTTCATACAAACGGTCAAAATAATTGAGAAAATAGCTCTGCAAAAAATGATTTTACGATAATCGGTTCTTCTTCTTGACCATTGTAGATCGAGTCCTGCTTTACAGCTACTTGAACTTGTTGTGAGTCAGGCTGCTTCTGTAATTCTTCATTATTGTCAAGAAGACTCTCTGTTTCTTCTTTATTCTCAATAAGATCCCGTGATTCCTCTTTATCCTCAGTGAGATTCTGTACTTCTTCTTCCTCTTCAACAAGACTCTGCGCTTCTTCTTTCTCTTCAACAAGACCCCGCGCTTCTTTTTTCTCTTCAACAAGACCCCGCGCTTCTTTTTTCTCTTCAACAAGACCCCGCGCTTCTTTTTTCTCTTCAACGGGACTCTGCGCTTCTTTTTTCTCTTCAATCAACTCAATAGAACTTTGCGTTTCTTCTTGCTCTTCAATAGGTTTCTGTGATTCTACTTCCTCCTCTTCAAAAGGTGTCTGACTTACTGCTGTTCCATTTGAAAAATCAAGAAAGCATAAGGGTGGGAATAACACACACCACCAATTAGCTCCTTCCCCCGCTCCCAATGTAATGACAATCGCCTCATATTCGCCTGCTGGATATAAATATTGGCCGTACAGCTTCGTTGGAAATTCAGCTTTACCGAATTTAACCGAGACTGCTTGATTCAAACCTTTTTCCGCTATGATTCTTTCTGCTATTTTCTGGATCTGTGGAATATTAGATGAAATGGTTGTTCTTGCTTCGTCTAAGGATGTTAAATCTTCAACCCAGGTAGTGATCTCCTTATTCACTTCATCGCGGATGAGTCGTTTGACTACTTGATCTGCCTCTAAATCACTATTAGCAAGAATCCTTAACCTAATCGCTTCGTCAGGTATCATCTCAGTTTCTTCAACTGTCGCCTCCACTTTAGGCATATATAAACTTACGATCGTTCCAATCGTTAAAATTAATAGATAGATAAGTGCTAAATTTTTTCTCATCTTTATCCTCTCCCCTCACAAAAATAGTGTCACCAGAAAGGGAGTGTTTTAAACTATATATCTAGAAAAAAATAAAGTATCGATTATCCTAACTTTTTAAAAGTTTAATAGAATCCATTTACATTATAGAAAAAGACCCGTTTATCCACCGCAACGGGGGAAAACTGGTCTTTAACAGAGAAAGCAGACTTTATAAGCACTTTTTGTTTTAAAGTTCAGCAAAAACCATTCGGTCCTTGCCATTAATATCATATTCAACACTGACCAAAGCTTTTGGAAATGTCTTTTGTAAAATTTCAGCAACTGAATTACCCTGTCCTGCACCGAATTCAAAGCCGATGAGTCCTGGTTTTTTCATAACACGGGGGAGCTCCTCCATAAACCGACGATAAAAGTCCAAACCGTCCTCACCCGCGAACAAAGCACGGTGTGGTTCATGTTCGGTTACAACGACTGACATCGTTTCTTTGTCAGCTACGGGAATATAGGGCGGGTTGGAAAGAAGGATATCGAACGTTTGTCCCTTTTCAATAAATGGCGCTAATAAATCTCCTTGTACCCACTCGATCTCTGCCGATAGAGCATTTCCATTTGTTCTAGCAACATCCAAAGATGGTTTCGCAATATCTGTCGCAGTCACAAGCAAATTGGGACATTCTAGCTTCATCGTAATGGCAATTGCACCGCTTCCTGTTCCAATATCCACAAGCGTGAGCGACTGTTCTACTGGAAACATTTTTTTGATTTTACGAAGTGCATGTTCAATTAATTCTTCCGTTTCCGGTCTTGGAATCAGAACTTCTTCATTCACCTTAAAGGTTCTGCCATAAAACTCCTCGGTCCCAGTAATATATTGAACAGGCGTACCCTCTGCATGCTTTTCCACAGATTGAATAAACGATGTTTTTATATGTTCGGGAAGTTCATCATGTAAACTCGCAAGCAACTGTGAGCGATTTACTCCAAGGTAATACTGCAGTAATATCTCACCCGCATTCCGATCTCGATTATTCTCCACTAGAAAAGAAGAAGCCCAATTCAGGGCTTCGTATACTTTTTTACATGACTTAATCATCCGCATTTTGTAGCCTAGAGGATTGGTCCTCTACAATTAATGCATCAATTACATCATCAAGCTTCCCTTCCATGATTTGATCGAGCTTCTGAATCGTCAAACCAATTCGATGGTCTGTCACACGATTCTGTGGGAAGTTGTACGTGCGAATTCGCTCTGATCGATCACCTGTTCCAACTGCCAACTTACGGTTTTGATCGTACTCAGCTTGAATTTCCCGGTTAATTTTATCATACACACGAGCACGTAAAACCTTCATAGCTTTTTCTTTATTTTTGATCTGCGACTTTTCATCCTGACACGAAACAACCGTATTCGTCGGAAGATGTGTTAATCGAACAGCGGACATCGTTGTATTTACACTCTGTCCCCCAGGACCACTAGAAGCAAATGTGTCGACGCGAATATCTTTTTCATGGATTTCAATTTCCACTTCTTCTGTTTCAGGTAATACAGCAACCGTAGCTGTTGATGTATGAATTCGGCCACCTGACTCTGTTTCAGGAACACGTTGAACGCGGTGTGCTCCATTCTCAAATTTCAATTTAGAATAAGCGCCATTTCCGTTAATCATGAAGATAATTTCCTTGTAACCGCCTAGTCCTGTTGCATTGGCATCAATGATTTCAGTTTTCCAGCCCTGCATCTCAGCATATCGGCTATACATGCGATATAGACTTCCAGCAAATAACGCTGCTTCATCTCCACCAGCTGCGCCGCGGATTTCCATAATTACGTTTTTATTGTCATTTGGGTCTTTGGGAATTAAAAGAACTTTTAACCGAGCTTCCAACTCTTCAATATTCGATTCAAGTTCATTTAACTCTTCTTTAACCATCTCTTTCATATCCGCATCAAGCTTTTCATCAAGCATCGCTTTCGCTTCTTGATATTGTTCCCGAATGACTTTATATTCCTTATACGTCATAGCGGTATCTTGAATATCCGATTGTTCCTTCGAGTATTCTCTAAGCTTATTTGAATCATTGATCACTCCAGGATCACTTAATAATTCATTTAATCGTTCGTATCTATCTTCAACTGCCTGTAGTCGATCAAACACTCTTTTCACCTCATAATTTCCAAGGAGGATGTCCCAAAAAGATCTGATCCATATGTTTTGGACACACCATCCATTGATTCGCCTCTTTAGCTTTTTAGTTTATCCATTTCATGTTAATTATAGTATAGGATAATAATCAACGTCAAAGACAATCGGGTGAAGGATGCTTGAATCAGGTAATCTTTCATTAATGATCTCGTTTTACATCAATATGATAACGTGGTAAGGCTTTAATCAGAAGACGATGAATTCGTTTCTTTTCCTTCTTCCATTCTGATTCTGTCTTAATTTTCCCATGATCATCAATGGGCACAACCATCGAAAGCCCATTCACCCAGACACTCGTTGCCTCATAATCCGTTTCTGCCTCGACTGTTTTACGAGCTTGCTCGATATCAGCTCCAGTAGAAGGGGCTACGTTCGATACACTATTCGGAGTATTTAACAGCTGATCAGCGGGCAGATTACTATAATGCCCCCTCTCACTCGTTACCTTATTCAGATTACTTGTGGCAACTTCATTCGCATTATTCTTGTCACCTGCGTTGTTCGACAAGCCATTACAGCCTGCTAATAACGCGATGATTACAAAAGACCATATTTTTTTCATACGGAACCCCCCTTTAATCCTGCCCTTTATTGGGCTTAGTGATAGGCTACCCATATTGGACACAAAACATAGGCGAAACCCAAGAGGCATAATGACGAAAAAAAACTGAGGATATCCCACTAACAAAGGGTCATCCTCAGTTTCATTATTTTGTATGATTCTTTATGATACTTCTCATCTTTTCGGACTTACCAGGCACCATATGATGATGTCTACATCTAGGTTCATACGCTTCAGAGGCTCCAACAAGTATGATAGGTTGATCATAGGCAGCTGGAAGTTCATTCACAAGTCGCTGAGTTCTACTTGCTGCTGAACCACAAACCGCACAAACAGCTTGAAGCTTTGTGACAGATTCCGCCAACGCCATCAAAGTCGGTACAGACCCAAATGGTTCACCCCGAAAGTCCTGATCCAATCCAGCCAGGATGACACGATAACCGCTGTCCGCAAGTTGCTGGGCAACGTCTACAATTTCTTCGTCAAAAAATTGTACCTCATCAATCGCAATGATATCTATTTTTTTATCGAGATAATTAAAAATCTCAGTAGAATGCGAAATCGGTTTTGCCATAACAGACGATCCATCGTGAGACACTACAGCTTCTTTCGCATAGCGATTATCAATAACAGGTTTGAAAACAGCAATACTCTGTTTCGCAAACTGAGCTCGGCTGACTCTTTTAATTAATTCCTCTGATTTCCCTGAAAACATACTTCCACAAATCAATTCAATCCAGCCAGATTGTTTCATTTCATACATTGAAACAGTCACTCCCCTTTCCAGCTATTACCCTTTCTTCCGACCAATTTCTCACGATCACTTCGTCCTGATTCTTGGTCCAAAAACCTAATCTATAAAAACAGAATTAACAACCCTGTCACCTTTCAAATTCCATCAAACTTATTATATTAAAGCCTTTTTTCAGGCAATCTTAGTAAAAAGACCATTAATTCGCAATAAAAAAACAGGCAAGGACGTACACTTGCCTGTTTCGGAAGTTTTCATTATTACTGTTGTTCTGATTTGATACCGTATTTTTTATTGAAACGGTCAACACGTCCGCCAGCTTCAGCGAATTTTTGACGACCAGTGTAGAATGGATGACATTCTGAACAAGTCTCAACTTTAATTTCTTCTTTGATTGAACCAGTTTCAAATGTATTCCCGCAAGAGCAAATTACTTTTGCAAGTTTATAATTTGGATGGATTCCAGTTTTCATTCTTTTCATCTCCTTCTGCCCTGAATCATTCTGAAACAGAGTTATAACTTCAATGCGAAGATAAGTAACCCTCACATAATTTGTAAAAACACATGCACTTATTATAACAACTGTAGTCGAGATATGCAACTACTTGTTACATTTTACTAAGAGTAACGGATAACGGAACTTCGACTAACGTCAACGTTAGTACATCCACACGGGACAGAAAGCCATTATGGAGAAGCTAGACCACTTGATCTGATCATCGTTATTCGATATAAAACTCTTCTTATCGTTTAAGAACGCTTGGATGCAGCCAAGCCTTTTTTCATTTCTTCTTCCAACTTACTGAAAAATTCTTCATTGTTCTTTGTTTGTTTTAAACGGCGCAAGAATTTCTCAACGAAATCAGGTGAGTCAGACATTGTTTTGCGGATTGCCCATAGCTTATCAAGGCGGTCTTTCGGAATTAACAACTCTTCCTTCCGCGTTCCAGAACGTCTGATATCAATTGCTGGGAAGATTCTTCTCTCAGCTAGCGTTCGATCCAGATGAAGCTCCATATTTCCCGTACCTTTAAATTCTTCATAAATGACATCATCCATACGTGAACCAGTATCAACAAGCGCTGTTGCAAGAATGGTTAAACTTCCACCTTCTTCAATATTACGCGCTGCACCAAAGAATCGTTTTGGTCGATGGAAAGCTGCTGGGTCAATCCCACCTGAAAGGGTACGACCACTTGGTGGAATCACAAGATTGTACGCTCGGGCAAGACGAGTAATACTATCCATCAGGATAATAACATCACGTTTATGTTCCACAAGTCGCATTGCGCGTTCAAGAACTAATTCTGCCACTTTAATATGGTTTTCAGGTACTTCATCAAACGTTGAGCTGACTACATCCCCAGCAACCGACCGTTCAATATCCGTTACCTCTTCAGGACGCTCATCAATTAAAAGCACGATTAATTCTGCTTCGGGGTGATTCGTTGTGATTGAATTAGCAATTTCTTTAATCAGCATCGTTTTACCCGCTTTTGGTGGCGCAACAATCAAACCACGTTGTCCAAACCCAACTGGAGCAAGCACATCCATAATTCGAGTGGACAAATATTTAGGAACCGTTTCCAGCTTAATTTGACGATCAGGGTATAGCGGGGTCAAACCAGGGAAATGCACACGTTCCTTTGCTGATTCTGGATTATCACCATTGACAGCTTCAACATGAAGCAAGCCATAATAACGTTCGTTCTCTTTAGGAGGTCGTACTTTACCAGATACTTTATCACCATTTCTCAGGTCAAATCGGCGAATCTGTGAAGCTGAAATATAAATATCCTCTGAGCTTGGAGAATAGTTAATCGGGCGCAGGAAGCCGAATCCCTCAGATGGGATGATTTCAAGTACACCTTCCATGAATAATAATCCATCTTGCTCAGCTTGTGCTTTTAATATCGCAAAGATTAGTTCTTTTTTTGAAAGCTTGCTGTAATACGATACCTTGTATTCGCGAGCATGTTCGTACAAATCTTTTAATTTCATGTTTTCTAAATTCGAAATAGTTAAATTCATTTTGGCACCACACTTTATATAATTAACGGTTACATTCATATCATACAAAGATTATATGAATGGGAAATAAATGGCAATAGGGAGAGTATCCTTTTTGCTAGAAGATAATGATTGACATCCTTACTTGTAAAGAAGAATAAAATAGAAGGCTCATAAATTTGGAGTAATAAATAGATAGTTGATTGAATGTAAAATGTTTATAAAAACAACCTTTATTGTACTTTCTTTATTTTAATTAATCAACTTAATTTTTTTGCAGAGAAAGCGAGCAGTGAAAACCGCCCGCCTTTATTGAAGAATTTCTGAAATCCACGAGGTAGAATAGGTTAACGCATGACCAGGTTTGGTTTCTTTTTTAGGCTATGGCGCCCTTCGACAAAGCGGACTGTGCCAGATTTTGCTCGCATGACAACAGAATGAGTTTCGCCATAATTCCCTTTAAATTGGACACCTTTTAATAATTCTCCATCCGTGACGCCTGTTGCAGCAAATATTGCATCGTCACCACGAACAAGGTCTTCCATTCTTAACACAGCATTGACATCAATACCCATCCTCATACAGCGTTCAGCTTCTTCGTCATTTTGCGGAAGCAGTTTCCCTTGGATTTCTCCCCCAAGGCATTTTAAGGCAACAGCTGAAATGACGCCTTCAGGTGCTCCACCGCTACCAAATAAAATATCAACACCAGTATGATCAAATGCTGTATTAATTGCTCCAGCCACATCACCATCATTAATTAACTTAATTCGCGCTCCAGCATTACGTAATTCTTGAATAATCCTTCCGTGTCGCTCGCGATTTAACACCGTGGCTACAACATCTTGGATATCCTTATTCTTTGCTTTTGCGACAGCTTTTAAGTTGTCGAGAATCGAGGCATCGATATCAATTAACCCTACCGCTTCAGGACCAACAGCAATCTTTTCCATATACATATCAGGGGCATGTAGTAAATTACCATGATCTGCAACAGCTAAGACCGCAAGAGCGTTCCAACCGCCAGATGCGACAATGTTCGTCCCCTCTAAAGGATCTACCGCCACATCTACACGAGGTCCATAGCCTGTCCCAAGCTTTTCACCTATGTATAGCATTGGAGCCTCATCCATCTCTCCTTCACCGATGACGACCGTCCCTTTCATGGGAACCGTATCAAATACATCTCGCATAGCGGTTGTGGCTGCATCATCCGCTTCCATTTTCAACCCTCTACCCATCCAGCGTGCTGATTCCAATGCCGCTCCTTCTGTCACACGAACAAGTTCCATTGATAAGCTTCTTTCCATCGCGATCCCCCCTTAGTGTTACAAAACATATTCTTTTATTTAAATTAGTATAACACATTTAAACAAGTATCGTAACACATTGAACACTAGGGATATTGTTAATTTTTAAACTGTTCAATTTCTTCCACAGTCATTTCTTCACGCCAAATCGTTGCCCCAAGCCCTGATAACTTTTCAACAAGATGGCTATAGCCTCTGTCGATATGTTCAAGGCCTGTTACTTCCGTGATTCCTTCAGCCATAAGCCCCGCAATAACCAGAGCCGCTCCAGCACGCAAATCACTTGCCTTTACTTTCGCTCCTTGGAGTTGAGCAGGCCCATTAATAATGGCTGCACGTCCCTCAACTTTAATGGCTGCATTCATCCTACGGAGTTCATCGATATGCTTGAATCGTGCTCCATAAATCGTGTCTGTAACCATACTTGAGCCGGTTGTTTTCGTTAATAATGATGTGAAAGGTTGTTGAAGGTCTGTAGGAAAACCTGGGTAGACAAGCGTTTTGATATCTACGGACTTTAATTGAGATCCAGGAGAGACGAAGATTTGATCATCTCCTGTTTCTATATTCACACCCATTTCCCTTAGTTTGGCAATCAAAGATTCTACATGTTGGGCAATGACATTATCAATAATGATGCCTTGTCCAACCGCTGCAGCCATAATCATAAATGTACCAGCTTCGATTCTATCAGGAATAATTGTGTGTCTGCATCCGTTTAATTTTTCAACACCATCAATTCGGATAACATCTGTGCCAGCTCCTTTAATTCTCGCGCCCATATTTGTCAATAATGTCGCCACATCAATGATTTCTGGTTCTTTAGCTGCGTTTTCAATGACCGTGCGGCCTTTCGCAAGTACCGCCGCAAGCATAATATTAATAGTTGCTCCCACACTTACAACGTCTAGATAAATTTTTGCGCCTCTAAGTTCATCTGCTCTTAAATAAATTGCGCCTTGCTCATTCGTAACCTGGGCACCGAGCGCTTCAAATCCCTTAATATGTTGGTCTATCGGACGAGGGCCTAGATGACACCCACCAGGCAAACCAATAACAGCTTTCTTAAACTTCCCAAGCATGGCTCCCATTAAATAATAAGAAGCACGTAATTTCTTCACTCTCCCATTTGGCAATGGCATTGAAATCATTTTTGATGGATCTACAGTCATCTCTCCATCCCGAAAATCAATCTCGCCACCTATCTCCTCAAGGAGCGCTTTCAACATTTGAACATCCGATATATCTGGTAATCCTTCAATTGTAACGGTAGAATCTGCTAATATTGTTGCAGGAATGAGGGCAACGGCACTATTTTTAGCCCCACTTACTCGAATACTCCCTTGTAACGGGTACCCACCTGCAATCTTAAGTTTTTCCATAATAAACTCCCTTCTACGCTAGCACTGGAGAAAATTTCACCCAAAAGGAATAATGGGATATTTTACCATTACACACATATACTTTTCTTAGTTTTCACTTTACTAGTTTGCACAAAAATTCAAAAGTCATGTATACAAATTTTAAAAAATTTTTTAGTTAAAAAGTATGGAAGATTTAGTCTGGATCGGAATGCACAGCATCATAGAAAGCGTTTACACACTTATCTTACATTCCAATATTTGAAATAGCTCCATTCCTTTTTCTATTAAAGAACGGTTCTTAACCTATCTTCTATATTGGGCGTTTTTGAAATAACCCTCCTAATGTGTAATTTCATTGTTTCCTCTAGTTTATATGATTGTGAAAAAAATTCCAACTGTTTAATGGAAAAGGGGCGGTTCTTCGCAAAAACAGCTCTCCACCGCCTCCTTCATAAGATGATTTATTTTTTAGTACCTGAACCTTTTTCATCGCTAGATTAGGAGCAGAAACTTATGCATGTTTTGCACATACATACGAGAGGATAGCTATTAAAAATGCGTTTTAACGAAGAATCTACGTTTGGGATCAAAAGAAATCCCTTTTGTCTTTTAAAAAATAGACATTGTTAAACAATATTGTGATTAATACAAGTTTGGTTCATTCACGCGGAATTTCCATTTCATGGAGATAGAGCTATAATAAGCCTAAAAATAAAACAAGGGTTTCTCTTCCATTTCACATAGTATGCAAAATAGAAGAGAAACCCTTGTTCACTTTAAATTAAAGCTTACGCTTGTCCAGCAGAACCGAATTCGCGGATTTTGCCAATAACTACTTCTTTAATCGCTTCACGACCAGGTACGATGTATTTACGTGGATCATATGCTTTTGCATCGTTGTTCAATACTTCACGAACAGCTTTTGTGAAAGCAAGTTGGTTTTCCGTATTTACATTAATTTTAGAAGTTCCTAAAGAAATCGCTTGTTGGATATCTTTTGTTGGGATTCCAGTTCCACCATGAAGAACTAACGGAACTTGTGTTAAGTCACGAACTTCTCCCATTTCTTTGAATCCTAGGTTTGGTTCACCTGAGTATTCTCCATGTACAGAACCTAAAGCTGGAGCAAAGCAGTCAACACCTGTTTGTTTAACTAGATCTTCACATTCTTTAGGGTCAGCATAAATAACACCATCTGCAATCACGTCATCCTCTTGTCCGCCAACTGTTCCAACTTCAGCTTCAACAGAAACGTCTTTTGAATGAGCATATTCAACAACTTTCTTCGTTGTTTCAATATTTTCTTCGATTGGGTGATGTGAAGCGTCAATCATTACAGATGTAAAGCCAGCATCAATGGCTTCTTTACATTTATCAAAACTTGAACCATGGTCTAAATGGATTGCAACTGGAACTGTAATCTTCATATCTTCTAATAGGCCTTGAACCATCATAACAACTGTTTTAAATCCGCCCATATGACGAGCTGCACCTTCTGATACTCCAAGAATTACAGGTGACTTTTCTTGTTGGGCAGCACTTAAAATAGCTTGAGTCCATTCCAAATTATTAATGTTAAACTGACCAACTGCATATTTACCTTCAAGAGCTTTATTAAGCATTTCTTTCATTGATACTAAAGGCATAATCATTTCCTCCTACAGTAAATGTTCTTCTACTTACAAATACACTTTAGAGATTTCCACAAACCTTATAACTTATTCAAGGATGTGAATGGCTCCTTATCCCTCTAAGCATATCAAGTCAAACAAAAAACAGCAACAATTTCTACATTCGTAAGAATATTCAGTTTTATTACAAAAAATAAAACGACTTTACAAGAAGTACAATCATCTTGAAAAGAGAAAGAATTACGAAAATTAGTCTACTCACCATACAAAAATACTATATATTAAATCGTCGCTATTTTATAGTTTTCACACAAAATCTCGTTGAATTTGCCATTTAAATAGTTCCAGCATTAAGATGGCCGCGTCCTTTTTTCCTTCAAAAAGGGCAGGCGTGCATCTGTGAGAAAATAGAAAAGTTTAATTTAGCTTTTATTCATTTATCAATTCAAAGTCAATTAGTTGGATTGAATAAGTATATGTTCACGCACTGCTTTACGAATGTCGTCTATATCAAATGGCTTTGCAAAATGAGTAAGTGCTCCTAAGTCCTTCGCTTCTTGAATCATATCAAGTTCCCCATAAGCAGTCATAATGATGACACGGATGTCAGCATCTATTTGCTTCATACGCTTTAGTATTTCAATTCCATCCATACCAGGAATTTTCATATCCAAAAGAACCAAGTCTGGTGAATGATTCGTAACGATATCAAGTGCTTGCACACCATTTGCGGCCTGAAATGTATCATACCCTTCCTTATGTAACACCTCATTTAATAATATTCTGATACCGAATTGATCATCGACAATAAGAACTTTCCCTGCCATACTCTCACTTCTTTCTGAATAAAATTATTATATCTATTTGACTAACCATCAGTAAGGTATTACAAAAGCACAAAATTTAAAATCGCTTTTGTTTGAAGAACCCCATTAGTAGACATTTCCTTTTATTTGTTATTGCCGTTTCGAATACTTATCCGTTTTAGTATTTACAAGCTCTACCTTTTTACTATTCAAAGTATTGTATTATAGTCAATTGATGTTAGATATGGTTCCTTCTTTACAATTGTAAACTATTCACTCAAATTAAAATACTATATTTTTAAAAAAATGGGAAATTCAAAGAAACTTTAAAGTATTCGATACTGCTTTAGTCGATGAAAAAACGTAATTAACTTAGTGGCTTCCTTTCAAATCAAAATACTTTCCCTTATAATTAAATGCATTCAGTTTGTGAGTATAGTGATTGAAAGGAGTTTTATCCATGTTAAAAATGTTCTCCACCCAGTTAACTGGATTATATAAAAAGATGCTTGATGAAGAAAGCTTCAATTTCGAAGATGGTGCAAGACTTCTTGCTCAAGCGGCTATTAGTGATGGTACGATTTATCTCAAAGGTTTCCAAGAGATGGGAGGCATTCTTTCAGAAGCTTTTTACGGCGCAGAACCTTTCTCAAGTGCTAGACCCTTTGATGAAAGTGTTTCGTTAACTGTGGCCGATCGCGTTATCTTGTTTACGAGATACTCCACCGATGAATCTGCCATACAGCTTGCAAAAAAACTGCGAGACCAACAGATCCCTTTTGTAACAATCGCCACTTCCTTAGATGCTGATGGAGAATCCATCGAGCACTATTCTGATGTACACATTAATTTACGGTTGCAAAGAGGGTTAATTCCAGACGACTCAGGAAACCGCATCGGCTTTCCGCATTTAACGATCGCTTTGTTTGCCTATTATGGAATTAAATCTACACTTGAAGAAATTCTTTTGGAGTATAGCGAAGAATAAAGTGAAACTTCCATATTAAATTAAGTAAAACGAGGGTATCCCAAAAGGTCCGTCCACGCACACATAGTTCAGAGATTCTTCTGTATATGGCGGTTGCTGACTCTTTCATTATGGGAAACCCTCGTTTTTTTTACATTATTTATTATGCTTTCAAAGACATTTCCACAAAATCACGGAATAGTGGTTGTGGACGATTTGGACGAGAAATGAATTCTGGATGGAATTGAGAAGCTACAAACCATGGATGATCTTTCAATTCAATAATTTCAACAAGGCGACCATCTGGGCTCGTTCCGGAGAAGACAAATCCTGCTTCTTCCATAGCTTGACGATAATGGTTATTGAATTCATAACGATGACGGTGACGTTCATAAACCACTTGTTGTCCGTAAGCATCGTAGGCTTTTGTACCTTCTATTAGTTTACATGGATACAGTCCTAGACGTAATGTTCCACCTAAATCTTCCACGTCTTTTTGTTCTGGAAGAAGATCGATGATAGGATGCTGTGTATCCTGATTAATTTCCGCTGAGTGTGCTCCTTCTAGACCAAGCACATTACGAGCAAATTCAACGGAAGCTAGCTGCATACCTAAGCAAATACCAAGGAAAGGTTTTTTCTGTTTACGAGCAAATTCGGTAGCTGCAATTTTCCCTTCAATACCACGATCACCGAATCCACCAGGTACAAGAATCCCATCAGCTTTACCCAATAGTTCTTCGACATTTTCTCTCGTAACATGTTCAGCATTAACCCAATCAATTTCAACATCTGCATCATGCGCATAGCCTGCATGCTTCAATGCTTCAACAACCGAAAGATATGCATCTTGAAGTTCAACGTATTTCCCAACAAGAGCAATCTTTGTAGTTTTTGAAAGGGACGTAACTTTTTTAACAAGCTCTTTCCATTCTGTCATATCAGCTTCTTTGCAATCCAACTTCAAGTGGTCACAAACGATTTGGTCCATATTCTGCGCTTGAAGTGCTAAAGGAATGGAATAAAGGGTATCCGCATCTTGACATTCAATGACTGCTTTTTTATCAATATCACAGAATAAAGCAATCTTATCTTTCATGTCTTGAGAAATTGGCATTTCCGTACGACATACGATGAGGTTTGGCTGAATACCAAGGCTTCGCAACTCTTTTACGCTATGCTGAGTCGGTTTTGTCTTTAATTCTCCCGCTGCTTTAATAAATGGAACAAGGGTACAATGAATATACATCACATTATCACGACCGATGTCACTTTTGATTTGGCGAATAGCTTCAAGGAATGGAAGCGATTCGATATCGCCCACAGTTCCGCCGATTTCTGTTATGACAACATCTGCATTTGATTCATTTCCTGCTAAAAATGCACGTTCTTTGATTTCATTCGTAATATGAGGAATAACTTGTACCGTTCCACCCTGATAATCGCCTCGACGCTCTTTTCTAATAACAGTCGAATAGACTTTACCTGTTGTCACATTACTATGTTTTCCAACATTTATATCAATAAAACGCTCATAATGACCTAAGTCAAGATCGGCCTCAGCACCATCATCGGTTACATACACTTCACCGTGTTGATACGGGCTCATTGTTCCTGGATCCACATTGATATACGGATCAAATTTTTGAATGGTTACACTTAGTCCTCTGTTTTTCAATAATCGTCCTAATGATGCTGCCGTAATCCCTTTACCTAGCGAAGAAACGACACCGCCTGTTACGAAAATATACTTTGTCATGTTGTATCCTCCTTCAACTTCTCTTACATAATTGTCGCCTATGCTAATTTTTCTTACATCCTAAGTCCATTCTTTCAGATTCCCCTTTAATTGCAGGACCATTTATACGAATCCATAAAAAATAAAAAAATGATGTTTATTTGAATGATTCATTCAGCAATCCATCATTTTACGTAGCTTTGTTTTCAACAGATAGAAAGTTTATGTTTTTTTAAAACCTACCATTCTGTCTAACGCAAGCAGCCTCAGAGATTGAAACAGTGCTTCCGCTTTCTAATAAAAAACAAAACGCTCCGCTTACAGATGTAAGGGAGCGATATATTTATTATCCTGTCCTTTTTTAAGGAGCCCAAAAATGACTCTACAAATTCCGCTAGAAAAAGTCAAGGAAATCCCTATTCTTTTTCTACTTCTTCATCAAGGTCTTCTTCCTCATCTAATTCAAGTTCATCTTCGTCTATTAATTCTTCATCAAGGTCTTCTTCCTCGTCTTCGACTAAATCATCGTCAACATCCTCATCAAGCGGATCATCAAGAAGATCATCTTCGTCCTCATCAAGATCTTCTACATCTTCTTCAAAACCTAAATCATCCTCATCCAGCTCTTCAAAATCATCCTCGATGACTGAAGCTTTCTTGGCCTTTTTCTTTTTCGGCTTAACAACATGGACAACCTCATCTTCGATTTGATCAACCGGATACCACGTTTTCAATCCCCAGCGATTTTCACCTAAACAAGTAAAGCGTCCATTAACATTTAAATCCGTATAAAATTGCGGGATTATACTTTTAATTTGTTCTTTCGTTAATCCTTTCAAAGCAGCCAATTCTTTTACTAAATCATCAAATAACAGAGGGGCATTTTTTTCTACAAGCAATTCATAAGCCACTTCAAGCAATGACATTTCTAATAATTCTTCTTTTGAGTATGATTTTAAACTCAAGTTCGGCACTTCCTTTCTCTATATCAAACACTCTGTAAGTGTCCTTTCATATAAAACAAATATGGCGTTAAAACGCCACCATTTACTATGAAGGATAAATCCTATTACACGTTACACTCATCTAATCACAATGGTGGCGGTGCGGAGCCGGACTTCGGGGGACTTTCTTAATAAAATAAGTATACCCGCAAAGCAGATTGACTATATAGTAAGTCACGAAGCCCCGCTCCCATGTCCTTTAAACAAAACTAACAAAAGATATTCATACATCATTCTGTATCGTCTATTGCTCTTCCTGCTAAACATACTATCCATTATAAACAATACCAGGAGGTTTATGCTAGTTAATCTTAGATTCTATGCTTATGACAGATCTTTTGAAAAAGCAAGAGAACCTTATAAGAGGATGTTCAAAAAGTCCGGTAAAAAGTAGCTGTCGAATTGCATCAAAGCTCTGTCTCTCTATACCTGTACGTATTACCGCATACGTGCAGGTATAGAGAGATGCGCTCCTCGAACTTCTCGGCTCTTTTTATCCTCCTTTTTGAACACGCATTATAATAGGGATCCTTACCTTTTTAGCGATCAATCATTACCACTTTAGCATATTTCCCTAAAAAAATTCCATCACGAATACAGACATAAATGGAATTTCCCTTGCATTTTTATTTACATATTTCTTCTATATTGGCCACCCACCTCATACAAGGCACGGGTGATTTGTCCGAGGCTTGCATATTTCACACATTCCATCAGCTCGACAAAAATGTTTTCTCCATTCATGGCCGATTTTTTTAAACGTTGTAACGATTCTTCAGATTGACCGATGTTACGTTTTTGGAAGATACGAAGGTTCTCGATTTGACCTTCTTTCTCTTCACTAGTAGCTCGTGCTAGTTCCATCGTATCAAGTTCTTCTGCGCTTTGCGGATTAGGGTTCAAATACGTATTAACTCCAATGATCGGCAGTTCTCCTGAATGTTTCTTCATTTCATAATACATCGATTCATCTTGAATCTTTCCGCGTTGATATTGAGTTTCCATGGCACCGAGAACCCCACCCCGATCATCTATTCGGTCGAATTCCAAAAGGACGGCCTCTTCAACTAAATTGGTAAGCTCTTCAATTATATACGAACCTTGAAGAGGGTTTTCATTTTTGGAAAGCCCAAGTTCCTTCGTAATAATCATTTGAATCGCCATAGCCCGGCGAACTGATTCCTCAGTAGGTGTCGTAATCGCTTCATCGTAAGCATTTGTGTGCAAAGAATTACAATTATCCTGGAGAGCCATCAGTGCTTGTAAGCTCGTGCGAATATCGTTAAAATCAATTTCCTGTGCATGTAGCGAGCGACCAGATGTTTGGACATGATATTTCAATTTCTGACTTCGTTCATTTGCCCCATACTTATCACGCATAACCGTTGCCCAAATTCTTCTCGCTACCCTACCGATTACCGTATATTCCGGATCCAACCCATTCGAGAAGAAAAATGATAAGTTCGGAGCGAAATCATCGATCCTCATGCCTCTGCTTAAATAATATTCTACATACGTAAAGCCATTCGCCAGTGTAAAGGCTAATTGCGAAATGGGATTAGCGCCAGCTTCTGCGATATGGTAACCGGAAATGGAGACAGAATAATAATTCCTCACTTTCTGATGAATAAAGTATTCCTGGATATCTCCCATCATTCTTAGGGCAAACTCCGTCGAGAAGATACATGTGTTTTGACCTTGATCTTCTTTGAGAATATCAGCTTGAACCGTTCCACGTACTGTTTGGAGTGTATACGATTTAATTTGTTCCATTTCCTCTTGCGTTACTGTTCTTTTTAGTTCGATTTCTTTCATGACAACTTGTTGTTCAATGGCTGTGTTTAAATACATCGCTAAAATAATCGGCGCTGGACCATTGATGGTCATTGATACCGATGTGGAGGGGTGGCATAAATCAAAGCCTTGATAGAGCTTTTTCATATCATCTAACGTACAAATGCTAACTCCACTTTCCCCTACTTTTCCGTAAATATCTGGTCGATGATCAGGGTCTTCACCATATAGAGTAACGGAATCAAAGGCTGTGCTAAGTCTCTTGGCATCATCATCTTTAGATAAATAGTGAAAGCGTCGGTTCGTTCGATCAGGTGAGCCTTCACCCGCAAATTGACGTTTTGGATCCTCTCCCTGTCGTTTGAATGGGAAAACTCCGGCAGTATAAGGAAATCTCCCAGGAATATTCTCCAAATAAACCCAACGAATAATTTCTCCATAGTCAACAAACTTAGGCAGAGATACTTTCGGAATCGATAAGCCTGATAAACTTCTTTGGCGTAGTTCAGTGACAATTTCTTTATCCCGTATTTTTGTAGTCAGCTTATCTCCAGAATATTTTTCTTTTAAACCATCCCATTCAGTAAGGATTTTTTTGGATTCTTCCGTTAATTTTTCTTCTGTTTCGATACGCAATTCTTCAAGAGCTTCCCAAACAGTTTGACCTGTGTCTTGCTGTTTGACTGCGTCAATGGCTCCTTCGAGCTGAAATAAACGACGGGCTACTTTCGCCTGTTCTTCCGTGCGATGGTGATAATTCCGGACTGTATCTGTAATTTCACGTAAATAGTAACGGCGATTATTGGGAATAATCATGTTTAGTTTCTTCACGTCAGCTTGCTTTGAAAAGCTAGTCGTCCATAAAGTTCCTGTCTTTTCATTTACCTTATCTATTAATACAGCAAATAGGGCATTTGTTCCCACGTCATTAAATTGAGAAGCAATGGTCCCAAAAACGGGCATCTCTTCTGCGTCACGGTCAAAAAGCATCCTGCTTCGTTGATATTGCTTTTGCACCTGATTTTTGGCATCTTCTGAACCTTTCCGTTCAAATTTATTGATAACAACCAAATCTGCATAATCAATCATATCAATTTTTTCCAATTGAGAAGGTGCTCCAAATTCACTTGTCATTACATATAAAGAAACGTCACAAACTTCAGCGACTTGAGCATCACCTTGCCCAATTCCACTCGTTTCCACGATGACTAGGTCAAAACCAGCCGCCTTGACTACCGAAATCGCATCACGGATAGCTAATGAAAGCTCTGTCTTGGAATGGCGTGTTGCAAGGCTTCGCATATACACGCGATTAGAGAATATGGCATTCATTCGTATACGATCACCAAGTAAGGCGCCACCTGTTTTCTGTTTGGTTGGGTCAATGGACAGTACAGCCACTCTCTTTTCCGGAATTTCGTTAAGGAACCGACGAATTAATTCATCGGTTAAGGAGCTTTTTCCCGCTCCTCCTGTTCCTGTCATTCCAATAACCGGTGTCAATTTATTAGATGTCTTAATTTGTTCAAGGAGGCGCTCCGCTGTTGCCGCTGTTTCAGCATCCATCGCCATCTTGTTCTCAGCAAGTGTAATGTACTTTGCAACAGCAACCGGATTCCCCGTTAGTAATTCGTCAAATTGATCTGGCGGAGACGCTTGAATGGTCGAGAAATCACATTCTTTAAGTAGTTTATTAATCATTCCTTGAAGCCCTTGGTTTCTTCCGTCTTCAGGGGAAAAAATATGACAAATCCCATAATCATGAAGTTCTTTGATTTCTCGGGGAATAATGACTCCGCCACCACCACCATAAATTCGAATATGCGGCGCTCCCTTTTCCTTCAACAAATCATACATATATTTAAAGTACTCTAAATGGCCACCCTGATAGGATGTAACAGCAATCCCCTGAACATCCTCCTGTATCGCCGCATTTACTACTTCCTCAACTGAACGATTATGGCCGAGATGAATCACCTCAGTACCGCTTGATTGCATGATTCTTCTCATAATATTAATCGTTGCATCATGTCCATCAAACAAACTCGAAGCTGTCACAAAACGAATCGGATGTTTCGCTTTGTAAATCTCAATTGTACCCATTTGCTTCCCCCTCACCGCAATAGGTTATCATGTTTTTACATTCACTACTGATGGAAGCTTTCTAGTTTATTTGGTTAACATTCTTGATATCACGAGTTTTTGAATTTCTTGAGTGCCTTCATAAATCTGGGTAATTTTCGCATCTCGCATATAGCGTTCAACTGGATAGTCTTTCGTGTAGCCATAACCACCAAATACTTGTACTGCTTCCGTTGTCACTTTCATTGCCGTGTCTCCAGCAAATAATTTTGACATAGCTGATTCTTTTCCATACGGAAACCCTTCCGATTCAAGCCAAGCAGCTTGGTACGTAAGGAGACGGGCAGCCTCCACACTGGTGGCCATTTCCGCAAGCTTAAAGCTAACTCCTTGTTGAGCTGCAATTGGTTTTCCGAACTGGACGCGCCCTTTTGCATATTCAACGGCTGCATCGAGCGCACCTTGAGCAATACCGACAGCTTGGGCCGCTATGCCATTTCGACCACCATCTAGCGTCATCATGGCAATTTTAAACCCTTCCCCTTCTTTTCCTAGCAAGTTTTCTTTTGGAACCTGACAATCTTCAAAAATAATTTCAGTAGTTGGCGATGAACGAATCCCTAATTTCCTCTCTTTTTTCCCTATGCTAAATCCAGGAAAATCCTTTTCTATAATGAATGCACTCGTACCTTTTTGTTTGGACGTAGGATCGGTTAAAGCAAAGACAATATACGTATCCGCAATCCCGCCATTTGTGATAAAGATTTTGGAACCATTTAACACATAATGATCATCTTCTAATCGAGCCTGTGTGCTCATTCCTCCAGCATCTGAACCAGCACCAGGTTCTGTCAGACCGTATGCACCAATTTTCTGTCCTTCTGCCATCGGACGAAGATATTTCTGTTTCTGTTCTTCAGTACCAAACGAATAGATCGGCCATCCTGCAAGAGATGTATGGGCGGATAGTGTAACACCTGTTGAAGCACATACTCTTGAAAGTTCTTCAACCGCGATACAATAGGCCAAATAGTCGCTACCGATTCCACCGTATTCTTCGGGCCACGGAATGCCAGTTAAACCCAATTCAGCCATTTTATCAAACAGCGTCCGATCAAATCTTTCTTCTTCATCACGTTCTGCGGCAGTTGGTTCTACTTCTTTTTTTGCAAAATCACGGACCATTTTTCTGATCATGTCGTGTTCATCCGTTAATTTAAACTGCATGCCTTTATCCCCCTACAAATGTTTGTGAATCACGATTTTTTGAATTTCACTCGTACCTTCGTAAATTTCTGTCACTTTTGCATCGCGAAAATAGCGCTCAACGGGGTATTCCTTCGTATAGCCGTATCCACCAAACACTTGAATGGCTTCTGTCGTCACATCCACTGCTGTTTTTGAAGCAAATAGCTTAGCCATCGATGCTTCTTTGCCACAAGATAAACGATGCGAACGAAGATAAGCTGCTTGGTAGACTAATAGTTTGGCTGCTTCAATTGCTGTCCCCATTTCGGCAAGCTTGAAACCAACTCCTTGTTGTGCTGCAATTGATTTTCCAAATTGAACACGTTCCTTCGCGTACGCTACAGCATGACCAAAAGCACCTTCTGCAATGCCTAGTGCTTGTGCGGCAATACCAATTCGCCCTACCTCTAAATTGGCCAAGGCAATTTTGAATCCGTCTCCTTCTTTGCCTAATAGGTTTTTTACCGGTACCTTCATATCCTCAAATGTAAGCTGTACGGTTCGTGAACCCATCAGACCCATTTTATGTTCATCTTTGCCAATGATTAGACCTGGTGTGTCTTTATCGACAATGAAAGCAGATATTCCTTTGCTTCTCTCTTGAGGGTTAGTGGAAGCAAACACAATATACACATCCGCTTCTCCGCCATTTGTGATAAATGCTTTTGAACCGTTCAATCTATAAAAATCTCCATCTCTTATTGCCCTTGATTTCAAGTTAGCAGCATCGGAGCCAGCACTAGGTTCTGACAAACAAAATGCGCCTAAATATTTTCCAGTTGCAAGCTTCGGAACATATTTTTGCTTTTGCTCCTCGTTCCCGAAATAGACGATTGGATTTGTTCCGACTGATGTATGAACAGATAAAACGACGCCCAAGGCGGGGCTTACTTTGGAAATTTCATGAATGGCAATAATATAAGAAATAAAATCCATTTCAGCTCCGCCATATTGTTCAGGTATCGGAATCCCCATTAATCCAAGCTCCCCCATTTTTTGAAGCACTTGTCTGGGAAATTCACCGTTCTCCATCCGCTCTACAAAGGGAGCAACCTCTGTCGCCGTAAAATCTCGAACCATTTTCCGCATCATTTCTTGCTCTTCATTAAAGTGGAAAATCATCTGTACTCCCCCTAGCTGTCACTAAATACTTGTTAGCTATATTCATAAAAGCCACGTCCTGACTTTTTACCAAGCCATCCTGCTTTTACATACTTACGAAGTAGCGGGCATGGGCGGTATTTGTCGTCACCAAAGCCATCGTGGAGCGTTTCCATGATATATAAACATGTATCTAAACCGATAAAGTCAGCGAGCGTCAATGGCCCCATTGGATGGTTCATGCCTAACTTCATGACATCATCAATCGCTTCCTTCGAGGCCACACCTTCATATAATGTATAAATAGCTTCATTGATCATTGGCATCAAAATTCGATTGGATACGAATCCAGGAAAATCATTCACCTCAACCGGCACCTTTTTTAGCGATAAAGCCATTTCTTCAATCGTTCTATATACTTCATCATCTGTCGCCAGACCGCGGATGATTTCAACAAGTTTCATGACGGGAACTGGGTTCATAAAATGCATGCCAATTACCTTTTCAGGACGTTTAGTCGCAGCTGCAAGTTCAGTAATGGGGAGTGAGGACGTGTTGCTAGCGAGAATCACATGAAGAGGTGTAATCTGATCAAGCACAGTAAATAATGATGCTTTAATTGCCATATTCTCTACTGCCGCTTCAATGACTAAATCAACTGAAGCCGCGTTTTGTATATCAATAGAGGAGGTTAGCCTTTTAAGCGTATCTGTTTTTTCCTGCTCGGTAAGCTTTTCTTTATTCACTTGTTTAGTCAAATTCTTCGTAATAGTCGTAAGTCCACGATCCACGAAATCCTGGTTTAGATCATGTAGGATCACTTCATACCCACTCATCGCACATACTTGAGCAATTCCTGAACCCATTTGTCCGGCTCCAATGACCATTACCTTGTTAATATCCACAGCTACTCCTCCTCATCTCGATTGAAAACTCTATTATGCTTGACTTGGCACTTCTATTAAAATGGCATCTCCTTGACCGCCACCGCTGCAGATTGCGGCAATTCCTAGACCACCGCCGCGTCGTTTCAGTTCATGCATAAGTGTAATGATGATGCGTGCACCGCTTGCCCCTATAGGATGACCAAGCGCTACCGCTCCACCATTCACATTCACTTTTTCTTGATCAACATTGGCAATTTCCTTACTAGCAAGCGCTACGGCTGCAAATGCTTCGTTAATTTCAAATAAAGCAATTTCATCAAGTGATTTCCCGGTCTTTTTCAATAATTCATTAATTACGAAACCTGGGGTTTTTGGAAAATCCTTCGCTTCTACTGCTACTTCTGCATGACCAAGAATATAAGCAAATGGAGCAATGCCTTCTTTCTCTGCCCGCTCTTCACTCATTAATACAAGTGCTCCTGCTCCATCATTTACTCTGGGAGCGTTTCCTGCTGTAATCGTTCCTTCATTGTTAAAAGCAGGTCTGAGCGTTGCTAGTTTCTCCATGGTTGTATCTTTTCTTGGCGCCTCATCGTTCGCAACCGTTAACGGCTCACCTTTTCTGTTAAGTACTTGAACCGGTATAATTTCTTTTGCAAGTGTCCCATTGGCAATCGCCGCTATTGCTTTTTGGTGACTTTGAAATGCCCAATGATCCTGATCTTCCCGTGATAATCCCAGCTCTTTGGCTGTGCTGTTTCCGTATGTGCCCATATGTACACCTGTAAAGCTGCAGCTTAAACCATCATGAATCAGTACATCTTCCAATTCTGAATCACCCATTCGCAATCCCCATCTTGCATTTGGCAAAATGTATGGCGCTTTACTCATAGACTCCATCCCACCCGCTACAATGACCTCTTCATCTCCAAGCCTTATAATTTGATCAGCAAGTGTCACACTGCGTAGTCCAGACGCACAAACTTTATTAATCGTTTCTGTTTTCACTTCCCAAGGTAATCCTGCATGGCGTGCTGCCTGCCGAGAAGGAATTTGTCCCTGCCCTGCTTGAAGTACATTTCCCATAATCACTTCATCAACTTGGCTACCATTAATCCCAGCTCGGTTAAGCGCCTCTTTAATCGCGACTCCACCAAGCTCTGAAGCTGTTAAACTACTAAGACCTCCGCCAAATTTACCAAAAGGTGTACGAGCACCACTCACAATCACTGTTTTTGCCATTTTAAATTCCTCCCAATCCCTTTAATTAGATTTTTTCATAACTAATTGAATGCTCGCTCATAAGAAAAGTGCAAGCACCTTGTTCGTTCTTTTTGTGTAAGCGCTTTATTATCTGATTTATTTAAACTCGATAAAAATATTGAATAAAACTTCTTTACATATATCAGTTTCGATAAAGTGAGACTTCAATTGGGGGTACTTTCCCCCCACCCTTTTATTTCTTGATTATCTAAACCAAAATTGATGTAGGTGGTTACCTTAAACTAAGATAAAAAATTACGCGCGCTCAATAAGTTTGCAGCTCTAAGCAGTAGATAACACTGCTTTATAAAGGTTTATATTATGAAACTACCATTTGCTGATTCCCTATGACTGATCGTTCCAGTAATTCCGCTACATCATAGGTTTTTACATCCTCTTCTACTTCTTTCGCCTTCGTTCCATCTGAAAGCATCGTTAAGCAGTATGGACAGCCTGAGCTGATCACGGATGGTTTTACAGCGAGCGCTTGCTCTGTTCGGGCGATATTGATCCGGTGTCCGGTTTCTTCTTCCATCCACATCAAGCCGCCGCCTGCTCCACAACACATCCCGTTTTCTCGACTCCTTTCAATTTCAACAAGGGTAACGCCAGGGATTGATTTTAAAATCTCCCGCGGTGGGTCATACACTGCATTGTAGCGGCCTAAATAACAAGAATCGTGGAAAGTTACCTTCTCATGAACCGGGTGCTTCGGCACAAGTTTCCCTTCTTTTACAAGCTTGGCAAGCAGTTCTGTATGATGATACACTTCTGCGTCCAATCCGAAATCAGGATATTCATTTTTGAAAATATTATAGGCGTGTGGGTCAATTGTGATGATTTTCCTCACATTATGTTTCTCAAACTCTTCAATGTTTTTCGTTGCAAGCTCTTGAAAAACAAATTCATTTCCTAAACGGCGTGGCGTATCCCCTGAATTCTTCTCTTTGTTGCCAAGAATCGCAAATTTCACACCAGCTTCATTCAGTAACTTGGCAAAGGATAAGGCGATTTTTTGGCTGCGGTTATCATAAGACCCCATGGAACCGACCCAGAATAAGTATTCGAATTCTTCGTCTGCTTTCTTCAATTCCTTTACAGTTGGAATGTAGACATCAGCGCGTTGCTCTCTCCAGTCTTCTCTTTCTTTCCTGTTTAAGCCCCAAGGATTTCCTTGGCGTTCAATGTTTGTCATAGCACGTTTCGCGTCTGGATCCACTTTTCCTTCTGTTAAGACAAGATAACGCCTCATATCAATAATTTTATCGACATGCTCGTTTAATACTGGACATTGGTCTTCACAGTTCCGACAAGTTGTACAAGCCCAAAGCTCTTCTTCCGTAATTACTTCGCCAATCAAGCTCTTACTGTATGTTTCAGCAGTTGCTGCTGTTTCTTGTGCTCCCGCTGTTCTTGATGCAATCGCAATCTGATTTCCTTCTGTTTGCCCAAAAACAAATGTCGGCACCCATGGCTGCTTGCCTGTAATCGCAGCTCCAGTATTGGTTAAGTGATCACGCATTTTCACGATAAGATCCATTGGCGAAAGCATTTTTCCTGTTCCAGATGCTGGGCACATATTCGTACAACGGCCACATTCCACACAAGCATATAAATCAGTAAGTTGGTACTGCGTAAAATCTTCAATCTTCCGAGCTCCGTAATAGACCTCTGCTTCACCTTCCTCTGATTCTTCTTCAAAATTAATGGATGCAAGCTTCCCAGGGTTCGTTAAGCGCATAAAGAAAACATTCACAGGTCCTGCAATTAAATGTGCATGTTTAGATTGTGGGATATAAACAAGGAAGGTCAATATAATTAGCAAATGTAGCCACCATGCCATGTAAAAGCCTACCGTTGCGGCTTGTGGTCCTATCCAACTGAATAGGAATGCAACTGCTGAAGCGACTGGCTCTGACCAAGTAGCTTCATGCTCGTTCCAGACCATCGCCATTCCATTACCTATTAACACAGTAGCCATAATGCCGCCAATAAAAAGGATGACGAGCATTGCCTTGAAGTCACGTTTTAGGCGTACAAGTTTCTCGATATAACGGCGGTAAAATGCCCAAATGATCGCGACAAGTACGGTTAATGTGACCATTTCCTGAAAGAATGTAAAGGCAGGATAGACTGGGCCAAAAGGTAAATGCCAACCCGGTTTCAAACCTTTGATAATAAAGTCGATTGCGCCAAATTGCACTAAAATAAACCCATAAAAAAGCATGACATGAATCGTACCGCTTTTTTTATCCTTCAATAATTTCTTCTGTTTAAATACATATACCCAAATATTCAATAGCCGCTCTTTAACACGGTTATCGAATTCTACTTTTCCCCCAAGCTTCACATAAGCTGTTCTCGTTCTAAGTAAATAAGCAAAAAGGCTCACCGAGTAAATGATTACAATTACTGTCGCGACTAAGTTTAACCAGAGTAAACCATTCATTTCCACAGATATAACCCCCTTCTGGTGAATTGCCGATTTTAATATGTAGAATACATCTGCCCATATTTTGTAATAGATTACCTCCATTATATAATGAATGACCATTCAGTCAATGATTTTAATTTATAAATTATGAATTTTCCGATTATTATAATCACCTTCCCTATTTATGAAAAATTCTATTCATTTCATTAGGCTTATTCAATGAGTATAAATGGAAATTATGCGTAAACTAATGAGACGAGACTTGCCACATTTGAGGAGAGAATATGCTTTGAAAATTGTTATCGTTCTTTTACTGTTACTGTTATTTGTCCTCTGTTGGCTAAGAATTGATTTTAGACGAGGACAAAAGCATCATATGCAAAACAACCACAATCGAGTATATCCAAAACGCCGAGGAGACTTAAGGCTTTATACAGATGGAACTGATTTATTTGCAGAATTATTCAGAGATATTCATCAAGCCACCAAACATGTTCATGTGCTTTTTTACATTATAAAAAATGATCAGTTTAGCCAACATTTCTTGGACGTATTGATGCATAAGGCAAAAAGCGGAGTTGAGGTAAGGCTTTTAATAGACTGGATGGGAAGTAGAACTATTTCAAAGCGAATGGTAAAAGAACTAAAAAAGCACGGCGTCCGCTTTTCTTTTAGTTTTACACCAAAGTTGCCATACCTTTTCTATACCTCTCAAAAACGAAATCATCGGAAGATCACTGTCATTGATGGTGAGATTGGTTATTTAGGTGGTTTAAATATTGGGAAAGAATATATCAATCAAGACCCTAAGTTGTGTCCTTGGAGAGACTATCATCTTAAAATGACTGGTGAATCCATTCAAGATTTACAATATGAGTTTCTAACAGACTGGTACACAGCTACAAAGGAAGATTACCGGAAAAGTGATCATTATTTCCCACAGCAGCAACCTGGCACCATGCAACATATGATCGTTCCAACTGAAGGGTTTGGATTGGAAGAAACATTTACACGCTTTATTCACAAAGCGAAACATGAAATTATTATTGGTACGCCTTATTTCATCCCGAGCATTACATTGCTTGAAGAACTGAGGAAAGTGCTACGAAAAGGCATCAAACTAACCATCATTGTTCCCTTTGTTTCCGACCATCTATTCGTGAAAGAAGCCGCCTATCGTTATTTTCGAATTCTGATAAAAGAAGGGGCTCACGTCTTACAGTTCCAAAATGGGTTTTACCATTCAAAAGTCTTATTTATTGATGATCATCTTTGTGATATTGGCACGGCAAATTTCGATAAACGCAGTTTGTTTTTAAACCATGAAGTCAATTGTCTGATCTATGATCCGTCATTTTTAGCTGAAGTGGCAAAGAAAATACAGGATGACATATCGAATTCAACAACGCTAGCAGAACGTACGCTAACCCGTCCGACTTTGGTGCAATTAATCAAAGAACGGATTGCCTATACGATTTCACCCTTTTTATAAGTTTTTGAAGGAAGAAAGGATTTCTCATGAAAAGAGGATGGCTCGGGGCCATCCTCTTTCATTTTTTCTTTACATTTTCTCTGGTGCAGATACGCCAATCAAAGCAAGTGCGTTTTTCAGTGTAATTTGCACAGATTTAGCGAGTGCTAAACGTGCTTTACTACGATCAGTATGCTCCACATCTAAAACTTTGTCGGCATTGTAGAAGCTGTGAAATACAGAAGCTAGATCAAAGATGTAATTCGTCATTCGATGCGGCATCCGTTTTTCAGCTGCTTCAGCAATGGCTTGAGGGAATTCACCAAGCTTTTTCAAAAGTTCAATCTCTTTTTCTGTAGACAGTAGTGAGAAATCTGCTGATTGGTCTAAGCTGATTCCTTGCTCCTCTCCTTGACGCAAAATGCTAGAAATACGTGCATGTGCGTATTGTGCATAATAAACAGGATTGTCATTGGATTGTGAAACGGCTAAATCCAAGTCAAAGTCCATATGTGTATCCGCACTTCTCATCGCAAAGAAATAACGTGTTGCATCAAGACCTACTTCATCAATCAGGTCGCGCATTGTTACCGCTTTTCCAGTCCGCTTACTCATTTTCATTTTCTCGCCATCTTTATATAAATGGACAAGCTGAATAATTTCTACTTCTAATTGGTCACGACGGTAGCCTAAAGCTTCGATCGCCGCTTTCATACGCGGAATATATCCGTGATGGTCAGCTCCCCAAATATTAATCAGTTGCTCAAAGCCACGTTCTAACTTATCGCGGTGATACGCAATATCTGGTGTTAAGTATGTGTAAGAACCATCCTGTTTAATAAGAACACGATCTTTATCGTCACCTAATTCTGTTGAACGGAACCATGTAGCTCCATCTTCTTCGTAGATATGGCCTCTTTCTTTCAACGCAGCAAGACCTTCATCAATTTTCCCATTCTTATACAATGACGTTTCGGAATACCATACATCAAAGCGCACACGGAAATTTTCTAAGTCCGTTTTTAATTTTTCCATTTCATATTTCAAGCCGTAGTCACGGAAAAAGTCAAAACGTACGCTTTCATCCACTGTTACGTACTGATCACCGAACTCCTCAGCAAGTTCTTTGCCGATTCCAATAATATCTGCTCCATGATAGCCATCTTGTGGCATTTCTTTTTCAAGACCTAGAGCTTGGAAATAGCGTGCCTCTACAGATAATGCAAGGTTATTAATTTGATTACCGGCATCATTGATATAGTATTCACGTGAAACATCATAGCCTGCTTTTGCTAGGACATTACATAAGGTATCCCCTACTGCAGCTCCACGTGCATGTCCCAAATGAAGGTCCCCCGTCGGATTAGCAGAAACAAACTCAACCTGGACCTTTTGTTTTTTTCCGAAGTCACTCTCACCATATGAATCTCCGGCTTCTAAAATGACCGGAATTAATTCGGTCAAATATTGATTATCCATATAAAAATTGATAAAACCAGGTCCAGCAATTTCAATTTTTTCAATCGAAGCTTTATTACGGTCGAAGTTTTCAATTAAACTTTCCGCGATTGCACGAGGTGCCTTTTTTGCTACACGGGCAAGTTGCATCGCCATATTTGTTGAATAATCGCCATGTGTTTTATCTTTCGGAAGCTCTAATACGACATTGGGAATTTCCTCTTTTGTAGCTAGCCCTGCTTTTATTACTGCATCCTTTATTTCTTGCTTTAGTTTTTCTTGAACTTGCTGCACGATATTCATTGATTATGCTTCCTCCTTATATGTTAATGTCATTTCATATTGACCCGGCTCTGCCCCTTGCATCTGCATTTGGTAGGAAATATCAAAACGACCTTCCTTCGCCATGTCATTCCATTGATGATGGGCGTATTTTGTTTTTGTAACCAGTGCCAGCATGCCATACATGCTTTCGTAATGGCCCTTTGTCATTTCTCCCACGCGGAAAAGCTGACGCATCTTAATCGCTCCATTCCGGAGAAGCAGTATTTCATTATCTTTATTTTTAACGGTTGTCTGAACTTTCCCCGCTTCATTTTCCTCAGCATACTGTAAATAGAACGAGGAGTTTTTTTGAAATTTTGTCCCAAAGGTTATCAACTCATACGCCTCGGTTTCAGAACCAACAGTAATTTTCATTTTAAGTGTCACTTTCACTGATTGCTTTTCCAGATCATGAAGTGCCAATTTTCTACACATCCTTCAGTACCTAATAGAGGTTGTAAAAAAAGGCCGGTAAAAAAGCTTGCGAATTTCTTAGCTCTTTTTATCCTCCTTTTTGAACACGCACTAATAACCTTTTAAGTATAAATACTCTTTCAAAAAGATTCAACCTGCAGAAGAAACAATATCGCTTTAAAACGGCAAGAACTAGTTTAGAGGGTGGCTTATTTAGCTCTAAATTACTTTACATTTTATTCGGTGGATCTCAAGAATAAGTTAACCACTCCTTGTCTATTCCTTTATAACAGACAATTGATCTATTTTAAAATCCACAGGACGGATATATCTACAGATCTCATATTTTTTCAATTTTACACTAAAAAAAGAGGATGACAAAATTGTCATCCTCTACGATTATTTTATCCAACCGAGAATCATTTCGCGAATAAGCTTGCTAGCTGTGTTCACTGTTTGCTCAGAAGGGTCATAAATAGGTGCTACTTCCACTAAATCGCAACCTACCACTTGGAGCTCTGAATGGGCAATTTCATGAATCGATGCCAACAACTCTTTAGCTGTTATCCCGCCACAATCTACTGTCCCCGTTCCTGGTGCGTGCGCTGGATCAAGAACATCAATGTCAATTGTGACATAAACTGGACGACCAACAAGCTCAGGCAACACCTGCTTTAATGGCTCTAATACCTCGAATGGAGCAATTTTCATACCATTTTCTTTTGCCCATTGAAATTCTTCTTTTAAACCGGAGCGAATGCCGAATGAGTACACATTACTTGGACCAATCAATTCAGCCGATTTACGAATAATTGTTGCATGAGAAAGTGGCTCACCCTCATAGTCCTCACGTAGATCGGTATGAGCATCCATATGAATGATCGCCATGTCTGGATATTTCTTGTGCATTGCCTTAATAATTGGCCATGTTACAAGATGCTCTCCGCCCATTCCGATAGGTACCTTACCATCTGCGAGCACTTTATCAACAAACTCTTCAATCATCGCAACACTGCGTTCTGGATTACCAAAAGGCAATGGAATATCACCGGCATCAAAAAATTTCACGTCTTCTAATTCACGATCTAAATATAAGCTGTATTCTTCAAGTCCAATAGATACTTCACGTATACGCGTCGGGCCGAATCGTGAACCCGGGCGAAAGCTTACGGTCCAATCCATCGGCATGCCGTAAAGCACAGCTTTGGACTCTTCATAATTTGGGTGACTCTTTATAAAAACATTTCCTGAATAAGCTTCATCAAAACGCATAGCTGTGCCTCCATTTTTGTTATGATCTAACGCAAGCGAACAAGGCGCTTCCGCTTTTCTTATTGTCTAGCTACAGCGCCTAGCCCTTCGAGGTCATAAGCCAAGCAATCTGATGGGGAGAAACCCACTCCCCACAGCTTGCTTGGCTTATGCTTGTCAGGGCTGAGCAAGGCGCTTCCGCTTTTCTTATTACTTTATTAAGTCTTGAACAAATTTAGGCAGTACGAACGCTGCTTTGTGAAGTTCTTTAGTGTAGTATTTTGTTTCTATTTCATGGAAACGATCTTCTGACACTTCAAGTGGGTTGTATTTTTTAGAGCCGATTGTGAATGCCCAAAGGCCACTCGGATAAGTTGGAATATTTGCCACATACAAGTTCGTAATTGGGAATATTTCTTTCACATCACGTTGAACGTCGCGAATTAAATCTGCTTTAAACCATGGGTTGTCCGATTGAGCAACAAAGATTCCATCTTCTTTTAAAGCTTTAGAAATACCTGCGTAAAATCCTTTTGTAAATAAATTTACAGCCGGGCCAACAGGTTCTGTAGAGTCCACCATAATTACATCGTATTCATTTTCACTTTGGGCGATATGCATGAAGCCATCTCCAACTTGAACATCCACACGCGGATCCTCAAGCATCCCAGCAATACTTGGTAAGAACTTCTTAGAATACTCAATAACTTTTCCATCGATATCAACGAGTGTCGCTTTCTTCACGCTTGGATGCTTTAATATTTCACGGATAACGCCGCCGTCTCCCCCACCTACTACTAAAACATTCTCTGGGTTAGGATGTGTAAATAATGGAATATGAGCCACCATTTCATGATAAACAAACTCGTCACGTTCAGATGTCATGACCATATCATCAAGTAAAAGCATATTGCCCCATTCTTCCGTTTCAATCATATCAAGCTTTTGAAATTCTGTTTGTTCTGTATGTAGTGTACGATTTACTTTCATCGTAATGCCGAAATTCTCCGTTTGTTTCTCAGTAAACCAAATGCTCATGTATTTTACTTCCCTTCTATGCTTTTTCATTCATCATTCCCGTGACCTTCTGAAGCTACTCATCAAAAATAAGCAATCCTGTGACTATCACTAGTAGAGGTTGTTCAAAAAAACCGGTAAAAATAGCTGTCGAATTGCATCAAAGCTCTGTCTCTTCGGTCCTCTCGAGATGCGCTTCTCGAACTTTCCGACTCTTTTTATCCTCCTTTTTGAACACGCACTAGTATTACGGGATATGCTTTTTCTTAAAATATTGTTTTAACAGTTCTATGTGTCTAACCTTATTCCTGTTACGCTCAGGTCATAAGTTTATGTTAGAGTCACTAGTTTTTGTAGCCAAGGACTGGTGACTTTTTTTCTTATTTGCTAGAAAAAAGTATAGACCAATCTAGCAGAAATGCAAGCGGAATTTCTGTTTTAGTCATTGAGCATGTTTAAAATATGCTTTTTTTTTTCATACTGTTACATAAAGGAAATTTCAGCAAGTAAAAATTAAGGAGGTGTAACTATTGGAACTTATTACAGGGCAACGCTTTAAACAAACACGTAAGTATATCCGGGCGATTATTGTGATTTCTGCAATGGCTTTTCTTTTGCTATTTTTATTTCTTTTTTCCATATTAATTTATGCCAAAATTCTTGGGCCACCGCCGATTGCAGTTCCCCAGTCTACCATTTATTACAGTGATAATAATCGGGTCATCGGCGAAAGTAGCCATGGACAGAAACGATATTGGGAGGGGCTTTCAGGCATCTCTCCTGATTTAATCGACGCGACAATTGCTATCGAGGACCAACATTTCTATTCCCATCACGGCTTCGACCTTAAACGGATTGCTGGTGCAGTAGTTGCTGATATTCGCGCCATGTCCAAAGTTCAAGGAGCAAGCACCATCACACAGCAATATGCACGAAGTTTGTTCCTAGAAAATGACAAAACGTGGAGCCGGAAATTAAACGAAGCATTTTATACAATCCGCCTTGAATTGAATTATTCAAAAAAGGAAATTCTTGAAGGCTATTTGAACACAATCTACTATGGCCATGGTGCATATGGTGTCCAAGCTGCTAGCCAATATTATTTTGGTAAAAATGCAAAGGATTTATCGCTCGCGGAAGCAAGTATGCTTGCAGGCATTCCCAAAGGACCGACACGCTATTCACCTTTAAAAAACTTTGATCGAGCTAAAAAAAGACAACAGATTATTCTTGCATCAATGATTAAACAGAAGTTTATTACGAATAATCAGGCGACTCGAGCAAGTAGTAGCCCACTCCTATTCAAAGGAAAGCATCTAATTATTCAAACACAAACGGCTCCATATTTTCAGGACGCTGTAAAACAAGCTTTAAAATCACAGCTCCAGCTTGATGAACGGACCATTGAGCTCGGGGGCCTGCGCGTGTATACAACCTTAAATGAGCGTCAACAGCAAATCGCAGAAAAATCATTCGCTACCATAATGAGTACAGAATCAACCATTCAAGGTGCACTTGTCGCGATGAATCCAAAAACGGGTGCAGTACAGGCACTTGTCGGGGGCAGAGATTATCAGACTTCCCCCTTTAATAGAGCGACTCAAGCGGTCAGACAACCAGGCTCCACGATTAAACCTTTACTATATTATGCAGCCTTAGAAAATGGCTATACGCCGTCAACCATGTTGAAAAGTGAAAAGACAACGTTTAAATATGATCATGATCAAACAACCTACTCGCCTAGTAACTATAATCATCAATATGCCAATGATGAAATTACACTTGCCCAGGCGATTGCTCTTTCCGATAATATCTATGCTGTGAAGTCCCTCTTTTATCTCGGCTTGGATTCCTTCATTCATACAATCCATCGCTTCGGCATCACGTCCGATATGAAAAGTGTTCCTTCGCTTGCTCTTGGTACGTCTGGGATAAGAGCGATTGAAATGGTGAACGCTTACGGCATTTTGGCAAATGGCGGTAAAAGGGTAACACCTATTTTTATTAAAAAAGTGGAAAATGCCAAAGGAGAGGTTATTTTTGAACAGCAGGATGTTGCTGAACAAGTGCTTGATCCTGATCAGACCTTTGTCATGACCCAAATGTTAACAGGTGTGTTCGATGAAAAGTTGAATGGTTATACGAAAGTGACAGGCAATTCAATTCGTTCCAAGCTGACACGCCCTTACGCAGGGAAGTCAGGCAGTACGAGTACAGATAGCTGGATGATCGGCTATACGCCACAGCTCGTTTCAGGGGTATGGATCGGCTATGATAAAGAAAATAAGCTTGAGAAGCCTGTCGAGAAAGGCTACGCCAAACGAATCTGGGCTGATTTCATGGAGAATAGCTTAAGCAATCAGCCTGTGCACGAATTCAAAGAAACCAATCAAGTCACCGGCGTCTACATTGACCCGAAAAGCGGCAAGCTTGCCACTTCTGATTGTCCTGTCGCTCGGTTAACATACTTCGCTTCTGGCACAGAACCGAAAGAATTCTGTCCGGGTCACGGCAAGGACAGTGAACCGTTAGAAGAATCCACACCATCGGAAAAGAAAAAACCTTGGTATAAACGGATCTTAAGATTTGGGGAATAAGCAAACAAAGCCTTAAATGGCGTTAAGACGCCACCAGTTACTATGAGATGTATCATTCAAAAAACCTCGAAGCCAAAATGGCATCGAGGTTTTTCGTGTCCTAGCTATAGTGGTTTTACCCAGTCTTAGTTTACCTATTTTTTTCAATTTCGACAAGAGCCAGATTCGTTTTAAAAAGAGATTGACTACATTTATCCCGGTTTAACAGGCTGTAATACCCCCACCTCAATTTTTGCGAGAGAATCAAGAAATAAATAGGTGGGGGATAAACAGCCTGTAAATCCCCGATTGGTTCAACTAACCCTCAGTGGGCGATGAAAAAAACCCACTGAGGGAAGTTTCACTTTATTCCGCGTGAAGCCCTTGTTTTAATTCAACAGATGAATGTTCCCACATCTGGGCATTATGGTTTTTCAAAAATTCCGCTAAAATACCTTTTGATTTTTCATCCATATGCTCGACAATAATATGCCGTTTCATCGATTTATCCATATAGTTCACATGCTGTGGAAGTGATTTATATCCTCGGCGAATGGCGCGGTCCACCGTCATTTCGCATGCCGTAACGCCAGCATACAGAGGACCTTCTTGAGTCGTTTCAATGGTTACCCAGACGAGCCAGTACGGTTTGCCGTTCGGAACCTCTTCTTTTGTTTTCAAGAATTTAATTCCTCGCTCTACCGTACTTCTCGCATGCATAGCCCCAATATCTACTTCTGCGGTTCCTTCTTCTATGTCAATGATGACTGGCGCGATATTATCAAGTGTCATAACACCAGCACCAAATCCGCCATGTCCTTCTGTCGGGTCATTTTTAATAATATTAAATCCTAACTTCTTCTTTGGTTGTTCTGTCATCTGGTTCATACCTCCTCATTTATACAGTATCTCTTTAAAAGAATAATAATGAAAAGAATTCGCTCATGCTCTGCAAAACAAACGGAATAAGGGTCGTAAGAACGGGGCTGATCGTATAATCGCCTAATGGGGTTATCACCAAGATTAAAAAGATCAATGCCCCATAGTTTTCATATTGCGCCATTTTTGCCCTCATGTCTGATGAAACAAGATCCTGAATAATCCGGTATCCGTCAAGTGGTGGCAATGGAAGTAAGTTGAATACAAACAGGACAATATTTAAATTGATCAGCATTTCCAAAAAGTCCACAATGAAAAATGGTGTATTCGGTTCAAGTCCTAAGGCATACAGCCCAAATAAAATGAAATAGCCAACCGTCGCAATCAGGAAATTGCTGAATGGCCCTGCAAAGGACACAAGAACCCCTGCTAGACGTGGCCTTTTAAAGTAAAATCGATTCACCGGAACCGGACGCGCCCAACCGAAGCCGACAATAAGGATAAGTAAGGTTCCCAATGGGTCGATATGGGCAACAGGGTTTAATGTCAGCCTTCCTTCTTTCTGGGCGGTCGAATCTCCAAATTTATAGGCTACAAAGGCGTGAGCAAATTCATGCACCGTAAACGCTATCAGCAGAGAGACAATGACATAGGGAATCTCTTCAAGTGGATATGCTAAAAATCGTTCCAAACTATTTTCCTCCATTGTTTAATACCCATTAGTATACAGCATATTATCAAATATGAAAAAGAGTTGGATAAAGTGAAACTTCCATCAGTGGGTTTTTTCATCCCCACTGATGGTTAGTCCCGTTCTACTGTCGCTAAGGCCTTCGCTTTTGCTTCGATCAATCGACAGTACGAACCCGATTGGTTCAACTAATCGGGGACTTACAGGCTGTTATCCCCCACCTTAATTCTCACGCAAAAATTTAGGTGGGGGTATTACAACCTGTTAAACCGGGATAACGGAAAATATAATAAACTCATTTCAGCTTAACGAGCCTTTTGTTTCTAAATTTTCTTGCAATTATCACACCAATATGGAACACTAAAAGCATAAAGATTGGAGGGCTATACTATGCCATATGTAACTGTAAAAATGCTTGAAGGACGTACTGAGGAACAAAAGAAAGCACTCGTGGAAAAAGTGACGATTGCTGTTTCAGAAACAACTGGTGCGTCAACTGAAAGTGTAACAATTTTCATCGAAGAAATGTCGAAAAATCATTACGCACAAAATGGTGTCCGCTTTAGTGATAAATAAGAACATGGATGGCATTTAGTAGGTAGGCTACTAATGCTACATATCAATAACTTTTTGAACATCCTATTTTAGAAAAACCTTCTTATCACTATAAAGGCTAAGCTTAATTAAAGCTTAGCCTTTTCCTTTAATCTTCTAATATATTCATATGCTTCGTCAATTTCTTCATGCGTGTACTTTTGCTTACTTTTCAAAGTAAATACTTTCTCCGTTACTTCATCCTTTTCAAGTGTATCAAAATAAAGCACAGTCGAAACAAGTTCCAAAAAGCGTGCATTTTGCTCATTCATGTCACAGAGACATGGCTCTAATGTAGGCATGTCCATTTCATGCATTGAAAGGAAACTTCTTCCTGAATCTGTTATCGAATAACAATATTGATAGTAGCCTGCTTTCTTTTCCCTTACTTCATTCAAATACCCCATTTCACATAATTCCTCAACTCGTAATGTTAGCTCTTCTGAATAAGGGCCGTAAAAGTGAAATTGATACTTCTCCTGAAACGGAAAGGAAAGCTTCTTGGCAATATAAAGCATTTTCTGTAGTTTTTTTCTTCCATTTATTTCACCTGCAGAAGAAATGGCATGAATAATCTTGGCATGATCCTTAAACAAGGCTCATCACTCCTCATTCTAAATGTTCCTTTGCTATAATAGGTTGTTCAAAACGTCCGGGAAAAAAGCTTGCGAACTTCTCGGCTCCTTTTTGAACACGCACTATAAAGTTATGACAATTCAAGCAGCTCACGGATTTGCCGCTTCACGTTCTTCTTCGTTGATTCATCGCGCAATAAATCGGCAGGGAAATATAATTTATGGTCCGTTCTTCTTTTACCAGAAATCGCATCAACAATTTCTGATTCACGGGACAACTCCCTGATCTCGCCATTATTTTTCAACAAATGAATTGGCAAACGTTCTTCCTCTTCACCCGGACGGTAGAAATCATAAGGCAAATCAGAAGAGGAATCGACGACAAGATAATACTCCGGATCAATGCCTGCCTTTTTAAATAAACGGTTCAACTCCATCAGTTTGTTCATTTCGTCATTGGATGGATGAAATTCGACATATTTAAATAGTTTACGATTCATAAAGCGAAGGCACAAGTCCCGCAATATGCCATCTTCTTCCGCTTCCCAAACTTGGAAATAATAAAGAATGACCGCTTCATCTAATTTCAGATAATCCTCTACTGTTACATTCCCATCGAACAGGGAACGGAAATGGACTGGTTCCTGTTTAAACGTATAACCCGCAACATATAAATGCTTCGCTCTATGTAGAATTTTCGTCAAAATGACTTCAGCACTTCGCGATACGGGGTGAAAGTAAACCTGCCAGTACATTTGATAACGACTCATAATATAATCTTCCACTGCATGCATCCCACTTTGTTTAATCACTACTTGATCTTCACGTGGGCGCATCACACGCATAATCCGTTCCATATCAAAATGACCGTAGCTAACTCCGGTAAAATAAGCATCCCGTTGCAAATAATCCATCCGGTCTGCATCTATTTGGCTCGAAATCAGACTCACGACCAGCTTATCTTCATATGTCTTCGCAATAACATCCGAAACTTTCTTTGGGAAATCAGCGCCAATTCTGCGAAGGACAGCATTCACTTCTGTATGCCCGAGAATAATCTCTCTCGTAAATTCCTCATGATCCAAATCGAATACCTTTTCAAATGCGTGAGAAAATGGACCATGACCTAAATCATGAAGCAAAGCAGCACATAAGGAAAGAAGCCTCTCCTCTTGGTTCCATTCAGGTCTTCCTTCAAACACATCATCGACAATTCGGCGCACGATTTCATACACACCAAGCGAGTGATTGAGGCGGCTATGCTCTGCACCATGAAAAGTTAAATAGGTTGTGCCGAGCTGTTTCACTCTGCGCAATCTTTGGAACTCCTTTGTACTGATTAAATCCCAAATCGCCCTGTCCCGCACGTGTATATAGCGGTGAACGGGATCTTTAAATACTTTCTCTTCACTAAGCTTTTCACGGGAATATTTCATGGACTACCCTCTTTTTTACATGAATTTTTGTGTCTAGCGCAAGCGCTTTTGCTTTCTGATTCTATTATTATAGCTTGTCTTTTAAAAAAAATCCTATATGTCCTATTTTCCACGATTGAAAAACTCGAAGTCCTACATATCCCGCTCTTTTCCTTTAAAACCTTTTGGGTAAAAAAAGAGGCCCATGCTTCGTTCCGTTACCCATTCTATAGAATTATGCACTAGATTTTGAGTAATCTTTTATTTAATTGCAGCGGAGGATAGAGATGGTATGAATAGATATCTTTTGTCTATTCCTCAATTTTTATGAAAAATTTTATTTCCATTCAAGTTCCTCGCAAATCATAGCCTGAAACCTTTCCTAAAAAAAAGAGAGACGTTCATCCTTTTTAACACGCACTAGTAGGTATTTTAACATGTCCATCTGCAGTTCTAAAAGCGTACATTCAGTGACAATTTATCCAGAAATTGAGTTTTACATAAAAGCAGACTCCAATCATCTTTATACACCGGAAAAAAACTAGTATCCTTTTAAGTTCGATGAATAAATTACCTAATCCTTGGTAATAATGATGTTAATAAGAGGTAATCAAATTTCTATAAACTGTATTAATATGTTACCAATTTTACATGTTACCAGAAAGGAAGTAGATTAGGATGAAGGTTCGTCAAGATGCTTGGACAGAAGAAGATGATTTGTTACTTGCTGAGACTGTGCTGCGGCATGTGCGTGAAGGCAGCACTCAATTGAATGCTTTTGAAGAAGTCGGTGATAAGTTAAATCGTACGTCAGCTGCCTGTGGATTTCGTTGGAATGCGGTCGTTCGTCATACATATGACAAAGCGCTGCAATTGGCAAAAAAACAACGCAAACAGCGAAATCGAATGTTAGGAAAAGAACAAGGTGGAAAAAAACGCCTGCTTTATACACCACCCGCTCCTACAGCAGATGCAATCGGGTTATCTGCTAAACCCGTGAAGACGATAGCTCCAGAAATATCTGTAGAACTATCAGAAGAACTAGCAGCCCCCATGCAGACTAGGGAAATAGCAAAATCAAGTTCATCTCTAACGTTAGACATGGTTATCTCATTTTTACAATCTATGGATGACTCAACACTGCATGCCGAACTACTTCGGGCTGAAAATGAAAGACTAAAGCTCGAAATGAAAGAATTGAGACAACGAAATAACGCCTTAGAAAATCAAATGAATTCACTTGAGCAAAATAGCGGGCTCATGCAAGAAGACTACGAAACTTTGATGAATATTATGAACCGCGCTAGAAAACTCGTGCTTTTAGAAGAAGACGAGCGCCCTGCTACTAAATTCAAAATGGATCGTAACGGAAATTTGGAAAAAGTAGCTGAATAATTAGCCATTTAAATAGATACGTATTTGTGGAGACGGTAGGCAACACACGTTTATATTTTACGTGTAATGTAACTTAATAATTTATATAAAAAAGGATGCTACGGAAAAGGGACAGACCATATAGCTATTTCACTTCTTTCAGGTAAAATTTTCATCACTATTCACTGAATATAGAGTGTTGGTCATACCCTTTTGCATCCTATTTTGTATTAAAGATATGGGGACGGTGCTTCGCGACTTAATAATGTAGTCAATCTACTTAGCGGGTATCCGTACTTTATTATAGAAAGTATCTTGAACTCCTGCTCCGCACCGCCACCATTATGATTAGGCGAGTGTAGCGTGCTTAATGATAGAACCTTCATAGTAACGGGTGGCTTTTTAACGCCATTTTAGGTTTTGTATGTCACTCTTCATCTAGCTTGTCGTTTCGTTCTTTCACTCTCACTAAATATCCTTCATATATAGCTAGCTCTTCTGGCTGAAGATGTGAGGAGTAAATGCTTCCACTTGTTTGCTTTAAGGTTTGCAATAGACTCATCATTACATCCTGGATGGTTAATGGTACATGTAATAGTTCCGATAATGATGCCATCACTTCTGGTTGAATATCAGGATAGGCAAACTTTGTAGCCACGTCTCTTTTTGCTTGAGCATAAAAGCCACGAATAAGCTCTGCACGCTCAGATCCACTTCCATTTACACATAAATAGATTTGAACAGCGACTCCATTACGAATTCTCCGCTGGGAAATGCCTGCGAATTTTTTATCATTTATACTAAGGTCATAACTTCCGGGGCAATACGATCCGATAATTTCTTTTGCTTCAATGTTCACACCATATTGGGAGAACATCGTGCGAATCAAGTCAAGCATGGCATCATATCCACGATTGATTTCGATTCTTCGCTCCGTTTCCGGAAATACAAGCGAGACATTTAGCACGCCCTCATCAAGAACAACAGCAAGTCCTCCTGAATTCCTTACAATGACCCGATAGCCTAAGGCATTTAAATATGATATTCCACTTTGAAGGAATGGAAGCCTTGTATCTTGAATTCCGAGTACGATCGTTTGGTGATGCAGCCATGCTCTAGCCACAGCTTGGGAACGACCACTGCCGACAGAGGCGCATAATGTATCGTCCATTGCAAATGACTGTAATGCATGAAAATTGGGGCCAAGTGAAGATTGATCGATGATTCTCCACTCCGGCTGAATGATTAAAGATTCTTTTTCACTCATTTAAACGCTTCCTTTTTATCATCATTTAAATCAAATCAATTATACCATTAGCTTTATATTTTTTAAAAAAAGGCATGTGAAAACAGAGATGTCTCAAAGCAAAGGGTCTGACCCCGTAACAACTAAACACAGTATATAATAAGTGTATGAGACACTACATACTGATTTAGAGTGCGAGGTCAGACCCTTATGTGACACCCAGGACTAACTATTATCGTTCTATTGCTTGACCGGCAGTAATCAAGGCCAATTTATATACATCTTCTTCATTACATCCACGAGAAAGATCATTCACAGGACGATTCAAGCCTTGTAGAACCGGACCAACCGCTTCGAAATTACCAAGACGCTGTGCAATTTTGTATCCAATATTACCCGCTTCAAGGCTTGGGAATACAAATACGTTCGCATCACCTTGTATTAAAGAATCAGGCGCTTTACTTTTCGCAACAGAAGGGACAAATGCAGCATCGAATTGGAATTCTCCGTCAAGAATTAAAGTCGGATTCAACTCTTGGGCGATTTTTACTGCTTCCGCAACTCTTTCTGTTTCTGGTGAAACCGCTGATCCTTTTGTTGAGAAGCTAAGCATCGCAACGCGTGGCTCAATATTAAACATTTGAGCTGTTTTTGCACTTTCAATTGCAATTTCAGCTAAATCACTGCTATCTGGTGCAATGTTGATGGCACAATCTGCAAACACATATTTTTCTTCATCGCGAACCATGATGAATACCCCAGAAGTCTTTTTAACTCCTTGTTTCGTCTTAATGACTTGCAAGGCTGGACGCACTGTATCTGCAGTGGAATGTATTGCACCACTAACAAGGCCATCTGCTTTATTCGTATGCACAAGCATTGTACCGAAATAATTTTCATTCAATAAAATTTGACGTGCTTGTTCTTCAGTTGCTTTTCCTTTACGTGCTTCCACGAAAGATGCAACAAGTTCGTCCATCATCAAGTATTGAGCAGGATCATAGATTTCTACCTCTTCAAGGGAAACACCTAGGTTTTTGGCTGATTGCTGTATTTTTTCAATATCTCCAATTAAGATAGGAGTCAATAACTTATCTGCTGCCAAACGAGCAGCGGCTGTCAAGATTCGTTCATCCAAACCTTCTGGAAAAACGATTTTTAGGTTTTGCCCTGAGACTTTTTCTTTTAATGTATCAAATAAATTACTCATGCTTTTTCCTCCTGTACGAAATGACTTGTATGAACCGACATGATTTCTAATGAACTACGGCTGCAAACATTCATTTTTATTGTTATATAATTAGCATACCCTGTTAGCCTGAAAAATTCTAGAAACAGGCAGCCTGACATCGCTTACATTTACAAAAAAATATTATTTTGAGATAGTATGCGTTATCATTTCACAAAGATGGTATAAAAGAGGGGTAAGATGGCAGATCATGACTATGATAAATATGAACAAATTTTGAACGTGTTGAGCTAAATTTGGACCATATCCGATTCACAAAATTTCCTTTAAATCAAATTATGATATAGTTAATATATAGAAAAAAACAAGGCGATAATTCGCCAAAATTTAGTATGAAGCGGGTTCTCATATTGTGAGCGTATACAACACTAGTTGTATTTTTCAAGTTAATCGTTCTCCCTTTGTTCTTCATACACAAAAACATATAGGAGTGATACTCATGAGTGAAGCTGCACAAACCCTTGATGGCTGGTATTGCCTGCACGATTTCCGTACAATTGATTGGGCATCTTGGAAAATAATCTCTAATGAAGAACGCCAAGAAGCAATTTCAGAATTCAACCGTTTAGTTGACAAATGGAATACAACACAAAGTAATAATGAAGGCAGTCATGCACTTTATACAATCGTTGGTCAAAAGGCAGATTTCATGATGATGTTTGCACGTCCAACAATGGAAGAGCTTCAGGCAATTGAATTGGAATTCAATAAATCGAAGCTTGCTGAATACACAACCCCTAGTTATTCTTACGTATCTGTTGTTGAACTCAGCAACTATCTTGCCGGTGAGTCGGACGAGGATCCTTACCAAAATCCTCACGTTCGTTCTCGTTTGTACCCTATTTTGCCTAAATCGAAGTATGCTTGCTTCTATCCAATGGACAAGCGTCGCGATGGCGATGACAATTGGTATATGCTTTCTATGGAAGAACGCAAAGACTTAATGCGTTCCCACGGTTTGATTGGCCGCAGTTATGCAGGAAAGGTGAAACAAATCATTTCCGGTTCAGTCGGTTTTGATGATTTTGAATGGGGCGTTACATTATTCTCAGACGATGTCCTGCAATTCAAAAAAATTGTTTATGAAATGCGTTTTGACGAAGTAAGTGCCCGCTATGGTGAATTCGGTTCTTTCTTTGTTGGAAACATCCTTTCCGAAGAAGAAATTTCGACATTTTTATCTGTATAATCAATTAGAACATATAGAAGGGCTGACTTCCCACACATATCTGTATTAGATAAAGTTTGAAAGTTGTCCCAAAAAGGTTTGATCTCGCACACTATACACCGTTTATTGTGTTCATTACACGTTATATAAAGTGAAACTTCAATCAGTGGGGTTTTGACTTTCCGTTAATGCGTGATAAACGATATATAGTAGCTATGAGATCAGACCTTTTCGTGATAAGACATATGTTTTAATTGTTCCTTTTCCTTTGAATTCCCACAATAATTTGCTCCTCACAATGACTCAAAACCTTTTTGTCATAAACTTGCCCACGTTACCGTACACATGAATTAGTGATGATGCAATTGTTACGTTAAATTCCCCTATAACCAATAACTTCAAGATTAAATAGTAAAACAGCCATAGAGAGGTGATTAGGTTGGCAGTCATCAAGCATAACGAAGAAGATGTAAAACTTTTAGCCCGACTGATGCGGGCTGAGGGTGAGGGTGAAGGGACTCAAGGTATGCTACTAGTTGGAAATGTAGGCGTAAATCGGGTGAGAGCCGAATGTCTTGATTTTAAAAATATCTCAAACATGAATAGAATGGTTTTCCAGAGTCCAGGAGGCTTCGAAGCCACACAGAAAGGGTATTTCTATCAACGGGCTCGTCAATCAGAAATTGACCTTGCTAGAAAAGTAATTAAAGGCAACCGCTACCACCCAGCTCGTTATTCATTATGGTTTTTTAAACCTTCTGGAGCTTGTCCTGCACAATGGTATAACCAAGACAATACTGGCCGATTCAAGTCACACTGCTTCTTCCAGCCTACTCAAGCTAATTGTCCAAGCGTGTATAGTACGTATTAAAAGAATGGCTACAGAGGTTGTTTGTTTACACCGATCCCTTATGTCTTCATCGGCATAACTCACTTCCTCTGATCAAAGAAAAGAAGGAGTACACCGCGGATTTTCGCATCGATCTTTTTCACAATAAGCCAGAATACAGCAAGAAAAGAGCTGTAAGGATCTTAATTGACGAGTCACTCCGTATTTCAAAAAGCATGTACTTAGTTTCATGTCTAATTTCAGATATTTGGAGGGAAAATGATGAATCAGCCTACAAACCAAAATCAATTTGGAAATTACCCATTTCCACAAGGCTACCCCCAACAATATGGCAATGTTAATCCAACTCAAAGTCCGACTGGCTACCAACAGGGACCGTATCAACCTACTCAAGCACCATTACAAGTACCGGTTCCACCAAGCATGCCAGCCGGCGGTCCACCGGTTCCAGGAATGCTATCAGTCGAAGAATCTTATATTGAGAACATCCTAAGACTTAATAAGGGAAAGTTAGTGACCATTTATACGACCTTTGAAAATAACCGGGAGTGGAATGCGAAAATTTTTAAAGGAATTATAGAAGCTGCCGGGCGTGACCATATCATAATCAGTGATCCCCAAACAGGACTTCGATACTTAATACCAATGGTTTATTTAGATTACATCAGCTTTGAAGAAGAAATTGAATATGAATATCCCTTTGGAACAGGTCAAGCGAATATGGCTTCCTACCCACCTAGATAAAGCGAAACTTCAATCAGTGGGGGTTTTACTGCATAAAAAAGGCATAAGGGGACTTTGGCTAACCTCAGAAGCAACTTCATGGACAGGCACTTTAGCTACTCACTAAAATTCATGAAAAAGGAGTATATTTTTCGCCTTTTCGCATAAAAAGAGGCTGTTACAAGATTCAATCCTTGTGACGGCCTCTTTTTTTGTTTATACATACTTCACTGTTGCAACGACTAGCAACACCCAGGCTATAAGGAAAGCGACTCCTCCTAGAGGGGTAATTGCACCAAGAACTTTAATTCCCGATACACTCAGTACATACAAACTGCCTGAGAATAAAATGATACCAGCAAACATGAGCCATCCTGACCAGTTCATAATAGGACTAGAAATTTTCCCAAAAAGAATTCCGATAATTAACAAGCCTATGGCATGAAACATTTGATACTGGACACCAGTCTGCCATGTCGCTAAGTATTTATCGGAGATTTTCCCCTCTAACCCATGGGCACCGAAAGCACCAAGTGCCACAGCTACAAAGGCATTAATCGCCCCTAAAATAATAAATAATTTCATCCCAAACACCCCTTTTATTTAAAAATCAAACAAAGAATCTCCATTTGCATCCGCTATTTTAACAGGTTTCATTTGTGTTATGGATGAAACAATCGGGACTTGTGGCTGAATCGGCTGAGTGAATAAAGCTTGCGGCTGCACTGGAACATGACCCGTACTTAAATGTATTGCCGTTTCTTCCTTTCCTTCATGCAAGACATCGCATAATGCTTGAATCGCAAGCACATAGCCACTTAATTCCGCTTTAGATTCCGCCTGCTTTGCTTTTGCAACCAGTTCACCCATTTTATCTAATATTTTCCCAGATGAAACTTCCATCTTCTCACCTCTTTATTTATGGCTGTCGAAAGGGTCAGACACTTTTGAGACAGCCTCTGCTGTTGCTTAGCATATCAAAAAATGAGCATCTGTTCAAAGTTTGCTTCTTACTGGTTTGCAAGCAGGCTTCGGTGAAAACTTCATACAAGCTTCACCCGATAAGCGGAATACTTCTAATGATGGAAGATTGGCACTTTTAAAGGAAAATGATCTGCATCCTCGTGGAAAATGCGGATCCCACGTTACATAATAATGCTTGCAAGCCATACAATTTATTCTTCTTTCCTGCATACTCTACAATCCTTTCACAAAATTCCCTGTTTCATGTGGAATACTGTCAGTATTTATCCTGATTTAACTAACCCACTTTTACAGGTTTTAGAATTACACTAAACAACCTTATTATCTATTTGAAATTTGCCAATCAATTTCTTGTTCCCCTAGCTGTTTTAGAAGCTGATTGGTTTTTGAAAATGGTTGGCTACCAAAGAAACCCCTATTTGCAGATAATGGGCTCGGGTGAACCGAAGTGATGATAGGATGCTTCTTCGTATCAATTAACGGGATTTTACTTTGCGCAGGTTTTCCCCATAAAATGAAGACCACTGGTGTCTCGCGTTCATTTAATAGTGAAATGACTTTATTCGTAAATAGTTCCCAGCCTTTTCCTCGATGGGAATGTGCTTCCCCTTCTCTAACTGTCAATACAGTATTCAAAAGCAGTACCCCCTGCTCTGCCCATTGAACAAGGTTTCCGTGATTTGGGATTGTACAGCCAATATCCGCATGCAATTCTTTATAAATATTTTTTAAAGAAGGCGGAATCCTCACTTCTGGTTGAACAGAGAAACTAAGACCATGTGCTTGATGTGGTCCGTGATATGGATCCTGACCTAGAATAACCACCTTTACCTTCTGATATGGCGTAAGTGTAAGCGCGCTGTATATATCCTTGGCTTCTGGATGGATTCTTTCATTCCTATATTCTTTTTTCAAAAACTCCCGTAGCTCTTGATAATACGGCTTTTTGAATTCCTCTGCCAAAAGTGGCTCCCAATCATTGTGTAGAATCTGATTCTTCATTGTCTAAAAGCTCCTTTCTACAATCTAGTATTCTCTATTATACGCTATGCTACACTTCCTTCCTCGTTTTATCAGGCGTTTAAAATTTTCAGGTTTCTACTCTACCCATTTATGGATATAAGGGGTAAATGGGCTTATTAATGTTGGGGGAATAGAGAATGAAAAGAAGTTGGTTTTTAAACAAATGGATGTATGGAATGTATCTGATTCTCCTAGTTATTACAGTCGTGATTGTATACAACAGCTATAAACCACTACCAGAGGGGATTTCCTTTGAGGGAAAGGTACATCGTGTTGATGATGTGAATTTCATATACGATTTGTCGTACAAAGACAAAAGCGGCCATGCCCAGCATGAACAGCGGATATTCACTGATATCTACCAAGCCATTGAAGACGCTGATGAATTTATTGTAATTGACATGTTTTTGTTCAACCGATTTTATGATGGCGATGTTCATTTCCCCAAATTAAGTAAGACTTTAACGGATAAGCTTGTTGCCAAGAAGCAAGCCAATCCTCATATTCAAATAATCTTTATTACTGATGAAGTGAATACAACCTATCAATCGTATCAATTAGAAGAAGAAAAGGAAATGAGAGAAAACGGGATTGATGTGATAGTGACCAATCTAGATCGTTTACGAGATCCGAACCCAATATACTCTGGCTTTTACCGTACGTTTCTACAATGGTTTGGTGAGTCCGGGTATGGCTGGATTCGTAATCCACTGGCGAAGTCCGCACCTAAAGTTACTGTTCGTTCCTATTTACGGCTACTTAATATTAAGGCCAATCATCGAAAATTGATTGCCACAGAGAAAACAGCACTGATCACATCTGCTAATCCTCATGACGCAAGCGGCTATCATTCGAATATCGCGTTTCAAATGGACGGGAATATTATTTCGGATTTTGTAGAGGCCGAGGAAGCAGTCGCACGCTTTTCAGGAGGACTAAAACAGTTTCCAATCTATGAAAAAACGTCGATGGAAACGGGAGAAATTGGTGTTCAGCTCCTGACAGAAGGAAAGGTTTACAAGCATGTTCTTCGAGAAATTGATGCAGCAAAAGATGGAGATCATATCTGGATGGCCATGTTCTACATCGCCGACCGCCCCGTAGTAAAGGCCCTTACAAAGGCTGCTCAGCGTGGCGTTAGCATTCATATGATTCTCGATCCGAATAAAAATGCCTTCGGCAGCGAAAAAATTGGACTACCCAATCTACCAGTTGCCGCTGAATTAGAGAAGCTAGGTGAAAATAACATTCATATTCGCTGGTATGACACGGAAAAAGAGCAATTTCATACCAAATTGATGTTCATTCAAAAGCCTGAAGAAAGCATCATTATCGGCGGTTCTACTAATTACACTGAACGGAATCTGGATGATTACAACCTTGAAGCAAATGTCAAAATCATCACTCCTACTACTGCAGAGGTTTCCAAAGACGTAAATGCTTACTTCTGGCGCCTTTGGAAAAATAAAGATGGGATATATACGGTTGATTATGAAGAATATCAGGATAAACTTCCTGTTTTTAAGTATATTACTTATCGTATACAGAAGATTTTCAAATTCACAACTTACTAATTTTCAATTTCCTTTAATTAGTAAGTTTCAATTCTAGCAAAAGCGGCTATATATAGAACATAACCATACAGAAACTTTTACAGACACTCATTTTAAAAAACAAAAGGAGGAACTATACTATGAATCAAGTATATGTTGTAGAAAATGGCGTACAAGCACAGGAAAGAATTAATCAGTTGGTAACGACAGGGTTTTCTAAGGAAAACATTTACTTATTTGCTCATAATATAGACCGCTCAGAGCATTTAACTGAAGCTACAAACACAGAAGAAGTCGGTATGAAGGAACAAGGCCTCTTAGATACCATTGGAAATCTATTTAAATCCCGAGGAGATGAGCTTCGTAACCGCTTCGAGAATCTTGGCTTAACCGAGTCTGAAGCGTCTCGGTATGAAGAAGAACTGGATAAAGGCAAGGTAGTTGTCATAGCAAGCACAGACGTGAAATAAAGTGAAGCTTCCAAACACTAATCAAATTAAACAGGCCTGTCATTTTCCAAATTAAGTACGGAAATTGGCAGGCCTGTTTCATGCTTTTTTCTAACTACATGTAGAAAACCTTTTTGACAATACCTATCTAGCATTCCATTCCTCTGAATCTTGATCACTTTAAAACAACATGCACAAATCTCTTCGTGTTCAAGCATTTCCTCGTTTTACTTATCATCGTTTATGCTATACTAATTAACAGAAATTAAAAAAATATTTTATATACTTCCCTGGGGGGTCACTCAATCATGACGATGAAAAAGGCACTTTCTATCGCAGGCTCGGATGCTAGTGGTGGAGCTGGTATACAAGCAGATTTAAAAACACTTCAAGAGCTGGGCGTATATGGTATGACTGCTTTAACAGTTATTGCTACGATGGATCCAAAGAATAACTGGAATCACAATGTATTTCCACAGGATATGAAAGCTTTAGAAGCTCAACTGGAAACGATCCTTTCCGTTGGCATTGATGCAATGAAAACAGGTATGCTTGGAAGTGTAGAAATCATTGAATTGGTCGGACGTACAATCGATGAAAATGGATTGAAAAATGTCGTGATTGATCCAGTTATGGTTTGTAAAGGCACAGACGAAGTGTTACACCCTGAAACAGCCGTTGCACTTCGCGAAATCTTAACACCAAGAGCAACTGTTATAACGCCTAACTTATTTGAAGCATGGCAATTAGCACAAACAGGGCCCATTCAAACGATTGACGATATGAAAGAAGCAGCTGTTAAGATCCATGAAATTGGTGCTAAGTATGTATTAATTAAAGGCGGCAGCAAGCTTAATTATGAAAAAGCAATCGACTTACTGTATGATGGAAAAGAATTTGAAATTCTTGAATCAGAGAAAATCGAAACAGCCTATACACACGGAGCTGGCTGCACATACTCTGCTGCAATTACAGCAGAGCTTGCAAAAGGAAAATCTCCGAAAGAGGCGATTTTCACAGCGAAGGAATTCATCACTGAAGCGATTCGTCATTCATGGAGACTTAATCAATATGTAGGTCCTGTTATGCATGGGGCTTACAAAGAATTGAGCAAAGCGAGCAAAAAATAAGAAGATGATCGGTCTACCCGGCTCATTTTGCTGGACCTATAGAAGGCTTCCTCATTTCGAGGACAAGCCTTTTTTTCATCTAAATGGTCCTTACCACAAGCTATAGTCTTATCATTTCACTTTTTGCCGCTATTTTTGTAAGATGGTGTGTAAGATACTAACATGTAGACGGACGAGATCATACGATAATTCGCTCCGACATAGGAGGAAATTAGATGAAACCAATTGAACGTGATGAAGTACAACGCGCGATTGACACTTTCGCCAAAAGAGATGTTTTTCTTCATCTTGAAACGACAAATGGGGCGTATGCCTCTCACCATGATGAATCGTTTTTTTCCGCAGGTGCCTATATCAGAAATGCCAAAGTTCAGTACGAACATGGAAAGATTGTCGGCGATGACCCGTACCGCGTCGGACTTAAGCTTGAAATTGGCTGGGTGTATGCCGAAGGACTCAATCATTTCGAAATAGATGAACAAGGAAGGCTGCTGTTAGCTGGACTGGATTCGACAGGAAAACTTGCTGTTGCTTTACAAATCAGCCTGCAGCCATTTGAATGAGAAAAGGAGATGATCGCTTTGGAAAAAGAACAACAAGTACTAGTCGTATTTCCACATCCAGATGATGAAGCATTTGGCGTTTCAGGAACGATTGCTTCATATATAGAAAGCGGTACGCCTGTTACATATGCCTGCTTGACTCTTGGTGAAATGGGACGTAATCTTGGAAATCCCCCTTTCGCTACTAGAGAATCACTTCCTAAAATTCGCAAAAAAGAATTACAAGATGCTGCGGATTCACTAGGGATTACAGATTTAAGAATGCTTGGATTACGTGATAAAACCGTTGAATTTGAGGATGATAGCGAACTCACTGACAGAATCTCTTCCCTTATACAAGAACTAACACCGTCACTAATCATCACGTTTTATCCCGGCTACAGCGTTCACCCTGATCACGAAGCTACTGCTCGGGCAGTCGTTCGCGCTGTAGAAGCATTACCGGTCAACCAGCAGCCAAAGCTTCAATGTGTGGCCTTTTCAAACAACTGTGTGGCTGAACTGGGTGAACCTGATATCATCCATGATATTACCCCAGTACAAGACAAGAAGATAGCCGCCATGAAAGCACACCGTTCACAAACCGAAGCCATGCTTGCCACATGGGCTGAAAAACTTGAGGTTGAAGATCCTGAGCTGCTTGGCTGGATTCAAAAAGAAAGACTCTGGACTTATCAATGGCCAGAGAAATGAGAAAGAGCAAAAAAGAGAGAAACAGCAGGTCCTCTCTTTTTTGCTTGTTTTCATTTTATAATCGTTGCCAATGTTCCACCGTTTTTCAACTTAAGAGCCCCTAATGACGTGCTTCAATAAAATGCGAATGGTTCATTGTTGCAACAAAGGAATGTGTTGAAACTTTATCCGTCTCTTTTTTATGAACACCCTTCAAAAGAAGACCATCAGTAATGCCCGTAGCTACAAAAAAGCAGTCATTGGATTTCACAATTTGATCCATCGTCAATACAGCACTTGGATTTACCAGTCCCATCTTGATACATCGTTCCGTCTCTTCTTCTGTTTCTGGAACAAGTCTAGCCTGAAAATCACCGCCGAGGCACTTTAACGCAACAGCCGCAATCACTCCTTCCGGTGCACCACCTGTACCGACAAGGATATCCACATCGAGCTCTTCAATTGCCGTTGCGATTGCTCCTGTTATGTCAACGTCTGAAAATAAGCGTACTTTAGCACCGACTTCAAAGACTTGCTTTATTAAATAATCATGGCGTGGACGATCTTGCATCATCACCGTTAGCTCACTAATATCTTTTCCAAGAGCTTTTGCAACAGCTTTCATATTTTCTGTAAGGGAAGCTGTTATATCTATACAGCCTTTCGCTTTAGGTCCGACTGCTATCTTTTCCATATACATATCTGGTGCATGTAAAAGGGTTCCCTTCTCTGCAACCGCAATGACCGCCAGTGAGTTATCCTGTCCTTTTGAAACAAGCGTCGTTCCTTCGACGGGATCGACCGCAATGTCAACATCAGGTCCATTTCCCACACCGAGTCTTTCACCAATATACAGCATCGGTGCTTCGTCCATTTCTCCTTCACCAATAACAATCACTGCATTCATATTTATACAGTTCATTTCATTTCTCATGGCTTCGGTACCTGCACCGTCCGCTTCGTTTTTATTCCCTTTTCCAATCCACGGATACGCAGCAACGGCTGCTTTTTGGGAAACTGTTAGAAATGCTCCAGCCAGTGACTGAATATTTTCTTTCTGTTCAATAGTTAATCCAGACAATGAACTCACCCCCTTATATTCAGTAGAATAAATTCCTATGGATTATTTAGTGCGTTCTATCTATACATTCAACTGTCCTACCAGTAGTGTTTCATTGAGTAAAAAAACTTCTTAATTATGCTACTTGGGCAGATTTAATTGTCGTTAAAAAGGTTTTTAGAATCATAAACGATGATGCTGCACCAGGATCTATCGTACCGAGAGACCGTTCTCCAAGACGACTAGAACGTCCGCGTTTAGACAAAATGTCTTTTGTAGATTCCATTCCTTTTTCAGCCGCTTGTACAACACTTTCAAAAGCTGATAAAAAGTCGTTCGATTTCCCAAAATTAGATTGTAGACTTTCAAGTGCCGGTTGTAGCGTGTCAATCATCGTTTTATCGCCAACTTCTGCTTTCCCACGCTCTTTAATTCCCTCAATAAACGCAATCCAGAAATCCTTCAAATCTTCACCTGATAATTCAGATTTTCCCTGGAATGCTTTTGCCCCTCTCATAAAGCCCGTCGCATAAAGCGGGCCGACTGAAGAACCAACTGCACTTAAAAAGGTGCGTCCTGTCACGATACTGATTTTGCCGCAATCTTGTTCCTCTTTCAATTCTCCTTCAAGCTTTTCATTCACAGCCTGCCAGCCAATTGACATTGTCACACCGTGGTCACCGTCTCCGAGTTTCCGATCCAGCTCGCATAAATAATCTTTTTCTTCTTCTATCATTGTTACAACATTTTTCAAAAATACTTTAATTTCTTCAGCTGTTATTTTCATTGCGGGTTCCTCCTTATTTTTGAACGTACATTGGACAGTCTGCTGGATGATCAATAAACGCTGCCAACTCTTCGTCTAATTTTGTAATCGTGACAGATGCGCCGCCCATCTCAAGTGACGTGCTATAGCTACCAACGTAAGAACGGTGAATCTCAATCCCTTTTTCGCTCAAAATTTGTTCTACACGCCTGAACATTATATAAAGTTCCATGTTTGTTGTGGAACCCAATCCGTTTACAAGAACCGCTACTTTTTCTCCTGAATCGATCGGCATATCCATTAAAATGTCATGAACAAGGCGATCTACCACTTGATCTGCAGGCTGCAAGTCACCTTTTTCAATCCCTGGTTCACCGTGATGGCCAAGACCAATTTCCATTTCATTTTCAGCAAGCACAAAGCTCGGTTTTCCCGTCTGGGGAAGTGAACAAGGTGTTAAACCTACACCCATTGTACGTGTGTAATCGTTTGCCTTTTGTGCAACACGAACAACATCATCCAGGTTATACCCTTTATCTGCTGCTGCACCCGCTGCTTTTGTTACAAAAAACTCACCAGCTATTCCTCTACGCTTTTCTTTTTCTTCTTTTGGTGCAGATGCCACGTCATCTGTCACAAGAACCGATCCAACACGGATACCGCTTTCAAGATCCGCCAGCTCTGCGGCCATACCGAAGTTCATCACATCTCCAGCATAGTTGCCATATACGTAAATAACACCTTCGCCTTTATCGATTACTTTCGTCGCTTCCAAAATGGGATCTGGAGGTGGAGAAGCAAAAATATTCCCTACAGCCACACCATCTGCCATGCCGTCACCAACATATCCTATAAAAGCAGGCTCATGGCCGGAACCGCCACCAATTAATACACCCACTTTTCCTTCGCGCGTTTCTTTTGCCGTAACGAGTGCACGCTCATTTTCAGTCAGTTGTCGTACATGATTGGGATATGCCTTCACATAGCCTTCAATCATTTCTTCAACAACTTTTGTCGGATTATTAATAAGCTTTTTCATACTCCTGCTCCTTTCAGAAATTCCTGTTCTTTATCCATAATTTGTTGTATTTTCCTCGCTGAGTTACCACCTGGGAAGTCGGACTCTAAATATGCCTTTACAACGTTTTTAGCCGGTTCAATTCCGATCACTTTTGCTCCCATTGTTAACACCTGTGCATCATTGCTCTTTTGAGCACGCTCTGCCGAATACGTATCGTGGCATAATGCCGCGCGAATGCCAGGTACCTTTCCAGCCGCAATCGCCATACCAATTCCAGTTCCACAAACAAGAATAGCCCGATCTATTTCTTGCTCATTAATATCGTTTGAGGCTTGAAATGCAACACCTGGATAATCGATTTCTGTACAAGAATCATCAGATCCATAATCAACAACTTCGTGTCCTAACTCCTCAATATACTTCTTCAAGCTATTTTTCATATCAAATGCGTTATGATCAGAACCTAATCCAATTTTCATTATACATCGTCCTTTCCATATTTTCTTGTTTTATTCTTAAGTTTATTTTTTCATTTTATTATCAATATGTCAACATTTACTTTCTTTTATTTTCGTTTATTTTCACTTCGTCAAAAAAAAGAGAGAACATCTATAAGATGTTCTCATTCATTCTTTTTATTAAACAGCCTGAACATCTGATAAGTTATTAACAGCCTCTGCTTTTTTCGGAAGTGTAACAAACCTCATTATAAACGCGCTTAATAAATATAGTCCTGAATAAATCCATAGAATACCTACTGTACCTACACTTCCAATAAACAGACCAACAATCGCCGGGCCAACAAACGTGCTTAAGCCAGCACCAAGATTTAAAATAGACATCGCAGCTCCCCGATTTTCAGGAGCAAGTGATGGTATGAGGGCAGAAAGCGGTACGAATGCTGCCACACATGCACCGAAACATATCGCAACAATAATTGTGGCCAAATAATTGGGTCCCATGAACTTTGGAATATAATAAAGAGTCATGATCGTGATCGCACAACCCACACCACCGAACCACATCACAGTATTTCTCCACCCCAGTTTATCTCCAACAACGCCCCAAATGATATTAAAGATCACGTTGCTTGTCCAAAGTGCACCATAAATTTGTAGCCATTCTGTCCGTGTAAAACCGATTTCTATCATGTATGCTGGAAGAAAAACAACCAGTCCATACGCACCGGCAGTATTAATCGTTCGAACAATTCCTCCAAGGCCGACTTTCGGTCGTTCAAATGCTATAGTAATTCCTTTTGAAAGATATTTAATCATTTCCGCTTTTGTCTCGAATGTTTTTCTATTACTACCATCATCTTTATTTAAAAGAATCGCAAGAATGGCTCCTAGTGCTACAAAAATCAACGCACTCCAAAGCGTTTTCATTTCTCCTAAGTATGGCAAAACAAAACTTGAATAATAAGCACCAAGAACGTTCAATCCAGCGGCGAACGATACCCAAAACCAACCTACAGCCGTTCCAAGTTTTTCAGCTGGTGCGTAATACGTCAGCCAAACAAGGAATGAGTAAGCAAATAACGGATATCCAAGCCCCCGAAGTGAATAGGTTGGAATCATGACAGCCAAATTCATCGTTTTAAGACCGACGATTAAAAAGATAACGGTTCCAATAACAAATAGAACGACGCCTATTGTCATGGTTTTACGCGGACCTAAAACTTCAGCAAGTACACCTGAAAACCATGCCGCAATCGCCACAGCGAAACCGTATACACTAAATAGCAACGCTGATTGTTGAACAGTCAGGCCGTTATCAATTAAATAGGAAGAAAGCCATCCTTGTTCGAGCCCATCCCCCATCATAAACAGTAAGATACCTATAAATCCCATGGCCATTTTAGAATCCATTCCAAGCTTGCCTAAAAGTCCCTTATTCATCCCTTTACCTCCTCCTTTTTTAAAAAAAGGTCCCTGACATGCTGCAGGAACCTATAATAAATTCACTTTTTTTACAGATTGGGATTAAGTACTACTTTTAATGACTCCGCTCCATTTTTCACAAGTTGGAACCCTTCCGCAAATTTTTCAAGTGGCAACACGTGCGTGACAACGCCATCAGTCGGAAGGTCTCCATTCGCAATCCCCTTCATAACGGGCTCATAGCAATATGGTCCAAGGTGAGAGCCAAGTACATCAAGCTCTTTCCGATCACTAATAATACTCCAGTCAACTGTAACAGGATCTTTAAATACACTGAATTCAACAAATCGACCCAGCTTACGAATCATTTTCAATCCTTGTTCTACTGATTTTTGAGCACCTGTTGCTTCAATATAAATATCACAGCCATAACCATCTGTTAGTTTTTTTACAATTGCATCCACATCGTCTTTCGCCGGATTCAATACTAGGTCAGCACCGAAATTTTTTGCCATTTCAAGGCGATCTTCATTCAAATCTAGCACGATTAATTTACCCGCTCCTGACTTTTTGATCGCACCGATCATTCCAAGTCCAAGTGTTCCTGCTCCTGCCAACACAACCACATCATCCAACTGGACTTGTGCACGTTCTACAGCATGATAAGAACACGCATAAGGCTCGATTAAGATTGCTTTTTCAATCGGAAGATCTTCCGGTACTTTATAGTTAATGGCTTCTTTTGTAAATTTCATATACTCCGCCATCGCACCATTCACATTATTCTGGAAGCCATATAAATCATGCTTTTCACACATCCAATATTGTCCACGGTTACAGAATCGGCAGTCCCAACAAGGAACAATTTGTTCTGAAATAATACGATCACCAATTTTAAAATCACCTTTCACACCCTCACCAAGTGCTACAACATGTCCGATAAATTCATGTCCCGGAATCATCGGTGCTTTAATGTACGCAGGCTGTGTTTCATCTCCCCAGAAGCTTGGTGCTCCATCAAACGCTTTCAAATCTCCTGCACAAATACCACATGCCTCCACTTTAACGAGTATTTCTCCATCGTTAATTTGAGGAACTGCCACTTCTTCCAGGCGGTAGTCACCAGGCGAGTACGCAACAACCGCTTTCATTGTTGTCGGAATATTTCTAACTTCACTTTTTTGTGTTACTATTTGATTTGTATGCATCTTTCATCGCTCCTCTTCTTTAGCTGGAATTTTGCTACCCTCACACCAGACAACGCTTACATTTACTTTGATAATTGAACTTTCTGAAGCCTTTTCCATTAAAGGCCGTTTATCTGTTACACATTTTCAATATTCGTTTAGCTTTATTTACAAGAGCCTATCCTGTTTACGATTTTCATTATATTATATTTATTATTGATTGGTCAACTTATTTTTTCGATTACTTTCAATATACTTTCATTTATTTTTGATTTTTAAAATACATTACATTATTAACGCCAAATGATGTACTATTAGATGTAATATAAATAATAAAGTTTCTATACTGCCTTTTATGAGTCCATCATGAATCTTTCTTTTAATTTCAAATGTTTTGTAATCGAATACAAAACGAAAATAAATATATGCAGGTGATAAGAATGACAAAAATGTTTGCATCAGAAAGACAAAAAATTATTATGGATAAGCTAATGGATCAACAACGTGTAACTATTAAAGAGCTCTCTGAAGAGATCAAAGTTTCCGAGGCAACATTACGAACAGATTTATCCAAGATGGAGGAATCCGGATTATTGAAACGGACACACGGCGGCGCTGTTTTATTCGAACATCAAGATAGCGACACAAGTTTCTCTATGCGTGAGAGCAAAAATAGAGATGAAAAATCAGCTATCGCTAAAAAAGCAGCTGAGCTTTTATCTAGTGGCCAGTGTATTATGCTCGATGCTAGTTCAACTGCTCTTGAACTAGCTCGTATATTAAGGGATACATCAATCCGTTTAACTGTCGTGACAAGCGGCATAAACACCGCATTGGAGCTAAACAATCATTCAGATATTACTGTTATTTTATTAGGTGGGATTGTAAAACGAGGTTCTAATTCATTGGAAGGGAATCTGGGCATTAGTATTTTAAGTCAAATACATATTGATGCTATGTTTACTTCTGCAAATGGGTTTTCAATTGATTCTGGTTTGACCGACTTCAGCGTATACGAAGTTGAATTAAAAAAGGCAATGGTCAACGCTTCTAACAAGGTGATCGCTCTTCTGGATCATACAAAAATGAATAAAAACTCAATTGCATCTTTCGCGTCTATTGATCAGCTCGATTTAATTATTACAAATGACGAACTCCCAGATGGTTATGCTGCAAAACTAGAGGATCAAGGTATTGAAGTCCTCATTGTTTCTGGTAACACAAACTAAAAAGTAACCGAATTTTATTTACGTAGTTCAGTAACGTGGAGAAATATCACTCATAACACATTAAACAGCATATCAAATATATGCTGTTTTTTCATCGCTATTATAAACTAAAGAAAAACTAGGTTGTTGATATAATATGAAAATGACTACAAATCATTATATATAGACAAAAAGTAGAGCGCTAAAACCATTCCATTCCGTTTAGCACTCTACCGTTATTGTAATTACTGTTTTCGCCCACAAAAACAGAACTATAGATTTTAGTACTTTTACCAGATTGTGTATCCACCATCTACTATAAATGTAGATCCAGTTGCAAAAGTCGATGCGTCAGATGCCAAATAAATGGCCAGACCGCCAAGTTCATGGGGTTCACCCAGCCTTTTCAATGGTACGAGGTCCAGCACATGTGCAAGTTCTCCCCCAGGTGCAAAGATTGGTTTTGTCATCTCTGTTTTCATATAACCCGGCGCAATGGCGTTGACACGAATATTGTTTCCCGCCCATTCGGATGCCATACATTTTGTCATCATATCGACCGCTGCTTTTGATGCGTTGTATGCACACTGCGCTTCAGTATTCGCAATAAAACTCGACATTGATGCCATATTAATTATGGACCCGCCACCCTGCACTTTCATTTGCTTACCGCTATACTTCGAAACTAGGAAGACACCGTTTACATTTACATCCATTGTTTTCTTCCAGTCTTCTAAACTCTGTTCTTCCACTGTGATTTTTTGGCATATACCCGCATTATTAATGACAACATTCAGCTCATTGAATTCGCCTACAATTTGATCAACCATGGCCCTAACCTGTTCTTCACTTGTTACATCTACTTGAAGACCCAATGTTCTTCCACCGAATAAAGCTAATTCTTTCGCCGTTTGTTGTGCTGAAGCCAATTCCATATCTGCAATGATAATATTTGCACCAACCTGAGCCAATGCTTCAGCCATGGCTTTCCCCAGCCCTCTTGCTCCTCCAGTAACTAGAGCCGTTTTGCCCTTCAAACTAAATAATTGTTGGTAATCCATTTACTTCACTCCTCATGACTAAATTTTCAAGACTTTATTACATTTTATCAATTGTTTTCATTTTGTCAATTTTACTTTCGAATAATTGTTTTTTATTTTCATTTATCTTTCGCGAATATTTTAAACTGTTAGATCACAACTCTAATACTCGCGGAAAAGAATAATTACTCTCGAGAATTACTTCTAAACGAATTCAAGTAATTCATTCATAAACTAGTGTATCAAGCATGGATTATTAAACCTTGAAAGACCTATAGGATAAAGAAACACAAATCAATAGCTGGACTATTCATTAAGAGCCCAATAACCTAGCTATCATACGCATCAAAAAAATCGCCTGCCAATAGGCAAGCGATTCAAAAAGGGGGAATTTCTTTGAAAAAATCATCGTACTTCTATTATTTCACCAAATGATTTTTTTATTCACTTATTCTCAAATAAATTTATTTGTATGCGTGTACCTTTTGTTTATCCTCAGCTGATTTTTTCCCATGTAAAAGATAATAAACAAACATACATGCAAACCCTACTAATGCCATACTCACGTATAGACCATTATAACCGATAACTGGGATTAAGAAGCCTAGAGTAAAAGGTCCGATTCCTATGCCTAGATCGACGAACACAAAGAAGGTAGATGTGGCAAGACCCATTTTATGACGAGGGGCATTCTTTATCGCAATAGCCTGAGCGCTGGATTGGAAAGTCCCATATCCTACACCAATTAGCGCACCTGCAGCTAACAAGATAAACCCATGGTTTGCTTGACTTAGTACTAGCATCCCAATGCCAAATAAGAGTAAAGAGGGATAAATGACAAAATTCTCTCCTTTTAAATCAAACCAACGTCCAGTGAACGGCCGAGACGCTAAGAGGAAAATGGCAAACACGACAAAAAAGAAACTCGCAACATTTACTAAGCCCATTTCCTTAGAATACGCAGTCATGAAAGTTAAAACACTAGAATAGGAAAACCCTACAATACACATAACAATAGCTATCGGTAAAGCCTTCACCTCAAAGAAATCGCCAATTTTGATTCCTTTCAATGTGTCCCTTTCCATCTGTGTAAGTTCAACTTTTCTAAACTTCATGAATAAGGTCGGAATAAAGGCAATGACAGCAAATATCACACATGATGCAAAAATCATGTTGTATGTTCCATGTTGGCTAAGAAATAAGCCTAAAAATGGTCCAGTAGCCATGGCCAGATTCATACTCATTGCAAAGTAGCCGGTACCTTCCCCTCTCCGTTCATTCGGAATAACGTCCGCTGCAATCGTTCCTGTCGCCGTTGATGCAAACCCAAATGCAATCCCATGTATCAAACGGTTTGTTAATAAAAAGGCTAAGCTATCCGTTTTGAAATATATTAATGTTGTAACAAGAAAAAGTACTAATGCTCCATATAGCATGTTCCTTTTCCCAATTAATTCAATATATTTCCCTGCAAATGGTCGAACAGCGAGAGCACCGATAACAAAAATACTGGATGCCAATCCTGATTGACTTGCAGTTGCTCCAAATTGATCAATCGTGTAAACGGATAATGTGACCATCAATAAATAGAAAATCATAAAGATAAAAAAGTTCGTTGAAGAAATGATTAAGAAATCCTTCGTCCATAATTTTGGTTTATTCATATTTTTATCACCTTACTTCTCTAAATTGACATAAATCTTCGTAAGTGTCTGAAATACTTCTTCCTTTTCCTGCTCGGAAATACCATCCAAGACTTTATATTCAAATTCAGTTACTGCTTCCCTACACGATGTATACACTTCTTCTCCTGCTTCTGTTAGCTGAATTCGTTTTACACGGCGATCCTTCCCAGGAACCTGTTGAATAAACCCTCCTTCATTTAAACGTTGGACTGTCCGTGTAATCGTTGGTTTTTCCACATTTAAGTATTCACCGATTTCAACAAGTGTGGAAGGACCTTTGGTTTTTAAAAAATAAACAATGCTCCATTGTGAATGAAAAAGACCATATTGAAGAAGCTGCTCATTTAGCTTCTTCGTAAACAGCCTAGAAATCTGCAGATATTGGTGAAAGAATTGATGATTTGGGGTCACTTTTTATTTCCTCCTACAATAAGTTACCTAGGTAACTATACTCCTGTTTTATAAAAATGTCTAGTCTTATGGATATATTATCCGGTATTATTTAAGAGAAGGAGAATAAAAAAATGCCTATAGCAAAGGCACTTTTTTATTCTCCTGAGGTTTCCTTTCAGGCTTTGTTAGCTGTTTGTACTTCCTTTAACACGTCTTGAATCGCTTTGGCAACGCCATGTTCGTCATTTTTCGCAGTAACAAAATGACATAGCTTCTGAATTTCAAGCGGGGCATTTCCCATTGCTACTGAGCGACCAACTCGCTCAAACATGGACACATCATTGAAGTTATCGCCAATCGCCATCGCGAACTTAATGGATTCTCCCTTTTCATCCAAGTAGTTCTTAAGAGCAATTCCCTTTTGTGCGGATTCACTGGAAATTTCAAGATTTTCACGTCCTGATGATGAAACTGCAAGACCTTTGAATTGCTTAATTTCTCCAGCCGCTTTACCTAAAGCAGCAAGGTCACTTGAAAAAACGAGCATTTTATGAATGGAAACGTCTGGCATTGTAAATAATTCACGATAATCCGCGATTGTTTTTACAAGTCCCATCTTTAATCTGTTATGGGCACGTTCCCTAACTTTCATAGGATCAGCATCAGGATTTGCCGTTAAGATAATATCAACTAAAACCGCTACAGAAACTTCATAGTCTTTCGAATAGACACCATTGCTTGTGTACACTTCAAAATAAAGTTTTTCCTTTTCGAGGCATTCAATCGTTTCAAGTACCTTTTCTGTGCTCATCGGATTAGACGTCACAATCTGCCCATCTTTTGTGTAAACAGCTGCACCATTCGCAGCAATAATTGGCAAATCAAGCTTGGCTTCATCCAATGCAATACGAGCTTCCTCGTAGGATCTTCCAGTTGCCACGATCACTTCAATGCCTTGGCGCAGTGCCGCTTCAATCGCATCCTTATTCTCCTTGCTCACTTCTTGAAATTTATTCAATAATGTTCCATCCATATCTGTAGCTATCGTTTTAATCAATTTATCCACCTCATACCAATCATTTTTTTGCTTCCTTAGATCTCGTTAATCGACATTCTTACCTCGTGATGCTACCCAAATTTCATACCATTGTTCTCTGCTAAATTCCAACGATAAAGCATGAACTGCCGCTTGGATTCGTTCCATTTTTCCTGAACCGACAATCGGCATGATTTTAGCAGGGTGGTACATGAGCCAGGCATACGCGACTTCATCAATCGTTTGTGCATTCATGTCAGCCGCAGCTCGTTCAAGGGCTTTGCGTACTCTAATCGCCTGTGTGTCTTCACCTGTGAACAGCTTCCCCCTTGCAAGTGGTGACCAAGCCATTGGAGGCATATTTTCCTTCATACATTGATCAAGAACCCCATTTTCAAAATGCTCTCGATATAGGGCGGACAGTTCTATTTGATTGGTGATGAGCGGTACATCTAAATATGCGTTTAGCATGTCCACTTGTGAAGGCAAGTAATTCGATACACCAAAATGCTTCACCTTTCCTGCTTGCTTTAACTTCCTGAATGCTTCTGCTACCTCTTTTGGATTCAGCAAAACATCTGGTCGGTGAAGCAACAAGACGTCTATATAATCTGTCTGAAGATTTTTGAGTGATTGCTCTACTGATTCAATAATATGTACTGTACTGCTATCATAATGATTCAAATGAACGCCATTATCTTCATTAGCTAGCTTGATTCCACATTTCGTCACGATTTCCAATTTCTCACGAAGTTCAGGCTTTAGAGCCAATGCTTCTCCCAAAAGAGCTTCACATGTATAATTCCCGTAGATATCGGCTGTATCAATCGTTGTAATACCAAGCTCTAAGCATTGTTCGATTAGTTCTATTCTTCTCTTTACAGAATAGTTCCAATCAGCTAACCGCCAATGACCATGAATAATTCTCGAAAAGGATAAATCGCTATGCAGCTCAATACGCTCCACTTCGTCCTCACTCCCAAAGTATGATTTCTTCCAGTTTAGCAAAGAACAGGAAGAAATCACACAAGGATGACTCATAAGGCCAAAAACACCTTTAAGTCATCCTCTTCTAGCATTATATAAACGGCTGGGCAATCTGATTGACCTTGTCATGGATACTGTTATGAATACGATCTATTTCTGAAAAATCCATGGCACGTATATAGATATCTTCTAGTTCATCATGTAAGGATTTCGCTTTTGCTAAAGATTGAGTCGCTTCATTCATTTTCGTGCGGTATCTAGTTGAAATATCCTGGATTTGATCGCTATAAATTTCATCAGTCCCAGGAAGAATCGCTTCTTGATAAATATCAACAATCACATCACCCTGGCGGCTCGGAAAATATTCATGGGGAGCGGTGCTGTCGAAAATAGCCACGCCAATTTCACGCATAATGACCATATCGAGGCTATTGGGATCAAAACCACAATGATAGATCTCAACGTCAAAACCACGCTGCTCTGCTTCAAGCGCCAATTTCTTGAGCATCGTTGATTTTCCTGAACCTGGCCGCCCTTTTAGAAAATAACGCTTTGCTATATCTTCAGTTAAGTTCGGCACATAATCGACCGCACCTATTGGCGTAGCTGCACCTAAAAACCGGTGCCGGATTTCTGATGTTTTGTTAATAAACATTTCTCCAAAAAAGGTATCCTTCAATTTTCCTGTTAGCTGATTCACTTTCTGAAAGTTTAGGTTGGCGATGTAGATCTCTTCCCACTCATCATGGACCGCCAATGCGGAAGCAAATAAAGAATAAGCATCTTCAAAAGCAGCGCTAATTTCACTTGATAACCTTATAATTTCTTGCTTATTCTGGCTAAGAATTTGAGAATCCCAGGCTGTTCCAAGATTGATATATTCTTCAATCGCACCTGGTGCTTTAGGTTCTATCACATGTGGTGCTGTACCATCTACAATTCCAACCTTTAAATCTGTTACGATAACACCATCAATTGATTCTGGATCTGATGAGCAATGCAAAAGCTGGATATCAAACCCCTTTTCCACCCATTCCTTGCCCACTTTCTTCATCAACGTAGATTTCCCGGTCCCTGGGCCACCTTTTAAAATATATAATCGTTCTAAACCATGCAAATTAGATTCATATAAACTGTGAAATCCTCTAGCTGTATTTCCTCCAGCAAAATAATGTTTGGTTTTTCCAGTCACCTAATCAACACTCTCCTTTATCCGTGATACTCGAGAGATATCTATGCTTTCTACGTCAGCATATGCACGAGATGTGGTTTGGGTGAACGCCTATCAAAAAGGGGATCAGAGCAACGTAGCCCTTGATACATTACTAGTTTAAACGTATGTGACACGATAATCTGTATATAGAGTTCAAGTACAGACCCTTTTAGAGGACATTCTCTTTAGTTAATTAACTCGACAAATTTCGCTTCAACCGTTTCTGCAAGCTTTAGTGGTTCCACTTCCATCTGCACGCCAATCTTTCCAGCGCTGACAATTATCCTACCTAAATCCACCGCGCTTTTATCAATAAAGGTCGGGTACAACCTTTTCATCCCGACCGGTGAACAACCACCGCGGATGTACCCTGTCCACTTTTGTAGCTCTTTCACAGGAAGCATTTCCATTTTCTTCACTCCCGCTGCCTTGGCTGCCTTTTTCAGATCAAGTTCGCCACCGACTGGAATGACAAAAACAAATGAATTCGATCCGCTTTGCGAAACGAGCGTCTTAAAAACAGTATTAGCCGGTTTGCCAATTTTATCAGCTACTGCTGTGCCATGGATTTTTCCATCTTCGTTGTCATATGTAAGAATTTCGTACGCTACTTTATTACCATCAAGGATTCTCATGGCATTTGTTTTACTCACACGCATTATGGCCATCCCTTCATAATTTAACCTACAAAATAAACTCCTGCCAATTTTCTTAATTCCGCTTCAAGATGATCTGGGTAGGAAATAAGGAAGCAAGTCGAAGGTCCTGCAGATGTTGCAACGTTGATTTGATTTCTAAGTGCATCTGGAATATCCGTATCACTCAACTTTCGCCATTCATGGGCAATACCCTTTGATCCGACCGGAAGCACGACTACATCTTCGTATTCACAAACTGCTTTAAATAAAGAAAGTGGGGCAATACGGTCTGCCTTCTCGATCACCTCATGACCAACAAGAGGTTGTCCGATAATAGCCACCTTCCTCATCCGATTAATTTCGACTGAACCTTTCCATTGACCGATTACAATCAATCCAAGAGCAGATTGCACTAATAGAAAATTACTTTCTGTACTTCCCGTAATCGGAATATCCAAACCTAGCTCTTTTTGTCCAGCCAACACTCCTGTACAGATGTCGTCCCAAGCCGCTTCACCGCAAAAGTTCTGAACGGTTACCGCAACTGGTTTGGCACCTGCTGCCATGCATTCCATGACCGCTACCCGAAATGAGTAATAGGCTGTTACTTCATAAGGAACTTTTACAATATCCTGTTCCTTCATGCCAATCCCACCGCTATTATCACATGAAATAATTAATGTTTCAGAATTAGATATCGGCAATTTTAAAACGTCCCTCATTCCTTTGCACCTTCATTCATCATTTTTTGCAAAATAGGTGTTAATCGCGGCAGCAAAATAAGGGACACACCTAAATTAATCGCTGTTGCAATGGTCAGCGATGGAATTAAAGCCACAAAAAATGACCAGCTGATGATCATAATGAACGGCAAGGGAGAAATAAATGCATTGCCAATAAAAAATAACAGACTTGCCCCAACCTTATTGCCCTTTCGATACAAAATGCCGAAAGTCCAAGCAAGTAAGGCCATTTCTAACATAATAATGAAATGAAGAGGACCGAGCAACATTCCACCTATAATAGCTGAAATGAAATGCCCGAGCCCGCCAACAACCGCACCCGCAACTGGACCGAGTAAACAAGCTGCTAGTAACGAAGGAAAACTGTCCAGTGCCACGCTGCCAATAACACCTGGAATTTTTATAAAAGCACCTGCTACCGATAAAGCAATAAAGATGGCAAGGAGGCTCATTTGTTTAACATTCATTTCAATCCGTTTGCTCCTTTTTCTTGGTGTTGTGGAACACCTTCGCACTTCTAACGTACTCTACATCTTTAACCCCAAGGCGAACATTAATCGCCCGTGCAAGTGCAAAGAAATAGTCAGACAGTCTATTTAAATATTGTAGTGACAAAGGAGAAACAGCGGCCCCCGATTTCACAAGCGTTACAGTCAGTCGTTCAGCCCGACGCACAACGGTACGAGCAAGATGAATCGTTGCGGCTGGCTTCGTTCCCCCTGGTAAAATAAATTTCTCAAGTGGTGGTGCTTCCGAAATATACTTATCAATACGTTGTTCTAAATACGTAATCGCTTCTGCTGTTAGCTTTTCCGGTGCTTTTTCGGAAATCGTTGCTAAATCGCCACCACAATCAAATAATTCATGCTGAATCTTCTCCAGGTCTTCTAAAACATCTGCGAACTTTGTACGATCTAATTCCGCCATAGCTAACCCAACATAGCTGTTCACCTCATCAACCGTTCCATACGCTTCCACTCGAACGTCATCCTTATCCACTCGGCCGCCAATGACGCTGGTTTTCCCTTTATCTCCTGTACGTGTGTAAATATTCATGCTTTCATCTCCTTATTTTAATTGTTGATTTAAGCCATACCAAATGATATCGACGCGGTTGGATAGGACCGTCAAGTCTTGATAGATCCAACCTGTAACATCACGCCAAGTTCGGTCTAGTTTGTTCATTGGGACAATTCCCTTTGAAATGTCGGTTCCAATTATAATGATTCTTCGATCTCCTTGCTCCTGCTCCCAGTCGTGCCATGTTTGAATGTACGTCTTCCAATTCGCACGAATGTTTGAACCATCGCTACTCTCTACATCATTCTTTATCCACATCTCAATTCCTTCCAATACGATCTTTTTTTCTAAAAAATCATTTGAACGAAGCGGGAGTGGATAATCATAATAAGCAGAAAGCCATTGGGTTTGTTCATGTAACGACCTTACCCATTTTCTTTTTCCATTATAGGCACCGCCTGTAACAAAGTGCATCTCTCACCCCTCCTCAATTGCTCGTAGCTCTTCCAGTAAAGCTTATAGCCACAGCCATATGGAATACTCCAATCCCAAAATACCTTTTGCTCGGGAGCATAATGGACGAGCAGATTGCGAATCACTCCACCATGTGTAACAATCGCGACATTTCTAGCTTCCTTCTGCATCATATCCTCTACCACCTCGACCCAACCTTGATGTACTCTTTGGCTGAAATCTTGATAGCCTTCCCCATGTGGTGCTTCTATTTCAAACGGGCGCTCAAGCCAGCGCTTATATTGAGGCGAGCTTAATAATTGCTCATAGGTTCTTCCTTCCCACTCACCAAAATTCATTTCACGAAATTCCCTCTTTAAAATAGGCTCACAATTTGGAAATAAGATGTTTGCAGTTTGGATGCAGCGATTTAAATCACTGCAGTACAAACAATCATAATTTGGATAGCTTAATTGTAATCGCTCTAGTTCCTGCAACCCTTCTGTTGTCAACCGTGAATCTGTCCATCCTACATATTGCTTCTTAACATTCGCCCCCGTCATACCATGGCGAAGTAAGGAAAGGCCCACACCGTCAGCCATAAAAACAGCTCCACTCCTTCTACCGATGCTCCCAGAACATCGCCTGTGATTCCGCCGAACCAAATTGTGATTTTCCTGCGGATCAATAAAAAGAAAATACAAGCTACCGCTATCATGATTAAACTCATATAAAGTAAAGGCAAGCTTATGTAAAATGCCATAATTAATAGGACAACTAGATACAAGCCATATATATGTATACTACTTTTTTTCGCTGCTCTTTGAAAAAACGCTGCCAATCCATCTTGTTTAGCAAGCGGTGCTGTATAGAGCAACATCCCCATCACCATTTTACTTATGGTAGGAATTAAGGCAATTAAGAAAAAAGAACTAAGATGCATTCTTGAAATAATTTCATAAATAAATAGAAACCTTGCACTTAATAAGACGATCACAGATAAAACACCAAACGCTCCCGTTCGCGGATCGCTCATAATTTCAAGCCGCTTTTCTTTGTCCTGATAGGAAAAAAACGCATCACTCGCATCCATCCATCCGTCAAGATGAAGGCCTCCTGTTAGAATAATCGTCAGCAGCCAAACAACGAAACTAATCGCAAGCAAAGAGAAGGGCGTCCACTCCATGAGTGCAAAGAGGCTGCCGCTGACTAGCAAACCGAGTGTCAGTCCTGCAAGTGGAAAGGTCTGAATAGCTCGATGAATGGATGGCTCATCCATGGGAAGCTGCTTTTTGATCGGAATCGCCGTGAAGAACTGAAGATTAATCAAATAACCGATTAGTACGCTCATCCTTTATTTGCTCCCTTTCATCATGAGTGGAATACCTGATTCAACCAAATAAGCTTGATGTGAACGAGCAACAAGTTCCTGATGCAGCCTACCAATTGTTTTTTGATAAGCCTGTACGATTTCACTACTTGGTAAAGGTTCGTGCAATACTTCATTACTGACCACAATCAAGCTGAAGCAATGATTTCGTATTGTTTCTATACTTCCCATCATTTTTTCAAAGACGTTTTGGAGATGCTGTTTGCCGAGCTCTGAATCTATCGAAAACAACTCATTATCGAGCCAAGTGGTCAAACAATCCAACAAGACGATTGTCTGTTTATTGTAAAAAGGGATGGAGTTGTCAATATTTCTAGGGAACTCACCAGACTGCCATGGAACAACACTATTTTGACGAGATTGCTGATGCAACTCAATCCGCTGCTGCATTTCTTCATCTTGTGCTCTGCCACAAGCCAAATAATATAACAAGGTTCCAGTATGAGCTCGCGCCAGCTCATAGGCTGTTTTTTCCGCAAACGTGCTCTTCCCGCTACGTACGCCTCCAGTGATAAAGTAGATGGGTGCCGTCTCCATTTCAGCCATCCTTCCATTCTCTATTTTTCATTGCCAGCACCGTACATTCATACACACCCGTGCTAACTAGCTGAACTAATGATTCCATAGATCCACCTTGTCGGATGTTTGTCCCCCGTTGCGAAGCAGCAATTAAGACGCTATCTTCCGTCGTAGTTTCTGCTCCATATTCATATAACGCCTTTACCTTTGCTTCTGTTGCAATAACAAGGCTCTGAATAAACGCTTCTTCCGGTAAACACCCGTTCACAAACACCCATGTATGGACGCTGGGTCCTTTAGCTCTTTCAGTATGAGATGTATGAACCGGAATTCCTTTACCCGCCGTTACCACGATGAAAGTGGAGATATCATCGCCTTCATAGAAACGTACTGCTGCTGTCTTCACATCAACATTCGTCATCATGCCCACCGTTTCGCTTGGATTAAATCCTTTTGCAGACAAGTACTCTATCATTTCCTCGAGAGGATCATGACAATCATAAATACGCTTAACGTGACAGTTCACAAACGTTTGATTCCAGCTGTCTCCAACTCCTGTTACTCCAGAAGATAGCGTCTTAAGTGGGATCGGTGAATTCAATGCAATCCACTCATCATTTTTTTCTAAATATCGCTCATTAATCACCAGTGTCTCCTGCTCCTTGGCAAGATGAGCCGGAACAATGAAAAGTTGCGGTTTAGGAAGACTCGGATGTGGTCGATTTTCTATTTCCGTTTGGTATACCGCTTGAATGCGTTCTCGTTTCAGCACTTCATTCGGCCTACCATTGATCTGAATCCTTCCTTTTTCCAACAGTAGCAATCTATCACAGTAAAGACTAGCAAGATTTAAATCGTGGAAAATAGAAATAACAGTCAGATCTTTTTCCTTCGTCCACTTTTTCATCAAGTCGAGTAGCTCCTTTTGATAGGAAAGATCCAAATGATTCGTCGGCTCATCTAAAAAAAGAATTTCCGGTTCTTGTGCTAATGACTGTGCAAGCAAGACGCGCTGTTTCTCACCACCAGAAAGCTGTTCAAAAGGGATATGTTGAAATTGAGTAACACCCGTCTGTTTCATCACCTTTTGGACCACTTCCTCATCTTCCGTTGACCAACTCTGCAATAAACCTTTCTGATGCGCATATCTGCCTAGCGAAACCGTTTCTTTTACCGTATAGGAAAAAGCCTGTGTAGAATGCTGGGGCAAGACTGCAATGACTCTAGCCAGTTCCTTTGTACGGTAATCCTGCAGCCTTTTTCCTTTAAGCATGATTTCTCCAATATGATAAGGTAATATGCCACTCATCATTTGGAGTAGCGTGGTTTTTCCACTTCCATTCGGTCCAAGTATTCCAAACAATTCTCCTCTGGCAACCTCGAATGTAAGATTTTTCAAAACAGGCATTTCCCTCGTATACCCACCTATCAATTCAGTAACAGTTAGCATATTCATCACCTTCTTTCTATCCTGCGCCGTTTTAATAAGATCATCGCAAAGACAGGGGCACCAATTAACGCGGTAATAACACCAATCGGTAATTCAGCAGGGGAAATAATAATCCTTGAAACAAGATCTGCTAGAATTAAGAATCCCCCTCCAATAATCATCGACAACGGTAACAAATGCTTATGATCCGGACCAACAAGCCGTCTCGTGAAATGCGGAATTACTAAGCCAACAAAGCCTATTGTCCCTGAAACAGCGACGGCCGCTCCTGTTAACAGCGAACCCGCAATCAAAATCAGTAGCTTTCTTTTTTTCACATTTACACCTAAATGCTGTGCACGATCTTCTCCAAACGATAAGGCATTCAGTTCACGCGCATTCAACATAAGAATCACAGCACCCACGATAAAAAATGGCAGAATAATCCCCACATAGCTCCAACCTCGCATGGAAACACTCCCCAATAGCCAGCCAATGATCTGACGTAATTCTTCTCCAGTCATGGCAATCATCAGGGAAATAAATGCACCTAAAAACGAACTAAAAATAATCCCCGTTAAAATAATTGTTTCAACCTTCATCGAGCGATCCATTTTCTGTGCAAACAACAGTACAGAGAAAATCGTCAAGAATGAAAACAAAACACTTAATAATGGTAAAGTAAATAACCCGATAACAGGTAGTGACAATCCGAAGAATAGTGTTACAACTGCCCCCACAGATGCCCCAGAGGAAACGCCAAGTGTATATGGATCGGCCAATGGATTACGTAAAAGCCCTTGAAACGCTGCACCAGAAATGGCAAGAGATGCTCCTACCAATCCGGCTAAAACAACACGAGGCAAGCGTATTTTCATCACAATATTCGAAAACATTACATTTGCTTCAGTTGAAAGTGGTAAATGGAAAACTTCCTTTCCAATAATTTGGAAAAGATCTGACACAGGCACTGATACCGAACCTACTGAAATTCCAACAATTATCGAGACAGCAAGAAATGCAAATGCGAGTATATAAGCTAACTGTCTGTTATTTTGTACATTTTTTTCCCTTACTAAATTTCGCAAATTTCACTACTCCCTTACCATACATTTTTAAAGGGAATAAATAAAAGGTCAGCCTCCACTATTTCTATCAGGAAGTCTGACCTTATGAGTCAATCGTCTATAGTATGAACAGCTATTCCCGTACGTCTGCCACACACCTTCCTATCCTCATAGGTAAATTTGGTGCACGAATATAGGCAGGCTTCCTGGCTTATGGTCTACGCTTACAGTACCTTCCCATATTTTCATACAGTGGCGGGACCGCGTTGGCATTTCACCAACTCCCATTTAAGTCTCAGAATAAGACACCTATTTCGTTTATGTATTTTGTTTCTATCCATCTATTATACACAATTGAACGCCTTGAATAGTCGGAAAATTTTTGCATTATGAGTCGACAAACGATCTTGTTTAAACATCCTCTGACACGCCTACTCTTTATTCTTTGCCCCGCTCTGATTCTAAGTATTTTATTAGCTCTTCGTCATCGTCGGTTCGAAACACTTCTTTAGTATAGTCAAAAATAATATAGGTAGGGGTGCTTTCTATTTTCAATTCAGGATATTCAGATGGCAAATTTCCATCCGCCTCTATCGTGAGAATAGGGCTCAAATCATACTTATTTTCATCAAAATTAACAGGACTAACACCCGATTTTCCAAGGATAATCAAAGCACTGTTTTCATGTTCCCTTGGCAATAATCCCTGATAAGAAACGAGTTGCTTAACGTCCAGTTTAATGGAATATGTCGCCTCTTTCCCATTTTTCCACTTTGCATGGATGACATAAGATTTATAACCAACCCAGTTGTCCAAGGCATACTCTCTGAAACTGACTGTATCCCACTCCTCCGTTCTTAAATAATCCTCTTCATCCCCAAAGCTATTCATCTCTGAAACAATGAAACTTTCGGGTTCTTCAGCGAAATCAATTATAAGTTTTGTTCGAGGGTTAACCTTAGTAATTGGATCTTCTTTTTCTCCTTTCACAATTACAATCCCGTCCCTTTCAAAACTGCGAACCTGATAAGCAACCTTATCTCCATCAACTGTCGCGAGTAACTCTGGAGGTGTATGAAGTTTCTTTGTTTTGGCTTTATCTAGGGTATATAGTGAAAGGGCGCCTCCAAAAATAAGAACTACTATTAACAATAGATTTTTCTTCATTAGATTCCCCCCGCAAAAATTGTTTTATGAACTCTATTCGAATTCCTTGAGGTTATTACTATTGGCGCAATCTTTTTAAAATGAAGGAAATATAAAAGTATCCTTTCCCATTTTATCACAGCTTAAATGCAAAATAGTCTGACTCTTTAAAAAATACCTAAACAATCCCCCTATTTATTTCAAAGTGAATACAATTTTCTTTAGCGCATAAACCTTGAAAAATTTTCTTATAACAACTATAATATATCAGTCACAACTATTTATATGTCCCAGTAGCTCAGTAGGATAGAGCGACAGCCTCCTAAGCTGTAGGTCGTAGGTTCGATTCCTATCTGGGACGCTAATACAGGTAACCGAAGCCCGATATATCAACGTTATAGACCCGTTCAATCAACGGTAAATTAGCGCTGATATGGCGGGCCTTTTGTGTTCTTTTAAGGTACGCCGTAAGACAAACGTGAGGCTGTACGTAAGACTTAATCGGAGGTGAATCCGCAATGAGACGAGGCTATATTGGCGCAAGAGGTCCGACAGCCAGCGATTCTGTTCCACGGTTTTCTAGCGTCCTACATACACCCGATACGCGCTACACCATCGAAGAGGCACTCGATATATTCGTTAAGGCAAAGGAAGCCGAAGGAGTACGACCGCGCACTATCGGAAATTACCGCGAGCATATTACATACTTGATGCGTTATACTGACCCGTCGCCTTTCTACGTAGATGAATTGACGTCTGATTTGATCCGTAGCCATATTCTTTATTGAATGAAGGAACGCGTCGCATATGCAGAGATAGAAGGACGAAATAGCCTTACGAAAGGGTTATCGCCTCATACGGTCAACATGCGGCTTAGAACGTTGAAAACGATGTGCTTGTTCTGGTATAAAGACGGAATTCTTCCAACTAATCCAACAGCCAATATTAAGCGCGTGAATTCCGACCATTTGGACGAAGTGCCAGGACTAGCTGACGCCGAGGTCGACCGGTCGCTTAGTAGTTATGATGAACGTCAGTTTGCGCAATGGCGGGATAAAACGCTGTGCCTGCTTTTATTAGACAGTGGAATGCGGATTCAAGAAGCCGTTAATTTGAAGATTGACCATATCGGCGTTAAGCGCTGCGTAATATACATTCCGTCCGAGGTCGCGAGATGCCCGTTAGTAGAGAGATCGCGAAAAGGTTGGTTAAATTGCACGAAGAAAGACGCCTTAAGAAGAAGCTAGAAATATCGAAACTGCACCCGCATATGTTCCGCCATACTTTCTGTAGAAATTATATTTTAAACGGAGGAGATATGTTCACGCTTCAAAAGATCGTCGATCACGCTGATATAAAAACAACGAGGAAGTATATACAAATGGACAGCGAACATGTGCGGCAACAACACAATAGGTATTCTCCAGCGCATCGTGTCTTACGTTAAAACAAATAAAAATACGCAAAAAAAGACGCCGGTTGCGCTAACAACCGAACGTCCCGTCGCATTTAAAATGCAAGAAATTTGAGATCTTAAGTATACCACGAAAAAAGCGGAGATTCAATACGCTTATTTAAATATGCCTAAGCGCGGGGCCTGCGTCCTTTTACGAAAAGGGAGCCGTTATCAATGAAGAAACGAATAGATATCGTAGCCTCGGCGGACACATTCGCCAATCTATCAACGTTCAAGTAAGTCGAAACGCTAAACGAAGCCATGCGCCATTACAAGCGTCTGTTTGCTGACGAATTAAATAAAACGGAGCTTGCCCCGTACTGGACTTATTAGCGCAATACAGTTGCAAATATCCAGGCGTTTCTTTCCTACGCAAAACGAAGTTAGGCGAATTAATCGGAAAGAGTCGCCGCACTATAATCCGTGTTTGTATGTGTTTCAGGCCAAAATAGTTGCATTCAACTTTCATTTCACTATTTTTGAGGCAAAATCAGCCTGATAGTCACGGAACGTTGGATTTTCTCCACAGACCATCAAGCCTTGCCCCCAGTTCACGTGTACATCGGCAGTCGGTTTATCCGACGGATCACGATATTGGAATAATACGTTTCTACGCGGCCGGTCACTGCGATTACTATCCGAGCCATGTATCGTTAAATAATTGAAAAACAGAACGTCGCCTGCTTCGGCAGGGCACGGAGTCCCTATGGAAATCGGGTATTCCTTATGATTTAAGTAATGACGCCCTACATGTGGGATTGATCCTTCTTTATGAGATTTTGGTATAACCCTTAGACATCCGTTTTCCAAGTCTGCATCATCAAGATGAACACTAGCTGCCAACATGGTATGACTTTCATGTGGAAAATACGGGTGATCCTGATGCATTGGAAAAGCTGCTCCCTTTTCAGGTGGTTTAACCAGCATTTTGGAGTGATGTAATTGGACATTCGGTCCGATAAGCTTTTGCAAAATAGACACCATACTTGGATGGATAACGGCTCTAGAGAATGATGCATCATGATAATGAACGTCATGAAACCCTTTTAAAACAAGTTTTTTTAACTCGTTTGGTGGGATATGCTCCCCTTGCCATGCATGATTTTGATCTTGTTTTGCATTTGCTGCACGTTGAATAATGTCTTCAACCGCATTTCTCATTTGCTCTACTTCATCTTTAGTAAAAACCCCCTTAACAAGTAAGTATCCATTTTCTTTGTAAAAGTCAGCATCTTTTAAAGTAATCATAATATTTTCCTCCCTTAAAATTGATAGTATACTTGTTATAATTTTAAAAAATTTATAGATTCCAGTCTTTATCAGAATAGGCTATTTTTTTGTCTTATGAGGACATCGGAGGGATATTTTTGGTAATCCAATCATGTAAACTTAGTGAAGGGATTTTGGCTCAATATGCAATGGAACCACTTGGAGAAGAAATTGCCTTTAAGGTGCATTATTGGGGAGTTACCCCGAAGCATTTTAACACCCCGTTACATAGGCATTCATTTTTTGAAGTTTGTTATGTACTAAGTGGAGAAGGACTTTATAAAGACATGGATGGACAATATCCGTTAAAGAAAGGGACAGTATTTTTATCCCGTCCGAACGTTCAGCACCAAATTTTAAGTGAAACAGGACTTTTTCTTGTATTTGTTGCTTTCGAGATTTCACATGAAAAATCAAAGGATGATGCCATTAGCATGTTTAATCAGCTGGCGAAAACAAATAAGATTTGTGTCAATGTTGCTGATGATTCCCCAACTGCCTTAATATGGAGGGCATTGGTAGATTATACGTCAAACGGCGGTGTCAACGACTTTAATTTAATTACTAATATGGCACACACACTCATACTGTCCTTTAACTCTATGTTTTCTGAAGCTACTCAGACAAGTCGAAGTCAAGAAAAAATGTTTAGTTCTCCAACACATCTATATCAAGCAAAGTTGTTCATTCGTGATAATTTATCAGAACCATTGAAGCTAGAACATGTCGCCAACTATCTTCACATTTCTAAACGTCATTTATCAAGGCTCTTTTCTAATGAACTTCGTGAAAGTTTCTCCAATTATATTCGTAAGGAAAGGGTAAAGGAGGCGGTCCGCCTGCTTGAAACAACAAGCATTCCTATTAAAGAGATAGCTGATGTTACCGGCTTTGGATCAGTGCATTACTTTACGCGCGTATTTACTGAGATGATGAACGTTTCACCTGCTAAGTATCGCTATGATTACGAAAAAATCGTTCAAAAGAGGGGAATTTTGAATAATAGCTAAAACATGATTCATTCAGTAAATATATACGATCGAACACTTCGTATTTAGTTTTTGAACCTTTTGGTAAATATTCAGTAAGGATTTCAGGCGGGGCTCGAGCGGCAGAAAATCGTAATTATGTTGAAAACAAACTAGTGAAGCTTGTATCATAAAAATCGGAAACATTGCTTCGGAAACGTCAGACACTTTTATTTAGTATTTTACGCTTGGTATACGGTAAAAGCGTGGAAATTGCCGTTATAGTAGGATTTATAAACAGTTCAAACCTATTGTAAAGGAAACTGAAATTTAACAGTGCCTCCTAATCTATAGGTCGTAAGTTCGACTCCTATCTGGGACGCTAAAAATAAAAAAAACGTCAACCCCATACGTATCAAGGGATTGGCGGTTTTTTCATTGAATAAGAATTCACTCATTATAAGCCCACTTTTAGAAAATGGGGTCGGTTTGAAGTAGATATAGGATCTGACCCCTTTTTTATTGAAAAAGGATTCAATTATTCTACCTCTATGTTAACTGAATGGGGACGAAATAAAAAATACTGCTCTGTTTTTATATACGCCTAACATATTATACGTGATACAGTAGTTTCAGCAAAAAAACTATTTAAGAAATACTTCAGTAATCTCAATGGATATAGTTATAAAGTGAATTAGGAAGCTGGAGTGTGGGGCTACATAGATCGTACCTGATGCCAAATACGGGAGGCTTATGTTAAAAAGAGGCTCTAAGTTCTGTAAAACTTTTTGACGTAAATTGTGGCACTTGCTGAATGAATAAAACAAAAAAAACTAACCCAAGTAAGATTAGTTTTTACGCACCTTAGAGGATTTGAATCCTCACGCCGATTACCCGGACCTACATCCATAGTAGGGGCGTCTCTTGAGTACTTCCTTATATAAAAAAATGGCTCCGCAGGTAGGACTCGAACCTACGACCGTTCGGTTAACAGCCGAATGCTCTACCACTGAGCTACTGCGGAACAACATATAAGGTTATGGTGGGCCTAAATGGACTCGAACCATCGACCTCACGCTTATCAGGCGTGCGCTCTAACCAGCTGAGCTATAGGCCCATTTTGGAGCGGGTGAAGAGAATCGAACTCTCATCATCAGCTTGGAAGGCTGAGGTTTTACCACTAAACTACACCCGCATATATAAAATGGCTGGGCTAGAAGGATTCGAACCTTCGCATGACGGAATCAAAATCCGTTGCCTTACCGCTTGGCTATAGCCCAATAAGATAAAATAAATGGGGCGACTGATGGGAATCGAACCCACGAATGCCTGAACCACAATCAGGTGCGTTAACCACTTCGCCACAACCGCCATAATGTAAGATGAATTTTGAATTGGCAGGGGTAGTAGGAATTGAACCCACACCGAAGGTTTTGGAGACCTTTGTTCTACCTTTAAACTATACCCCTATAATGAATGGTGGAGGGGGGCAGATTCGAACTGCCGAACCCGAAGGAGCGGATTTACAGTCCGCCGCGTTTAGCCACTTCGCTACCCCTCCGTATTAAACTAATGATGGCTCAGGACGGAATCGAACCGCCGACACAAGGATTTTCAGTCCTTTGCTCTACCGACTGAGCTACTGAGCCAAACAAATTATATCAACAGTAAGTTTATCTACTGAATAAAAATGGCGGTCCGGACGGGACTCGAACCCGCGACCTCCTGCGTGACAGGCAGGCATTCTAACCAACTGAACTACCGGACCAGATTGCGGGGACAGGATTTGAACCTGCGACCTTCGGGTTATGAGCCCGACGAGCTACCGAACTGCTCCACCCCGCGACGATATGAATTGTGTGACCTTTTAAAAAAATGGAGGAGGTAGAGGGATTCGAACCCCCGCGGGATTTGACTCCCCTGTCGGTTTTCAAGACCGATCCCTTCAGCCGGACTTGGGTATACCTCCGTAATAATTAAGAATTCAGCTGCATAATTTTATAGCGGCAGAGGGGATCGAACCCCCGACCTCACGGGTATGAACCGTACGCTCTAGCCAGCTGAGCTACGCCGCCAAATAATGAAGCGTATACGATGATAATTATAATAATGGTGGAGCCTAGCGGGATCGAACCGCTGACCTCCTGCGTGCAAGGCAGGCGCTCTCCCAGCTGAGCTAAGGCCCCATAATAAATGTTTAGACACATAGATGGTCGGGAAGACAGGATTCGAACCTGCGACCCCTTGGTCCCAAACCAAGTGCTCTACCAAGCTGAGCTACTTCCCGTATCAAGGCGCACCCAAAAGGAGTCGAACCATAACATAACCTTCTGATCTGTTAGTCAGATGCTCTATCCAATTGAACTACGGGGCATTACAAGATGGAATCTGCCAATTCCGTCGCGCCCGCTAAACTAATAGTGAGCCATGCAGGATTCGAACCTGCGACCCTCTGATTAAAAGTCAGATGCTCTACCAACTGAGCTAATGGCTCATACAAATTTGAAAGTGGTGCCGGCAAGAGGACTTGAACCCCCAACCTACTGATTACAAGTCAGTTGCTCTACCAGTTGAGCTACACCGGCACTATAGGTAATGGTGGAGGATGACGGGATCGAACCGCCGACCCTCTGCTTGTAAGGCAGATGCTCTCCCAGCTGAGCTAATCCTCCAATATGGTGACCCCTACGGGATTCGAACCCGTGTTACCGCCGTGAAAGGGCGGTGTCTTAACCGCTTGACCAAGGGGCCACATACAACTATGTACAAAATAATAGCCCCTACTTTTAGGGGCTTAGCCTGGCAACGTCCTACTCTCACAGGGGGAGACCCCCAACTACCATCGGCGCAAAAGAGCTTAACTTCCGTGTTCGGAATGGGAACGGGTGTGACCTCTTTGCCATCATTACCAGACTAAATTCAGTTAGAAGGTTTATTCCTTCAAAACTAGATAACAGACTTTAGAATCATCATTAAAATATATATTGGTTAAGTCCTCGATCGATTAGTATCAGTCAGCTCCACATGTCGCCACGCTTCCACCTCTGACCTATCAACCTGATCATCTTTCAGGGATCTTACTAGCTTACGCTATGGGAAATCTCATCTTGAGGGGGGCTTCATGCTTAGATGCTTTCAGCATTTATCCCGTCCGCACGTAGCTACCCAGCGATGCTCTTGGCAGAACAACTGGTACACCAGCGGTGCGTCCATCCCGGTCCTCTCGTACTAAGGACAGCTCCTCTCAAATTTCCTGCGCCCACGACGGATAGGGACCGAACTGTCTCACGACGTTCTGAACCCAGCTCGCGTACCGCTTTAATGGGCGAACAGCCCAACCCTTGGGACCGACTACAGCCCCAGGATGCGATGAGCCGACATCGAGGTGCCAAACCTCCCCGTCGATGTGGACTCTTGGGGGAGATAAGCCTGTTATCCCCGGGGTAGCTTTTATCCGTTGAGCGATGGCCCTTCCATGCGGAACCACCGGATCACTAAGCCCGACTTTCGTCCCTGCTCGACTTGTAGGTCTCGCAGTCAAGCTCCCTTGTGCCTTTACACTCTACGAATGATTTCCAACCATTCTGAGGGAACCTTTGGGCGCCTCCGTTACATTTTAGGAGGCGACCGCCCCAGTCAAACTGCCCGCCTGACACTGTCTCCCGCCCCGATAAGGGGCGCGGGTTAGAATTTCAATACAGCCAGGGTAGTATCCCACCGACGCCTCGACCGAAGCTAGCGCTCCGGCTTCACAGGCTCCTACCTATCCTGTACAAGCTGTACCAAAATTCAATATCAGGCTGCAGTAAAGCTCCACGGGGTCTTTCCGTCCTGTCGCGGGTAACCTGCATCTTCACAGGTACTATAATTTCACCGAGTCTCTCGTTGAGACAGTGCCCAGATCGTTACGCCTTTCGTGCGGGTCGGAACTTACCCGACAAGGAATTTCGCTACCTTAGGACCGTTATAGTTACGGCCGCCGTTTACTGGGGCTTCAATTCAAAGCTTCGCCTTGCGGCTAACCTCTCCTCTTAACCTTCCAGCACCGGGCAGGCGTCAGCCCCTATACTTCGCCTTGCGGCTTCGCAGAGACCTGTGTTTTTGCTAAACAGTCGCCTGGGCCTATTCACTGCGGCTTTTCCGGGCTATTCACCCTAAAAAGCACCCCTTCTCCCGAAGTTACGGGGTCATTTTGCCGAGTTCCTTAACGAGAGTTCTCTCGCACACCTTAGGATTCTCTCCTCGCCTACCTGTGTCGGTTTGCGGTACGGGCACCCTACATCTCACTAGAGGCTTTTCTTGGCAGCGTGGAATCAGGAACTTCGGTACTATATTTCCCTCGCCATCACAGCTCCGCCTTAATGGAAACGGGATTTTCCTCGTTTCCGGCCTAACTGCTTGGACGCGCATATCCAACAGCGCGCTTACCCTATCCTTCTGCGTCCCCCCATCGCTCAAACGATGTATAGGTGGTACAGGAATATCAACCTGTTGTCCATCGCCTACGCTTTTCAGCCTCGGCTTAGGTCCCGACTAACCCTGAGCGGACGAGCCTTCCTCAGGAAACCTTAGGCATTCGGTGGAAGGGATTCTCACCCTTCTTTCGCTACTCATACCGGCATTCTCACTTCTAAGCGCTCCACCAGTCCTTCCGGTCTAGCTTCAACGCCCTTAGAACGCTCTCCTACCACGGATACCATACGGTATCCATCCACAGCTTCGGTGTTACGTTTAGCCCCGGTACATTTTCGGCGCAGAGTCACTCGACCAGTGAGCTATTACGCACTCTTTAAATGATGGCTGCTTCTGAGCCAACATCCTGGTTGTCTAAGCAACTCCACATCCTTTTCCACTTAACGTAAACTTGGGGACCTTAGCTGGTGGTCTGGGCTGTTTCCCTCTTGACTACGGATCTTATCACTCGCAGTCTGACTCCCGAGAATAAGTATTTGGCATTCGGAGTTTGACTGAATTCGGTAACCCGTTGGGGGCCCCTAGTCCAATCAGTGCTCTACCTCCAATACTCTCATCTCGAGGCTAGCCCTAAAGCTATTTCGGAGAGAACCAGCTATCTCCAGGTTCGATTGGAATTTCTCCGCTACCCACACCTCATCCCCGCACTTTTCAACGTACGTGGGTTCGGGCCTCCATTCAGTGTTACCTGAACTTCACCCTGGACATGGGTAGATCACCTGGTTTCGGGTCTACGACCTCATACTCATGCGCCCTATTCAGACTCGCTTTCGCTGCGGCTCCGTCTTATCAACTTAACCTTGCATGAAATCGTAACTCGCCGGTTCATTCTACAAAAGGCACGCTATCACCCATTAACGGGCTCTAACTACTTGTAGGCACACGGTTTCAGGATCTATTTCACTCCCCTTCCGGGGTGCTTTTCACCTTTCCCTCACGGTACTGGTTCACTATCGGTCACTAGGTAGTATTTAGCCTTGGGAGATGGTCCTCCCTGCTTCCGACGGGATTTCTCGTGTCCCGCCGTACTCAGGATCCACTCAGGAGGGAACGAAGTTTCAGCTACAGGGTTTTTACCTTCTTTGACGGATCTTTCCAGATCACTTCACTTACCCCGTTCCTTTGTAACTCCATGTTGAGTGTCCTACAACCCCAAGAGGCAAGCCTCTTGGTTTGGGCTATCTTCCGTTTCGCTCGCCGCTACTCAGGAAATCGCGTTTGCTTTCTCTTCCTCCGGGTACTTAGATGTTTCAGTTCCCCGGGTCTGCCTTCAGTACCCTATGTATTCAGGTAAAGATACTGTTCCATTACGAACAGTGGGTTTCCCCATTCGGAAATCTCCGGATCAAAGCTTACTTACAGCTCCCCGAAGCATATCGGTGTTAGTCCCGTCCTTCATCGGCTCCTAGTGCCAAGGCATCCACCGTGCGCCCTTTCTAACTTAACCGAAGTTAATTAAAAAAAGAACTTACTATTTCAATGATGTCTTGTTATTTGTTATCTAGTTTTCAAGGAACAAAGTATAGAGAGATAATTCTCTCAAAACTAAACAAAGGCAGAAACGTCCATTTATTGAAGTATCTAGTACTTCATTTCATCCTTAGAAAGGAGGTGATCCAGCCGCACCTTCCGATACGGCTACCTTGTTACGACTTCACCCCAATCATCTGTCCCACCTTAGGCGGCTGGCTCCTTGCGGTTACCTCACCGACTTCGGGTGTTACAAACTCTCGTGGTGTGACGGGCGGTGTGTACAAGGCCCGGGAACGTATTCACCGTGGCATGCTGATCCACGATTACTAGCGATTCCGGCTTCATGTAGGCGAGTTGCAGCCTACAATCCGAACTGAGAATGGCTTTATGAGATTCGCTTACCCTCGCGGGTTTGCAGCTCTTTGTACCATCCATTGTAGCACGTGTGTAGCCCAGGTCATAAGGGGCATGATGATTTGACGTCATCCCCACCTTCCTCCGGTTTGTCACCGGCAGTCACCTTAGAGTGCCCAACTAAATGCTGGCAACTAAGATCAAGGGTTGCGCTCGTTGCGGGACTTAACCCAACATCTCACGACACGAGCTGACGACAACCATGCACCACCTGTCACTTTTGTCCCCGAAGGGAAGTCCCTATCTCTAGGGAGGGCAAAAGGATGTCAAGACCTGGTAAGGTTCTTCGCGTTGCTTCGAATTAAACCACATGCTCCACCGCTTGTGCGGGCCCCCGTCAATTCCTTTGAGTTTCAGCCTTGCGGCCGTACTCCCCAGGCGGAGTGCTTAATGCGTTAGCTGCAGCACTAAAGGGCGGAAACCCTCTAACACTTAGCACTCATCGTTTACGGCGTGGACTACCAGGGTATCTAATCCTGTTCGCTCCCCACGCTTTCGCGCCTCAGTGTCAGTTACAGACCAGAAAGTCGCCTTCGCCACTGGTGTTCCTCCAAATCTCTACGCATTTCACCGCTACACTTGGAATTCCACTTTCCTCTTCTGCACTCAAGTTCCCCAGTTTCCAATGACCCTCCACGGTTGAGCCGTGGGCTTTCACATCAGACTTAAGGAACCACCTGCGCGCGCTTTACGCCCAATAATTCCGGACAACGCTTGCCACCTACGTATTACCGCGGCTGCTGGCACGTAGTTAGCCGTGGCTTTCTGGTTAGGTACCGTCAAGGTACCAGCAGTTACTCTGGTACTTGTTCTTCCCTAACAACAGAACTTTACGACCCGAAGGCCTTCTTCGTTCACGCGGCGTTGCTCCGTCAGACTTTCGTCCATTGCGGAAGATTCCCTACTGCTGCCTCCCGTAGGAGTCTGGGCCGTGTCTCAGTCCCAGTGTGGCCGATCACCCTCTCAGGTCGGCTACGCATCGTGGCCTTGGTGAGCCATTACCTCACCAACTAGCTAATGCGCCGCGGGCCCATCTGTAAGTGACAGCCGAAACCGTCTTTCCATCTCTTCTCATGCGAGAAAAGAAATTATCCGGTATTAGCTCCGGTTTCCCGAAGTTATCCCAGTCTTACAGGTAGGTTGCCCACGTGTTACTCACCCGTCCGCCGCTAAATCAAGGGAGCAAGCTCCCTATCATTCGCTCGACTTGCATGTATTAGGCACGCCGCCAGCGTTCGTCCTGAGCCAGGATCAAACTCTCCAAAAAGTGTTTGACTTGCTCATTGTTTTTATAGTGTGTACTCACTTAATTAAAACGTTGACGTTTCTGCTTTGTTTAGTTTTCAAAGAACTATTTGTTTAAGACAGGATATTAATATATCATCTCATCTTCCATTTTGTCAATTACTTTTATAAAATACTTTTACCTCGATAACTGAAAACAGAATAACTTAAAATCCATACCCGTTTCGTTATCTTCTGTAATATTTCACAAAATGAAAGTGTCTAATTTGCTAGAACTCCTTAGCAACAAATTAAATATTACTATTTCACAATACGGAAGTCAACAACTATTTCAAAAGAATTATAATTGAATGAAAAAAATCTGCGGCGCTTTAATTACTCCACAGATTTTTTCATTCATTCATTTATCAAACTTCAGCTTAGCTAATGCGTCAGCAAGTGCAGTATTAATAGGTTCTTCTTTTTTATCCTGGTGTTTAAGATACTTCGAAACATCTTGTTTGGTAGCCCTTTGATTGTTATTTTTCCCTTTTCTCTTAGTAAAAGAAGATAGTTTTTCATGATACCCACATTTGCAGACGAAGGTTTGCGCTTCTCCTTGACCACGCATTTCCATTTTCTTATGACATTGTGGACATCTAGCGTTTGTGGCACGAGATACACCTTTTCGATAGCCGCATTCACGGTCCTGACAAACAAGCATTTTGCCTTTTTTCCCATTCACTTCTAATAAAAGCTTGCCGCAATCCGGACATTTACTTCCTGTGATATTATCATGCTTAAATCTCTTATCACTGTTTTTGATTTCTCGGACAATATTTTTTGCATATTCTCTCATCTCACCAATAAAGGCTTGCTTCGGCAATTTCCCTTTGGCAATGGCTGTCAGCTTTTGCTCCCATTGCGCGGTTAATGCAGGGGAACGTAGCTCTTGCGGGGCCAAATCTAGCAGTTGCTTGCCCTTTGATGTAACATGAAGTCCTTTTCCTTTTTTCTCTATTAAAAAAGAATTAAACAGCTTCTCTATAATATCAGCTCTTGTAGCAACGGTCCCGATTCCACCTGTTTCCCCTATTGTCTTAATCAGTTCTTTGCTTTCTCCTGACATAAAACGTGCTGGATTTTCCATTGCTGAAAGCAGTGTAGCTTCATTAAATGGTTCAGGCGGCTTTGTTTCTCCCTGTGTTTCTTTAATAGATGAAATAGAAAGGATATCTCCCTTATTTATGGCTGGCAGTAATTGTTCAGCAAGACCATCGCCTACTTCCTCATCTTCAAAATGAGAATCATATACATCTTTCCACCCCGACTTCAAGACCACTTTTCCTTTGGCCGCAAAGTTTTCCCCGCCAATATTAACTTTGATCGTTGTTTGCTCATATTCAAATGGTGGCATTAGAACCGCTAGAAACCTTTTGACAACTAAATCATAAATTTTTGATTCCTTATCACTTAGCTTCCCCGGAAGCGGTGTTTGCTCGGTCGGAATGATGGCGTGGTGATCGGAAACTTTACTATCATCCACAAAGGATTTATTAGCTTTAATCGGACTACGCAGAATTTTAGCCGCAAATGGAGCGTAAGGTTTAATACTAACTGCTTGAAGCCGTTCCTTTAATGTATCTACTAAATCTGATGATAAAAAGCGTGAATCTGTTCTTGGGTAGGTTAAGACCTTATGACTTTCGTACAATCTTTGCATGATCGATAATGTCTCTTTTGCTGAATAACCAAACTTTTTATTCGCGTCTCTTTGCAGTTCTGTCAAATCATATAACTGTGGAGCAAATGATTTTTTATGTGTTTTTTGTACATCCACCACTTCTGCTTTTTTATTTTTCACAGCAGTAAGTACATGCTCTACCTTTGCTTTATCAAAGGTCCGGATATCATTTGTCTTGCTGTCCTGCCAGACAAGACGGAGCTTAGGTTCAGTTGTTACAGATACACCATAAAATGGTTTTGGCTGAAATCTTTTAATTTCTTCTTCGCGTGTACCGATCATCGCCACTGTCGGCGTCTGCACCCGCCCACATGATAATTGGGCATTATGCTTTGTCGTTAATGCACGTGTCGCATTCATGCCGACAATCCAATCCGCCTCAGCGCGTGCAACGGCTGAAGCATATAGATTTTCATATTCCTTCCCATCACGCAACTTGTTAAAGCCATCTTTAATCGCTTTATCTGTTACAGATGAGATCCAAAGACGCTTCACAGGCTTTTTTACATTTGCCTTTTCTAGAATCCAACGAGCAACGAGCTCCCCCTCACGACCGGCATCGGTTGCAATCACAACATTCTTAACATCAGGACGGTTCAGCTGGGTTTTGACAGCTTGAAATTGTTTGCCTGACTGCTTAATCACGACCAACTTTAATGTAGGCGGCAACATTGGCAAATCTTCAAGCTTCCATGCCTTATATTTTTCATCATAGGCCTCAGGGTCTGCATGGGTCACTAAATGTCCGAGTGCCCATGTTACAATATATTGATCACCCTCAAAAAAGCCATTCCCTTTTTTGTGCGCATTCAAGACCTTTGCTATATCTCTTCCGACTGATGGCTTCTCAGCCAGCACGACAGTTTTACTCATAAAAAAACACCCTTTCAAAATTCCATAATAAGAAAACGTAAAACTTGTTAGAAATCTATACACTTTCTTATTTTTCCTTAAAAAGCTTTACGTTTATTATCTCACAAAATGACTTGAAGGGCGAAACATCGATTTCCTGGGAAATTTGTCGATAAATCCTTCACTACGAATTCCCATTCAATTCTTCTTGGTGAAGCATAGTAATCTATCAAGGATTTTAGTATGATAAAAAATAGAGTTTTTTACTTTTCATTGGAGGTTCCAAAAGAAATGAGTTTACTTTCTATAGATAAATTAGGCCATTCATTCGGTGATCGTACACTATTCAAAGACGTATCATTCCGCTTGATGGCTGGTGAACATGTTGGGTTAGTCGGTGCAAACGGCGTTGGAAAATCGACCATGATGAACGTCATCACAGGACAGTTGATTCATGATACTGGACGCGTGGAATGGACACCCGGTACTGAATACGGATATTTAGATCAGCATACCGTCCTTACAAAAGGAAGAACAATGCGTGATGTGTTGCGTGATGCTTACCTTCCTTTATTCGAACAGGAAAAGTTATTGAATGAAGTAACGGAAAAAATGGGGACTGCCACTCCAGAGGAATTGGAAGATCTACTCGAGCAAATGGGGAAGATTCAAGATAAGCTAGAAGCTGGCGGTTTTTATAATTTAGATATTAAGATTGAAGAAGCTGCCCGTGGCCTTGGTTTGGATGCCATCGGTCTCGATCGTGACGTCGCTTCCTTGAGTGGTGGCCAGCGAACAAAAGTATTATTAGCTAAGCTCTTGCTTGAACAACCTGAGGTCCTTTTACTCGATGAGCCTACCAACTACCTAGATGTGGAGCATATTCGCTGGTTAAGCAGTTACTTGAAAGAATATCCACATGCTTTTCTTTTAATTTCCCATGATACAGAATTTATGAACGGGGTAGTGGATATAATTTTCCATCTTGAATTTTCTAAGCTAACTCGATATACAGCTACTTATGAAAAATTCCTTGAACTTGCGGAGATTAATAAAAATCAGCATATCAATGCCTATGAAAAACAAAAGGATTTCATTAAAAAGCAAGAAGACTTTATTGCCAAAAACAAAGCTCGTTACTCGACATCTGGCCGTGCGAAAAGCCGTCAAAAACAACTTGAACGAATCGAACGAATTGACCGTCCTGAAACAGCTATGAAACCAACCTTTGACTTCAAGGAATCACGCGGTAGCGGTCGTTATGTCTTCGAAGGCGAGAATCTTGAAATTGGCTATGACCACCCACTACTTCCGAAACTAACCATGACGATTGAACGCGGCGAAAAAATTGCAGTTGTTGGCATGAACGGGGTTGGAAAATCAACATTATTAAAAACCATTCTCGGGAAAATTGAACCGCTTAGTGGAAAACGGATCCTCGGAGACTTCCTTTTCCCTTCTTATTTCGAGCAAGAAGTGAAAGCTGGGGACACAACGCCGATTGATGAAATTTGGAATGCTTTCCCTGGCTTAGAACAAGCACAGGTTCGTGGCATTCTTGCACGCGTTGGTTTGAAAAATGAGCACATCACACGCCCAATGAATCAACTAAGTGGTGGAGAGCAATCAAAGGTACGTATTTGTAAATTAATGATGAACGAAAGCAATTGGCTTATTTTTGACGAGCCGACAAATCACCTAGATGTTGTAGCTAAAGAAGAATTGAAACGTGCGATGCAAGCATATAAAGGGACTATCGTCCTTGTCTGCCATGAACCTGATTTTTATGAAGATTGGGTGACAAAAGTTTGGAATGTAGAAGACTGGGTAGATAAAAACGAAGCACAGGCTTAACGTTTATAAAAAAAGTAAAGGGTCAGACCCCGCAACAACTAAACCCAGTACAAGATAAGTGTATGAAACACTGCATACTGATTTAGAGTGCGAGGTCAGACCCTTATGAAACACCCTCGTTTTTTCAACTTAACAAAAGAGGCTCCTCCTAATTTTAAGGAGGAGCCTGCATTACTACTATCTAACAGCCTCTGTTGTTTTCAATTGTGCCCCTAAAAACTTCGCCAATTCAAGCATGCCATACTTTCCAGCTGCCTTCTCAGCGTCTGAATTATAATTAGTATTCGTATTCACATCGTATGTGAATATCTCACCTTTTTCATTGCGAATAAATTCGATGCCAGCAACGGTAATTTGATTTGCCTTTAAAAATTGTTCATATTTTTCAATGATTGACTCTTCAATACCTTCTACAATTTGGAATTTTGGCTTTTCTTCGACTTCCTCCCCCACCGGGCAGAATAGATCACCGATTTGACAAGCATCAGCTGGACAAAGTTCAAATCCTTCTGAAGTATCCACTTGAACCGCATAGACAAATTTCCCACCAACAAACTCACAACGTGTGATAAATGGTTCTGGAGCTTTAATATACTCTTGAATCAAAGTAATACCATCTATGGGTTCTTCGAATGCCGCCCCATCCAAATATTGTTTTAATCCGTCTATAGAATGGAATAATTGAACACCAAGCCCTTTTCCTGCCCGGTTATGCTTAGTAATAAACGAAGCTGTACCGATCTTTTCAGCTGCAGCAAGAATGTTATCTCTACCAATTGCCGCAATCGTTTTCGGTACCCTAATCCCTTGTTTTCTTAAAGCGGTATACTGATTAATCTTGCTTAACTCTAAACGTAATGCACGCGTGCCGTTAAATACAGTGCGATCATGTTCTTCTAGCCATGATAAGACACCTTCCGTTAATTCTGGAGCATAACGATGACCTCTCGTATGAGAAGAAGCACTCATCCGACTATAAAATACTCCTTCCGGCGGAGCTTCCGTCAAATCGACGATCCCTTCATCAAGATGCCACTCCTCATATGGCAATTGAAGTTCTTCTAACCGTTTCGTTAGATGGGCGGTCCACTCGCTATTTTCATGAATAACGTAAATTTTACTCATTTTATTGCCTCCTAAGTTCATCTTTGTCTTTATACTTGAATTCTTGTACGTTTTTCTTCAACGAGCGGCATTACTTGTTTAGCAAATCGCTCCATCTCTTCAAGCTGAGGAGAAAATTGCAGCAATAACAAATCAACGCCCGCTTCTTCAAATGCAAGAATTTGGTCAGCAATTTGGTCGGGGGTTCCAATTAGATTCGGACGCAGCCCACGATTTGAAACAGAGTAGTCGAATAACTTTACCTGTTGCTCAAGCTGTGACTTGCTTATAAAGTCATTATATCCAGCATAGGCACTCGATTCTTTCACATCCGTAATTCGTGCTAGTTCTTCCTGGGCTTGTTCTTCTGTATCTCGGCATACGACGTAAGCAGCCATTCCGAAGCTTGAAAATGGTGATTTCCCTGCCGCTTCTCTTTGCTGCTTCATTCCTTGAATTTTCACAGCAACTTCCTCAACTGTGCCACCATGCATGACATATGCATCACACTGATTGACAATTGTCTCTTTGCCACGTGGACTTTCTCCACCTGCATAAAGAATTGGATTCGGGCGCTGTACAGGCTTCGGATGCAAATGAGTATTGGTAATCGAATAATACTTCCCATCATATGAAAATGTATCTTCTGTCCATAAACCTTTAAGCACCTCAAGGAATTCCTCTGTTCGCTCATAGCGTTCATCATGGGCTGTAAAAGCTCCGCCATACTGACGAGCCTCTTCCTCCCACCACGCAGAGACAACATTCAATGTAAATCGGCCGTTTGAGATTTGATCAATATTCGCCGCCATTTTTGCCGTTACCGCCGGATTATGAAAACCAGGTCTGACAGCTGTCATAATTTCAATCTTATCCGTCACAGCTGCAAGGGCAGCTGCCGTTGACCAAGCTTCAAGTGAATCACTCTCAGGACCTTTAATATCATTTAAATTGAGTTCAGCGACGAGGGTTGTATCATAGCCCCACTTTTCTGCAGCTTGTGTTACCTTTTTCGCATACTCAAAAGTTGGGGGCATTTTCTCATCTTCTACATTCCGTAACCATCCGCCGAATATCGGCAACCAATAACCATATCTCATTTCCCTATCTCCTCTATGATTAAATTATTGGCTCCTTCTTCGATAAGACAAAAAAACTTCTCCGATAAGAAGAAGTTTGCGATTGCATTCCACCTTATCTGCCAGAGCCATTACTCCGCTGGAATTAGCACCGTACTGACAATTGTCAACGGTTGCCGGGCTTCAAAGGGCCAGTCCCTCCACCTCTCTCGATAAGAACATATTAAATTATAGTAATAATTAGAATAATCTTATATTATACCTTTGGTATTCGTCAAGACATATGTTTGCATAAATCAGAAAATGAAATATCATTTATAAAAAAGAGGATATTCAAAAAGGGCCTGACCCTTTTTGAATATCCTCTCGCCGTTCTTTCTAGTATCCTTTAAAGGGCATATCGACCACGATTCGCCACTTCCTGCGCCGGAAGTCAAATTTACCCATCCATTGTAAGTTAAACAAAAGGCCTTCCTATCCGCTGACTCGACTATACAACTTGCACAAAATAGATTGCTCAAGGTCTTAATATTCTTTATCCTTTTTCCGCTACAAGCGTATACGTTTTTGGTAATCCAATATCATGCATCTTATGATTCGGCTCTTCTTCAAGTACTTTGATAACGAGCCCTGATTTACCAACTGCAGTGACAAGCTCTCCTATTGTCCACTTCCGCTGTACTACTTGTAATAGTTTTTCTTGTTCACCATCTGGCATATGCTTGGAAAATGCTACATTATTTGATTCAATCGTGGGGTCAAAATAATTACCCATTACTTTATGCTTTTTTCCAGATGAAGTAATTAGTTTAGTCGATATCGGGTGAAACTCATGTAAAATAAAGCGGCCGCCCGGCTTTAGGATTGCTTGAACAATCTCCATTAACGGTGCTAAATCAATTAGATAATGCAAAACGCCAAGCTCCATCAAAACTAGATCATGATTATTATTAGCATGGTCCCCAGTTATCGACAGGACATCCGATATAATATAATCCACTGAAACTTGTGCTGCTTCGGCCAATTCCTTAGCAAATGCTGCATTTTCCCGCGAAAAGTCTACAACCTTAACCTCAGCCCCAAGTGCAGCCATTGCTACAGCCTTCACTCCATTAGAACCCATCAGATGCATCACTTTCTTCTTTTGCAAGTCCCCCATATACTGGTAAAAAGGTTGCAGACGCCATTTCGGATTATAGAGGATTTTCGATGCAAGCTGCCCAGGCTCTCCGTAGCGATTCACTAAGGCAACATAATTATTCTGATTCCACGCAGCTTCATTTCCTTCGGTGAAACCTTGCTGAATCCCCGCTAGATGGGCATGAATAGGTCCACTGAACACCGCCATCTCTTCATCATAAAAATAACTATAGAGAGATTGGCACCAAAGTTCTACTCCTTCGGTGACTATTGAAATCCGATACGGGTCGGTTTTTATCGTCGTATTATAATTGCAAACCACAGTAACTAACTGCTCTCCCACACTAAATTGAAATGACGCGCTCTCAGTCGTCTTTGTAGGATGAGATGGCGAAAAGCCCTTAAATAACTGATGAGCCTCATTAAATAAATCCCACTGTACATCAACTGTTATTTCAAATGGTTCTTGTACTGAGACACCTTGAATTAGCAGGGCCGCAGCATAAGTAAATTGATACGGGATACTCTCCCCTTCTAATAAACGACCTACCTCTATCGCAGTTTGTGCGTTTGATGATTTCATAAACCCTCCACATTGCATTTTCTTGTTTTACATCTAGGATAAAGACCTAGCTGCACTTACTTAAAAAAGTGTACAAAAAGCCCACTATATAGCACTGGTCGTACTATCTAATTGGAGTTGAGTTTACTTTTTTAACGAAGAGTTCTTCATACTGGTAACAAGCCAATGAACGCCCTTCACTTCTTATTCCACCAAAGAATGTTTAAAGGCGTAAATAACCGCCTGTGTACGATCTTGAACATCAAGCTTACTTAAAATGCTGCTCACATGCACTTTGGCTGTTTTTAAAGCAATAAACAGCTCATTTGCAATCTCCTGATTTGTTTTCCCCTGAGCCATTAGTAGTAATATTTCCATTTCCCGATTGGTTAATGATTCATGAGCAGCTGTTTCTGGTTTCTTCCTCATCTTCGCCATCATTTTACCGGTAACTTCTGGTTCAAGAACGATTTGACCATGAAATGTAGAACGCACAGCGTTGGCAATTTCACTCGCTTTTGAGGTTTTTAGCATATAGCTTGTCGCTCCTGCTTCTAAAGCAGGATATACTTTTTCATCATCCAAAAAGCTCGTCACGATAATAATTTTCGCCTCTGGCCATTGTTCAATAATTAATCTGGTTGCTTCAATTCCGTCCATTTCCTTCATAACCAAGTCCATCAAGATAATATCAGGTCGCAATTCAAGCGCCATTTTCACACCTGTTGCTCCATCATCCGCTTCGCCAATCACTTGAATATCTGTCTGTGCCGATAAATAAGCTGAAACGCCAATTCGAACCATTTCATGATCATCGACAAAAATAACATTAATCATCTTGCTCACCTCCCGCATTTAGCATCGGTATTTTCACTTCAAGTCTTGTTCCTTTATCCAAGAGGCTAATCACCTTTAAGGTTCCTCCCACTTCAACTGCCCGTTCATACATATTGTTCATGCCATATGAGCCAGCTTTACTAGCTTCTATGTCAAAACCAACTCCATCATCGACGATTCTTAAAATCAACAAACCATCCCGCTCAATCAATAAAACTTCTAAAGAATTCGCCTTTGCATGACGTAATGTATTAGAAACAGATTCTTGGAGAATTCGAAAAAGATGATCTTCAATCCCTTTTTTCAACGGAATGGGCTCAAGCTTCCACTTTACCTTCATTGGCACTTTTTGCGATAATTCTACAAGCAATTCTTCGATCCCTTCTTGAAGAGATTTATCATGAAGCGGTACAGGACGTAAATGTAATAGCAACGCCCTCATCTCGAGCTGTGACTGATGAATCATACCCTCAACCATTCTTAGCTGTTTAGCACTGCCAGTATCTTCATCGCCGTTTGACTCAGTAATAGCCGACATAAGCATTGATGCGGCGAATAGTTGTTGGCTAACAGAATCATGTAATTCGCGCGCTAATCGGTTTCTTTCCCTTACAACCATCTCTTGAATTCTTTTCTCCTGATCTTCCGCTTTATCATTTGCTAACTTCTGTGATAATTTCGTTTGTTCGGAAACTTGGTGATGCACTCGGACAATTTGTTTAGAAATCGCCGTTAATTCCTGAACAAAGTAATTTTCATTACCGGCTGGCGGTCGTCCTTGTTCTACGAAATAGAGCTCGTCGCTAATCTCTTTTAGTTGCCGCTTCCAAGACAAACCTGTTATAAAACCACATCCGATCCCAATTAGGACAATCAAGCTAATATAAAACAAGATAAATGGCAGATCCATCACTTTTGTTTCCCACAGCATCTCCCAATTGTTCAAAGGGAAGGAAAAAAATAGTCCTGCCGTTAACACAAGACCAATCAAAAATGCTAAACCCATAGAAGCTGCAATTTGCCGCGTTACAATGTTCATACTCGCTTCACCTCGATATCGCCTACGACAACCGAAGTGATGAGATGGATTCTTTGGTCTGCCGTTTCAAATTCTGTCGTTTGGTAAGAAAGAATTTGGTTGTATACCTTTGTTTCTTGCTTTTGAAAAATGGATGCTCTTCCAGCAATGACAGAATGATGGAGCCTGACCTCTGTATCGTATGGGATAAGGACTTGCAAATTACCAACAAAGCTTTGAATAGAGATGACCACTTCACCCTTCGGAAGGATTGTGTGACTTAAATCAATAACCGTATCGCCAATCCCACGTTGAATATTAATATTATTCCATTCATATACATCATCCGAGGTTTTCTGGTGACCCATCAGTTTATTTTCAAACAAGTACTCTTTTTTCAATAAAGGTTCTGACTCAATCTGTTCCTTTTTTCGTTCTGGTTCAATCAAATACGGTTTTACCCACTCTGGGTTTTTCTTCGATTGGAAATATACGAGTAAGATATAACCAAATACAGCAAAAACAAAAAATTTGAAAATCATCATATTTAACACAATAACAACTGAACTGACAATCCCAATTAAGTATAAAATTTTCCCCATAGAGCGCGGGGATAGTTTTCTACCGATATACAGACAACCCGTCGCTAAAGCAAGCGAGTAGATAAGTCCTCCATCAAAGAAGACGAGTTCAGATATAAGAAGGATGATACCGATGAGAAATATCCAACCTAAGTATTCTGTTTTCAGTTGTTTAAACAAGGGATCTCCTCCTTTAGCTGTCTCGTTCGATTCTATTAATTCGCTGTCATCCGCCACCTAGTTAGGAGATGAAGGTTTTTCAACAATTTAAGATAGAATGAAAGGCGCAGAAATCTACGCCTCTCTAGAATACCATGAGTTTTATATGAAGGAAAAGGGAACGAATTGTCATTAACTTAAAGGGCGTAACTAATTAAAGTGGGTTCCCCATTCCTCCTCTATATTTAGACGGTTTTTTCTATTCTCACAAACGTGATTTATGATATTGATTGTGTATCTTTATTTTTCATATCCTTTTCCAACTGAATAATCTTTGCATCAATTGTGTTGCGGTGATAAGAAGAGTTAATCCCGTGTTCAAGCCGGTCCAAGTAGCTCTCCATTTCTTCAAATTTTGCAATCGGCTTATTAGGATGAATAGTCGTATCTAAAACCGTATTAATACAGTGATGAGCACGTGCGATGTTTTCACGCCCCATTAACTCCATACGCTTTATGCTCATGTCTTTTAGTTTATGCTTCATTTCACGATACTTTTGTTCAAGCTCGCTTAATTGCTTTTCATTTTCATGAAGAGCCTCTTTAAGACGTACAGCCCGCTCTGCGTATTGTTGACTTTCTATATCCGCAAAGTTTTGCAACTCACTTTCTCCCGCCTGTTCTGCAATCCCAGCTTGGTGCTTTCGTTTTTCTGCAAGATCTGCCGCTTCTTGAAGTTCTCTTTGAAATTCATTTTTTAATAGATATTGACGCTCTACCATTTTACGCACTTTTTCAGTTTCAGCCTCACATTGACGCAAGTACTGATTCAATAAAGCAATTGGATTTTTTTCTTCTTTTTTATCTAATATTTCATGAAAGTCTGCTGAAATAGTTTGCTTAATTCTTGAGAATAAGTTGGTCATTTGAATTCCTCCTAATAATTGGGGCGTGTTCTCCGCCGCCTTGTTATCCTAGCTAAACTAGCAACTCTAACGTATTTCATCGTTTACCTTTACGAATGATGTCGTAACTTTTTTCTTATTTGTTTAAATCTGCCCATTGCTTTTCAAAGTTTGTAAAAGGATCATTACTTTCTTCGATGATCGTTTCTTTAGATTTATTCCATTTGCGGTACACCACAAAAAGAATGTACGCCGCAACTAGCCCTAATACTGAAGGGAAACTTGAGATAGCAAAGCTTAGAGCAATTAATAGGACGATCACCCAAGCAATTTTTGCAAATACTGATTCTACACTTAGTAACTGTTTGCAACTGTAATACAGAATTCCTAAAGAGATAGCTAAACCGATGAGTGGTCCTACATTCGCCAGCAAAATGAGCGCTGCAATCGCCCCCACTATCAATAATCCGAATTTTTTCATTTCGTTTTCCTCCTTTCGTCATTTCGTATTACTAGCATATCTAGTTTTCATATTTCCCATAACGAGCTAGAGGTATATTTTCAAGTACGTCTTAAGGCGTATATTTTCTAGACAGGCCAAAAGAGCGTACAAAAAAAGGCCGATCCCATGCCTACTAGATACAGTATTAGATGCGTATGTTCCGCACTATCTACTATATAAAGAGGACGAGATCAGACCCTTATGGCATCTTTTTTACTATCTAGATCGCCGATCGCTATTTCCTTTTGATGAAGAAAAACGAGTAGAAGCTGTTGAATCCTGAGAACCCTTGCCTTCGCCCCCACGTTTTCTCCCGCTTTCTTTCTTCGTTCCTTTACTCTCTATTCCATGACGTTTGTTGTAATCCTGACGCGCATTATTTCCTTGAGAGCGTTTTGGCTTACGCGGAGCTTCTGTTGCTTCGTTCACTTTAATTCCTTCGATTCTTCTTCGCTCCAATTTCAAATGTATCCCTTTTTCAATTTCCATCAGTTCTTCCTCATCCTTTGCCGCGACAAAGGTAACTGCCAGACCATGTTCGCCAGCCCGTCCTGTACGCCCAATCCGATGAATATAGCTTTCTGTATCTTCGGGAATATCATAATTAAACACATGGGTAACCCCTTCAACATCCAGCCCCCGTGCAGCGACGTCTGTAGCTACCAATACTTGAATCGCAGCCTCACGGAAACTCTTCATTACCCGTTCTCTTTTCGCCTGGGACAGGTCACCATGCAATTCATCCACGTTATATCCCGCACTTTTCAATGCATCGTGCAGTTTAGATACTCTGCGCTTTGTTCTGCAAAAAACAATCGCCAAAAATGGACGCTCTTCATCAATCATTTTAAACAATGTTGCCTGCTTGGCACGGTCTGTTGTTTCGATGACAACCTGGCGAATCTCTTTAACGGTCACACCTTCACTTTTAACCGATATCGTGACTGGACTTTGCATAAAACGCTTCGAAAGCTGTTTCACCTGATCAGGCATGGTCGCTGAAAATAATAAGGTTTGTCTTTCAGTCGGAAGATGCTCGATAATTTCTTCTACCTCTGGCAAAAAACCAATATGAAGCATTTGGTCCGCTTCATCCAACACAAGCTTGTCAACCTGTGAAAGATCGATCGTTCCACGTCTCATATGATCAAGAAGCCTCCCCGGGGTCGCAACGACAACAGAAATACCCCGTTCAAGCTTTTTCATCTGACGCTCTACGTCTTGACCCCCGTAAACGGCCAAAACATGTAAGCCTTCAATATTGTCTGCAAACTTCTGAAGTTCTGCAGTAATCTGCAGCGCAAGCTCTCTTGTCGGCGTTACAATTAACGATTGAATATGTCGAGCCTCGAGATCTACCGTTTCAATAATAGGAAGTAAAAACGCTAATGTTTTTCCTGTTCCCGTTTGCGCCTTTGCTATGACATCTTTTTTTGCTATAATTTCTGGAATTGCTCGTTCTTGAATCGATGTTGGTTCATGAATCCCATTTTGGTTCAACATCTGTTCAACTGTTAAACGAATCCCAAGTTCCGTAAATTTCATTTTACACCTGCCTACTCTCCGTACATTTTTAGTAAAATACTTATGCCAGTATACCATTTATTTAGGACGATATTGTCTTATAAACAGCATACATAAGCATTATTTTTAGGAAACAAAAATGCGTTACCATGCATCATTGTAGTTTAGAAAAAATAGACCTTTTTGAAATCTTGACTATAATTACTTCAAATATCGTTCCCCTTCTTAACCTACTTAAAACAGACAAGATGATTTCATTTTTTATTAAACTAGTCATCTTCACTGACAAAGCTGATTACTGCCATCATTATTTCCCAGACAACAAGAAAGGTGCCCCATAACACAAGGCCTGCCCCCACCCACTATCCACAGTTCAAATTAAGTGCATAACTGTGGATAGAGTATGAGGTCAGACCCTTTTGGGGCACCTTCGTTATTTATTCATTTGCGCAAGAAAGTCACCTAATAAATTATCTAGATCTTCTTCTTGTCCACTTTCTTCATGAGATTCTGTTTCTTGATTCATCTGGCCCCAATCGAAGTCATCCAAATCAAGTTCAGTGTCCTTTTGCTGATCCTGTACATCTTCCTCAATCATCTCAGGCTCTATTGAAGCAGCTGGTTCTTCTTGTAAGTACAAGGCATCTTCAATATCGAGTGCGCCGCTATTCAAAGAAGCAAGCAGAGTAGTTGCTCGAAGCGGATCCGTTAAAAGTTGGTATACAATACTCCCAAGCAAAGCTTCAGAGTGCGCATGCTTCAACCAATCCCGTTGTGCTTTACTTAATTTATGAGGCAGAGGAATCGCAACCATTTCTTGATCCTGAAATGCTGTACGGCCCACGCTTTCCATTACATATTCTGCAATCGTGCTGGAAAAGTTGCGTTTTTCTGTCTCCTTTAATTTTCGCAATTGCCTTAATGTGTGATCTGGAGCATCAGAAGGGATTCGGAAGGTAAGGGCTTGTCCCCTTTGAATACTTGAAGTTGGTTTTTTCATTCATTACACCTATTTAGTTGATCCTGCTTTTTGCTCTTGCTTCTTACCTTCTATTTTTGGGTTTTTCCTTACAAAGTCGGTGATCAATTTGTAATACGCATTAGACATCATCCAGATGCTTTCTTTCTCATCTTCAAAGAAATCAATGTTATAGCCATCTAAATGGTTATTCAATGTTTTCAAATAATCCTTCAATACGATGGATCCGCCGCCGATAAAATAACAAATTTCTGTTTGCGAATTTTTTTGCCAAACATTACGTAAATGACGGTATTGTTTTTTTGCAAGTTCACCAAGAATTCGATCAGTAATATCATGAACACTCGTTCTTGATCCACGAACCATAATGTGATTACGATCGTTTTTCTTGGTAATAATTTCAACTACATCACGTCTACTATCAAGCTCAACTCCGTGTTTTTTGCGAATTTCCTCACGAATGGCTTCCAACGCCTCTGCTACACCAAGATTAAAGCCTTGCGCTTTATCGTCATCAACTTTGCGATTTTTAATCACAGCGATATCTGTAGATAATCCACCAATATCCTGAATTAATATTTGTTTGTCAATTAATTCTCTATTAATGACGTTTGAATTGTTATCCATCACAAGGTTAATATACGCCGCAAACCCTTCTGGATACACCTTCACTTCATCAAATTTAATATTTACCTTCACGCCTTGATATTTAGGTGTTATTAAAAACTCTACTTGATGGACAGAGCCCAGAAGTTTAGAACGATACCCAACATCTTTTCCTTCTTTCACTTCACGAAGAGGTAATCCTGTTCCAAGGGTATAGTTTGCATCGATTACATTATTTGTTTTTCTGAACACAGCTGCTTGTTTTTCATTAACTGCATCAAGCGCTAAAGCAGCAAACAACATAACAAGTGTTTGGTCTTCCTCTGATTTGCTACTTCCTGGATCTAATTCAAAAGGATTATCACTTTTTGTTGCCAAATTTCCAACTCGATAAATCGCATTGTTTTCCAGAAGGGCAGGGGAATGAATCCTAATGTGGATTCCTTCAACTGGATCTTGTTGATTAAGATCCTCTATTCCAATAACAGGTCGGTCCTCAATATCACGAGCAATAACGTTCGGGATGTATAATTCCGAATCCATCTTTCCAAATATAGCTTTAATTGCATCATTTCCAACATCGACTGCAGCGATTCTTGACGTACTCATCTAATCAATCCCTTCTACTCACTCGGAGTATGTAATGTGGATATTCTATCTATATAAGAATATGAAAGTTTAAGAGATTGGTCAATAATCCAATAGATGCAATTATCTTTTTTTGTATACATTTTTGTACACAATTTCCTTAAACGCACACGCATGCCTACACACCAACAAGTATACACTTTTGTATACTTGTAAACATATTTCGTATACATGTTTACATTTTTGTTTACATGTATACGAAATTGTAAACAATAGTCCTTTTCTTATAAATATGGTTAATATTACCGGAGCTGGGCGAATCGGAGAGCCCCTTCCACCCCTCCTTGCAGTTTCACTTTGTCCGGTACAACCTCCCCTTTTTGATTATAAATATCGTCTTAAAAAGTAATGTGTATAATCCAACAAACCTGGGTATGGTAATAATTGGACGGTATTGAGCAATATTATTCTTTCCCTTAGACGAGTTTCCGCTTGTATATAGGCAATTTCCACACAATGTTACACGCTTTAATTAATGAATTAGGAGGCAACATTCCATGCCAAACCAAAATAAACATTATCAAGATTTACCTCAATTCCCTGAACCTTATTGGCGAGACCATCTCTCCTTTCCGAATTTCCCAAAGCTTACACAAAATATAGAAACTGATGTCGCCATAGTTGGCGGTGGGATCTCTGGTATCACAGCCGCATATCTACTTGCGGAAAAGGGGATACGGACGGTTCTAATCGAAGCAGGCTCTATTTTGACAGGAACGACCGGACATACTACCGCGAAGATTACTGCACAACATGGTTTAATTTATGATCAACTCATTACAGATCACGGTGAAGAAAAGGCGAAATTATATTATCATGCGAATAAAGAAGCCATGGATTTCATTAAGAAAACAGCTGAAACACATGATATTGACTGTGATTTAACTATGGAAGATGCATATGTTTATGCTGAAACAGATGAATATGCTAGTAAAATTGAAAGCGAAATGAAAGCATATGAAAGGCTCGGAATTCCTGGTGAATATACGAATACCATTCCTTTTTCCGTTCCATGTCAAGCAGCAATCATCATGAAAAACCAATATCAATTCCACCCATTAAAATATTTAACTGGTTTGATCCCTCTTATCACAAACGCTAACGGGGCAATTTTTGAACATACGACAGCTATGAAAGTCGAAGATGGGGAAAAACCAGTGATTATTACAGACAATGGAGCAAAAATAGTATGTAATTACATGATCACAGCTTCGCATTTTCCTTTTAATGACGAAATGGGGCTTTACTTTGCGAGAATGCACGCAGAACGTTCTTATGTATTAGCTGTTAAAACGAAGAATGATTTCCCTGGTGGGATGTATATTAGTGCAGACACTCCATCGAGAACATTCCGTTATACCACTTTAAACGGGGAAAAGCTTGTTCTTATAGGAGGAGAAACCCATAAAACGGGGCAAGGAATTTCAATGATAGAGCATTACGAGGCGATCCATGACTTTGCAGAAAAGCATTTTGGAATTAACGACATTCCATACCGTTGGTCAGCCCAAGACTATGTAACTCCTGATCATTTACCATTTATCGGGCCTATAACGTCCAATCATCCAAACGTGCTGGTTGCAACAGGTTTTGCCAAATGGGGAATAACGAAAGGAACAATAGCCGCAAAAATCATGACAGATGCGATAACAAACGAGGATAATCGCTACGCAGAGCTCTTTAGCCCTTCACGCTCACACTTGAAAGGTGCAGCAAATATCGTAAAAGATAATCTTGATGTTGCAAAACACTTAATCCAAGGGAAATTCGCTATGGTGTCTAAATTGCCTGAGGAGTTAACAAATGACGAAGGAGCCATTGTAAGGATTAATGGGGATAAGGCAGGCTGCTACCGCGACACAGAAGGAACTTTGCATATTGTAGACTCCACTTGTACCCATATGGGCTGTGAAGTGGAATGGAACAGCGGAGAGCGAACATGGGACTGTCCTTGCCACGCTTCTCGATTCTCGATTACAGGCGAGGTTTTAGAAGGGCCAGCAGTTGAGCCATTAAAACAAATTACATTGGAATAGCTTTCCATGCAAAGGTCACGACCCCGTAACATCTAAAGACAGTATAAGGTACGTGTATGAAACTCCACACACTGATTTAGAGTGCGAGGTCAGACCCTTATGTGACATCTTCTTTTTAATTCTTTTAAAAAAGAGGTATGTTCCCCTGACGATTATCGTATCTTAATGAATACTCCCACCACAAAACTTTCTAACAAAAGTTTAGTGGGGGTTTCTAACGTATCGAACATTTCTGAACGCTTAACGTACGTTGCGTTGACACCGTGGTGTACTAGAAACACCCAACCCCTCTATCCCATTGGTCTTGCCGTTGGGACTTCTTTTTTCAGCTTATTGGGTTCACACCATTGTGTGTCTCGGCTGTTGGTTTTAGCTTGAACATCTTACGGTAAGAAGCCTTTCTCGTACTAACCTCCTATGTTCAGTTGTCAATGAACAATCTGTTCAGGAATATCACATCACAAGAACAGGTGTTCCGATACACAAAAAGGCCATTCACCCCCTCCCTACTCATTGGGCTATGCCCTTCACATTCCTTGAGGAAGGGGTACTCTTGCCTGAAGTTGATAGAAGGATCTAACGAAAGGATGTGTTCTCACTTATGAATTACCAGTCTTCCCCTTTATTTCGAGGCGAAGCCGATCAACATTCACGTGAAGGCCCAAACAAATTAACCGTCATCGGAGAAGCAACCATTCAAGCTCCTCCAGATCAGGCAATTATTACATTAGGTGTCATCACAGAAAATAAGGACCCTATCTTGGCGCAACAGCAAAATGCTACAGCAATGGCCAAAGTTTTAACAGGATTAGCTGACCTCGGCATTCCAGATGACCAAATTAAAACAAAAGAATACCGTATGGATCCTCAATATGACTATCTGGACGGTAAAGAGATTTTCAAAAATTATAAAGTACATCATATGATCGAAATACGAACAAAAAATATTGACCGGGTTGGCAATATCGTCGACACATCCATCAAAAATGGCTCCAATTCTGTTTCAAATATTCGTTTTTCATTATCTCAGCATGATATGTACTATAATCAAGCACTTGCACTCGCCTTACAAAATGCCAAACAAAAAGCATTAGCATTAGCGAAGGCTGCTGACGTTACTTTGCAACAAATTCCCGAAACCATTGAAGAAATCCCAGCTGGATCGACGCCAGTTCTTTATCAAACCAGCTTTGTAGCAAAGGCTGCCTCCACACAGATTCAACCTGGTGAATTAGAGATCAAGGCAATTGTAAAAGTCATTTATACGTTTCACTAACCTTTAAAATACAACCGTTTTGTTGTGATGAACGATGATTCGATCCTCAAGATGCCATTTGACTGCACGCGCCAATACTCTTCGCTCGATGGAACGGCCGATTTTTTTCAGGTCATTCGCATGATCGCGATGATCAACTCGATCGGTGTCTTGCTCAATAATCGGTCCTTCATCGAGGTCATTGGTCACATAATGTGAAGTCGCTCCAATTAGTTTTACTCCACGATCATAGGCCCGTTCATACGGTCTTGCACCGATAAATGCGGGTAAAAAGGAATGGTGAATATTAATAATTCGATTTGGGTGAGCTGAGACAAATTCTGGAGTCAAAATTTGCATATATCTTGCCAAAACAATCAAATCCACCTCATATTCCTCGAGAAGCTTTAGTTGCTTTGCCTCTACCTCTTTACGAATGTCCCTATTAGCAGGTAAATAATAAAACGGAATATGAAGAGATTCAACGATTTCACGAGCATCTTCGTGATTACTAATAACAAGTGCAATATCTGCTAGTAAATCTCCACTTTGCCATTCCCAAAGCAATTCCAGCAAACAGTGAGGCTCTTTTGAAACAAAAATGGCGATTTTCTTAAGGTCACTTACATTGGTACATGTCCATTCCATTGAAAATCTCTTTGCAATCGGTTCAAAAGTTTCTGCCATCCCCTTCGCCTTCTTCTCTAGATCCGGACATTCAAATTCGATTCTTGTAAAAAACGTACCACCATTAGGGTCCATCGAATATTGACTTAATTCGACGATATTCGCTTCAAATTCTTGTAAAAAAGAAGATACAGCTGCAACGATGCCTGGCCGATCGGGACATTTTATCATGAGTCGACCTGTATTTTTATTATTTTCCTTAAATGTAGGTAAGTGATCCTGAGCAAATGGTGTCATTGTTATTCCAACTTTCTTTACTAGATTTGCTCTATTATACTTCATTCCTGCAGTTGCACAAAGTGAATACTTGTAGAACAGCCGATACAAATGGTAGGATGCGTGTACTAGTGCGCTTTTTTTGGGAAACTCAATCCAAAAACAACGCTATCAAAATACATGATCTGTTTTGCCATTCCCCACTCTTCTAGTATCATTCTAAATCTAGGGTATTCCCTGCTTATTTGGAAAAGATATGAATAGGAAGCATGTACAATCATAATTGGTGCAATCCATGGAAAAAAGTCTGTATTTATGGTATATATGAAGATAAAACTAAATGTAAAGTATACGAGTTTATATATGAAAGAGGTCGAACTTAATTGGAACATAACTCTTCAAATTTTATAAGAAATATTATTAAAGAAGATTTAGAGACAGGGAAACGTGATCATATCATCACTCGCTTTCCACCTGAGCCTAACGGTTATTTACACATTGGACATGCTAAATCAATCATTTTGAACTTTAGTGTCGCGGATGAATTTGGCGGGAAAACCAATCTGCGTTTCGATGATACGAATCCGCTGAAAGAAGATATAGAGTACGTAAATTCCATCAAAGAGGATGTAAAATGGCTCGGCTACGACTGGGATAACCTTTTCTTTGCTTCCAATTACTTCGATGAAATGTACGACCGTGCTGTTTTATTAATCAAGAAGGGCTTAGCCTATATTGATGATTTAAATGCTGATGAAATTCGCGAATATCGAGGTACGTTAACGGAACCTGGGAAGAATAGTCCGTATCGCGACCGTTCAATTGAGGAAAACCTGGACCTTTTTGAAAAAATGCGCAATGGTGAATTTGCAAACGGTGAAAAAGTTCTTCGTGCAAAAATCGATATGACTTCTCCGAATATTAACCTTCGTGACCCCGTCATTTATCGAATCGCACATGCAAAACACCATAACACAGGCGACAAATGGTGCATCTATCCAATGTACGCTTTTGCTCACCCGCTTGAGGATGCAATTGAAGGCGTGACACATTCCATTTGTACCCTTGAATTTGAAGACCAACGCCCACTTTATAACTGGGTTGTTGAGCAATGTGAAATGGAAAGTATCCCACAACAATATGAGTTTGGTCGTTTGAACCTAACCAATACCGTAATGAGTAAACGTAAACTGAAGCAACTTGTCGATGAAGGTGTTGTAGACGGATGGGACGACCCTCGTATGCCAACCATTTCTGGGTTAAGAAGACGCGGTTACACACCTGAAGCCATTCGTGCTTTCTGTTATGAAATCGGTGTATCAAAAGCATATGGAACAATTGACAGCCAAGTTCTCAATCATTTCGTTCGTGAAGATTTGAAGCTAAAAGCACCTAGAACAATGGGAATCTTAAAACCGCTTAAAGTGGTCATTACCAATTACCCAGAAGGCCAAGTAGAGTGGCTTGAAGCAGAAATTAATCCAGAAAATCCAGAAATGGGCACAAGACAAATTCCATTTTCTCGTGAGATTTATGTGGAGCAAGATGATTTCATGGAAAATCCACCGAAGAAATACTTCCGCCTTTTTCCTGGCAATGAAGTTCGCCTAAAACATGCTTATTTCATTAAATGCGAGGAAGTTATTAAAGACGCAGAAGGCAATGTAGTTGAGCTTCATTGCACATATGATCCGGAAACAAAAAGTGGCTCTGGGTTTACTGGTCGCAAAGTAAAAGGAACCTTGCACTGGGTGGATGCTGCCCATGCAGTACCAGCGGAATTCCGCAATTATCAACCATTAATTCTTGATGAAGAGCCTAACGAAGAGGAAGAAGAAAAAACATTCCTTGAGCGTATTAACCCTGATTCTCTTGAGATTCTACAAGGATTTGTAGAGCCAAATATGAAAGATATTCTACCACAAGATAAGTTCCAATTCTTCCGTCACGGCTATTACAATGTAGATCCGAAGCACACAACAGACGGGCATCTAGTCCTGAACCAAATCGTTGAATTAAAAAGCTCGTTTAAACTATAAAATAAAAAGAAGAAGATGCCCCAAAAGGGTCTTGACCTCACACTCTATATATCGTTTATATTCTGTCATTGACGCAGAATATAAACGATATATAGTGGATGTGGGGTCTCCCTGCTTGTGGGCAGCCTCTTTCCTCTTTCATCTGATCATGAAATGACTACAATCTTATTCTTCCAATTTTAACCCCTGACTGTTCTAAGGCAGCCGATATATACTGAGCCATCTCCACTGCATGCTTCCCGTCTCCATGGATACAAACCGTGTCTGCTCGAATTGAAAAATCTGTTCCTTGAATTGTTTTCACCTTATGCTCTCGAACCATCTTCAGCACCTGACCAACCGCAAGCTTAGGATCTGTAATTAGTGCATCAGCTTCTTTTCTAGAAGTTAACGAGCCATCCTGTTGATACGTTCGATCAGAGAAAACTTCCGATGCAGTATGTAGACCAATTTTCTCTCCTGACTTTATGAGCTCACTACCAGCCAACCCAAACAATATAAGCTCTGGATCCACCTGATAAACAGCTTCTGCGATAGCATCGGATAAGGCCGCGTTTTTCGCTGCCATATTATAAAGAGCTCCATGCGGTTTTACATGCGCAAGCTTTCCCCCCTCTGCTTTTACAAATGCAGATAGTGCACCAATTTGATACAAAACCAGGTCGTTTATCTCTTTAGGGGTCAAGCTAATTTCCCTTCTACCAAAACCGACTACGTCTTGGAAGCCTGGATGAGCGCCAATTCCAACATTCTTCTCTAAAGCTAACTTCACTGTGTTCCTCATCGTAGAAGGATCGCCAGCGTGAAAACCACAAGCAATGTTGGCAGAGCTAACATAATTTAGTATTTCCTCATCTCTTCCCATTCGATATGCACCGAAGCTTTCACCCATATCACAGTTTAAATCTACCTTAAACATTTTGGTCCCTCCTATCCGTGTAAAAGCGAAATGCCTATTTTTAATTGTCTGATCTGCTCTTCCCTTTCCAAATAGATCAATTGTGACTCTTTGAGGGAAATTAGTTGAAATTGTAGCTTTTCTCCTGGTTTGGCTTGTGCGATGACTGGTAAATCAACCGTTGCGATTTGAGCAATCTTCGGATAGCCACCTGTCGTTTGCCGATCTGCCAATAAGACAATCGGGTTACCCTCAGCTGGCACCTGGATAGTTCCAAATCCCACCGCCTCGGAGACCATTTCTTCTTCAGTGGCCAAGGTAAGTGAACCCCCTTTTAATCGGTAGCCCATCCGATCAGATTGTGAGGTCACCATAAACTCTTCTTGGAACAAGGTCTGTTTGCTTTTTTCCGTAAACCAGTGATATTGGCGGCCTTCGATGACCCTGATTGGTTGTTTGCCCATATTACAAGACGAGATCACCGGATCGATCTTCCACGTAGCTTCGATATAATCTCGCTTACCAAGCTCAGTGGATAATCGTTGAATAATCCTTTTACTGCTTAAACTCATTCGTTCCATACTAAGGACATCCCCAACTTTTAGCGCCCGCCCCAAAAAGCCGCCTATTCCTGCTCTTAAATAGGTGGAAGCACTCCCCATGACTGTTGTGACTTGAAAGCTACCAGCTACCGCTAGATACGCACGACAGCCCGTTTTACACGGGCCGAATGATAGTATGCTCCCCTTGTTTACAAGAATCGGGCGCCACAAGTCAATTGAACATCCATTAATTTTTGGAGATAAATTCCCGCCCGTAAGCGAGATAAGGGTAGTTTCGGTAAATTCAATAACCGGACCTGTTAATGTAATTTCAAGAGTTGGTTTGCTTTCATCATTCCCAACTAGAAGATTGGCGATCCGATGTGACAACTGATCCATCGCTCCACTTACAATGACCCCATACTTCTGCGATCCATATCTGCCTAAATCCTGAACGGTCGTAAGAAGGCCTGGTTTAATAATTTTTATCATCCCTATCCTCCCAATCGATGTATTCCTGATACGTAATTTCTTTAAATGAAATTAAATCCCCTGCCTGCAATAAACTAGGCGCATTATTGAAAGGACGGAACAATTGAATCGGTGACCGACCAATAATCTGCCAGCCTCCAGGAGTTTCAATAGAGTAAATACCCGTTTGTTTACCTGCAATCCCAACTGAACCTGCTGGAATAGCTAAGCGAGGTGTTTCCTTCCTTGGCGCAGCAATTTTTTCAGACATACCGCCCATATATGGAAAACCTGGCGCGAACCCAATCATATGTACGTTATAAGTAGTTGTTTTATGAATCCTAATGACTTCTTCAACGCTAAGTCCATTATGTCTAGCTACAAAATCCAAATCAGGTCCTAATTTCCCCCCATAGCAAACTGGAATTTCTACCACCCTCGGAAGCTGAGATTCTTCCAACACTAACCCCGCAATTCCCTCTTTCAGTTGCTCACATGCCTGCTCATATGGGTAACGACCATCCTGAATAAGTTCGTGATGCCCAATATCATACAACACAGTCACAGACGTAAATGCCGGAATATACTCAATCATCCACTCAAATTGATTTTGATCAAGAAAAGAAACAACTGCACGGACTTTCTTCTGTATATCTAGAGAAATTGTAGTCCCTAGTTCAATCATGATTCCATTGTCTCCAAATGGGTGTAATTGATAGTCCATGTTCCACCTCCAGCTAAAAAAGAATCGTTTTATTTTCTACCTATATTACTTTGAACTCCCTTTATACTCATCCTATCCATGTTACTCATTATTTCACATGAAATAACAGAAGCAAGTCACCGTAGCCTTCTTTTTTCATTTTCGCTTTCGGGATAAATCGTAAAGAAGCAGAGTTAATACAATAGCGGAGTCCCTTTGGACTAGGGCCATCTTCAAAAACATGGCCTAAATGCGAGTTAGCTTCTTTACTCCGCACTTCCGTTCTTGTCATACGGTGGCTTACGTCTATGCTTTCCTTCACATATCCGGAAAGAATCGGCTTAGTAAAACTTGGCCATCCACAGCCGCTGTCATATTGATTGCTTGAACTAAATAAAGGCTCTCCCGAAACAATATCAACATAAATCCCTTCCTGCTTATTATCCCAATATTCGTTTTCAAAAGGTGGTTCCGTGCCATTTTCTTGAGTAACAAAAAACTGCATAGCAGACAATCGGTCCTTCAGCTCCGTTTTATCCTTTGGCCAGTGCTTCTTAAGAAAAAGTTCACGACCGCTTCCTTGTCGATATAAAGCATATCGAAATGCATTCTTTTTGTAAAAATCCTGATGATATTCTTCTGCTCTATAGAAAAACTCAGCCTTCTGGATTGCAGTTACAATCGGTTCTTGAAACCGGCCACTTTCCGTTAATTGCACTTTAGACTTCTCAGCCTCTTGCTTTTGATGTTCATTATGATAAAAAATGACAGACCGATATGCTGGTCCTCTGTCAGAAAACTGCCCGACTGCATCTGTTGGATCGGTCTGCTGCCAATATAGCTCTAATAATTTTGTATAGGATATATTAGCAGGATCATACGTAATCTGGACTGCTTCTACATGTCCAGTGGTGCCTGACTTCACTTGTTTATACGTAGGATTTGGTTCATGTCCTCCTGTATAACCGGAAACGACCTGAAGGATTCCCTCTATCTCATCGAAAGGAGAAACCATACACCAAAAACAACCACCAGCGAACGTTGCTAATTCTAATTCCCTTGTATTACTAATATCATTCATCCGCATCACTCCTTGTTAATATCAGTGAAACTTCCATCAGTGGGATATTACAATTTGTTAAACCAGGATAAAAATACTCTACTCTGGTTCTCGGGAGTTGTCTCAAAAGAAAAAGGGTCCGACCAGGCAACAACTAAATACAGTAAAAGGCAAGTGTATATCACACTTTATACTATATAGAGAGTTCGAGATCAGACCCTTATAAGACAACTCTACCGCTTCAGATTATAGGATAAAGCTTACAATAACTGATGTTAATACACTGACTAAGGTTGCGCCGTATAAAAGCTTCAAACCAAAGCGTGCAACAACGTTTCCTTGTTTTTCATGAAGCCCTTTAACAGCTCCAGAAATGATGCCAATTGAAGAGAAGTTCGCAAATGAAACAAGGAATACAGAAATGATTCCGATTGATCTTTCACTTAAGGTAGAAGCTACATCGCCTAAAGAAAGCATAGCCACAAATTCGTTCGTGACCAATTTAGTCGCCATAATGCCACCAGCTATTACCGATTCTGAGGCAGGCACCCCCATTAGAATTGCAATTGGCGAGAAGACGTATCCAATTAAACTTTGAAAAGAAATCCCGAAAATCGTAGCAAACAAGCTATTCACGGCTGCCATTAGGGCAACAAAGCCAATTAACATCGCAGAAACAATAATCGCGACCTTGAAACCATCCATAATATATTCACCCAGCATTTCGAAGAAGCTTTGCTTATCCTCTTGAACAACGAGGATGTCTTCTTCTTCCGTCACTGTATATGGATTAATGATGGATGAAATAATGAAACCACCAAATAGGTTAATAACAACAGCCGTCACGACGTATTTCGGATCAACCATTGTCATATATGCCCCAACAATTGACATGGAGACCGTGGACATCGCTGATGCACATAATGTATATAGACGATGAGCAGGCAATTGATCGAGCTGTTTTTTTACAGTAATGAATACTTCAGATTGTCCAACAAGTGCAGATGCTACAGCATTGTATGATTCAAGCTTCCCCATGCCATTCACTTTACTAAGTGCCCAGCCAATCCATTTCATTATGAAAGGAAGAACTTTAATATGCTGTAGAATTCCAATTAATGCAGAAATAAATACAATGGGAAGTAGAACATTTAGGAAAAAAGGAAATTCGCCTTTATTGGTAATTCCGCCAAAAACAAAGCTAATCCCTTCATTCGCAAAGCTTAATAACTTCGTAAACCCATTTGCAATTGCTTGAATGATATCAAGACCAATTTTAGTATTCAATAATACATAACTTAAGATTAATTGGATAATAATCATCAGGATTATAGGTCTAATTTTTACTTTTCTGCGATTGTTACTTGCAATCCAGGCAAGAGCAAGAACTACAATTAGTCCTACGATTGAGATTAAATAATTCATTTGTTACCTCCATTAGGTAGTATTTTAAAGTTGAACGTCTGACTACTTATCTTCCATATAAGTTTTCATTTACAACTTATATCATGCCCAAATGCACAGTACATTTCCCATTAACGAAAACGTATTCAAAAATAAAATCATTCCAATTTCCCCTTGCACATGGTACATATGATAAGATCATTAAGCAAAATTGATTATAGCAAAAACATATTAGGCTAACAAGGTATACTAAATAAAGACTCCTTCTAAAGGCATAAATTCGCGCTATTTTATTTGGTTCTATTATAGTAATCCCTTTTTTCTCAAACTTATTAGTAAAAATAATAATATGATTACGAATTACCAAATCTTTATTTCGTTATACTAATATAAAAATTATCTTGAAAAATAAAAGGCTGTTTTCGTATACTTTGTTGCTTTTAAATAATATTTACACTACTATCCTGGGTTGATTTCCGTTACAGGCACTCGCTTCCTGCGGGCGGTCTCAGGAGTCTCGCATCTTCCACTACAATCAACATCTGCTCGAATTTGTTACTTGCTAAAAACAAAAATCTTTACGAAAAGAGCCCAATAAAATGAAAGAGGATGTCCCAAAAACGTCTGATATTACACTTTATTCACTATTTATCGTGTCATGTACACGACATATACCTATGTATTTTATCCTAATAGAGCAAGTTTTGAAGATGACAAGCACTAGCTACGATTCCATCTTGCAAACGTCTACCCTCGCCATCCAGGTCTTTTCTTCATATTCTTTTAGTTCAGCTCTCTATTTTGCAAATATCCAATAGCCCTCAAAAATCGTATATGAATGCCTTCTTTAGCAAATACGATTGCTGTTACCCGTCCACTTACCCCAGTAATAAGTGAAATCGTACCATTAGATCTTTTACTTATGCACTTCCCTTATTTAGTTAAAAATAACCATCAATATAGATACAAGTCGTACTCTTATTAGCCTTTTCTAAACGAGGAGGGTTTCGCCCATCAGATGGTTTGTGGGGTTGTTTTGCACTATATTCCAATAGACAAATTAAGTTATCTGCCCCATATAGTACGTTAAATAACAAAAAAGAACCAAGCCTAAGCTGGTTCCTCCTTATGTATCTATAAAACTTTACTTAAAAATGATTGCGTCCGTATATGCTGTGGATGACTAAATAACTCTTCAGGAACGTTTTCTTCCACCACATAGCCACCGTCCATGAACATGACTCTATCGCCTACTTCGCGGGCAAATCCCATCTCATGCGTGACGACAACCATTGTCATTCCCTCTTTGGCAAGTTGTTTCATGACATCAAGTACATCGCCAACCATCTCTGGATCCAAAGCTGAAGTTGGTTCATCAAATAGCATAATTTTCGGATCCATCGCAAGCGCCCTTGCAATCGCGACCCGCTGCTTTTGTCCGCCAGAAAGCTGGGCTGGGTAGCTATCTGCCTTTTCTCTCAAGCCTACTTTATCTAGCAGCTCATATGCCCTTTGTTTCGCTGCATCTTTCGTTGTTAACCGAACCTTTATTGGCGCCATTGTGATATTTTCAAGCACCGATTTATGTGGAAATAAGTTAAACTGTTGAAACACCATACCAACTTCCTCACGTACTTTATTGATATTCACAGTTTTACTTGAAATGATATGACCATTCACAATGACTTCACCGTCAGTAATCTCTTCAAGTCGATTCAAGCATCGTAAAAACGTGCTTTTCCCAGAACCAGACGGGCCGATCACACAGACCACTTCAGTTTCTTGAATAACTGTACTGATATCCTTCAAAACTTCAAGATCTCCAAATGATTTCTTTAAATTTTGCACTTGAATAATGCTCATCGTAATTCAAATCTCCTTTCTAAGAAATTGGCTAGCAGGGTTAGTGCGTAAATAATAATGAAATAGATCACCCCTACCATCAGCCAAATTTTGAAGGATTCATAGGTAGCCGCTTGCTGGATTTGTCCACGCTGGGTTAAATCGGCTATGCCAATGATCGACAAAAGCGAAGTATCCTTTAAACTAATGATCGATTGGTTTGTAAATGTAGGTAACATCCGACGAAATGCTTGGGGAAGAACGATATATCTCATCGTTTGTGTACTTGTTAACCCAAGTGACCTAGCTGCCTCCGTTTGACCACTATCAACGGACTGTATGCCCGCCCTGATGATTTCAGCAAAATAAGCTCCGGCATTAATAGCGATGGTTACGATCCCCGCAGTTGTTTTGTCCATCGAAATCCACGGGATTGTATTCAATCCAAAATAAATAAAGAATAATTGTACAATGACTGGCGTTCCACGAATGGCATTTATATAGGATTTTGCAATCCAGTTCAGCGGTTTTATCGGTGCCAAACGTAGCAATGCTACGATTAAGCCAATAATGAAACCTAAAATAAGAGCAATTACAAAAATATATAGCGTAACCTTCAGCCCGTCCATTAAATAGGGAAAAGCATTCCTAATTACATCCATAACAGACTCTCCTTTCAAAAAAAGGCACGAGCAGTTTCGCGCCCCGACTAACTATATTCCCCTCCATTATTCATTCAGATATTTATTAATAATCTCATCGTATTTGCCACTAGCTTTCAAATTAGCTAAGCCTTTATTCATTTTCTTTAATAATTCATCATTTTTCCCTTTCAAAACAGCAATCCCGTACTCATCCCCGTTTAAACGATCGCCGACGACTTCTAGATCAAGAGTACTTTGAGCAATTGCATAAGCGATAACAGGGTAGTCTTCAATTAGCACATCTGAATTTCCATTCGCCACATCTTGGAACATTGCTGGGCTGTCATTGAATTGAACCAATTCAAAGCCTATTTCTTCGGCTTTTTCTGTTGCGAATTTAGCTCCTGTCGTTCCCTTTTTCGCAGCTACCTTTTTATCTGCAAGATCCTCAATTGACTTAATACCCGTTTCCCCTTGCTTCACAACCAATGTCAAACCTGCTTGGAAATATGGATCTGTGAAATCAACGACTTTCTTCCGATCATCTGTAATACTCATTCCAGCAATCGCAACGTCAAGCTGACCTGCTTGCATCGCAGGAATAATCCCACCGAAATCCATCGGTTTGAAGTCAATTTTGAAATTTTGATCTTCAGCAATAGCGTTAATGAGATCAATATCGATGCCTGTGTAGTCTCCATTTTCTTCATATTCAAACGGTGGATATGTAGTATCAATTCCTACTCTATATACCTTATCCTTATCTTGCGTATCTCCTTCTCCAGCATTACCAACATCTTTCGTGCCACATGCCGCCAATACTAGCACTATTACAAATAACAAACTAACTAACTTAAATTTTTTCATCGGACCTTCCTCCTAATACATAATTTTTCCTAACAATTATGTAGCTCTTCGTACAGTACCCTATGTCCTAATACCCCTCCCCTAATCATATAAAACTATGATTATTTTATTCACAATTATTAGAATAATCAAATAATTATCCACAATTATAATCCAAACTTTATATAAAGTACATGCTTATAAATATTTACAAGGAGAGAGTATATGAATCGAGCATAGGATTTACATGGCAACAACGCACCTAAAGATGATAGGAGGAGTAAAGCTGGGGTAATATACAATGTTCCAAACCGAAAAGACGATTTGAAGCATTCGGATCTTAAAAATAATTTGACATTAGATAGTCGGGACTGTTCAATTAATCTTAAATTTTTCACCCGTCCATTCGCCAATTTCTCTTAGCAAAAAGACTAAAGTAGGGTCAGATACACTCTCTTATATATCGTTTATTGATAAACCTCAGAGAGATATCAGACCCTTTAGGGATCTATTGTACTTTATACCTACTAATTAAACATACTTTAGACATAAATAAATAACTTGGCCCTGATTGTTTTTTTATAGATACATCGGTGCCTGATAAGATACAAATTGGTAAAAAACTGGCCCATTTAAACCATTTATAAAGTGGGTTAGCAATAGGTACCACTTCAAAGCCAAGACGATTCACACCTTTGTCCAACGAAGTAATACCGATGATGCCTTTGATTTGATCCACTTGATGATGCTTTTGAATATAAGACACCAAGTCGGGTAAAGATTTTCTGACAGCCTGAAAAATGAACCGGCCTCTGTAAAGATTACTTTTCGTTTGTCCTAATTCTTTTAAGAGAACGGCATTATGCAGATGAATTTTGACTAATGTATCGTTTTTGTTGATCTGTGTCCCGTCAGAAAGTACAACCATTCTACCTTTGTAACGAGTGAGCTTAACACGTAAAAAATTTTTCTCTGCTTTTCCGTTATGAATGCAAGTCAAATTTGATAGATGATAATATAATGGGTCGATCATATTCCATGCAATGATTAAATAACTTTTCATTCCCTTTCATAAACCTCTCTTCCCTAACGAATGACTACTATTTCTCCAAGTTAGCCTTCCAAAGAAAAAGGGATCTCATTCACATTTATATAAAGTCAAATTTACACCATCAAACTAGTAGTACTGCCTACAAATCTAGGGTAAAGTAAACCTCAATCAGTGGGGGTTTTCTTCTTCCCCACTGATTGTTAGTCACGTTCTAGTGTCGCTAATATCTCCGCGTAGCAAAGGTAAGTTTCACTGTATCTCACCAATCGGCCATTTACAGGCAGTTATCTCCCAACTACGCTTCTTCGATTCCTCTTAGCCTTGAAGTGGGGGTCTTACTGCCCGTTATGTGGGATAAAAAAAGAAGAGGTGCCTCACCCCTTCACAGTCATCCTTCAGTTTTTCGTGACAATGATATTCCCGCTCTCTGTTTCTAGCATGATCGAATGGATGCCATTGCCAAGCTTCGCGGTTCCTTGTCTTTTTTCTTCCGATTCGTTTGCTAGAGTGGAAACTTTCCAGTCAATATTCCCTTTGATTTCCCCATAATTTGTGGAGGCATCCAGTGTAATTGGCTGCTCCTGTGAAAGATTCCAAACAATATCCCCACCAGCTGATTCAATGATCGAACTTCCTGTAAGAACACTATCTGTCAGCACCACATCTCCCCCACGAGTCTGTGCAAACAACGCACCGGTATAGGCATTCGCAGTGATATCTCCATTAGACGTTTGCAGTTTTGCTGGTGCCTGGATATTATCAATCCCGATAGAACCCTTGCCTACATCTACTTTCACCACCGCCTGCTTTGGCACAGATATATGCAGTCGTCCTGTTATTCTTGTCAGATCATTTAGTTCAAACTCAGAATCTAACAAGTCAAGATACACTTTATCTCCAATTTGTTTCAGTGAAAACTGCTCGTCAACTTTATTCTTTAGCTGTTTATCACTTTTTACATTTGCATTCAATTTTCCTTCTATCGTCACTTTCTGTTCATCTGTTCCTGTTATAAATACATCTTCGCTCGGTAACGAAATGATCACTTCCTGAATCGTCGATGATGACGCAAGCTCTTCTTGCATGTTGTAGGAAGAAGCTTGGAAGCTGAACCCTAGTTCATCCATGGCTGCTTTTCCAAAACTGAAGACTAAGGATGCCCCGCCAATTACCATTAATAAAATAATACTAAGCCAATGGATACCTAGTTTTTGATCTTTTCTAAAAAAGTGAAGAACGAGAATTTCCACACCAAGAAAAATACAAATGACCGGCCATGAGTAAACTAGTACTTTTGCAAACGGAATGGATAAGAAGGACTGCAGGAGCCATAGAAACCCAATGACGATTAAAAGAGTACCTGCTGTAATCGAACCAATCTTCCAATTCCTCATTGCGCTTCCTCTTTCCTACCACGAAGAAGTTTAAATCCGAATCCAACTAAAATAGATGCTAAGATGACTTGTTGCAGGAAATTATAAGGAATATATTGACTGATTGCACTCGGTAGCCAGTTCATGAACATTTGCAGGAAACTAATCAGACCAACTACTATTAGAATCCACCCAACTATATTCTTCTTGCCTTGGAGAACATCCCATTGCAGTAGCATTTCATCTTTTCTTTCTCCAGTTTCAATAATCATCCGATAATGATTTAAGGCATCATAATATGCATAAAAAACAAGCACTGGCAGGAATATAGCAAGACTTCCGAATGATTGGGCGGTAATGAACACTCCCCCGAAAAATAACAACATTAATTGCAGGCCTCTATTCATCAAGCCTAGATAAAATTGCCCAAGTCCCGGTAAGAATGATAGGATATATATCCATTTCTTTGGCTGTCTCATTTATTTTCTCCTCCAGTTTTTGATTGTATTTTCAAGTTAATTTTATTAAGAGAACTCATTCCTTTTTCTAAAGAATGATTGGCTTGCTCTACTGTTACTGACGAAATCCCTACTACATGATTAGAAGTATCGATGATATAATCGACAATCTTCAGTTGAGAAAATAGGATGGTCGCCGCTACTGCAAGGATAAAATGTAGATAGGTATTGCGTTTGTTTTTCCGTGCAGATTTTTGCTTTTCCGTTTTCTCAATCACACCCATAACATCAAGCGTTACATCAACGGATAGCTGAAGAGATGGCTCATTCCATTCATTAGTTAATTCTTCAAGTACGACAAACTCTTTCTGACACTGACTACAACCTGTTAAATGGTTCTCTAGATTTTCTATTTCTTTGCCGGAGAGTTCGTTTTGTATATATGCGATAAGTTGTTCATCAGTGATGTGCTTCATCAAAGTTCCTCTCCCTTCCCCTGTTTCTTCATAATAAGCTTGGCTCGATATAGTCTAGATTCTACGGTTTTGACCGCAACATTTAATGTAGAGGCTATTTCACGATAAGACTGCTGCTGAAAATAATACAGATGGACAACTTCCTTATATGTATCTGGGAGTTTTTCCATATAAGCACGTGCAAGTTCTTTGTCTTCTTTATCAAGAAGGAGGTCTTCCGGTGTAGACCCAAAAGGAATATCATAAAGATTTCCCTCCCCTTCATGAGTTACTTGTCTGATCTGCTTGCGCCGATAATCAAGAGCCTTACTCATCGCAATCTTGTAGATCCATGTAGAAAGACTAGAATCACCTTTGAACTGAGAAAGAGAGCGATACAGCTGAAGAAATACTTCCTGGGTGATATCCTCGGCATCTTTTGTATTCTTACTTACTTTATATGCAACCGCAAATACCCTAGTTTGAAAACGTGTTATCAGCTCACGAAATTGATCCTTTTCTCCAGCTATGATTCGCTTCACAAGCTGTTCATCCTTCTCCACCTGCATCACCTCTTTTCTCTCTATCTATTTAGACGCACAATTATGTAAATACCCTGCAAAATTTAAAAAAAATTGTTTTAGAACAAAAAAAAGACCGAAACAAATTCAGTCGTTTTCCATATAAATGGGATTTATTTGCACACCGGGAATTTTAATCCTTCTCCAAAGTGCCTGTTACTTTCCTTCGCTTTATAACCTTTTGGTATAACTGATTGATCGCTTCTGAGAACAGCAATCCCATCGCAATGGCTCCTGAAAGCATGACTACTTTGGCTGCAAGCTGAATGGCCATATTATAATCATTTTCAACAAAATGGCGCATGGCGTCATACGATAGTCCCCCTGGCACAAGCGGAATAATCCCTGCCACACTAAATATAATAACCGGCATTTTGTACGTCTTTGCAAAGAACTGACTAATAATAGCCACAATTAATGATGCCACGAGTGTAGCCACAATACTACTAACATCCCGGGAATAAAGAACATAATAGACAGACCATCCTGCCATTCCGATAAAACCGCATTTCACTAAAGATTCCTTTGGGGCGTTAAAAATAACCCCAAACGCTGCTGACGCAATAAAACTAGTAATAAACTGTGTAATCATTTACGTCTCCCTCGCATTATTACAAAAATATTAAGGCAACCGCAATCCCTGACCCTATGGCTGATGCGGTCAAAAATGCTTCGGCTCCTTTAGCAATTCCTGATACTAGATGACCAGTAATTAAATCCCTCACTGCATTTGTAATGAGGAGACCAGGTACAAGTGGCATAACTGCTCCAATAATGATTTTATCTACATATGTACCCCAGTTATACGAAACGGCGATAAACGCAAAGGTACCAATGATTAAGGAAGCAATAAACTCAGCAAAAAACTTAATCTCCAACAGTTTGTGTAGATAAACAAGAGCTGAAAAGCCCAGCCCTCCAGCCAAACAGGCTACCAAGAAGTCCGTCCATAGCCCCTGATACATGATCATAAAGCAGCCGCTCGCAATAAACGCAGCAAAAATCTGAAGCCATATCGGAAAAGCATAATTTGAACTCTCAATCTCCTTTAACTTTACCAGTGCTTCTTTCGCTGTTAATTCACCATTACTTATTTGCCGGGAAACACTATTCACAATCGTTACTTTATGGAGGTCCGTGGAGCGATCTGAAATTCGGATCAACTTCGTCGGATCATTTCCATCCATTGAAAATATAATGCCTGTAGGTGTAACAAACGAATGACTAGAGCTAATTCCATAAGAAGCAGCAATCCGAGTCATCGTATCCTCAACCCGATACGTTTCGGCACCACTGCGAAGCATAATTTTCCCTGCCAATAAACAGACCTCAATAATCTCATACGTGGTCGTTGTGCGTATCTCCATTGACATCTCTCCAAAACCTATTTTCCTTAATAGTATCGCTATTTTCATGAAAATCAAATGGCTAGTTAATTAATAACAAAAGAAATAAACTAGAACCTGTACATTTTGGATTTGTATTTTTCATCTAGTGCTAATACTTCAATAAATCATCATGATCATGACACTACTTCTCCATACACTTTTCAAAAATAAACTGACCCTCGTTTTGTAAATAGGCTTTGATTTCAGTAAACCCTTTCCCTGCAGGGTATTTCATCTGAATATAGACTTCTTCATCACCTTTAATCTCTTTTCCACATTTCGAACATTTTGGTTCAATCTTAAACATGTCTATCCCCTCCTATCCTTATTACGGAAATTCCGGTAAAAGGATTCACTAATAAATGGATTCGACATAAAAAGGCATGGCAAGATGACCATTCTTTTTACAAACTTTCCCAAACGAGAAAACCCACTTCTTCAGAGGTGGGATGGTAGTGAGGTCCAAACAGGCATGTCTTTAGACATGTCAATGTTTCGATTTTTTTGTGCTTCAAGCGAATGTATCACCCGTAAACAGAGCCCACGTTCGGTATAATTGAATTGTGGAATGATTTAAATAATAAGAAAGGAGGGAAAACACCGTGTTTGTGACTCATTCATTTAAAATCCCGTATGATAAAAAATTGTATTCGGAGTTAAGGTTGATGCAGCGAGAAGCAGCTTCCGTTTGGAACGATATTGTCAGAGAAGCCACTTCTTATTATTTTTTCTTTAAAAAGTGGTTAAGTAAAACGGAAATCCAAGCGATTCGGAAACAAACGTATCATCTTCATTCTCAAACTGTTCAAGCAATTGCCAATAAATATGTGGCCAATCGTGAAACCATTCGTCAGCTACGAGTAACGGACAAAAAAGCAAACTATCCGTGGCGAAGAAAGTACTATTATTGTATTCCACTAAAAAAAGCGTCCATGGATGTTTCTAAAGAAATCATCACGATTAAAAAAGTGGAATATGGGTTCCAACTGTCAGACCTCTTAACCAAAAAGAAAAAGAAAATGTGGAATGAAAAGGAGCCTAAGAAAAACAAATGTGTCATCCTTCCGAATCTTTCAAAAGAAGATTTAAAAACCTGTAACTACGCGGAGATCGTTTGGAGAAACGGAGCCTACTGGTTTTGTTATTCTGTATCGGTACCAGAAAAAGACACTTCATCGTATGCTTTTAAAGCGGCGGGTGGAGATTTAGGGGAAATTCACTCTGTAACTGTAGCGACCGAGGATAAAGCCTTATTAATTTCGGGTCGGGCGATGCGTAGTCTTTCTCAATTCCGTGCAAAGGTAGTAGCCGATTTAAGTAAGAAAATGTCTCGTTGTAAAAAGGGCTCTCGTCAATGGAAAAAATATAGACAGGCAAGCGTACGAATTCGCCAAAAGACAAAAAATCAGCTTGAAGCGTTGGAACATAAGACAACCAAAGAAGTTATTTCTTTTTTGGAAGAAGAAAAAGTGACGAACTTTGTCATCGGAAACGTATCCGGTATTGAAAAAAATACAAAGATAAATAGGGAAAAGAAACGGAAAACCAATAAAAAAAGACGACAACAATTATCGTTATGGAATCAAGGGAAAATCAAACAAAAGCTGACATACAAAGCTCAATTAAAAGGCATCAGGATGGAAGAAACAGAAGAAAACTATACCTCCCAAGATTGTCCGTTTTGTGGGGGGCGACACCAAGCAAACGGAAGAAATTTCATATGTTCTGTTCATCAAACAGAAATCCATCGTGATGTGAATGGCGCGCAAAATATTGTGCGCAAGAAATATCCCATGGAAACGAAACCACTTCTTTCGGTTTTATATAAGCAACCGGTTTGGCATAAGCGTTTTGTGTCCATAGAAGAAAGACAAAAAGCAAAACATCCAAAAGATCAACCGAAAAAAGAGAAAAGTATCGCCGGACGGACGGCGTAGTAGGCACAGACCTTGCCCTTTCGATGGACTGTTTTTCTATCGAGAGTTGTTCGCCTAAGTCTTGCCTCTGCGATTTCCTTTGGGAGTTTGTAAGTGAAATGTTTGCGAAAAAGAATCCCACTGCTTTAGCTGTGGGATTGGTCAACAGCTATACAGTTTGTATAAACTGATCAACTACCTCGTTAAACCTGTCTGTTTCTTCAAAAAATGGACAATGGCAGCTGTTCTCAAAGATTTCAAGTTGTGAGCCTGATATATTTTCTTTCAGATGTTCGCCAGCTGCAACAGGAATAACTTTTTCTTCTCGGCCAAAGCAAAGCAGAGTAGGTACCGCGATACTTGGTAGAAACCCCCGATAATCCACAATTGACTGATCAAATAAAATGGCACTCGCAATAGATTCAGGCATCTTTGTTACTTCTTCAAGCATCCAGGCTGCTTCATCCGGTTTCAATTCAGCTTTAAACATGGAAGTTAGAAATCCTGCCAAAAACTGAGAACGATTCGTCTGGATTTCTGTCATGAAGGCACTTAATGTTGCAATATCGAAAGCTCCAATGTCAAAGTCGGGCCATTTAAAGTCCGAAGCCAGCTCATCGACTATGATCGTTGAATGAATATTTTCTGACCCAAACTGCTTCATATAATCCCATACGACGAAAGCACCCATCGACCAACCAACAAGCACAACACCCTTTAAGTCCAATTTTTTAATAAATGTATGCAAATCCTTTGCATAAGTCGCTACTGTATTTCCATGGTGAACATGTGAAGAACTTCCATGACTTCGAAAATCTAGAAGGATCGAGCGGTAATTCTCTGCAAAAAACAACTGCTGCTTTTCAAAAAAACGACTGCTCATCCATACACCATGCAGGAAAATCACCGGTCTCCCTGTCCCTTTTTCTTCATAATAGATGTCAATTCCTTGCTCAATCGTTAAATAAGCCATCGAAACCCTCCCATTCTGAGGAAAAGGGGCGGGACTTCTAAAAAATCAGCACCGCACCGCCACCTTCATTAGATGATACAATTTGAGACTCTGAACCTTTTTTATCGTTAAGCTGGGGCAGACGTACTCATGGGTGTTTTTATTAATAAATTGGACAGAGTTTACTACAGTCCTTCAAAAGTTTGACTGTAAAACTGTATTTTACATATAATAATAAACTCTATGTATCTATATCATTTTTCATGAAAGTAGGATTAGATGTTTTGAAAAAATTTTTTTCCAATTATAAATCATCACTTACGTTACTTATCGCAATCATCATTGGTGGTATTGCTGGAGTTGTATTCGGAACAAAAACATCTGTTGTACAACCATTAGGTGATTTGTTTCTTAATCTAATGTTTATGATGATTGTTCCTCTCGTATTCTTTAGTATATCAGCGGCCATCGCGAATATGGGCGGTATGCAACGCCTTGGTAAGATTATGGGGAGCATTTTCATTGTCTTCCTTGGGACGGCAATTATTTCTGCTCTGCTGGCCTTTTTGGGAACAAGTATTATAAATCCATTAGAAGGCACAGATACTTCTGCTATTAAAAATTTAATGGCGCAAGCGGAAAAACCAGAAACTTCATTAGAAGATATATCTGCACTTAGCCAGCTGGTAAATACCTTTACCGTTTCTGACTTTTCTTTATTGTTATCTCGAAGCAATATGCTTCAACTCATTGTTTTCTCTGTTCTTTTCGGCCTTGCTACAGCATTGGCAGGGGAAGTGGCCAAGCCAGTTGCTGCATTTCTAACAGGCGGATCAGCAGTAATGATGAAAATGGTCAAGATCATCATGTATTATGCTCCCATTGGACTTGGCGCCTATTTTGCAGCAGTGATCGGTCAGCTTGGACCACAGATTCTTGAAGGGTATGCCAGAGGATTTGTTCTTTATCTCGTATTAACTCTTGTGTACTATTTCGGATTCTTCACGTTATATGCTTATTTTGCGGGGCGCAGTGAAGGCGTTAAGACTTTCTGGAAAAATGCATTTACACCATCCATCACAGCCATCGCTACCTGTTCAAGTGCTGCCAGCATTCCAGCAAATCTTGAATCTACCCGCAAGATGGGTGTACCAAAGGATATCGCCGAAACAGTGATCCCACTTGGTGCAAACATGCACAAGGACGGCTCTGTATTTGGCGGTGTATTGAAAATCGTCTTCTTATTTACTTTGTTTGGCAAAGACATGACAAGCCCTTCAAGCATTTTAAGTATTCTTGCTGTCTCTTTCTTAGTCGGAGCAGTAATGGGTGCAATCCCTGGAGGTGGCATGATTGGCGAAATGCTGATCCTTAGCATTTTTGGCTTTCCACCAAGTGTTCTGCCGATTATCGCCGTAATTAGTACGATTATTGATGCTCCTGCGACCCTTTTGAACTCAACAGGCAACACAGTATGTGCCATGATGGTCACACGACTTGTTGAAGGGAAGAATTGGTTGAAGAAGTCTTTTTCAAGAAGTGAAACCGTATAATGTATGAAAAGAGGATGTCTCGAAGGGTCAATACCCTTCGAGACATCCTCTTTTTTTCTTAATGAATTTCGAACGCTACATATTATGGTGAAAAAATGTTCCACGTGAAACAAAGTTGTCCTAAAGGACGAGCCTGACTCGTTCGTTATCGGACAGCACCATCTTGGTTATCACTTCAGTTTTCTAATAAAAACAACCTTCAAATAATTTCCTTCTTTGAATTCCTTAATCGTATGATAATCATCCGGTAACGAAAATTGCTCTTCTATTTTATATGTAAATCCACTTTCTTTAAATGCTGCGTCGATGAAACTTTTGAATTTTTTCATATCAAAGGAGCTACTGTTGGTAGAGGCGACTATTACTCCCTCATCCTCTGTGATTGCGATTGTATCCTTTAATAGATTCTTGTAATCCTTGGCTGCACTAAAGGTAAATTTCTTTGATTTAGCAAAGCTTGGTGGGTCAAGGATCACCATATCAAACATTAAGTTCTTCTTGATTGCATATTTAAAATAATTGAACACATCCATCACAACAATATTCTGCTCTTCAGGGTTAATACCATTAATGCTAAATTGCTCACTCGTTTTTGGCAGGCTGCGATTAGCAAGGTCAACACTTGTTGTTTTAATCGCTCCACCCACTGCTGCAAAAACAGAAAAAGCTCCTGTATAAGAAAACATATTCAGCACTGTTTTCCCTTTTGCATATGTATCACGAATGGTCTTTCTGACTTCCCTTTGATCAAGGAATACACCAACCATAGCTCCATCATTTAAATACACAGCGAAATTCACACCGTTCTCTTTAACAATCAGCGGAAATTCAGGCGCTTCTCCCATGACGAAATCATCTTCGTCCATATACTGCCCCTTCGTATCGAAGCGTTTCTTTTGATACACTGATTTAACCACAACACTATTAAGCAAGGCTTTTAGCACAAGCTCTTTAAATGAGTAAATTCCCGCACTATACCAACTCAACACAAAGTGACCATCATAATAGTCAATGATTAAGCCACCAATGCCGTCGCCTTCGCCATTAAAAATTCGAAAAGCGGTCGTATTAGGATCTTCAAAAAACGATTTTCTTAACGCAATCGCCTTTTGCAGCTTTTTATCAAAAAAGGACTGGTTCACATCTTCCGATTCACTATGCGTAAGAATCCAGCCAATTCCTTTGTTTTGAATGCCATAATATCCTTTACCTAGAAATTGCCCTTTCTCATCTGTTACTCTGATGATTTTTCCCTCTTCTTTGAGGTCTTGGCTGTTTATCACAGCATCTTTTTCAATTAACGGATATCCCTTAACTATCTTATTAGTGAAGCTGTTTTTAATTTTTATATTCATTTGTAACATCCTTTAAAATAATTTTCACGCTTCTTTCTATCATCTCATGCATAGCAGGAAAAATGCAAAGTGGTTTAAGCATTTTATTGGCATTACCAGATATCTTTTTTGAAAAAAAAAGAGAGAATGTCTCATTAGGGACAGTCCTTGAAACACTCTCTTTTCTTAATATCATTTTATTTGTAAGTAAGGCCTCTATTTACAATGGGATAGTCTTTTATTGAATTTCCATTCTCAAGTCACCAACTTTTACCCAGCCAACTATTTTAACTGCTTTATATAAACCAAGAGTTATTGCAATGGGCAAGACAACACCTGTTGCCATGTAAATTAAAAAGGCACTTACTCCTTGTGTTGATACGATATTGATTGGTGCGATCAATGAATTCAATCCTAATCCAGCAATCTCATAGGAGACTTGAAAGTCAAACCCTAGTGTTGCAATGGGTGCACAAATGATCGCTGCCACAAACGGTGGAATAATAAGCAGTGGGTTTTTTACGATATTTGGGAACTGAACCTTTGGTGTGATTAATGATTGCGCCAAAAAGCCACCCAAATCATTTTGTTTCATCGACATAACCGTAAATCCTACAAACTGAATGGTACAGCCAATTAAAGCAGCCGCACTTGAAACAGGATCTAACTGCAGTGCCATTGCAATGGCTGCAGATGATGCCGGTGACATTAAAAGCATACTAAACACTAAAGATATGACCATCGGAGCAATAAGCGGTGACCCTTGAACCGATGCTGTAATGGCTGCGCTCAATTTCTGTATTAGTGGTGTCGTAACTGCCGCTAGACAGACACCTGAAACACCGCCAACAAGAATGGCTGCAAATGGAATGGCTACCATATCGAGTTTCGTACGTCCAATAACCCATTTCCCTACAATTGTTGCAACAACCGCGGCTAATACGGCACTGATTGGCTGACCTGTGACAATGGTAAACGCCCCTTCAGCCGTTTGATGAATGGCCGCCCCGCCAATCGTGCTACAGGCCATTGCACTAAAGATGACCAGTGTATTACCGCCTAGCTGATAGGCAATTCCCGCACCAAGTGCAGGAGCAAGTAACATTTTCGTTGCTCCTCCTATCGTAACAAATACTTCCCAGCCGAGTAGCCCACCAAATGATTCAAACAAGAGCCCGATCCCAAGTGTCACCAATACCGCATTAGCAATTCCCGCCGAAGCCTTACTTACATGTTCAACCCAATTCCATTTCATCTTGTTCACTCTCCCGTTTTGCTTATATTCTAGTTGGTATAAGATAAATAGTTAGCTCGTTTATTTTGTGAGTGAGTGGTAAACGTATCATACCAGTGTACCTTGTTGAATAACATGAATAATAGAACGAAAACATTCATTTTATATACGGTCACTTCAATCCCATTTAACATAGTAAGAAAATATAATTCCTGTTGTTTATATCTATGTTTCAAACGACTAAAATCTCCCTAATATTGTATATCAATATACTATTATAATATTCAGAAAATGTAAATAATTATTTTCCTTGACAACGCTACCAAAGTTATAATCTAAATATATTAATATGAACTTTAATAAAAAAGACCCAAATACGGGTCTTTTCTTACTAATTCATTTTCCATATCCATTAGGTTTGCAAAGAAATCTACTGTAAAATCATAAAATAACTGTTCAGTAGGTAAGAGCCAACGTTCCTTTGAAATAATAATTCCAACATTTCTCCTTACTACAGGTTCAACGATTGGGACCTTGACTGCATCGTGCGGAAGGCTATCCATTAAGGTAATTTCAGGTATTAAAGCAATCCCAAATCCTGCAGCTAGCGCCCCATAAAGCGGCACAATATTTTGCACTTCAAAAACACCCCGTGGTGTAAACCCAATTGACCCGCATGCCTTAATAAAGATCTCACGTAAGACACGCCCTCAGGAAACAAAATGTAGCCTTCTCCCTGTAACTCCCTCCATCAAATAGAAGATCGATTCGTAAGTGAATGTGTAATTGGCAGGAGAGCTATAATTCCATTGTCAAATAACACTTCGCCCTACCCCTTCTTCTCATCATGTGACAAAGGGCCAAGAAAGACTATTTCGATTTCCGCCATTGCTATTTCAGCTATATAAGCCGCATTATGAATTGTGCTTGATTAAAATAAAATCTTGAATTTTCCCTAGTTTCATAATGTAAACCATCTTTCATCTCAAAAAGGCATGATTTTTATCTATTATTCAGATTGTTAAGGTTACCCGTAAGAGATAAACTATATTCAAAGCAAAAGTAAATTATTTAAGGAGTGATACATCATGGTGGTTCAAGAACCATTACACGGTCAATTACAAGCAGCTGAAGAATATGTAAACAGCGTATTTGAGCTAGTTAAAAAACGTAATCCATATGAATCTGAATTTCATCAAGCCGTTAAAGAAATCTTCCTCTCTCTTACTACAGTATTCGCAAAATACCCTCAATATATGGAACACAACATACTTGAAAGGCTTGCAGAGCCTGAGCGAATGATTACCTTTAGAGTACCGTGGGTTGATGATAAAGGAAAAGTTCAAGTAAATCGCGGCTTCCGCGTTCAATTTAATAGTGCAATCGGTCCATACAAAGGCGGACTTAGGTTTCACCCGACTGTGAACGCAAGCATTATTAAATTCCTTGGCTTTGAACAAATTCTTAAAAATTCATTAACAGGTCAGGCAATTGGTGGGGGCAAAGGCGGCTCTGACTTTGATCCGAAAGGAAAGTCAGATCTTGAAGTTATGCGTTTTACACAAAGCTTCATGACAGAGCTTTATCGCCACATCGGTCCTGATATTGATGTTCCAGCTGGGGACATCGGCGTTGGGGCAAGAGAAATTGGTTACTTATTCGGTCAATACAAACGCATTCGAGGCAATTATGAAGCTGGAGTACTTACCGGCAAAGGAATTGGCTATGGAGGAAGTCTTGCCAGAACAGAGGCAACTGGATATGGTGTCGTTTATTTCGTACAAGAAATGCTACAGAGCAAAGGATTGAGCTTTGAAGGCAGTACAGTTGTAGTATCAGGATCAGGTAATGTATCAATTTACGCCATTGAAAAAGCCATTGCGCTTGGAGCGAAAGTTGTTGCATGCAGTGATTCAAATGGATATATTTACGATGAAAAAGGCATCGATTTAGCTACTGTAAAACAATTGAAAGAAGTCGAAAGAAAACGACTTAGCGACTACACAGATGTTCATCCGCATGCGATGTACTTTGAAGGTAGCAAAGGCATCTGGACTGTACCTTGTGACATCGCCCTACCATGTGCTACGCAAAACGAATTGGATGAATTTGACGCAGAAATTCTTATTTCAAATCAAGTAAAAGCAATTGGAGAAGGAGCAAATATGCCTTCTACATTAGAAGCAATCGACCTTTTCCACACTAAAGAAGTTCTCTTTGCTCCAGCAAAAGCTGCGAACGCTGGTGGAGTAGCTGTTTCCTCTTTAGAAATGGCACAGAATAGTTCACGAGTTTCTTGGACATTTGAAGAAGTTGATGCAAAATTGCAAACGATTATGAAAAACATTTATGAAAATAGCTTAAAAGCATCAGAAGAATTCGGTGAACCTGGAAACCTAGTCCTTGGATCAAACATCGCTGGCTTTATTAAAGTTGCGGACAATATGATTGCACAAGGTGTTATCTAATTCGAATCGATTTATGTTATACAGCCCAAAACAGATTATCCTGCTTTGGGCTGTATTTATTTAGCGTGCGATTTTATCAGCCGTTTCACGTACTCTATCAGCCTATTCACAAATAAAGGATGCTCCCCCTATCTGAACACTTATGAAGTTGTTATTAATCGCTGCAACGATATTTGAAGAAAAAATAAAAGAGATTGTCTCATAACGAAAGAGTCAGCCCCCACACACCTACTATATACCGTTTAAGACGTGAACATGACACAATAAACGGTGTATAGAATGTGAGGTTAGACTCTTTTTTAGACAATCTCTTCTGTTTCGATTACATCGTATTTATTTTCACAGTAACCTTAAATAAATCCCCATCAATTTCAAGATCTAAATCACCGCCATGCATATCCATAATGGACTTAGCAATGGCGAGCCCTAGTCCTGATCCCTCTGTATGACGCGACGTATCGCCTCGTTTAAATCGTTCAAACATTTCATCGACACTGTCGCCAAGCTCGTACTTTGTCACATTTTTAAATGTAATCACGGCTTGATTGTTCATTTTTTCAACGGAAATATAAACTCTTGTATGTTCCATTGAATACTTCAAAGTGTTACCAATCAGATTGTCAAACACCCGCCATATCTTCTGGCCATCAACAATGGCATATACAGGATGATCTGGGCAATTCACACGAAATTGTAGCTTTGAATTCTTTATGGCTTCATCATGTTCGGCAAGCGCTTGCTGAAGAAGCTGAACGATATCCGCCTGTTCCTTGTTAAGATTAATACTGCCACTTGCCATTTTTGAAGCTTCGAAAAGATCTTCAATCAATCCTTGCAACCGCTTGGATTTTCGATTGACGATTTCAATATAAGCATTCCGATCTTCGTCTGTTAGATTCGGATTCCTCAACAACTCAGAATAAGTAATAATCGACGTAAGCGGTGTACGTAAATCATGACTAACATTCGTAATTAATTCTGTCTTTAATCGTTCACTTTTGGCCTGTTCAGTCTTTGAAGATTTAACCCCTTGTTTCATCGTGTTAATATCTCGAGCTAAGCCAGCTAGTACAGATTTCCCTTTCACCTGTATCTCACCGTTCATATTTCCATTTACAAGCTCATTCGTATGCTTAATGATCCTATTTAAATAACCGATACGATTAAATATATACAATACGGTCGGCAGTCCTACAAGTAATAAACCTAGGACATAACCGATGATAAGCGAAGTTTCCCAAACAACGGCAGCAAATGCAAAACCACAGGTGAAAATAATGAATAGGATAATCATAATCCGGACCCCGACACTTTTATAGAGAAATGACTGCTGCAATTCTCTAAACAAACGAGATAGGAGGGATCGTTCCCATTCAGCTTTTAGATGATTGCTACCTTTTTTATAGGTATTGATTAGTTCAACTGCCTGGAGCATAACCAACACAATCATACATATTGTAATGGCAAAAAGCCCAAGTAGATCGATTACCCAATCGATGCTATTGTCATACCCATACCCATAAGAGCCTAAATTGCCATAACTGCCAGGTTTCATATTGAAGGCCAAAGTTGGTAAAGCAAACGTCATAGTAATTCCGAAAATAACCACCCTGAGATCTACTGGAACCCGCTCATAATAATTTAGCCACATAGCTCCCGTCATCTGCTGAAACGGCCTTATTTTTTTATAAAAATAGAGGCATAAACAGATTGACAGAACAGTAAGCCCAAGAACTAGATAAAAATAAGCTTTATCAATTTGAAAGTCTTTGTAATCTTGAATCACTGGATTTGCTGCTGGAATAGATTTCGAAACGGCTATTTTCCCCTCAAACTGTTTATCGGCTCCTATTCTTGGAATATCAGATAATAATTCTAATTCTGAATCATAACTTCCTGGTGTTAGATAATCATATTTATTGGAAGGAAATGTCCGTACATACCGCATACTTTTATTCGTAAAAATCTCATTGATATTGTCGTTTCCATCCATATTCACATTTGTGAACACTTTACCAGTTGAAGTATCTTTAAGGTAGTACCGGAACACATCTTTATACTTATTTAATACATTACGATAATTCAGTTCGCGCTCTTTGAAGTAACGATCTACCTGTTGCTCTTTTTCCTTGCGAATCTTAGCTTCTACATATTCATCACTATTAAAGTTTTTCGTTATATCTGCTATTTTTCTATCACGTTCTTTTGTGTAAGCTTCAGCTGATTCCTTATTTCCCACAACATTCGCTTCAGAAATCCGACTCTCGTATTGATTTTTAATTGTTTGAATCTGCTCAGACAGGCCCCCATACCGATAACGATGTTCTTCAATTTCCTCAGGTGCCACAACAAGATCTCTTTTTACATCATCTGCTGTTACGTCATTTAATTCTAGTAAGTTAAGAGTATCGACAAATTGACTGAAATGATCTTCAAAAAAACCCGTTTCATAATAATCCTTGTTTATATACTGTCTTCCTTGATCGGCAATAAAAAATACCCCTTTTAGACCAATCACAAATAGTACCAACCATATAATTAATGGATAACTATTTCTCCATCTTATACCCAATTCCCCATACCACCTTTAAATATCTTGGATTTTTCGGATCAATTTCAATTTTTTCACGGATTTTCCGAATATGTACGGCAACTGTATTTTCCGCATTATAGCCTGGCTCTTTCCAAACACGTTCATAAATGTCTTGAATCGAGAAGACCCGTCCGGGATGATTCATCAGTAGCTCAACAATTCTATATTCAATCGGCGTCAACTTTACTGCCTCTCCATTGACCTCTACAACCTTCGCTTCCGGATCCAGAGTTAGTCCGTTTAAATCGATGACCTTATTGCTGTCTTCATACGTCCCAAGTGTCACATATCTACGGAGCTGCGATTTAACGCGAGCTATTAACTCAAGCGGATTAAAAGGCTTTGTGACATAATCATCTGCACCAACTTGAAGCCCCAATACTTTATCGGTATCTTCGCTTTTTGCACTTAAGATAATAATTGGGATATTCTTTTGTTCACGAATTTTGAAAGTTGCCGCAATCCCATCCATTCTTGGCATCATCACATCTAGGATAATCAGGTGAATCGGCTGCTCATCCAACTTTTCTATAGCCTCAATACCATCACAAGCTTGAATGACTTTAATGCCTTCATATTTCAAATATATTTCGATCGCATCGCGAATTTCTTTTTCATCATCTACTACCAATACAGAAAATAGTTTTGTCATTTTTTTCACACTCCTTTCTTTACTATAGCAGAGTTAGTTTGAATTAATTTACATTCTAAAGGGTAAATCTTAACATTTACTTACTAGAATTCTTAAGAATTTCTTAAGGTTTTAAAGTAGCACTATCTAGGGTACAATTTGAGGTAACTCGGTTTATACAAAACCTATCTGGCGTTAAAACGCCACCATCTACCATGAAGGATTAATCGTGTATAAAGAAGTGTCGAGATGAGGGATAATCATGAAACGGAATCATACGATGATGCAGTTTTTTGAATGGCATGTTGAGGCAGACGGTACACATTGGAAGCGGTTGGCTGAAACTGCACCGAAATTGAAGGAAAGTGGCATAGACTGTATATGGATTCCCCCTATAACAAAAGGGCAAGCAGCTGAAGATAACGGTTATGGAGTATACGATGTTTACGACCTTGGCGAGTTTAACCAAAGAGGAACGGTACGAACTAAATACGGTACGAAAGATGAATTGCACGAGGCAATCGCTGCCTGCCATGATCACAAGATCAGTGTCTATGTCGATCTAGTCATGAATCATAAAGCAGGTGCAGATGAAACGGAAGCATTTGAGGTCATTGAAGTTGACCCATTCAATCGAAAAGATGAGATTTCCGAACCATTTGAAATTGAAGGCTTTACGAAATTTACTTTTCCGAATCGAGATGGTCAATACTCTACCTTCACTTGGAGCTATGAACATTTTAATGGTACCGATTATGATGCCAGAACGGGCAAGATAGGCATCTACCGCATTTTACATAAAAAGTGGAATGACAAAGTGGCAGATGAATTTGGAAACTACGATTATTTAATGTTTGCGAATATTGATTATGAACATCCGGCTGTTACCCCAGAGATGATTTCATGGGGGAAATGGCTGATCGATACCGTTCAATGTGATGGGTTTCGATTAGATGCAATTAAGCATATTAACTACGATTTTATCCGAGACTTTTCAGATGCCATGCTTGAACACACAGAGGAAAATTTCTATTTCGTCGGGGAATTCTGGAATCCTGATTTAGAAGCTTGCCGCTCCTACCTTGACCATACTGAATATAAGATTGACCTCTTTGATGTGGCTCTTCATTATAAATTATGCGAGGCTTCCAAGGCTGGTAGGAAATATAACCTCGCAACGATATTTAATGATACACTTGTCCACTCCCATCCAATGAATGTCGTAACTTTTGTTGATAATCACGATTCACAACCTAACGAATCCTTAGAATCTTGGGTAGAAGATTGGTTCAAACAAATAGCCTATGCATTAATCTTGCTCAGAAAAGATGGCTACCCTTGCGTCTTTTATGGCGATTATTATGGCATAGGTGGGCCTGAACCCATCCCAGGAAAAAAAGCAGGCATCGATCCCCTTCTCTTTGCTCGTTACCACAAAGCATACGGCGATCAAGAGGATTACTTCGATCATAAGAATATCATCGGCTGGGTTCGCCGTGGCGTCCGAGAAATTGAACATTCTGGCTGTGCTGTTATTGTTTCTAATGATGACAGTGGCAAAAAAAGAATGTTCGTTGGCGAAGACCGTGCTGGTGAAGATTGGACAGATCTGACGAATAATCGGCAAGATAGAATTACGATTGCAGATGATGGTTTTGCAGAATTCCCTGTTACAAGCGGAAGTGTTTCAGTGTGGGCATTGGCTAAAGTGAGCTCAGACGATGAATAAAACTTAAATACTACAGGAAATTGGATGTTTTCATACAAAACCTATATGGCATTAAAACACCACCATTTACTATGAAGGATCAATCACACGCTACATTCACCTAATCGCAATGGTGGCGGTGCGAAGCTGAATTTCAAGGTACTTTCTATAATAAAATAAGTAGATTGTCTTGATTAATAAGTCGCCAAGCCCCATATCCTTCATACAAGACAAAAGGGGGCAGATTTTGTCTGCCCCCTTTTGTCTCTCTAAAAAGAACTTTCCTTAGCATCTGCAAGCTTTCGCCAGTTTCCCAGTTCCGGATGCTCATACCCCATGATCTTATAATAGCTGTATGCAAGCTGTTCTGATTCAATCATAAACGATTCAATGCCTTCTTCCATATATCCGTCAATGAACGGTTTTGCTTCATCCGTTAATTGATGGGCTAATGCTTCAATGAGAAATGCTGCATCTTCTTCATACTCTAATGCATCGAAGGCTTTCTTCAGTTCTTGCACAGCCAAATCTGATTTAATCGTACCAAGAATGGACGTTCCGTAAATAATGGCATCAGGATTCTTTACATAAGGAGAAACCTCATTCACCACTTGGTCGCTTTGAAAGCTGATCAATACATCTGCTGTAACTTCCAATAAAATATCATCTTCTCTTGTCAGAAGGCCCGCCAGTAGTGAAATATACTCTTTTTTCCCGAGCGCTCCAATTAAATAAACAGTGAAGATCCCTGCAAAATTGAAATAGTCTTCATTCAAATTTTCATTTAATATATGAGCAAGCTCAGCATCCTTAATCCAACCTTTTTTTGCAAGAACATTGGCTGTATGCCTTGTCTGTTGAAAAAGGGCTTCATTATATTCCTGGGAACGATTTAGTGCATCAAGTAACCGACTATACTCCGTCCATACTTGGCGCTCATCTCCATGCAGAAGAATGTCATATAATCGAAAGACATCCTCAGATAAAAGAGCAGATAATTCTCTTTTGTACTTCATCGCTAACTCCGGCTCTACTACTGTAAGTATCTGCTGATACGTATGTAGCTGTTCTGGGGCTGCAGCTTTTGCTCCTTCAATTAGAAACCTTACAGCTTCTTCGTTCAATGTATGCTTTTTTAACTCCATAAGCAGAGAATTAGACTCGGAATCAACCATCCCTTTAACCAATTTTGTCGTCCACTCTTCTGGGACACGTGGAAAATCACGCAATACTTGTAAAACGAATTCCTTGATATGAACATCTTCGCTCATTAGATGAGGTTCAATTCTTTCTAGAAAATGCAATGGTTCTGCTCCCTTCAATTGTAAATCGTACTACAGTTATATCATAAGAAGTGTAGAAAACCCACCACTGAACATTCGTCCTTTTTTCAGTAGGAAACGATGAGCAGGATACTTCCATTCATTCTCATTGTGAAGCTTTGATTAGTTGAGTGAAGGTTGTTTCATGAACCCTCTATGTGAACGGGTGAGCTAATCGTGATAAGATAATCATATCTATTCAAAGGAGCTGAACTAAAATGAAAAATGAAATCATCAAACGCTTTACTACTTATGTTAAATTGGATACCCAATCAAATGAAGAAAGTCCAACTTGTCCTTCAACACCTGGTCAGCTGACTCTCGCACAAATGCTTGTTGAAGAGCTAAAAGAAATTGGCATGACAGAAGTGACGATGGATGCAAACGGGTATGTGATGGCAACATTGGCAGCAAATACAACGAAGAACGTACCAACAATCGGCTTCTTAGCACATATTGATACAGCAACAGACTTCACAGGAAAAAATGTCTTGCCGAAGCTCGTTGAAAATTATGATGGAAATGATATTCACTTAAACGAAAATCTACATATCACCCTTTCACCAAAAGATTTTCCTTCTTTGACAGACTATAAAGGCCACACGCTCATTACAACAGATGGCACGACACTTCTTGGCGCTGATAATAAAGCCGGGATTGCTGAAATTATGACAGCCATGAGCTATTTGATTCAGCACCCTGAAATCAAACACGGGAAAATTCGGATTGCCTTTACACCTGATGAAGAAATTGGACGTGGTCCTCATAAATTCGACGTTGTTGCTTTTGATGCAAAATACGCATACACAGTAGACGGTGGTCCACTTGGTGAACTAGAATACGAAAGCTTTAACGCAGCTGGCGCTAAGATTACAGTGAATGGTACCAATATCCACCCTGGCACAGCAAAAGGTAAAATGATCAACTCGATGAAAATTGCTATGGAGCTACAAAACAAGCTACCAGCTGAACAAGCTCCAGAGCTAACGGAAAACTACGAAGGTTTTTATCACCTGCTTTCATTCCAAGGAGATGTTGAACAAACGAAGCTCGTTTATATTATTCGTGACTTTGATAAAGACGAATTCCAAGCGAAGAAAACGAAACTTGAAAACATCATAAACGAATTAAAAGAAAAATACGGCCATGACAGCATTCTACTCGAAATGACGGATCAATATTACAATATGAGAGAAAAAATCGAACCGGTCAAAGAGATTGTTGATATCGCTTATGAAGCAATGAAAAAATTAGATATCGAACCAAAGATTTCACCGATTCGAGGTGGAACTGATGGATCTCAGCTATCTTATATGGGACTGCCGACGCCGAATATTTTTACTGGGGGAGAGAACTTCCATGGAAAATACGAATTTGTTTCAGTAAACAATATGATGAAATCCGTAAACGTAATCGTTGGCATTGCTGAGTTATTTGAGGAAAAGGCGAAGTGAGCTGAAAAGGGTCTGAACTCGCACTCTATATAAAGTCCAGAGTAATACTTACGCTTAATTTGAACAGTATATTGGGATTTGCGGGGTCTGACCCTTTCATGAGGTCAGCCCCTAAGGCATCCTCCTTTATTTTGCACAATATAAGATGCGGTCACCAGTCACTTTGTCTATTTTAAGTCTTCATGCACGATCGCTAGATGAAACTGAAATTCCTGAAGATTAATGGAGCCATCTAACAAGAATTCAACCCCCTCACTTTGCAAGGAAAGCTTTTGAATCTGAAAGTGCTCATCATCTTTCATGGAAATCTTGCCTTTTGCATTTACGACCCGATGCCATGGAAGATGATGTTTTCCACTCATGGAGTGAAGGATTCTGACAACCTGTCGCGCCCCTCTTGGACTACCTGCTAATTTAGCAATTTGGCCATAGGTCATGACGTTTCCTTCTGGAATATTTTGAATAATAGTAATTACCTTTTCAGTAAATGGCTTCATGTTCATCCTTTCATTTTCACTCTGATTAACCATATTTTAACCTTATCGATTAAGAAAGAGTACGAAAACTCTCTTAAACAAGTATAATTCGCTTTATATGAAATGATCTGATTATTATTAACCTTTAATGTATACATAAAAAACTTATAATGAGATGGAAAAGGCAAATTTCTATCGATTACCTATCTCGCGTTTGAATGAATAATAAAGGACGGGTGACTATGTTTAATCTAGCACCATTAATGCTTGAAAAAGTCGGAATTATTGTTATTGTTGCTTTTCTATTTTCTCAAGTGAAATCGTTTCGCCAAATTGTACAAAATAAGCACAAAACAAATGAAAAAGTCATGCTCATTTTGCTTTTCGGGGCATTCGGAGTCATCAGTAATTACACTGGAATTGAAATTCATCATAATACCATTGCGAAAGCTGAGTGGCTATCAGAAATAGACCCTGAAAGTGCACTGGCGAATACAAGAGTGATGGGTGTTGTTATTGGCGGATTACTCGGTGGGCCAACGGTTGGTATAGGAGCAGGTCTAATTGCAGGTGTTCACCGGTATACACTTGGTGGGTTTACAGCTTTTTCTTGTGCACTCTCTACAATATTGGCTGGAATTGCTGCTGGATATTTTGGCAGCAAACGAAAACAGAATGGGAAAAAAATAACGTCTACTTTTGCTGTCTTGATCGGAATGACATTAGAAACTGTACAAATGTTAATCCTTTTAATGACGGCTAAGCCGTTTGACCATGCACTGAATCTTGTTCTAATCATCGGGCTTCCTATGATTTTCGTCAATGGATTCGGTACATTGTTGTTTATGTTCATCATTCAATCGATAATACGTGACGAAGAACGGGCACGTGCAAGCCAAACCAACCGAGCCTTTCATATCGCCGACCAAACCTTACCTTTCTTTCGACAGGGTTTAAACAATCGTTCTTGCATGGAAATATCAAAAATTATGCTGAAGCTAACAGATGCCGATGCAGTGGCGATAACAGATGAACATCAAGTCCTTGCTCATGTTGGGGAAGGTTCCGACCATCATAGACCTAAAGCACAACTTGCTACAGGTTTAACCAAACGAGTCCTTGAAATCGGAAACATTTCTGTGGCAAGGTCAAGAGAAGAAATCTTCTGCTTTCATAACCATTGTTCATTACAGGCAGCCATCGTATTGCCTTTAAAGGTACAAAGTAAAACAGTAGGTACATTAAAGATGTACTTTACCCAACCAGATAAGTTAGATCGGGTACAGCAACAGTTAGCAGAAGGTTTAGCTAACTTATTCTCCACACAATTAGAGCTTGCAGAGGCAGAAAGGCAAATGAAACTGTTGAAAGATGCAGAAATTAAAGCTTTACAAGCACAAATTCACCCGCATTTTTTATTTAATAGCCTGAATACAATCTCCATACTATGTCGTACAGATGTACATAAGGCTCGAAAGTTACTTCTTGATCTAAGTTCATTTTTCCGAGGCAATTTACATGGTGCGAGACAGATGCTCATACCCTTAGAAAAGGAATTAGAAAATGTCAAAGCCTACTTGTCATTAGTACAAACTCGTTTCCCAGACAAGTACGACATTAACTTTCAAATAGAACCCGGTCTCGAGAAAGTACTTATTCCGCCATTTACCTTGCAACCGATCGTTGAGAACTCCATTCATTACGGCAATGGAAAAAGCAAGAACGAAGGATACATCACCATCCAGATTTTCACCCAAAATAAGACCATGCAAATTATTGTCACAGATAATGGGAAAGGAATTCCCGCTGAAAAAATTGAATTACTTGGTAAACAAATCATGCAGTCAAGAAAAGGGACAGGCACTGCCATTTTTAATATTAGTCAGCGCTTAAATGGCATTTATAATGGCCAAGCTAGTTTAACTATAAACAGTGAAGTAAATCTCGGGACAACCATTACGATTGCCATCCCGCTTGATAGTAAAGGAGTTTTCGATCAAAATGTTGAAAGCCTATATAGTTGACGATGAACCATTAGCAAGAGATGAATTGAAATATCTACTCATTCGAAGCAAACAAGTCAAAATCTTAGGGGAAAGTGATTGTCTCGAAGATGCTGTTGTAGATATTCCTAAGTTAAAACCAGATCTAGTTTTCTTAGATATTGAACTTGCTGAAGATAACGGCCTACAGCTGGCCAAGCATTTGCTCACTCTAGACCCAATCCCAGCAATTGTCTTTGCGACAGCCTATGATGAATATGCCCTACAAGCCTTTGAATTAAACGCACTCGACTATCTATTAAAACCCTTTGATGAAATTCGCATTCAAAAAACACTGGAGAAAATCCAGCAAATGCAAAGAATAGGTGAGAAAGAAAACAACATTTACCCTTCTTTGAAAAAGGACCATACTGGAAAAATTGCTGTCCTTTTAGATGAAAGAATTATTTTATTAACATGTGCTGACATTCATTATTTAGAGTCATTTGAGGGGAAAACCATCATTAAAATGATGGAACACACATATAAAACCAGTGAAGCACTGGTTGTTCTAGAGAAAAAGCTAAACGGAAGACAATTTATCCGAGTTCATCGCAGTTTCATTGTGAACATGGACCATATTATAGAAATAGAACCTTGGTTTAATTCTACCTATCATTTAATCATGAACGACAGCTCCAAAGTTCCTGTTAGCCGTACCTATGTAAAAGAATTAAAGCAACTACTCGGTTTTTGAATATTTTGCATTTCACCTTTCCATTTCTGCAACTCAACTTTCTATTTTTGTATTTCAAAATGAAAACGCTCTAATTTATGTTTTCATTTAGTATGATGGCAGTAGAGGACAAAGGAATGGGGGAACAGGAAAATGAATGCGATTACAATCGTTATTGGCTCTATCTGTATACTCTTAATTGTATACCGTTTATATGGTACATTCATGGCAGCAAAGGTCTTGAAACTTGATGATTCAAAGCCAACACCAGCCCATAAATTAGAAGATGGACAAGATTATGTACCCACAAATAAATGGGTTACGTTTGGACATCATTTTGCGGCGATTGCTGCAGCGGGTCCGTTAGTTGGCCCAATATTGGCTGCTCAGTTTGGTTATTTACCTGGATTACTTTGGTTGCTGATTGGGGCAGTAGTCGGTGGAGCTGTCCACGATATGGTTGTTCTCTTTGCCTCCATGCGTAGAGATGGAAAATCCTTATCAGAAGTGGCAAAAGAAGAACTTGGTCCTGTGGCGGGATTTTGTACAGGTTTAGCGATGTTATTCATTATCACCATTACAATGGCAGGTCTATCATTAGTTGTTTTGAGTGCATTAGAAAGAAATCCATGGGGAACATTCGCTGTTGGAATAACCATTCCGATTGCAATGGGGGTTGGTCTGTATCATAAAAAAACAGGCAACTTAAAAGGTGCGACGATTGTTGGTTTTGCTCTTATTATGGCTGCTATCATCTTTGGGCCAAACATCCAAGGCACAGCTTTTGGCGATTTATTAACATTTGAAAAAAGCACACTTGCTCTTATTCTCCCTATCTATGCCTTCTTTGCTGCGGCTTTACCAGTCTGGTTACTGCTGGCGCCTCGCGATTATTTAAGTACATTTATGAAGATTGGTGTATTCGCAGCATTAATCCTTGGCGTATTCTATGTAAACCCAGCTGTTCAATTCCCAGCATTTACGGAATTCATTAATGGCGGTGGACCCATTATCGCTGGGCCGGTTTGGCCATTCATCTCCATTACGATTGCTTGTGGAGCAATCTCCGGCTTCCATGCATTCGTTGGTTCTGGTACAACACCGAAAATGATTAATCGTTGGAGTGACATTAAAGGTGTCGCTTTTGGCGCCATGCTTGTTGAATGTTTAGTAGCGATTATGGCTTTAATTGCCGCAGTTTCCCTGCAACCAGGAGATTATTTCGCAATCAACTCAACACCAGAGAAATATGCAACACTAGGTATGGAAACGGTACATCTTGATAAACTGAGTGAAGAAGTTGGGATGGATCTCGAAGGAAGAACGGGTGGAGCCGTTACACTTGCTGTCGGGATGACGTATATCTTCACGGAAATTCCAATTTTCGAGAAAATGGCGTCCTACTTCTACCAATTTGTTATTCTATTCGAAGCTGTTTTTATTTTAACTGCCATCGACTCAGGAACACGAGTTTCACGTTATCTTATCCAAGATTTCCTTGGGGACTTCATTAAACCGTTAAAACGGACAGATTCACTACCTGCTAATATTTTTGCAAGTGCGCTAGCCTGCTTTATCTGGGGATATCTCCTTTTCTCCGGTGATATTAGTTCCATCTGGGCGCTTTTCGGAGTATCGAACCAATTAATGGCTGCTATCGGTCTTATTATCGGTGCAACAGTGGTCCTCAAGATTGCAGACAAGCGTTGGTATATGTTGACATGCCTAATCCCACTTGCTTACCTGTATGTAACGGTTAACGTAGCAGGATACTGGATGGTTACGAATGTTTACTTAAATACAGAAAATGCTGGTTACAGTGTATTAAATGGCGCTCTTTCCATCATTATGTTAGTCCTTGGCCTTGTGATCATAATTTCCTCCATTACCAAGTGGATTCAACTATGGAAAATTCCGCAAACCGTACTTGTAGAACGTTCCAAAACGGAAGCTTCCTAATAATAAAGTAGCACCCCATTTTAAACAACCTAAAATGGGGTGCTACTTTATTCTACATTTACTTTGTTTCCAACACGAAAGTGCTTAATGCAGGCACTGTGATTTCATTGGATTGGATTTTCGCTAATGCTTTTGTCCCAGCTTTTTGCCCGTTTACAAGCAGAGAATATTTCCCTTTGTTTGGAATACTAAAATGGATAGCCTGCTTGTTTGCATTATGAACAACAGTTAGTTCAGTTTTTGACTTTTTTTCCGGACTTGTTAAAGTATAGGCAATAACATTTTTCGGTGCTTCCAAGAAGGTTAAATGTTGTTGAACTTCCTCCGCTGTTCCAAGGCGAAACGCCGGATACTTTTCCCTTAACTGAATAAGTCCTTTCATATACTCAACTTCCTGGTAATATTCCGCTTTCCGCTTCCAATCAAGTTGATTGACAGCATCTGATGACTTATAGCTGTTATGGTCTCCACCTTTTGTACGCATAAATTCCTGACCAGCATGAATAAATGGAATTCCTTGTGAGGTTAAAATGATTGATGAAGCAAGCTTGTGCATTTGTTTCCGCTCCACTTCTGAAGCTTCAGGATTCGTCAATGCAAGCTTATCCCAAAGTGTGTGGTTGTCATGAGCTTCTATATACGTAACAACTTGCTCCGGATCAAGATAGCTGTCCATGCTTTTTCCGGCAATACCATTCTTAATCGTTTCCTCTAGTCCCGATTTACCGTTTACAAAACCTGCATCACGCTCTTCAAATACGCTTCCCTTTAGGCCATCTCGAATACGATCATTGAAATGAGCGATTCGCGGCATCGCAGCTGCATTCTTTTGGTTTGCCTTCTTCTCAGCAGCAAGCGGAGTATTTAGGTCCCAGCCCTCACCAATAACAATGATACTTGGGTCAATTTTATCCAAGGCCTTACGTATTTCATTCATCGTTTCAACATCATGGATCCCCATTAAGTCAAAACGGAAACCATCAAGATGATATTCCTTTGCCCAGTAAGTGACTGAATCAACGATGAACTTACGCATCATTTTTCGTTCAGATGCTGTATCATTGCCAACTCCGGTTCCATTCGCTAATGTTCCGTCTTCATTATAACGGAAATAATAACCTGGAACTAATTGATGGAAATTCGATTCACTAACGGAATACATATGGTTATACACAACATCCATGACAACGCGAAGGTTCTGTTTATGAAGGGCTTGAACCATTTGTTTTACTTCCTTAATTCGTACCTTTGGTTCATATGGATTCGTTGAATAAGAGCCTTCTGGTGCATTGTAATTCTTCGGGTCATAGCCCCAATTATATTGCGGCACATCCAGCTTTGTTTCATCAACGGTGTGGTAATCATACATCGGAATAAATTGAACATGAGTCACACCCAGGTCTTTAATATGACTAAGTCCCGTTTTCACACCTTGCGGGCTCTTTGTACCAAGTTCAGTGACTCCTAAATATTTCCCTTTATGCTTAATTCCACTTTCTGCTTGGATCGATAAATCACGAATATGCAACTCATAAAAAATAGCATCCTCCGCTTTTTTCAGAGCTGGTTTCTTAGTCGACCAGTTCTTTGGATTTGTACTTGTTAAGTCCACGACCACACCTTTATCACCATTTACCGTAACAGCACGTGCATACGGATCGACTGCTTCGGTCCACTTATCACCAATCTTCACTTTATACGTATAAATCAAGCCATCCTGGTTCCCTTGTATTTCAAGTTTCCATGTTCCTTTCTCGGCTTGCTTCATAGCTATTTCTTTACCAACTTGATCGTCCCAGTTATCATACGTAACAAGCTTAGCTTCACTAGCTGTAGGGGCCCAAAGACGAAAAGCTGTCTTCTTTTTGGCGTACACATTCCCTAAGTCATTTCCATCGTAATAAAAAAGGGTGTCAAACTCTTCTGATCGAATGGCAGCTCCCATCTCCACATCAGCGGTTCCGAATAACTGCTTCGATATTTTATATGTTTTCTTCAAATCAAGATTATCTTTCGTAATTATTTTTACCCTATTTGTCGTCGTTTCATTTTCTTTATAGGCTTGAATTTCTTTAATTTGTACTCCCCCCAATGTAAACCCAGCAAATTTTCCATCATTTAATGAAAAAGGAAAATTGGTTTCTATCGTAATTTCGTTCATTTTATCAATTTTTGCACTGACGATTTTTGGCGTACGATCTATTTGCGATACATCATAATACACCCGTTCAACCCCTTGTGTAATCCAAATTTCCGCTGTGCCATCTTCATTGAACTTCGTAATAAAACGATCATTAAATTCCCTATTTGCCCAAGCATCTCCACCCTTGCTTTGACGAAGAATGAAACCGAGTTTCTTAATTCCCTCTTCATCCGATACGGTCAACTTGGCAATCTTTCCAAATTCATCTTCATCTGTGAAAGCTATCTCATGTCCATCTTTTCCGTCTGGCCACACCCATAGATTCCAACCTTGATACTGCTGGTCATAGCGGAAGTAGTGAATGGTCACGTCTATATGTTCATAGGAAGGGAAATCACGATATTCTCCATCTGGTGGCTCCATATACGTTCTAGGATCACCTGATTTGACCCAAACCTCTACCTCGCCACTACTAACGTCTATCCAACGGTCTTCTTCGCCATCCTTTTCCCATGATTCTGTACGAACGATAAAGCCAACACGCTTTGCGTCACTAGGTACCTCGATTTCCGCAATCTTTCCAAACTTATCTTCGCTGGTAAACGGATAGGCCTTTCCTTCTCCGCCTTCAGGCCAGATCCAAAGTTCCCACTCTTTCTTGTCGTTCGCTGCTTCTTGATAATGAATCGTTACTTTCGTTGTATCCGCGTCAGCAAACGCTTGCACAGAAAACCCTGAAAAAATCATGGTTAGAATAAGTAATATAACCGTTAATGATATTTGTACTTTTCTTACCTCCATTGTTATCCCCCCTTCCTAATTATTAGAATATTCTATATTATCATTATAGTCAAAATAGCATTGTTTGCATATGGTGATTTTAAAAAATACTTGAGAGTACATTCCATTTTTTCTTGAATCCGTTAAGTAACCGTGTTGTTTAAGAAAGCTGAACTAGTGTTGTAAGCTATAACGACTAGTAGAAGCGCAAGACAGACTTCTTTATCGGGAGTGATGACATTGACAACAATGAAATATGAATGGCGGAAAAGAGATAAAGAAATTTATCTACCTAAAAACAAACCAATATTAGTAGATATTCCACCGATGAAATACTTTATGCTGAAGGGAAAAGGCAATCCTAACAGTGAAGCTTTTAAAGAGGCTGTTCAAACATTATACGCATTGTCATATGCTATTCGAATGATGCCGAAGAAAGGATTTACACGGGAAGGCTATTTTGAGTACACGGTATTTCCATTAGAAGGAATTTGGGATTTGGATGAAATCGGAAGACAATTAGATAAATTGGATAAAGATCGATTAATATATAAATTAATGATACGGCAGCCCGAGTTCGTATCAAACGAACTCTTTATAATGGCCAAAAATATCGCAGAAAAAAAAGTATCGGAAAAATTGTTAAATCAAGTTACATTTGAGGAAATTAAAGAAGGGTTATGTGTGCAATGTATGCATATAGGGAGTATGATGACGAACCAAGGACGTTTGCCATGATGGATGAGTTTAGTATAGAAAAAGGTGTACATCGTATTGACAAAAGACATCGAGAAATATACATAAGCGATGCACGAAAACATCTCTTGGAAAATTAAAAACAGTCTTAAGATTTAGGGTATCGAACTGATTACTTAGTAGTGCGCTTTTCTAAAGCTCTCAGGGAATTTGGCGTCATGGTGAACATTAAACGATGTCATTGCATTAAGATAGAGCGAGGGTTCCAAAAGGGTTAGGCCTTTTTTGAACCCCCACTCTGACTGTTTGATATTTATTGAGAAACAACTGGTTCTATTTTTAGATCATCGTGTTTAACAAGTGCATGCTTCTCCCATTTTCGGCTCTTCCACCTGAAAAACATGATGATTGCCCGTGTCCACTCATCAGCTGCAATCGCAAGCCAAATCCCCGGTAAACCAAGATCAAGATGGAAGACAAAGAAATATCCTAGAGGGAGACTCATTCCAACCATTGAAAGTGCACCTATCAAGACTGGATATCTGGCGTCTCCTGATGCACGCAATGAATTGATCAGAACGATGTTTATCGTACGACCCGTTTCGAGCAGGATACTTAGTAAGAGGACACTTGCACCCATTCGAATAATCTCAGGGTCATCAGAGAACAGTCCCATCAATGGTTTTCGAAGTAGAATAACAATTACTACCATAGAAAACGTAACGGCTAATGCCCACTGGACGCTTTTCCACACCCGAAAGTACGCGTCATCTTTCCGGTTTCCACCGACATAACGACCTACTATAATTGCTGTTCCCATCCCAATTGCCATAGCAAACAAGTAAATGAACATAGAGATGTTTGTAGCATATTGTCTTGCTGCTAGCGAGCTAGCACCGAGATAGGTTGCATAATATAAGAACACGATTTGACATGCTTGATACATAATTTGCTCAAAGGCAGATGGCAAACCAATTTGTAGTATTTTACGAATGTACTCCCATGATAAAGTGAAATAATACTCCAGCCTCACGCGAACTTCCATCACTCGATACAGAAGCCAAAAGAATACAAGCAGCGCAAGAAATCGGCTAATGACTGAAGAAATAGCCGCACCTTGAACACCTAACTCAGGAAAACCAAATTTCCCGAAGATGAGTGCATAATTTCCTAGTATATGAATCACGTTCATCCCAAGTGAAACAAACATCGCTTCCTTCGTGAAACCATGAACGCGAATAATGGCAGCCAATGAATTAATAATTGCTTGTAGGAAAATGGCTCCTCCAACAATCTTTAAATAACTTTGTGCATAAAAGAGGATATCACCTGATAAGTTCAAACCTTGCATCATTCTCTCGCTATAAAAAACAAAAACAATGCTTATCATGATACCGACTATTAAATTAAGGACAACTGCGATTGCTGATATTTTAGCAGCTTCCAGAATTTTTCTTGAACCGATATACTGAGCAATAACGATGGCAGCACCATTACCAACCACTTCTAAGATAAGGATGGCAATATGGAGATATTGATTGGCAGCACCTACACCAGAAACAGCATCATCAGAAATTGCACTCAACATAAACGTATCGACAATCCCCATTAACATAAATAGAAAAATCTCTAAAAAAATAGGCCATGTAAGAGAGAATAGATTAAAATCCTTCTGCATCTTCGTTGAATTTTTAACCAAAATTTCACCTTCTTACTCTATATACTTTTTAAAACAAATAGTATCGTATCACAGTTCAATTGCAGATACACCTATTTTTTGAAATGTTTCCAAAAAATAATTATTTCCATATTAACTCATACCCTTTTTTGTAGGAATAGGGTCGAAATTGAAGATTCTTACGTACTTCCTTGTGCAAAGACGTGTATTTGCGTTATCTTAGAATCACAAATCTAAATATAAAGGTGTGCGTACTTTTGCGAATTAACAAATATATTAGTGAGTCAGGGATTACATCAAGGCGGGGCGCCGATAAGTGGATTGCTGAAGGAAAAGTGACAATTAATGGTATGACAGCTGAGCTAGGCAGCCAGGCTGAGCCAGGTGATGATGTGCGAGTGGATGGGAAACCGGTTATCATTGAACAACAAAGTGTATACCTTGTTCTCAATAAACCAGTAGGCATTACGAGCACGACGGAAAAACATATTAAAGGGAATATTGTTGACTTCGTGAACCACCCATTGCGGATTTTTCATATAGGGAGACTTGATAAAGATTCAGAAGGGTTAATCTTGCTCACGAATGATGGCGATATCGTAAATGAAATTCTACGATCTGAAAACAAACATGAGAAAGAATATATTGTACAAGTAGACAAGCCAATCACCGACCCATTCTTAAGGAATATGGCTTCAGGCGTAGATATATTAGATACGAAGACTCTTCCATGTAAAGTCATTCAACTTTCTAAAAACAGTTTCAAAATAATACTGACACAAGGCTTAAATCGGCAAATTCGCCGTATGTGCTCTGCTCTTGATTATCAAGTAGTAAGTTTGCAGCGAATTCGTATCATGAATATTAAGCTTGGTGGGCTTGCAGTAGGACAGTGGCGTGATCTCACTAAGGCTGAAAAGGAAGAATTATTTTCTGAGCTCAACTACACGCCTCGAAAACGATAATTCTACAAAAAAAGGGTGTCCCCAAAAACAAAGGGTCAGACCCCGCAACAACTAAATACCGTATAGGATAAGTGTATGAAACACTACATACTGATTTAGAGTGCGAGGTCAGACCCTTATGAGACTCTTTCACGATTATGACTTAGGTATATTACATGTAACAACTATTTCACGATCCATCACATGAAACTTGATCTGTCCATCATATCTTTTGACAATTTCTTTTACAATAAATAACCCCTGTCCTCTTATCTTGCCTGCCTTTTCTTTCTTCGTTGAAAAGCCTCTTTCAAAGATATTCTCTATCACCTTTTCATTCATAGCAGGTCCAGTATTCTTCACTTCAAATAAGTATTGGCTGTTACTTACTTTACAGGCTACTTTAATTCTCCGATCGGGTTCTGGAAGTTCAATTGTGGCCTCAATCGCATTATCAATTAAATTAGACAGAATTTTTATCAAATCAGTCGACTTAATGTTTGAGAATGAATCATTGGATATATCAAACTCGATTTCTATTGTATGGTTTTCTGCGGTAAGCTTTTTTGTTTCCATTAATACAGATAAACCTGGGTTGTTTACATTCAAGTTAATATTTTCAATCGCATGTACTTCTTTAAAGAGATGTGCTAAATACTCTAGAGCTTTTTCATGATTGCCTAGCTTCAACAAACCGTGGATGACTTGGATATGATTAGAAAAGTCATGTCGTAAAGACTGCACAGAAGAGATTAAAGAACGGAACTCCGATTGATATGTTACTTCTGTTTCGCCCACTTCTTTTTTTAACTCCCTTTGGTACCACTTTTCGATGATTAAAAAGGATAAAAGTAAAACTACTACGAACAATCCGTTAAAAATCAGCATATGTGAATTATTCTTTAATACATTTTCACTGATATGATTGAGCGCTTCTGTACTTATATCAATAGCTAGAAAGCCAATGATCTCTTTTTGGTTATCAATAATAGGTGTCCCAACGGTAAGATATTGTCCAAATACTGGATCATTAATAACGCTCGTATAAAACGCTTCCCCCTTATATGCTTGTGCAACCTGCTTTTCTGGAACGGTACACACCAATCCTATTTCTACATTTTCTGAATTTGGCATTCCTGCTACCATGACTCTCGATATTCTAGGATTATCAACCGCCAGTGAATAGAGATGCAAAACACCAATCTTTTCTCTCACGTCATCAAAGTATTCTTTAAGCGCATTATATTCTTTCCCTTTTACTGGATTTTCAAGAAACTTCTTGTACAACTCTATATCCATAGAAGCAGCGATGCTCTTTGCTCTCTCTACATTGTGGACAGCAATCGATTCTTCTATCGTCTTTTTAATAGTAAAATAAGATGCAAGTATATTCACACCTGTGAAGAATACGACTAAAAATAGTGCCAATCCAAAAATCAATTTTACTTTTGTTTTTTTCATATGAACGTTTTTTCCAACCTTTATTATGGATTTCTAGAGTAGATAAAGTGAAACTGCCTTATATCAACTTAATGATATCGTACGTTTATTCTACTATATTTTAAAGGGTTACATAATAAAAGAAGGCTTTTCTAAATATCCAAGGGAAGGTAGAACGCAATAATGGAAGGAATAGTAACACCTATCCTTCCATTGAAATATTACATATTTCCCCAACGATAAAGTGAAACTTCAATCAGTGGGGGTTTTATTTACTGCTCGTTAATGCGGGATAAATCCCTAGTAGGGCGTTAGCTTGCCTTTAGCCATGGGGATGGTCAGTTAATATACTTTTTCCCGACAAGAATGTCCATAATTTCATCTGTCGGAATGATGAATTCTACTGAGCCCATATAGCCTGGTGCTACCTCAAATTGATCAAAGACAATAACTAAATTGTTCTGTTTATTAATGTAAAACTTTTAATTTCTATCAATTTTTTCAAATCCTACCGGATCTGCTTTCATCTGCTCAGCTATCTGAGCTATGATATTTTCACTTAGTACATCTACATAGCTGTCATTTTTAAATAAACTTTTTAAAGTGAGTAAGACTTGATTTTTTTATCTATTGTATCGAACTGCATCTCTGTAGAAGAAGATGCCTGGGTAATGACGTTATAGCAGCGTATTGAGAATATGGTATCATTGTCAGTCAGTACTTCATACCCACTAGTGACAGCCATATTTGTATTTTCTCCTTCTTTAAGTTCTGCCAACGTGTTTGTAAACTCTTGATACAATTGCTTACTTTCTTCAATATATTTTTCATTCAATGAAGCTTCCAGACCTGAATTGTCCAAACCAGGAATCTCGGGTACTTTAATATCCACGCTTGCATGGTTATCCTTCTCTTCTTTCCGTTCCTGTAGCGTAATTACGTCAATGACCTTGCCGATAATCGGAATATCTGACATCGCGTTGGCAGCTGAAGGACTCAAATTGACCGTTGTCATTAACAAAATAGCAGCAGCGACTATACCTATTGACCATTTATATGCTACTTTCTTCTTTTTACCGGGAGTTTGAAGCGCACGGTTGATAACATCATTTAACTCCTCTGGAATAGGTATCATATAACGATCTTTTAATTTTTCTAAATCTTTGTCCACCTTCTATGCCCTCCTAAATCCATTAATCTTGTCGCCAGAGAGTAATGCCTTTTTAATCGATTCTTGAATAATATCAAGGGCGTCATCTTTATTTTTTACATAGCTAAAAGCTAGCCGGTAGTAGTTTTCCTTTTTTTCAGTAATTGTTGTGATAAGTAATTGACGGATATCCTGAATCATTACATGAAAGAGCTCCTTTTCTTGAAGTTGGTACGTACCATTTGATGTTACATTGGATAGACGTGTGAAAATCTAAAAAGGTTTGTACCGTCAATAAAAAAACATTAGTAAAATTTACATGTTAAAAAAGTAAGAAATTTGTAGTTTCCTGAAACAAATCTTTTCCTTCAAACGTCTATCTGATAGACTGATAGTATAAGGGGACTCGTAATATGAAAATCAAAATGAACCGATTAAAAAGAATCAAATTTAAACGTGTTTTTACGTTATTAGCATGTATATTCGTACTAGTATTATCCATAAGATATGTTATTTCTGAAAGAGCGCAAGCCACAGTAAAAAAAGAGACAGAAATTTTTACAGATGCAAAGTATCCGACAGTAGAAATGCAAACATTGATTAAAGACCAAACTCATGGGGGATATTCAGTTAATTATCCAACATTACAAATAAAAAAGATTGATCAAACCTTAAAGGCTTATGTAAATGAAGAGATCGCCAACTATCAGCAAGCGATTGCACAGAAAAAGATCCCAAAGGAAACCTCAACTGAGTTAACAATCACATACGATATCACGCATTATAGTGAACAAACGATAACCATTCTATTTAATGAATATCAATTTACTGGTGGTAAATTAGGAGAGCCGTCAATCCAAACATTTACCTTTGATCTTCCATCACAAAGACTGATTTCATTACAAGATATCTTCTATGAAAATAGTGATTATCTGAACAGTCTATCGATGATTGCTTTTACCGAATTGAAGAAGAGTAAAAAACTTGCAGAATCAGAGACTTTAAAAGCGAAAACTGAACCGAAGCTTGAAAATTTTAGCCAATTTTCTATACTTGGAGATACCATTGTCTTGTACTTCCAGCCATTTCTAGGATCAAATGGTTATTCTAAAACACAATCAATTGCTATTAAAAAGGCTGTATTTGATTCCATTCTTAAAGATTCTTACAAAAACACCAAAACGAACAAAAACAAGATTGAGGAAGCTCCACCCATTCATATTGTGACGGAACTTCCAAAGCCAAGTGGAATTGACCCTACTAAAAAAGTTATCGCCCTTACCTTTGATGACGGTCCAAGTAAAGAACCAACAACTTTAATCCTCGATGCATTGAAAGATTCCGACAGTCACGCCACATTCTTTGTACTCGGAAGTCGCGTTCAATACTATCCAGAAATCATTCAAAGAATGCTTGAGGAAGGCAACGAGGTTGGCAATCACTCTTGGGATCATCCGCAGCTGACCCGCTTGACTGAAGAACAAGTCAAACATCAAGTGTGGGACACTCAAGCAATTATTAAAAAAGTAAGTGGTTATGAACCCATTCATATTCGTCCGCCTTATGGAGCGATTAACGACAGTGTTCATCAACGCTTAGGGGAAATGGGCGTTTCCCTCTGGAATATAGATCCAGAAGATTGGAAGCTACGAAACAAAGACCAAATTGTTCAGTCAGTATTAAGCAAGGTTGCGGACGGTAAGATTATCCTTATGCATGATATTTATGCTACGAGTGCTGAAGCTGCCGTTGAAATCATTAAACAGCTTAAAGCACAAGATTATCAATTAGTGACAATTTCTGAGCTCGAAGAAGTGAAGAAACAGCGGCAAGAGGCTATACCAAGTAAGGGATGATTAAGGCACATGTTTCCAAGCCAGAGCCTGTACATATTCCTGCCAAACTATGTCGCACGATAAAATAGTAAGGTCAAAAACCCCCGCCCAGATTTTATTGTAGGCGGGGGTTTTTTGGCTTGTTTAAGGAAGGTGAATGACCGTACAAATGCTCCACACAATATAGACTGTATTTCGGGTAGGGCACACTTTATGAGCAGTAGGAGTCACAAATTACAAACGTGAAACCTTCGTATTATAATTTCATGAATCTTTTTCTCTAGGTTATTCGTATTAATTGATAAAGTAATAGGACAACTAACTTTAAAAGGGGATGCTTTATGGGTAACATCTTTCTATTTACACTTATTATCGGGATCGTGTCTTCACTGATTCTTTTACCTATTTACAAACGCAAAAAATCAAGTGAAAAAGAGGATAAACAGCTAAAAGGTGGTTTTTTGATAGCTGTGGTGATCTTGTTAGTACTCATTATGTTTTCATTCTACTATCTAACTAATCTGGATAGAAACCTATCTTCTTTATGGCTGTTGGCAATTATTATCACCGCTGTAGGAGCAGTACTCGCAACTGGTAAGGAAAGAATAATTAAATCCGTTCTATTCGTTGGATGTCTCATCATCGCAGTCTATTTCCTAACGGCAGGTCTGTTTAATGCAGATGAAAAATATGACAAGGTAAAAATGGCAGAGGAAACAGAAATCAAAACGTTCGATGAGAAAGCAACACCTGCTAGTGTTCCACCACAATTTGCACGCAATAAAATGAGAAAGGCATTTGGCCAAGTCCCAAATACAAGCTATTACGAGCTTGGAAGCCTACAAATCCAAAAGGTAAACGAGGATTATGTCTATATTGCGCCCGTTGAATTTTCGGGAATTTTCAAATGGTGGAAAGGAGAACAAACTCCTGGCTATTTTACTTTAAGCGCTACTGATTCTACAGCTAACCCTAAATTCGTAAAGGAAGAAATGGTTTTCACTCCTTCCTCTTATTTTGATAAAAACATTGAGCGTCATATTCGGATGCAATATCCAAAACATACCTTTTATGGGGATGCACAATTAGAGATTGACGATGAGGGAAAACCTTATTATATTCGTTCGTTCGGCGAATTTATTTCTGCCCGCAATGGATTTTCCGTTAAGGGTCTTGTCGTAGTAAATCCTAAAGATGGTGAAGCAAAAGCGTATAATTTAGCTGATGTTCCCGAGTTTATAGATGGTGCTGTTTCACCTGAAGTAGTCAGCTTACAAAACAGCTATTTTGGGAACTATGTCCATGGATTTTGGAATAGTAAATTTGGTAAACAAGACGTGAAACTCCCTTCAGACGAAGGAACTGAGTCCAATGTAACGCCAATTTTCAGTGAAGATGGCGATATGTATTATTTCACTGATTTCACCAGCCCAAAAGAAGGCGTGGATTCCATGCTCGGCTACTCACTTACCAACTCAAGAACTGGAAAAGCGACGTACTATACGGGTAATCTTGAAGAATCATACATGGATTCACAGGGAGCTTTGCAAATTATCGAAAAGAAATTCATTGAAAAGAAATGGCATGGGGAGATGTCTGTTCTTTATAACTTTTACGGAGAAGCAAGCTGGCTAACGCCTGTACTTGATTCTAACGGTTTTCTGCAAAATTACTTTATCGTATCAGCAGCTAATCCGGAAATTTCTGTATATGGAATCACTCCAAACGAAGCATTAAGACAATATAAAACAGCCTTGCAAAGAGGTGGAGGAACAGTTGACGGAAGCTCCAAAGCAGAGGAAAAGCAATTAAGTGGAACCGTGATACGAGTGTATAAAGAAAGGGCTGGAGACTTTACTGTTGTTTCTTTTTTATTAAACAACCAACAAAGCTATATCATTTCTTCTGAAAAAAGCCCAAAATCCATCTACTTAAAAGAAGGAGACAAGGTAAACGTTACCTACTTAGAGACCGGTGAAGAATTCTTGCCTGCGAAAGATCTAGTGATTGAGGGACTGGAGTAACCTTATCCTATTAGAAACGCAAAACACGATGAAGTGATTAAATCCTTCATCGTGTTTTTATTGATAATTTAGTTGATTTAATTTGAAGCTTTTCTTTTTTCAGCTAAATCAGTAGCTAGTTGGATCGTACGTTTCTTATTTAATGGATATAAGAATGTTAAAATTAAGAACACAATTAGAAGGATGACCGCCGGCACTAAAGTAGCTAGTGCATGAATACCATCTAATGCGCCTTGCGTTTGCGCTTCACGAGTTGCATCGTACCCAACAGCTGCAATCGCAAAACCACCAACACCACCAGCAATTGCTTGGCCCACTTTACGAGCAAATGAATAGATCGAATACACCGTTCCATCTTCACGTAAGCCTGTTAAGTATTCATGGTAATCGATCACGTCTGTTACGAATGCCCAAACCACTAAATTAAAGAATCCATATCCAAACATTGCAACAGTTAATAGAGAAATAAATTGAGTAGCAGATATGTTAGGTAAGAAGTATAAAAGAGCATATACAACGGCTGCCAATAACACACCTGATGCTGCTACTTCTTTTTTACCAAACTTAGCAACTAATGGTTTTACCATTGGCATAGCAATAAATGTAGTAGCTGTTCCAAGAAATCCTACGATACTTAATGCTGCAGCCGTACCAAAATAATCTTTAAATAAATACACGTTAACTGCGCCCGTAAGCATGAAACACACTAAAAATATTAGAGCTGAGGCAAGAAGCCAAATTAACGGTTTGTTTTTCATAAGACCTTTTACTGTTTGACCTAAATTACCTTTTGGCTTGTCAGTTTCAACTGCGACAACACGTTCAGTCGATAATTTATAACATGCCATATAACAAGAGATAGAAAGAATACCAAAGATAATGGCTCCCATTAGAAAACGGTCTGAATCTGCCTTATTATCTACAAATAAGATCAATGGGCCAACTACATTAATAATTAGACCTGCCATCGCACCACCCAAAGCTCTGAAAGTGGATAAAGATGTACGTTCAACAGGATTACTTGTAATTACAGACGCCATTGAACCGTAAGGAATATTAACAGTACTGTACAAAGTTCCCCAGATAATGTATGAGACAAAAGCATATGCCAGATAAAACCCATCAGACATACCTGGAATGTGAACAAACATTAATACGCCTGAAATAACGAGTGGGAAAGACATTCTGAAAATCCATGGTTTAAATTTACCATTCTTCCCTGCTTTTCTTGTATCAATGAAACGACCCCATGTAATATCCGCTACAGCATCCCATAATCGGGCAACTAAAAAGAGCGTTCCCACAGTGGCTGCATTAATATGAAAAACGTCTGTGTAGTAAACCATTAAGAATGAAGCAACAAGAATAAAGAAGAAATCATTCCCGAAATCACCAAACAAATAACCAAGTTTATCTCTCATACCAAACTTTCTATTTACCCCATTTGTTGTTCCTGTTTCTTGAGCTAGTTTCCTGGCAGCTTGACCCATTTTTTACCCCTCCATTTAAAAGAAATATTCACCAACAATCCCTATAAAATTCCCAATTTTCAGTTAGTAAATTATAAATAATTACCAAATTGAGAATTAACCACATGCAGATTTACCTTCCCCTTTGAAGACTGTTCTAAGTTCTATAAATTGGAAACCCTTTCAAAAGTGTATAAAAAAATTTAATTGCATCTCGAGATAGGTAGGTAATTAGTTTAATAAACTAATTAACTACTGTATAAGTAGAATATCACCCTCTTTTACTCCCGTCAACAATAAATTTGTAAGCGCTACAAAAATATTTCAAAGGAGAACATCAAGTAGGATTAAGAAGGATCAGATACTTTATTAAAAATTAGTGATTCCTTATGAACCACAGTAATAGCAGCAAAAGTCACTCTTTTATTACATCCAAATATTTATAGTTTCACAACCGTTTGAGTAACTACTTGGACAAAGCCTTTATTAATAAGCGGAATATTGCCCAAGTTTTCCTATTACACATTTTTCGAGGAATCATCTGCTTGGTTTCTTGCCTCATATACATATAGACGGTTCATCGTCGTCTTTAGCACAATTTCCCTCTACATGTTAAGTGTCCTTTGCGACCTTTTCTAAACTTAAAATATACAAAAAGAGCAATTTTGTTATATTTAAATAACGATTATTGGAATCTGGCCTTTTTGAACACTCATTTTAAAAAGCTTTCGTTTATTTAATCATTTGTTTAACTAAATCTCTATTCCGCTTTTTAAAGATTTCGTTATGTGAAGAGACCATTGCACTTTTACTAGCGTCAGGTTGTATAAATTGTTTAGCCTTGTTGACGGCGTTTGCTGCATCTTGGAAAGCACCAGCAATTAAATGGACTTTTCCCTCGTATTGTAGAATATCTCCACAAGCGTATAGTCCATCTATTGAAGATTCGCTAGTAGCATTGCCGGCAATATAATAATTCTCTGCTAGAGCAATATTTAATACACTATTTTCAAGTAGTGCCGCATCACTTTCATAACCATGATTAATAATGACTTCATCAATTGGCAGATATGAAACCTCTCCTGTTTCAGAATTAGTCAGTTCAACACGTTCAATGACTTCATGATTCTCACTAGCCATTAGTTTTGTTATTGATGTATTAAAGAAACAAACTGCAGAACTTTGCATTAATTGTGTTACTTGTGATTCATGGCCTGCTAATGCATCCTTCCTATATGTTACATACACTTTTTTGGCAATCGGCTCTAATTCATTGGCCCAATCGATTGCAGAATTGCCTCCACCTGAAATGATCACTGTTTTATCCCTGAATCGTTTTAAAGACTTTACTGTATAATTTAAATTGGTTACTTCAAACCTTTCCGCACCTTCTATTTTTAGCTTTTGCGGATTCAATATTCCACCCCCAACAGCAACAATCACTGTTTTCGAGTAATGTGTTTGGCCAGAGGAAGCTTGTAAGACAAAAATGCCAGCTTCATTACGGCTGATCGACTCTACCTTTTCATTCAACACAACTTTTGGGTTAAAGGTCAATCCTTGCTCAACAAGCTGTTCAATTAATTTTGCTCCTGGTATTGGCGTCAGGCCTCCAACATCCCAAATCATTTTCTCAGGATATACATGAATTTTCCCACCTAATTGGGGTTGATATTCAATAAGCTTCGTTTTCATTTCTCTAAGTCCACTATAAAAGGTTGAGTAAAGCCCTGCTGGCCCTCCTCCAATTACGGTCACCTCAAATAGTTCTTGCTGTTCCATCCCATCCACTCCTCAACACTTAATTATTAATGATTATCATTCTCAGTAAAGAATACATCCTATTCTTTACTTTTGCAATAAAATAATGGTTGACAGTAGAAATAGATAGATTTATATTAGGTATGTGTTTGAAATTGATAATCATTATCAACTAATTAAGCTTAGATGTTCCAAAAGGAGGTTGCAACGTGGCACGCCTATATACAGATGACCTAAACATTGGTTATGGGGAACGGTTAATTGTAAAAGATCTTAATATAGAAATTCCAGATAAAAAAATTACTACCATCATTGGTTCCAATGGCTGTGGAAAATCAACACTATTGAAAGCTATCACTCGAATTATTCCCCATCAATCTGGAGCAGTCGTATTAGATGGAGAAAATATCTCAAAAGAGAGCACGAAAATACTTGCAAAAAAAATGGCGATTCTGCCGCAAACACCAGAAAGTGCAAGCGGATTAGCAGTTGGAGAGCTAGTATCTTATGGCCGCTTTCCTTACCAAAAGGGCTTTGGCCGATTAACTAAAAAAGATTATGAAGTTATTGATTGGGCTCTTGAAGTTACAGGAACGAAGGAGTTTAAATACCGTTCGGTAGATGCACTTTCAGGCGGTCAACGCCAACGCGTGTGGATTGCTATGGCTCTAGCACAAGAAACCGAAATGATTTTTCTAGATGAACCTACAACTTATTTAGATATGGCGCATCAGTTAGAAGTTTTGGAACTTTTGCAAACACTAAATAAAGAACAGAAGCGTACAATTGTTATGGTCCTTCATGACTTAAACCAAGCTGCCCGATTTGCTGACTATATTATCGCATTGAAAGATGGTGAAATCGTTAAAGCAGGAAGTTGTGAAGAAATTATCACCCAAGATGTATTAAGAAAAGTATTTCAAATCGATGCTGAAATTGGTAGAGATCCAAGAACAAATAAACCAATGTGTTTAACTTATAATTTATTAAAAGGAGATTCATATCATGAAGAAACTATTCTTTCCGATTACCCTACTACTATTGCTAGTTATTAGTGCATGTAGTAATAACACAACACAAGATGAGAGTAAAAAGGATGCAAATCAAGAAAAAAATCCAGAAACCATTACATACGAATCTGAAAATGGGCCGATTGAGGTTCCTGCTGATCCACAGCGTGTAGTTGTGCTTTCCAGCTTCGCTGGGAATGTAATGTCATTAGGAGTTAACCTTGTAGGTGTCGATGATTGGTCTAAGATGAATCCAAACTTTGAAGAAAAACTTAAAGGCGTTGAAGCAGTAACAGATGAGAGCTTAGAAAAACTAATTGAATTAAAGCCAGATTTAATTATCGGTTTAGACAATGTTAAAAATGTTGATAAGTTAAAAGATATTGCTCCGACTGTAGTATATACATACGGTAAAGTAGATTATTTAACACAGCATATTGAAATAGGCAAACTGTTAAATAAGGAAAAAGAGGCACGAGCTTGGGTTGATGATTTTAAACAACGTGCACAAGCTACCGGTGAAGAAATTAAAGCCAAAATTGGTGAAGACGCAACTGTTTCTGTCATTGAAAACTGGGATAAACAGCTATATGTTTACGGCGATAATTGGGGTCGTGGAACTGAAATTTTATATCAAGAGATGAAGTTAAACATGCCAGAAAAAGTTAAGGAAACAGCCTTAAAAGATGGTTGGTATGCATTATCGTTAGAAGTACTTCCTGAATTTGCTGGCGATTATGTGATTTTCAGTAAAGATTCAGATACAGACAATTCATTCCTAGAAACAGATACGTATAAGAACATTCCAGCTGTTAAAAACAATCATGTATTTGAGGCAAATGCTAAAGAATTCTACTTTAATGACCCACTAACTTTAGAATTACAATTAGACTTCTTTAAAAAATCATTTCTAGGTAACTAAGTTTTAGAAAGAGGATCTCCCATAAGGAAAGGGTCAAGCCCTATTACTGGGACATCCTCTTTTATTTTTTGGATTAACAGGCAATACGCCTACCTCCATTTTTAGAGCTAGTAAGATGCACTAAAATTTACCTTTCTGATTTCAAAGGATTAGTAGAACCAATCGGGTTCTCCATATCGCCACCTTCTAATTAGCAGAGATTATTACAACACTAATTTAAAAGGGCGATGAATAAAAATCCCTACTTATTGAAGGTTCACTTTATAAAAGGAAAGATGAGAGACTTATGAAAAAAGATAAACAGCGATCTACTCAACTATTCATTAAATTTGTAGCAGCATTCTTTTTATTTGTTAGTATGTTTATTGTTTCCATCGTATTTGGCGCTGCTGACACTTCGATTAAAGATGTTTGGCTGAGCCTTACATCTAATACCACTAGCAGTGCTATTTCGATTATCCGCGAAATTCGTTTACCGCGGGAAGTTGGCGCCATTTTTGTTGGTGCAGCATTAGCGGTTTCAGGTGCTATCATGCAAGGTATCACAAGAAATCCACTCGCTGATCCAGGTTTGCTTGGTTTATCAGCGGGAGCGAATACAGCTTTAGCGATCACTATTGCCTTTATTCCTTCCGTAAATTACTTTGGGATCATGATAGCTTGTTTTATTGGAGCAGCTGTAGGTTCCTTCTTAGTTTTTGGGATTTCCACCATGAAAAAAGGTGGTTTTTCTCCACTCCGAATTGTTTTAGCTGGTTCTGCCATTTCTGCTTTTCTATATGCAATCGGCGATGGCATTAGCATTTATTTTAAAGTGGCTAAAAATGTTTCCATGTGGACGTCTGGAGGATTGATTGGAACAAATTGGGCGCAGCTCCAAGCAATCATCCCTATCATTTTAATCGGTATTCTTATTTCCATTGTTCTCTCAAGACAGTTGACGATTCTTAGTTTAAATGAAGAAGTCGCTGTTGGGTTAGGTCAAAAAACAACACAAATAAAAGTGATTCTGTTTGTTGTGATTATCCTCCTTGCAGGTGCTTCTGTGGCGCTAGTCGGAAATATGGCTTTTATCGGCTTAATGATCCCACATATTGTGCGAGCAATAGTCGGGACTGATTATCGCTCTATTATTCCTATGTCAGCCATTTTAGGCGCTATTTTTATGCTTCTTGCTGATACACTTGGACGGACGATGTACTCTCCTTATGAAACACCAGTGTTTGCTATCGTTTCACTAATCGGATTACCTTTCTTCCTAATTATCGTTCATAAAGGGGGCAAGGCTTTCTCATGATTCAGCCATCATTAATTAGAAAACAACGAATCATTTTATTTATTTTACTTTTACTAATTTTACTAACGACCATTATCGGAATGGGATTGGGCTATGCTTCCCTTTCCTATGATCGCCTTCTTCCCACACTAATTGGCCAAGGTACGTTTAAAGAAGAATTTGTGCTATTTTCTATTCGATTACCGCGAATTTTTATTACAGTATTAGCAGGAATGGCGCTTGCTTTATCTGGTGCTATTTTACAAGGGGTCACACGCAATGATTTAGCAGACCCTGGCATTATTGGCATTAACTCTGGAGCAGGATTAGCCATTACCGTGTACTTTCTATTTTCCCCAATAGATGTTGGTTCATTTGTGTATATGCTACCATTAGTCGGGTTTGCTGGTGCATTACTAACGGCCTTCTTCCTATACATCTTGTCATATAATCGCAAGGTAGGTTTGCAACCAACGAGGTTCGTATTAGTCGGAGTTGGTTTATCCATGGCTCTTTCCGGAGCAATGATTGTACTTATATCAGCTTCAGAGCGAGAAAAAGTCGATTTTATTACGAAATGGTTAGCCGGAAATATTTGGGGAACGGATTGGCCTTTCATTTTGGCTATGCTTCCGTGGTTAGTCATTCTCATTCCATTTACTTTATACAAAGCAAATCGTTTGAATATCCTTGGATTAAGTGAGCCAGTAGCAATCGGTGTTGGTGTTTCTATCGAAAAAGAACGTATCGTATTGCTTTTAACAGCCGTTGCTTTAGCTGCTTCTGCCGTTTCTGTTACAGGTGGAATTGCTTTTATTGGCCTTATGGCTCCACATATTGCCAAAGCACTAGTCGGCCCACGAAATCAATTATTTATCCCAGTTTCCATTCTCATGGGCGGTTGGTTATTGCTATTTGCAGATACAATTGGCCGTAATCTCGTCGATCCTGATGGGATTCCAGCTGGAATTATGGTTTCATTAATTGGTGCCCCTTATTTTATTTATTTACTATTTAAAAAATAGTCGCATAATTTTTTTTAGTGAACTACGAAAAACATCTATTAATGATCTAACAAAAAGATCAGGACCCACACATTCCTCTAACATGTAGAATATGTAGGTCCCGATCTTTTTTTGTGTTTGCATGTAACTCACTTAATTGATAGCTGACTCATGATTATCTTGCATTCGGTCGCTCACCTTCTGAGATAAAACTGTTAATGCGTTCTATAAGATTTGGAAGTTCACTCATCGTTTTAATCGTAAAATCTGCCCCATTTCGCATAAAAGAGTTTGCTGTTTTAGAGATGACAGCTTCTTTATCAGATTCTGATAAACGATTAAATTCATTTAAGCTTAAACCCATTTCAGAGCTGCCGATTATGACGCCAACTGACCAAACTCCTGCCTGGACCCCCTCTTTAATATCCGAAATGGTATCCCCTACTTTTACGACCTTCCATGATGCTGATAGTTTGAGCCGCTCCATATTCCGATAAATCATATATGGATATGGTCTTCCTAACGAATTTGTTTCATCGGGAGTAATATAACAATCCGGGCTGTAGCCTTTTTTCAAAGCATTAGGAACAACGACATCCATCATCGTATTTGTATACCCTGTTGTTGAACCAATTTTCAAACCTTGATTTCTCAAAACTTCAACTGTCTCAATCACCTCAGGAATCGGATCCGTATACTCTGATAATGAAGCCATAAGTGCGGGTTCAAATTCAGCATATAAACTCTTTACATCTTGTTCACTATATACTCGGCCATATTTTTCTTCCCACAGGGCAGATACTCTAGGCATAGATAACATCTCACGAATATGGTCAATTTTCAGCATCCCCATTGGAGCTCTTGCTTCTTCCATCGTTACGTCAATTCCTGCATTCTTAAAAATATCCACAAATACATTCACTGGTGCAAAGCATCCAAAATCAACTGTTGTTCCAGCCCAATCAAATATTACGCCTTCGATTTTATTCATTTTGTCACCACTCCCATGTATTCTTCTATAATATTGCATAATTCCTGAATATCTTCTTCATAGATTTCACCGATATTTCCAATTCGGAATGTATCTACGTCTGTTAGCTTCCCTGGATAGATGACATATCCTCGCTCTTTCACAAATAAATAAAAGTCTACAAAGTTGAAATGTTCATTTGGAAAAAGAAATGTTGTAATGATAGGTGATTGTTTTTCATCTGAAATATAGGCATGGATCCCTACTTTTTCAAGTCTCTCTCTTAAAAGCTGATTATTACTTTGATATCGAGTAAATCTAGCAGAAATACCACCTTCTTCTACTAATTCATCAATTGCTTTAGAAAATGCAGCCACTACGTGTGTAGGCGAAGTATAGCGCCATTTCCCATCTTGGTCCATTTCCTTCCATTGATCAAATAAATCTAATGACAAACTGCGGGCATTTCCTTCACATGCTCTAAGTTTCTCTAATTTAGCAATGACAAACCCGAATCCAGGAACACCCTGAATACATTTATTTGCACTGCTAATTAAATAATCAATTCCTAGATCAGGAACATTAATTTCCATTCCGCCAAAACTACTCATTGCATCAATAATTAATGTTTTTCCATATTCCTCAGACAGGTTTGAAATCATTTCAATTGGATTTAAAATGCCTGTCGTTGTTTCACAATGCACCATGACGATATGTGTAATTTCCTGATCTTCTTCTAGAATGTCCCTGATTTCCGCTTCATTTGGGTATTCATTGTATGCGACACTGTATTCGCCAAAATTTAGGCCAATATATTGAGCCATTTTTACTACACGTTCACCATATGCGCCATTCGTTACGATTAAAACCTTATCCTGATTCGAAATGGTAGAAGTCATCACCGATTCAACAGCAAACGTACCACTTCCTTGCATGAGTACTACTGTATACTCCTCTTTAGAAGCACCTGCAAATTCAAGAAGTTGGGTTCTTATTTTTTGTGTGATTTCTTTATAGTCATGATCCCAAGTACAACGGTCAAAGAGCATTTCTTCTTTTACTGCGCTTGTTGTAGTTAATGGACCTGGTGTTAGAAGTTTATAGTTTTTCATACAATCACTCCCTAATCATTTATTTTGCTGATTTGAAAAATTGTTGATGTTGCTCTAATAATTCGATGGTTAATGGCTTTTCAAATTTCATTGAATGTGCTGGTTTGTTATTAGCTCCAACTGTTTCACCTTCATAAAGTGCAACTGGATAATTCGTTATTAAATTTTTTCTCGCATCTTTTATAATCACTTCTGCCATTTCCATTGCTAACTTCGTTGTCGCATCATCTTTCTTCACAACAGCAACGGATTCAGTTAGTGAAAAATTCCCTTCAATTGGATCAATATAATCAATTGGTAACCCTGACTCTTTCGCTACAACTGCTTGGTGACGCAATCCAAAACCAGCAGCGACTTCCCCAGCTTGTACTTTCTTGATTGGGCCTGATCCTGAACTTTCAAGATGTGGACCACTATTTGCAATTAAATCATGAAGAACTGCTTTCCCTTCTTCTTCTCCATATTGATTAATGACTGCTTGAACTAACAGCCAACCTGTTGATGAGTCCAAAATATTAGGAATCGACACGAGTCCTTGAAATTCTGGTTTCGTTAAATCTTTAATAGAAGTTGGCATCGTTAAGCCTTTTTGCTTAATTACTTCTGTATTCACAAAGATTGAACCCGTATTCGCTAAAACTGGCGTGTAAAACGGTGGATATTTCTCTAATGGATTTGTTTGAAACGATAAATCGGCAAACATGGAATGTTTTTCTTGCGCGCTTTCTACAAAATAAGAACTCATTGTTACTAAATTAGCTTCAATTTGATCTCCCTCTGCCAGTAGCTTTCCACCTAATTCAGATGTACCTAACGATTGAAGAATATACTTTCCATCGTATCCGGCGTCATTTAAAGCACTTTCCATAGCCATTGTGGCCTCTTCATCACCATTTGTATAAATCACAACTTTTTTTGATCCATCGTCTTTATTACTGGTACAAGCAATTAATGCAAATACTAAACCTAGAACAAACAGAGACAACATAATTCCCTTCACCGTTTTAAACATCATTTTCCCTCACTTTACATAGTTAATAGTTAACGATTTATCCCGGTTTAACAGGCTGCACCCCCACACACTGATGGAAGTTTCACTTTGTTAATTGTTTCTTTTGAAGATAATCACAAAGTAACTTAATAAATAAATTTGTAATGAAGATCAGTAAAGATAAGACAAATATTTCATTGAATTTAGCGAAATGCTGTAGCTCTTTAATTTCGCTAGCTACTAACGAAGTTTGAGCTGTGACCAAAAAGATAATCCCGCTAACTGTAACCATTGAATTGATAAAATAGTAGCTAATCATCTCAATCACTGTCGATGCTGAGTTTGGTAGAATTACTCGATAGATTGTCTTTATCCAGCTATCTCCCAATAATTCTCCAGTTGTTTCCCAAGATGGGTTCATTTTAGATAGCGAATTTTTCGCCATTAAATATGGTGTAGTAAAAAAGTGAACAATATTACATAGTACGATAATTGTGAATGTCCCTTTTAAACTACTGCCATTAAAAAGCAGTAAATACGATAAACCTAATACCATACCTGGGACTGTGTTCGTCATCATTGAAATAATATCAATCGATGACTTCCATCTTAAAGGTGTACGGGCGTTTAGAATGGCTGAGCAATAGGCGAACAACGTGCCTAATACAGCCGTTAATGTAGCAACTAGTAATGAATTTTTATAAACATCTGTTAAATCGCTAGATTGAAAGATGTTCATAACATGTTTCAATGTGAAAGTAAGATCATAAGGAAAACTATTTAAAAATGGGGCAATAAACATGACGGCAAAAATAGAAAGCATTGCTACTATAATTACCGAGGAAATAACCCCCAAACAAATATCTCTAAATTTATGTTGAATCAGCTCTATATTGCTAAACTTGTCATAATGAAAATTCAGTTTTTCAAGATAATTTAGTAGTAATACACCAAACACGGCTGGTAGTAACATCAGTATGGCAATGACTGCACCATGATTAAAATCGGGAATGGAACCAAGCATCACTTGGTATAGTTGAGTCGCCACAACATAATACGTCCCACCTACCGAAGCTGGTATTCCGAAGTCTGTAAAGCTCAAGATAAACGAAAGAACAAAAGCCCCACCTAAAGTTCCCAATAATGGCCGTACGATTGTATTCATGAAACTTCTTAACGATCCATCCCCCATTAACTTGGAAACGACGATAAATTTTTTATCAATGTATTTAAAGGAATTATTAAGTAGAAGAAACGCTGCTGGTACTGTATAAATCACATAGCCAATTAATAATCCATTAAATCCATAAATTTCAAATAAATTTCGTCCAAAGATTTTTGTTAGTAAGCCCTGATTTCCAAATGAATACATAATGGCGAACCCATACGTAATCGTTGGAAGTAACATCGGAATTACAATACCGGTTTTAATGACGGTTTTTATCGGGCCGTAGATTCTTGTACAATTGACGGCATAAGCAAGAGTAAATGCTAGAATCGTTGTGATGACAGCCGTCATGGTAGAAATTTTTATGCTATTTCCAAATGCCTCAATTAAGTCCTGATTAGACAGAATCGAAAGATAGTTTGAGATACCAAACCCCTGATTTGTTTCAAACGAGCGAACAAATAAAGTGCCAAGCGGGAATAATAGAAACACTGCAAATACCACTAGTATAGATAAATAAATGACTCGTATTTCTGTTTTTACATTAGGCATATTTTTCACCGAATAAGTTATAAATATTTTGTCTCTTAATCTGTAATTGTTTAAGAATAAATTCTTTAACAAAATCATTTTTGGGTTGATTGATAATTTCCCGAGGTGTTCCAAATTGAGATATATTTCCCTGATTGATAATTAGAATTTTATCTGACAAAGTTAATGCTTCTTCCGGATCATGCGTTACAATAATCGTCGTAAGCTTAAACTCTCTTGCAATAGATTGAATACGCTGTTTAATGGATTCTTTAATGACCCCGTCTAGTGCACTTAAAGGCTCATCTAGTAATAATATTTTTGGTTTCATAACTAATGTTCTTGCAAGAGCCACCCTCTGTTTCTGACCACCTGATAACTCGCCAATTTTCTTTGTTAAATGAGGTTTTAACTCTAAGAATTCGATGTATTCTTGAAGCTCTTTCTCGGACACTAATCCCTTCTTATTTCTTAATCCATATACAATATTTTCATAAGCACTTAAATGGGGAAAGAGCGCATAATCTTGGAATACGATATTAAATCCTCGATTCTTCATTGGTACATGACTCATATCCATATCATTAAAGATAATCTTTCCATGGTCCAATTGGGTTAAGCCTAAAATAATATTTAATAAAGTGGTTTTTCCACTCCCACTCGGACCTAATAGGGAAACAATTTCACCAGCTTTAATTTCAATATTTATGTCATCTAAAACTACTTTTCTATCGAATTGTTTGCTTACATTTTGTAATTTCAGCAAACTGTTCACCCCCTTAAACACAACCTTAGTATAAAAACTCGATGTAAATTAATATAAAGATTCACGTAAATACTGTGTAAATATTGCGTAATTTATCATTAACTTAATACAAACTCATGCCTAACTTATTCTATATTCATGATCAACTCATCTTATTATTTATGTAAATATATTGAATATATAATAAGTAATCAGTACACTAGAATTAATACTTCTTTAAAAAATGATAACTTTGAGTAGGTGAATATATGTTTCCAGTTGAAAGACAACAGAAAATTACTGAATTATTAATGGTCAAAAAGGTTCTCAAAATATCTGAGCTAACTGAAGAATTAAAAGTCTCTGTTGATACTCTTCGTAGAGATCTAAACCTGCTCACAAAACAAGGGAAAATTGAAAAAATTTATGGTGGAGTTAAGCTCGTTGAAGCAAAATTTGGGGAATCGACAATTGACGAACGCTTGGTCAGCCATATAAATGAAAAAGAAGTAATTGCACAAAAATGTAGCGATTTGATCTATGACGGTGATTGTATTTTTATAGATAGCGGTTCGACAACCTATCAAATTGCAAAATATATTAAAAATAAGAAGAAGCTAACGGTAGTGACGAATTCAATTCCTGTTGTATTAGAACTAATAAATAGCGATGTAGAGCTAATTATCATTGGTGGAAAGGTCAGACATAATGAACAGTCTGTAGTAGCTTATGATTATTTATTCAATTTTAGCGAATTGAATATAGTAAAAGCGTTTATTTGTGCTAGTGGGATTACAGTCGAAAAAGGAATCTCTGATTATAATTTAGAAGAAGCGATTACGAGGAAAAAAATGATTGAATTATCTAAAGAAATTTATGTTGCCGCAGACAGTACAAAATTTGGTAAGGATGTCACCATTGGTATTGCAACACTTGATAAAATTCATTACATTATTACGGACCAAAATGTAAATAAGAATCTCATCGATTCATTTAAGAAAACAAGCACCCATTTAATCATTTCAGAATGATAATCCTCATTCAAAACCTGAATGGCGTTAAAACGCCATCCTTTACTATGAAAGATATATCATGAAGCACGCTACACTCGCTTAATCACAATGGTGGCGGTGCAGAGCGGGCATTTCAGCTACTTTCTCGATAATATAAGTATGCCTGCTAAGTAGATTGGCTATATGAGTAAGTCGCGAAGCCTCGTCCCATGTCCTTCATACAAAAAACGGAAATTCCACTCGTAATGAACGAATTGAGTGGAATTTCCGTTTTTCTATTATCATTTTAAAATTTTACAATGTATATGGAACACATATAAATTAGTTAAATCTATCATATGAAATTCATAACTTTAGGTGGATTAAATAACCTTATCGACAATACCCTTACCTTGTTTTAACGATTAACGATTGTCGACTTTTTCAGGATAAAGATCATGATTCATCAAACGGAAACTGGCCATCTCTTCGTACTTGGTACCTGGTTTCCCATAATTGCACCATGGATCGATGGAAATTCCACCACGTGGTGTAAATTTCCCCCAAACTTCAATATACCTTGGGTCAAGTAATTTTATTAGATCGTTCATAATAATGTTAACGCAATCTTCATGGAAATCACCATGATTACGAAAACTGAAAAGATATAATTTTAGTGATTTACTCTCGACAATTTTTTGATCTGGAACGTAAGAAATATACATCGTTGCAAAATCAGGCTGGTGTGTCAGTGGGCATAAACTAGTGAACTCCGGACAATTAAATTTCACGAAATAATCACGATTCGAATGAAGATTATCTACTGCCTCTAATACCTCCGGTGCATAATCAAATGAATATTGTGTATGTTGATTACCTAATAATGTTAAATCCTTTAAACCTTCTTCATTGCTTCGGCCAGACATAAAAATCCCCCTTGTAAATGGTTTCCCGACACTGTTTTAAAAGAGAGATCCGCTAATCATTCTATTGCAACTAAAAGGATAAAACATAAAAAGCCATGCCCAGTATGGACATGGCAAATTCCCATGTATCCATAGTTTTTTATAGAGGGTATCAGCTATGAACCTCTCCCGCTTACGTACGGGAATTCTCTTTCATATCATAAAGAACACTTAGCAAAACGTCAATTGAAACTTTATATCGTTTTATTATAGAAGGTGAGTATACAACATAGTTAATACGCTCAAAGAAGGTTTTGGAAATCCCTAACACGCTTTTCTACAAAAGTGCAAATGTTAAATGAATCTGAAGGTATCGTCAATATCCCATCAATTGTGTAGTATATGCTACAAATCCTATGATATAAGGAGGAATTGGTAGATGTAGCGGGCTTCTAGTAGTCTAAGCACCAAGCAACCGCAATAATGACGTTTGATAATTCCCTAGTTATATTGATATATTGAATATAGAGTGTAGCGGGATGATGAATCTGTGCATAGCAGCCAGAAACTAATTTGTGAAATAATACACAAAAAGGAGTAGATACGTATGAGATCTGTCAATGTAACAGATCACAAAGTGAAAGAAGAAATGAAAGATGATTATTCATTAGATAGAGTGCCACGGCAACAAAGGAATATGGGTTGGTTAAGTATTACAAATATTACCTTTGGTATAGCAACAGCCATTTTTTATTTTCAAATGGGAAGCGTTATGGCGCTTCAATTCGGAGCCATTAATGCCATTATATCCTCCATATATGCGATAATCGTAGCCGGTATACTCGGAACATTCATTGCTTATCTTTCAGCAAAGTCCGGTATGAACGTCAATTTATTATCCAGAGGGGGCGGATTTGGCTATATAGGCGCATCATTAACCTCGTTCATTTATGCAACAAACTTCATTATGTATTGTGCGTTTGAAGGCTTGATTTTAGTTTCAGCCATTCATACCTTCTTCCCGGTCATTCCAGAATGGGCGCTAATCGTTCTCTTCGGAACAATCGTTATTCCTTTGAATTGGTTTGGTATAAAACAATTAGATAAATTACAAAAGTGGTCTTTACCTATTTTTGCTGTTTTTTTGGTAACCGCAATCATTGTATCCATTTACACACCGTCAGTATATGAAGGGAGTTTTTGGACATATATGCCAGATGGCGTTCAAGTCGGGGGTAAGGCTTTACTACTTTGTATCGGCATGCACCACGGGATCATGGGTTTGACAGCCCTGCTTGCTTCGGACTATGCCCGTTTCCTTAAACCAAAAGATATCAAAGTAGGATCGGTTGCGATTGGATTTATTCCACAGATTTTCTGTTTTGGTGTCATGGGTGGTCTTGGCATATGGTTTGGTGTTCGTCTGGGCGAACCAAATCCAGGGGTTTACATCGTACTGCTTCTTGGTATTGGAGGAGCATTATTCACCATGCTAACCCAATTGAGAATTAATGTGACAAATATATATAGCAGTTCCTTATCATTATCTAACTTCTTCGAAAACATCTTTAAATTTACACCTGGCAGACGATTCTGGGTTATTGTATCCGGTATATCGGCGATCGTTTTAATGCTATGTGACATAGTGGATCATTTAGATACAGCAATGACATTCCAGGGAGTCTTTTTATTGGCTTGGGCTGCCATATTAGTCACTGACGCCATGGTTGTGAAAAAATTACTGAAAATTGGACCTGGTTATTATGAGGCTCGCCAGAAGTATTTATATAAATGGAATCCCGTTGGAGTCGTGTCTTTACTAATTGCAAGCGGCTTAGGGACAATAGCAGCATTAGGATATATGGGAGCGTTCTTACAAAGTACTGCAGCATTCTTTGCTGCGATTCTAGCAGCTATACTTACAGTCATTATAGCAATTTTCACAAAAGGAAAATACTATTATAAAAGCGAACCTAATGACATTCACAAGGAAGATCGTATTGCATAAAATAGTAAGTTAATTTTTACAGTCTCCTAATTTTTTATTCTCGTTCTCCCCGGTATCCCCCCTTCCGGATAGCCTTTTTATTGGGCACTTGATTTGTCTCTCGCTATTTTCTCTCTACGTTTTATCCAAGTTGAGACTTGGAATCGATTCAGGGGGGATATACAAGTAAAAAAGGTGCTTAAAGTATGCAGGCTAAAAGAGAGGAATTATGTTGTCAGATTCCTCATTATGCTCAGCTAGCAATCTTTTTCAGGTTTACTCGTAAGTCCTATCCTTTAAACCATCATGCAGTTCTTTTGGATATGCCAACGTTAGCTTAATAGGTTGTTATAACAACCTCATTTTTGAATAAGAGTCAAAGGGAGTAGCCATATAGACTGACTAAGTCTGGCTACCCCTTTTTGGTATCTAAAAGTCCTCAAGGCTCCAACAATTAAATGGTTGAAATACTAATTTAGCGAAATACTCTTTATAGAGGTGGTTCAAAAAGTCCGGTAAAAAAGCTTGCGGATTGCTTCAAAGCTCTGTCTCTACCGTTCCTCACGTATTACTCCATACGCGCAGGTTCTCTCGAGATGCGCTCCTCGAACTTTTCGGCTCTTTTTATCCTCTTTTTTGAACATGCACTTATACTTATTTATTTTCTATGATCTCAACAAATTTCGTTGAAGCTGGCGATAATGGTACACTTTTCAAAAAACAGACACCGATATTTCTCTTTGGTATTTCCTCCATTAATTGAACTTCATACACTAGTCCATTATTTAAATATTCTTGGGAAAATTCTTTCGTCACACATGCAATTCCTAAATTTATCTTAGCAAACTCCAATAATAAATCATGGGATCCTAATTCAAATTCTGGCGAAATCTTAATACCTTTAGATATCATAAAATCCTCAACATACTTTCTGGAAATCGATTTCGGTTCGAGTAATATTAAGGGCAGTTTTACTACTTCATTAAGGCTTATTGGCTTAGATAAGCTATTCTTATATTTCTCCCCACAAACAAAAATATCGTGGACATCAATACATGGGATAAGTTCTAATGTAGGATCATCAAGGGGAAAATTACAAATTGCTATATCAACTTCTCCTGATTTTAAAATAGAACAAATCTCTAATGTTGTACCATTAACAATCTTTAATTTAATATTAGGATATTGATTATGAAAGGCTTCTAAATAAGGAAGTAAATAATACCTAGATATCGTATCACCCACACCTATCTTTAATTCCCCTGTCGTTAAATTTTTAAACTCCAAAATCTTTTCTTCCCCAACATCAATTAAATTAAGGGCCAAATGAACATATTCAAATAGAAGACTGCCCTCGTTTGTTAATGATACTCCCTTTGGAGTTCTATTAAATAGACGGATATCTAATTCTCTTTCTAACTGCATGATCGCTTGACTGACAGCTGGTTGTGTCATATAAAGGTCTTTTGCTGCCTTAGAAAAACTCTCGCTTTTTCCTACCTTATAAAATACTTTATATAAATCTAATTTACTTACCATATAAGCACTCCTTATACCCACCATTCGATATATCCATTTTACTTATATCACTAAAACGATGTATAGTACAAGTAGGGACATACTATAAATTAACTTTGTGAGTTTAAGGAGCGATTATTTTGGAAAGAGTTGTAGGAACAGTTGTAAGAGGTCTTCGTTGTCCAATCATCAATCAAGGGGATAACATCGAAGAAATCGTTGTTGATAGTGTGTTAAAAGCTGCAGAAGTGGAAGGCTTCAACATTAATGATAAAGATATCGTTACATTAACAGAATCAATCGTAGCTCGTGCTCAAGGGAACTACGCGACGATTGATCATATCGCTAAAGATGTTAAAGCAAAATTCGCAGAAGATACTGTTGGTGTTATTTTTCCTATCTTAAGTCGTAATCGTTTTTCAAACTTGCTCCGCGGTATTGCAAAAGGAGCAAAAAAAATTGTTTTAATGCTTAGCTACCCATCTGATGAAGTTGGCAATCACTTAGTTGATATTGACGTTCTTGATGAAAAGGGAGTTAACCCTTGGACAGATGTATTAACAGAAAAACAATTCCGTGATCATTTTGGCTATAATAAACATCCTTTTACTGGCGTTGATTATATTGAATATTATAAATCGTTAGTTGAAGAATGCGGCGTTGAATGCGAAGTGATCTTCTCAAATAATGCAAAAACCATCTTAAATTACACAAAAAGTGTTCTTACTTGTGATATCCATACAAGATTCAGAACAAAGAAAATCTTAAAAGCAAATGGTGGAGAAAAAATTTATAGCCTTGATAACATATTAGCAGCGTCTATTGATGGCAGCGGATGTAATGAAGCTTATGGTCTGCTTGGCTCTAATAAAGCAACAGAAGATAGTGTGAAACTTTTCCCACGTAACTGCCAACCTGTCGTTGATAACATACAACATATGCTTAAAGAAAAGACTGGAAAAGATGTTGAAGTCATGGTTTATGGAGATGGAGCATTCAAAGATCCGGTAGGTAAGATTTGGGAACTTGCTGATCCAGTCGTATCGCCCGCTTACACATCCGGGCTTGATGGAACACCTAATGAAGTAAAGTTAAAATATCTTGCTGATAATAACTTTGCTGATTTAAGAGGCGAAGAACTTCAACAAGCGATCTCTCAATACATTAACAATAAAGGTGCTGATCTTGTAGGAACAATGGAAGCACAAGGTACGACGCCTAGAAAACTTACTGACCTAATAGGTTCTCTATCTGATTTAACTTCAGGAAGTGGCGATAAAGGTACACCTATCGTCTTTATACAAGGTTATTTTGATAACTATACAAAATAATACGAATGATTCATTGATTAGATAATGATATAAAAGAAATAAGCAATGCTAGCCTTTACTAGTATTGCTTATTTAAATTCTATGCAGTCAAAAAATACGATTTTCTATACTCTTATAACTTAGTTACTATATGCAAGAAAGATGTAGCTTTACTTTCTTTGTTTCTCAACAGTTATATAAGCTTGCCTCGGGTGATTTATTTGATTGGGATATTTCAACCTTACTCTCCCTTTATTTAATAGCTTTACTAAATAATTATTTCTTAATCCATCAGGTGTTCTCTCTAATAAATCTGCTAGTTCTTTTATCATTAACGGCTTATAGGCACAAAGTCTTACAATCATCTCTTCCATTACGCTCGGTGATAAGCGCTTTTTCCTTCTGGCAAGCTCTGATATTTCCCATAATATTTCTTTTATTTCTTTGGGAGAAGATACATTTATTTCTTCCTCTTCTGATCCATTTGTCGAATTACTTACCTCTATATTTGTTTTTCCCTCATTTGTCGCATGCACTTCACTATTATAGGAGTTCAAAACATCATTAAAACTATCCAAAGAGCGCTTTTCTTTGTTATAGGAGTCGTAGTCATTATTACAGGAGTTACCTTGTTTATTACAGGAGTTATCTTCGCTATTATAGGAGTTATCATCTTTGTTATAGGAGTCACTTCCATTATTATAGGAGTAACCCTTGTTATTATAGGAGATTTCTTCACTATTATAGGAGTTATCATTCTTATCAACGACGTCACTTCCACTATTATAGGAGTTGTTTTTTTCATTTTCGGAGTTCTCAAAGACGTCAAAATTCTCCATTAACAGCTCATCTTCTTCGGGAAATAAGGGAAGATCATTTTCGATTATTGTCTCAGATTGTTCTTCTTCCTCTAATAAATTTAGAGTTACATGTAACGTGAGAATCGTACGCTCTGACTCTGAATCTTGGATTAAATCAAAAGCATCATTCCCATAATGTCTCCATGTCGTTTCAATGCCTCTTAATCCGGAACCGGTCCTTTTACAAAGCCCAATTAAAATAAACATTTTAAAGAGATTAGGGTTACGAAGGTTGCTTATATTTCCCTCTAATGCTTGTTCTATTGATATACGAAAAAGACCAGGGTTTGAGAATCGAAATAAGGCCTTTTCTTTTTCAACTACAACCCCACCTTCTCCATAGTAATCGGAGTGGACTAAAGTATTTATCAATGATTCATATAAGCAAGATATAGCAACGATCTCGTCAGACTGAGTAAAATCATTACTTTTATATGAAGTATTAAAATCAGCAACTAAATCAGTGCTCGCTTTAAAATAAAAGTCAAATACATTCCCCGACCAAGTTCCATCCTGTGAAGTAAAACGTTGGGACCATCCCTCATTTAGTGTTTCCTCTAAGCTTTCTCGATACTCAAGAAAATACTGGGGCAATACCTCCGTAATGATCCTTTCTTCACTAAACATCAGTAAACCGGCAAGAGTCAAGCCTTCCTTATTCGTGTTTCGCACCTTTCCCCATGCACCAATTTTATATAAAAACTCCTTCATCTCCAATCCATTCCAAGGATGATCTGGCTTAATAGCAGAGAATTTTTCTCGGTACTTTTTAATAGACTCAAAATTTAGTTCATTTATGCCATAATGTTCTAAAATTAAATTATCCTGTGGAACGGATGAATAATCAGGTGGATGATGTACATTTATATTCACATTCAATCTCCCTCTTATACTCAATTTATTTCTTTGTTACTCTTATTTTATCATCTTTTGCCTAGTCCTTCTCTCCTATATATAAACAAGTAGGATTTCCCATTATATAAATTGCTAAAAGGGAGCATTCAAAACATAAAAATAGATCCCATTAACCCTATTAGTATATTAATATACTTTAATTCATTCCAACCTGCTTCCCTTTTAAACCGCTCAGAAGAATCGTTTGGATGTATAGCCAAACGATTTTGCTACTGTGTCTCTTGACAAGGCTTAATGAGAATGTAGGTTACATAGTCGTCTCAAAACTGCTAGACAATCCAACTCTCTCCGCACCATTAATTTATATAATTTTCCAATTAAGTTTCCCTCCACCTATAACTGTTTCATGTGAAACATTATAGGGCAGATGTGTATACCACACTCCATTATTGGGAAAACGTTCTTGTACTTCTAGCCAAAATTAGTCGCTGGACGTGAACCTTTCCGTCTTGATTTATCCAAAAAATTTTAAGATACAAAAAACGGCTTCCATCTGGAAAGCCGTTTTTTGATGTCTGCTATCTATCAAAGCTTAAATCCTCAAAAAGGATGCCTATTACATCGGCAAGAAATAACCGTCTTCATCAAACTTCATTTCATGCAGATCCTCTAATACTTCGATGTTTTCTTTATCTTTTAGTTCATTAAATATAACCTCAGATACGTATAGCTCACCAAGATGAAGAGTATTGGGGATACGTACAATTCTTGCCTCAACAGACGAAACGCCCCAATTTGCACGTAGAGCTGCTTTTAATGCCTCTTGGTCATTATCAAGAACGATCGGAATTTTAGCTCGATCTAAAAATGTACTCGTTACAACATTTTCATTCATTGCTTGATAATCAATTTTTTCAAACAAACGTTTAGTCGTTAAATCAGACAAGCCAATACCAAGGGCATTCCCATGGCTAGCCTCACTTATATTTGAAGCAATGACATATTTAATACTTGGCTTTTTCGGCTCTTCTACTCCCAATACACGAATTCGTCCGATAATATTTGTATCCATACCCGTGCCACTGTAATTTTTACCAATTTCGTCCACAACTAAAATATCCATTTCTTCTAATGGTAAGCTTGGCATCATATCAAAGGCTTTTACCAACAGTTCTCTTTCACGTTCTTCAATTTGTTCTGGCTCGATTGCTTCTATAATTGCTGTTTCCTCATGTGCGTTTTCAACAATAGCGATACCAAACAATGTGTTTGAGTTTTTAATTGCTACTTTTCCAACTTCAGGCATCATATCGCGAATTCCTTTAATGCCATATGTGTGTAATGCAAGTGCCTGCTTATGCTTCCCAATTCCAATGGATGCCATTTTTAAGACACCGCTCTCGATGTCTTTCTTAAAATCTGTATGTGGCTTAACACGTCCCATGATGATAATTCCATCCGCATGATAAGCATGTTTATCAAGATATACAGGAATACCTGCTGATGTGACACCAATTTCAACAACTTCCATAGAAGAACGAATTTCACAGCCCGTTGACTCTTCGGTAACCCCTAATCCATCTAGCACCTCAATTTGGCCTTCAGCTGTCGCTCCTCCATGGCTTCCCATTGCAGGGACAATAAACGGCGTTGCACCTAACTTTTTAATCTCATCAGCAACACTTTTGACGATTAATGGTATATTTGCAATCCCGCGGCTTCCAACTGTAATCGCCACTTCCATACCAGGCTTAATTTTATCCTCTGCTTTCACATGCTGAAACTGCTCCGTGATCGTTACAGGGATATTATCTAAACTTTCTACTTCGAATTTTTGTCTTATTTTTGCAATTTTTGGGAAAGACATCATTCTACACTCCTTTCAAACTAAACAACTCTTTATACATATAAGAGCAAAAGATCTCTAATAGATCCCTTGCTTTACTACCACCATTATTAATTATTTCTCAGTAGCTAATTCAATCGCCATCGGAATCGCTTCTTTTAACGATCGATTGCTCGTCTGCAATATTTTTCTAAAGCGATCAAAAGCTGTTCCATGGTCAACGCTTGTACGAATCGTAGGAAGACCAACAGTGATATTTACTTCAGCTTCTGGACCTAACACTTTAATTGGCCCATGCACTTAATCATGGTATTACACAACAACCATTTCAAAGTCGCCATGTTTTGCTCTAAAGAATCATGTATCCGCTGGAAGTGATCTCTGTACATTAATTTCTTCTACGCGCGCTTTTTCTATGGCTGAAATAATTTTTCTTCTTTACTATTTCCAAAAAATCCATTTTCTACAACATGTGAATTAATACCACAAACTGCGATTCAAGGAGATTTAATCCCTACCTTTTGTAATATTTCGTGCGCAAATTTAATAACTGTATATTGGCACTCAACGTTAATTTCATTGATTGCATCAATAAGCCCAATATGGGTGGCCACATGAATAACTCTTAAGTCAGGAGCAGATAACATCATTGCGAAATCTTTCATATTTGTTAATTCTGCACGCAATAATAGTTTGTATTGGTTACGTCTTTTTCATTCGGCTCATATCGTCTATTCATTATTGCATTATAAGTTTTCTATTTGTCGCTCATTTAAATTCTGCAACATACCAATTTTTCTTAAACTGCCCCATATACAGTTTTATTTCCAAACACTACAAACGCTTACAGCAGTAATGATAAATCAAAACGTTGCATTTAGCAATTTTTTTAAATTCTTTTTTATAAATATTTATTACGTTGTTATTTGCATCAATTTATACTTCGCTTTGTACACAAAAAAGACGCAAGCTGCTATTTTAGCTTGCGCCACAAGGTAGAACGGTTAATCCCTAAACGTTTTGCTGTTTTTGATTGATTTAATCCTTCCTCTTCAAGGACTTTAGTTATCACTTGTTTCTCTATTTCTTCTAATGTGCCACTTATATCGATATGTGTTAATGCATCATTCTTTTCTTGCTGTTCTAATCGTTTAAAAACTGTTTCAACTTCTTCTTTCTCGATATAATAAGAATGTGATTGTAAAAATAATTGTTCGATTACTTGTTTAAGTTGTTCTACATTTCCTGGCCAATCATAGTCGGTAATCTCTTCCAAAGCATCTAGTCGAATTCCAATCACTTCATTTCCATACCTTGGACGCAACTCTGAAATAAATACATGGACTAAATCCTCAATATCTTTTCTGCGTTCTCGGAGTGGTGGTATGTGAATTTTTAATTGAGCCAATGTATGATACAAATCACGATGAAATGTGCCATTTTTGACCTTTTCTTCAATATTATCCTCAGAAGACACTAGCCATTGCAGCTTTTTATCATTTTCATTCTTGAGTATATGATATAACTCCTTTTGCATATAAGAGTTCAATTTATCGATATTTTTTAAGTACGTAACTCCATTGGCGTATTTTCGAATAAAGTCTTCATTCATTAGATTTTTCAGTTGTTCTGCACTTAATAAGTCACAATTCAATATGATAAATGGTTCATTCATTGTTTTCCTTTTTAAATAAATGGAGTGGGCAGCTAATTCTTTTCCGTTCCCCTTTTCCCCCGATATCCACACAGGTTCTTCACTTTTACTGTATTGATCTATTTGCTTTAACACCTTCTGAATCAGTTCGCTTTTCCCGGAAATAGGGATATAAGAAGCGGATGTATGAAATTCTATTGCATTTAGGTTCACGTCCCCACCCTGTACAATAGTTTGATTAGGAAGTCCTTTTTCAAAATATAATACAGTAGCATCTTCTTTAGGACATGCTGTGATTGTCCAAAATGACTGATTGATGTGAACTGTTTTTGTTTGCTTTTCACGTGTTAAGACGGCTTCTTGTATCAACTTTTGTACATCTGTCGAATTCTCTAATTTCAGCCACTGAAATTCTTTATTGAAACGTTCATTTCCATAAATAATTTTCTCTTCTCTATTAATAACCCCGATCACCTGTTCGTTACAGTCGAGAATAGATTTAAATAATGAAACATCCTGTTGCAGCCGCGAGAATAAGCCATATGACCTTCTCGTTTCTTCTAATGCATCAATAATGGCTTCCTTTCCGGATGTGATTAAAACGCCTGTCAGACCTAATTGCTTAGCAGTTTGAACCGTAACCACATCTCCGATCACCACTTCATAGCCAAGTTTTTTTAAATTCGTTAATTTTTCTTTAACCTCAGTATCTTTTGTAATCGTTAATGTTTTAATGTCTAAATCAAGAAGCTTACATATCGTAGCAGCACCTTGTGTAATATTCGAGAATCCAACGATTGCGGCTTTACCTGAAAATCCTTTTACAAGTGTTAAAATACGTAATACATCATAGCCAGACACTTGAATGTCAATCACTGGTATAGATACAGCCTCCTGAATCATTGAAGCTGTACCGCCACGGCTGATTATGACATGGTAGCCATTATTTTCAGCATCCTTAGCAATGGCCACTCCTTCATATAAATTACCTAATTCAATTTGTAATTGAATATCTTCAACTTCTTGACCGATCTCTTTCATCATTTCAAACAGTCCCTCATAAGGGACAATTGCCAATGCTTTAATCATATTCCCCTTCACCTTCTGTTTCAAAAATAAACATAAATATTTCCTAGTAGTGCGTGTTCAAAAAAGAGCCTCGAAGTTCGAGGAGCGCATCTCGAGAGGACCTGCGCATATACAATAATCCGTGAGAGAACCAAAATTTTTGAGCAACCGCTAGTAATAGCTTACCTCTTTTTGAAGTAGTATAAAAAAAGCCCTCTCAGGCTTAAGACAGAGAACTTCCCAATATCTATTTACCTCTCAGGAGGGATTTTATTATTTGGCTCTCTTAAAAGAAATATCGCCTTTTCCTTTTTGATCGCAGGCAAGCGGATGTGTGCCTGCGATCAAAAAGATAGAGACGCTCCTGTGCAAATTCATTTAACCAGCTGCAGCAATCTTTCTAAAGATGGCGGTATAAAGGCAACATTATTTGAAGAAACTATTTTTCTCCCCTTTTTTGATAACTTTCCTTTAGTTAAGACTTGTTGTTAACACTTTATTCATGCTGCCGCTTACATAGCCTTTAAGATCAAGGGTAACATATTTGTAGCCAAATCGTTGAAGATTTTCCATGATATCTTTATGATTTGTTAATACTACCTGCATATCTTGAGGCTCCACTTCAATCCTAGCAATCTCTTGATGCGTTCGAACGCGTACTTGTCTAATCCCTAATCCTTTTATATAAGCCTCAGATTTTTCAACCTTTGTTAGTTTTTCTTGTGTAATTCTTTCACCATATGCGATTCGTGAAGAAAGACATGCGAACGAAGGTTTTTCCCAAGTAGGCAAGTTTAATTGTTTTGAAAGTTCACGAATTTCTTCTTTATAAAGATTCGCCTCTTGAAGCGGTCCACGGACGCCATGTTCTTTGGCTGCACGTACTCCAGGACGATGTTCACTCATATCATCAGCAATTAAACCATATACGACATTTTTAAATCCCTTCTGATGCATGATCGGAACGATTTGTTCGAACAACCCATTTTTACAGAAATAACAACGGTTCCGGTCATTTTCTGCGTAGCCCGGTATATTCAGTTCAGAGGTTTCAATAACTTGATGTGTTGCACCAATCATTTTAGCTAGCTTCTTAGCTTCTTCTAATTCACTTGAAGGGTACGTTTCAGAATCAGCCGTAACAGCCAAGACCTTTTCAACTCCTAAAACATCAACCGCAACTTTTAATAACAACGTACTATCAACACCACCAGAAAAAGCAACAACAACATTGTCCATCTCTTTTAAGATTTCTTTCAGTCGTTCATACTTCTCATTCATCCTAATTCCACCTATCTCTATATTTTTCAAACGATTTTTAATGTATGATTCGATAAATTTATGACTGCAAAGTCAACCCGTTTTCAGAAAGTGAAACTTCAATCAATGGGCGTTTTACTGCTCATTAAAGCGGGATAAAGATTTCTTATCGACCCTAAAAGGGATTTGTGCATTTTGCAACACTATTTGATTATAAGCGAATTTCTACTAAAGTAAAAGTAGTTAGTAAAGCGATTTCAAAAATATCGCATGAATCATTTGACTTATAATGCGATTCACCGTAACAATTCGTATGCAATACATAAAAGGGATTCGGAATAAAGCTATTCCGAACCCCTTTTTCACTTCTGTTATTTTAAAAAATTAAATCTAATAGTAAAGTACATGCTAATCCCGATACAGCAACAATGGTGGAAAGTACAGTATAAGTTCCAAATGCTTCTTTCAAAGTCATTCCCAATGATTCTTTAACCATCCAGAATCCAGCATCATTAACATGTGATGCAATTGCACTACCAGCTCCTGTTGCAAGTGCGACTAGTTCTAAGTTAACATCAGGGATTGTAGCAAGCGATGGAAGAACCAACCCTGCAGTTGTTAAAGTTGCAACTGTTCCCGATCCTAAGCAAATACGCAATATTGCTGCGACAGTCCATGCAAAGAAAACAGGTGACATAGCAGATCCTTCAAATATTTTAGCGACATAATCACCAACGCCACCATCAATAAGGACTTGTTTTAATGCACCACCGCCACCAATAATTAAAAGTAGCATACCCAAGGAATTAATGGCTGAAGAACAAGAATTCATCAAATTCTTTATCGGAACATTTCTTCGGATTCCCATTGTATAGATTGCCAGCAATAAAGAAAGCAACATAGCAAACGAAGAGTTACCAATAAAACGAATAATGCTTACAAACATATTATCAGCAAATCCCATAGCTGGTTGCATCATATCAACCGCGGCACCTAAAGCCATTAAAATAACCGGAAATAATGCTGTAAATACACTGATACCAAAACCAGGTGTTTCTTCTATTTTGAATGTTTTTTGAATACCAAAAGACTCACTGCCTTCTCTAGTAAACGCAGTCGGTACAATTTTTTTAGCAAGCTTAGGATACAAAATACCCGCTAATACAACAGTTGGTATCGCGACAATAATTCCGTAAATTAAAACTAAGCCAATATTTGCACCGTATTCTGCAGCTACTGCTGTTGGGCCTGGATGCGGAGGCAAGAAAGCGTGTGTCGCTAATGCAGCAGTAACCATAGGAAGACCTAAGCGTACAATAGAAATTTTTAATTCTTTTGCGATTGAGAATATAATTGGAACTAATAATACGATTGTTACTTCAAGAAATAACGCAATTCCTACAATAAATGAAGCAAATAAAACAGCCCATTGAATTCTTTTTTCCCCAAATTTGTCAATTAATGTTGTGGCAATACGATTGGCTCCACCTGCATCTGCAATTAACCTACCAAGCATTGCGCCCATTCCAAAGATTAATGCAATATGACCTAGCGTTCCGCCTAAACCGCTTTCAATTGATTTCATAACATCCGCCATAGGCATGCCCAGTGCTAAAGCTACAACGACTGAAACAATGATTAATGAAACAAATGTGTTTAATTTGAAGGCCATAATTAAAATAAGTAATAATAGTACCCCTATTGCAATAATTACTAACGGCATAATATCCTCCTGATGTAAATTTTATTAGTTTTTTATAAATAAAAATGCTGCAATTTGTTTCTTTTACACATGACGATATAGATATGTTCCTACATACAACGTTTCTGTACTTTCACCAAATAACTAAAACTGTTCCTCAATTATATTAACTCCTTTACCACACTTGCAATGGCTTACAAAAAAGGGCAGAAATGTAAGGAATTAAAACTACTAATCCTTTTTCCCACTTATTCATTTAGTCTTATACAAAAGTAATCCATTTATAACAGAAATCGTTCTATGAAAATCTGCCATCTTAGCGACAATATGTCCTTGATCATGGTAAAGAGATAATATTGCATCACATTTTACATTTAATACTTAGAATAATACAGAATTCGCTGCAACTGTTGGTTATCGCATCATCTTGTGAACTTAAAATATCTTATACTCTTCGAATAATCTTGTCAAGTGGATAAATTGGAGCATGTTCGTTTATTTTTTCAACTATTATCATTTATTAATCACAAATCATGTAATTTTATTTCGTTTCATTTTACGATAGGTAGGGTTTTCCTGTCCGTTAATGTAGAATAAAAAAAGACACAACCTGATTAAAGTTGTGCCCAAATGTCTTTTATCTATATTAATACTTACAATATAATCAAATTGTATTTCCCTGCCAATCCCTTATGACAAGCTGTTGGATCAAAGCTCCCAGTATACAACAAAGTCACTGGATTTCGGACTGTCACATCCTCTATTTTTGTACTTCTGGAGCAGGGTAGTCAAAGCCCTTCGTATCCACTTCGACCTTTTTCATTTGCTGATCTTCTAATGGCTTATCTGCAGAATCTCGTTCAGTGGCAACGATCGCATCTACTGTTTCCATACCCTTTATTACTTTCCCAAAAGCAGCATATTCTCCGTCAAGATTTAGCGCTTCTTCTACCATAATAAAAAATTGCGATCCCGCAGAATTTGGATCACTCGTCCGTGCCATTGAAATGACACCACGTTCATGTTTCAGATTATTTTCAAAACCATTTTTAGAAAATTCACCTTCAATCGAATATCCTGGTCCACCTGATCCATTTCCTGAAGGATCTCCTCCTTGGATCATAAAATCAGGGATAACCCGATGAAAAACAAGACCATCATAATAACCTTCTTCAACTAAAGAAATAAAATTAGCTACCGTATTAGGAGCTGTAGAAGGCTCTAGTTCAACAATAATTTTTTCATCATTGTTCATAGTAATCGTTACGATTGGATTTTCTTTCACAGCTGTTGAATAATCCGTTTTTTCATCCGATTCCTTTACCGTCTTCCCCTCTGATCGTCCACTTTCTGTTGATGTCCCACAACCCGTCAAAACAAAAGCTACCGCCATCAGGCTAAAGACAAAATAAAATACTTTATATCGCATGAACATATTCTTTTTCAACTCCTCAATATAATCAGTTTATTAATTATATAACTATAAGATCATTCACGACAACTCATTAAAATGGGCATTGCGTGAAAACTCTATCCTCCCAATTCAGAAAAACCTTACTTATGATACGGTTCGGCGTAAGGTATCAAAATGAGGGTTCATTGATATCAATAACAGGCTTTCTGACTTTAGACTTCTCCATTAAACGAAACAAGTCATGCGATTCCCATATGATTATGAGTCGCACGACTTGTTATTGTTTTACGCTTTTCCGTCTGGCAAATGTGCACCGTATTTAGGAACAATGATATCCTTAGTATAAACATCAACTTGACGAAGTGTCTCAACGATAGTCGGCATATCCAATGCCTTTACAAGTTCATTAATCGCTTGCACACCCGCATCTGCATGAGCTTCTCTTTCTTCAGGTGTTTTCAAAAGCGGTGTAGCCATATGATCAGATGGTTCATCAAAGTAAGAACCCACTGCGCCGGATTGATAAGCGTACTTCCCTAATGCATTACCAGGATTCCTACTCATTCCTGCTAGCATATGTTGAATATCATAAGTAACAGAATGAGATTCAAGTACATTCATTGGAACATCCTCTAATCTACCTAAAACCTTATAAGCACCGATCGTCATATCATGGAATGCATCCATCAGATTGAAATTGGCTGCCTCTGCTGCTTTTAATACATCCATATACAAAACAGGTACTTTTGTTTCATCAAAGAAATCACGAACCATACCACTTAATGTCAAATATGCTGGACCATGACTGGTGATATAAATTTGCCTTCTAAAGCCTTGGTTTAATAATGACTTAGCAATCTTATCTAAATAAGCCATTCCATCTTTTATGCTCATTTGAATCGTTCCCCGACCAACAATTGTTCCACCTGGGAAGAAATAAGGTAAGTTGTGCAAAACAAGCCCATCTGATGCTTCAGCCATCTTTACAGCAATAGCCTCCGCTAAAACTGTTTCAGAGTCCAGTGGTAAAGCTCCATGGGTTTCCGTTACTCCAACTGGAACATATATAAGATCATTTCGATCTAAATAATCTTCGACTTCCCCATTTGTCATTTTTGAAAGAAATCTAGTACGCATATAAACCACTCCTACAATTTCATTTTATATGGATTCACTATAAAGGGGACTCCTAATTAAGACGCTCTTCTTTCCTTTAATGTTGCATACATTTCATTTGTTCTCTTTGCATTTAGGTTATAGATTAAACCTACGCCGATCAACATGATAAGGAATGCAATGATTGGCATACCAGTGTACATTTTTAATACGCCTTCTGCTACTGCTGGTGATTGAGATTTTGCTCCAGCAACAAAGCCAACCCAACCTAAAGCGTAACTTCCAATAGCAGAGCCTAATCCCATCCCCACCTTACGAGAAAAGGAATATAGGGAATAAAGTGTTCCCTCATAATGTTTTCCAGTTTGAAGTTCTGCATAGTCGATACAATCTGTTACAAGAGCCCATACAACCATAACAAAGACAGATGAGCCGATTGTAGCAAGGTTATATAAAGCCATGAACACATATACATTTTCAATCGTAACCAATGTCAATAATAGTGTTGCAGCTAAACTGAAGATTGCTGTAGCAATAACTAAATTTCTTTTATTAAATTTTTCAACCAGTTTAGGAACAATAGCGAATAATACGAGTGTGATACCAATGCTAATGAAAGAGTTAATAGCAAAAGCCCCCGGCATATGATAACGTTCTGCAAAGACAATGGGAGCTAATTGGCTCGCACCATTTATCATAAGAAGTGAGCCAATTGATGCAACCATCATACCGATTAACGGTCTATTTTTAATCGCTACTTTAAATGCATCCTTAAAACTATAATCGGATTTTGTTCCGGCTGGTTTATCATCACGAATACGTTCTGTTGTTAATCTTACCAGGCCTGTATAGGCTAATACCGATAAAATACTAAACACAATGGCAATTTTGAAGAATGCTTCTGGAATTATAGATCCCGATTTATCATAGATAAACATTGGAACGAAAGATAAGAATCCAAGTCCAACAACCATACCACCAATCGCACGAGCACGAGATAATTTTGTGCGTTCAACGGGATCATTTGTAATAACAGACGCAAGAGAACCATAAGGAATGGAATCAGCTGTATAAGCAACACAAAAGAATAAATAAACGAATACTACCCAAACATGAATTGCTGTAGATCCCCAACTTGATACATCAGTAAAAGATAATAAACAAGAAGCTGCTAATATCCATTTAGAAATACTAATATAAGGTAAGAATTTATTACCGGATTTTCCTAATTTCCAACGGTCTGGAAGAGTTCCCATAATTACATTACAAATTGCATCAAAGACTTTACCTAATAAAAACATAGTCCCCATAAAGTAAGGGCTTACACCTAATGCATAGGTACAAAAGATTAAGAAAAACCCGCTTATATATAGGTTAACGAAACTTCCCCCAATATCCCCTAGCGCATACCCTACTTGGTCTCTTACTCCAAACTTCTTCATGAAATACCCTCCTCTGTACTTTTTATAAAGTTAATACTATTCTTATATAGCTTTAAAACTTTTTGTTTAACTCCTTTGTAACCGCTTATATTATCAGTTAACAAAATGTATTCCTTTACTACATAAAGCAGTTTAAAATATGTCCCTAGTTGTATGCGCTTTCCCTGGTGCTTGAATACAACTATACAACGAATAGCAAAAACACTTTTGTACTACAATTGCGCGTTTTTATAGTATAATTGCATGATTTTCTTATCCAAAAGGAAAAAATAAATAGGCGCATGATTTCTCATGCACCACTGAAAAGTCCTACTATGTACATAGACCCTTTATTCATCATTTCTTCAGCTTCTTTTTAAATTCAATCGGAGTTACCCCTTCTACTTCTTTAAAGAATCTAGAAAAATATTGAGAGTTGCTAAATCCAACCATAATGGCAATTTCAGTCATGGAAAGATTAGAGAACAGGATAAGTTCCTTTGCTTCCTTTATTCTTCTCAGATTTCGGTAATTACTAATGGTGATTCCCTTTTCTTTCTTAAATGCACGCATTAAATGTGAAGGATGGACATGTAATTTCCTTGCCATTCCCTCCATTGAAATATCCTCCGCAAAATTCATCTCTATATAGTTTTCTGCTTGCTTTACAATTGTTAAGTTGTCACCTTTAGACTTTCGAATTGTAGGGTCGGAATATTCTCTTACCATATTTGAATGAATCTGATCTAGTTCAGAAATAGTCTCGGAATGCTCGATCATAATTGCATATTTTTCTGATAAAAAGTGGCTTTGCAATGGGCTTAGCCCTCCCCTTTCAGCAGCATAGCTATAAAGGGTATTGTGGGATAATAGAATATTTTTATAGGACCGTACTTTATTATTTGGGACTCTGTTAAGAATATTTAATTGGTTATCTTCAAATTTATGAAGCGCATCCATTTCATATTCAGCTATCAAATCCCTGTCACTAAGTTGAATTCCATAGAGTAATTTTTCCCTTAGCTTATGAACAGCATCAATGTATTCAGGCGTAAGTCCATTTCGACTATTATTTGAATTTGGAATATCTGTCTGATGGTGTTCCCTCATTTATCATCCCTGCCTTATGCAACTTGCCTTAGGTTGATCGTATTATATCATTCTTTGTGACTTTTTGTATTTGATTCTATTCTCTGTGATAGTACTTAAGAGGGGATTTCTAACAAAAAATCCATTTTTATTCGCAAGCTTAAACAGTAGCTCTATTCTTTAATAGCTATTCATGCAGTACAAAAGAAAATTAAAAAATAATTGGGAGATAGGTTCATGAAAAAGTGAAATGGATATGCAGCGGAAATAATCAAAGAAATGGTCCGTGAAGGTAAAATTTATTCAGCTGATGACGTTCTAAAGATGATTGAACAAGGTTAGCTAGACAAGATATTCTATACTAAAATATCCTGTCTAACCTATTTTTTTAATAAATTTTGTAGAGCAATAAAACCTGATAGATCGTAATTAGAAGAATACATCTATGATCTCTTAACTATAGAAAATAGAGGGTAACTGGCACTGCTTATGGGCAGAATACGCATAATCTCTCTTGTAAACCTTCTAAGACTTCTTCTGGCACTTCCCTGACCTCGATATCCCCACCTAGGAAAAGTAGCCAATTTATTATTTCGGTCAATTCTTCGGGATTATTAATATTGATAAAAGTCTTTAAAATGGCTGTGGTTTGGTAGGGATTCGTATAGGAAATTGAAACTTTTAAAGGATGGTATTTTTTGAACTGGGCAATCGCTTTTGGACCAAGTTCAAGGACAAGGTTGATTACTTCTTCCTTCTTACTTAGTTTTTCTAAAATCTTTTTCTTACTTAATCCTTTTTTCGTCGGGTAGGGTTTGACATTGGTGAGATAATCTACAGGAAATATCCGCTTCTTTTCATCCTTTAAGTCAAAGCCTTCAATCAGCCAAAGTCCTTTTTCATGATAAAGGTGCAAGAGATAAATTGGATACGACTTTATTGCCTTCTCTTCTTTGATAGTAATCAATAAATAGCTATCCAAAAGAAGGCTTTGGATGAGTTTTTCTAACATAGGATGGGGTAGGTCTGACAGATCAAGTAGGTCGGGATTATTGGGGTTGGTCCCTTCAAAAAGCAAGATTTGATTTAAAAGAACAAGGTCATCTTGCTGGTTTTCTGAGATGAGGCCTAGTAATTTTTCAGCTAAAGACTGACGACTCTTTAGATAAGGAAGTTGTTGATTTCTTGTGGCCATAAAGGCAATAAAAAGAGCTTTAATCTCATTATCGGTAAAGCGAACAGTGGGCAAGACAGAGTTGTTCATGACAAAATAACCCCCATCCCTTCCAACTTCAGCGACAAGTGGCATCCCCATAGCTTCAATTTCTCTGATATCTCTAATAGCTGTCGAACGAGAAATGTTAAATTCTCGCATGATTTCAGAAATTGTAAAGTGGGCACGGTTGTTGATATACCGCATGATAATATTGATCCGTTCAACTTTTTTCATCGGGCCTCCTAAACAGTATCACTTTTTGACATGATTTAAGGCTATTATAAACCCATCAAGTGAAAAGACAAATCATTTGATTAATTTAAAAAAGAGGAAGGTTTTGAATATGACAGATTATACCCTAGAAGAAAAAGACAGCTTTACCGTTTTAGGTATTGGAACTGAGCTTGAGAGTGATTACACAGACTTTGCTGGCATAAACAAGGAGAAGGCAGACTTTTGGTGGGCCGTCAAACAAGATGGAAGGCTTGACACTTTAAAAGCCATAGCCACAAATGATTACATTTTTGCTGTGAATGAAGCAGTGAATAACAAGATGATGCATTATGCTGGCGTCATGACAGAAGCGTCAGTACCAGAAGAGTCCAGAGTTATCCAATTCCCCAAGGGAGAATACCTAGTTGTTAAAGGGGAGGAGAAGACGGCTGATGAGTTGAGTAATAAGCTTGCTGGTATTGCCTTTGGTCAAGTCTTGCCAGAAGCAAAGAATTTTGCCTATGTTGGTGGGCCAAATGCAATGGTTGAGATGGGGCAGCGAAACGGCTTGGTATTTGGTGAAATGTGGATCCCCGTTGTTAGGAAATAAAGAGATAAAAAGGGGGATGGAAATGTCCTATATCGTTGATTTTAAAAATGTGTCTACGGTTGGTTTAGAGTCTTCAACAGTAGCAGAAGCGCTTGCTGGTTTACGTGCTAATGAAGCCCGTTACTTTATGAACAAATACAAGCATGAATTTACGGTTGTACCAGCTAGCGAAAGCCAGGAGACCCTTGATTATGTGAACCGAATTTTGAAAGAAGAACGTGATATTGAGTTTGCGGCTAAACCTTTAGGAACTTCACGTTTTCAAGTGGAAAATATCAAATTTGCCTATGTCATTTATGAGGATGGCCTTGTGATCAACGTCATGTATACGGTTGATGATCCTAAGAAGCGGGCTGTTGGTTTTAAGCTCTCTGAGGGGATGGAGGTACCAAAGGAGTTAGAAGGGAAGTTTAAGTTTGCTAGGCAGAAGTCTAAACTAGCTGGAACAATTCGGGGCTCGTTTTTTGTCATTAAAGGAGAATATTAAAGTAAGCAAAAGCGCAAGTGGAGGAATTCAGTCATTTTTTGTATGTAGTCATTCTTTTTCTTCATTTGGATAAGAAAATCCTGATTGAACAAAAAAGGCAGTCATGCAACAATTGTCTATCTACGCATTCAACTAACAAAACAGCACCTCTTCACCAAATTAGAGGGTGCTGTTCCTTTTTTCGCAAAAACCTCACTTACGTATGATGCCGTTCACCGTAATAAATCTAAATGATGTTCCCCTTATTTTTATACGAACCATAAAGCCCTCCCCTAATTCAATACTTATCGGCTCTTTAAGGGCAGTTATCCGCCACCTATTTTCTTTGGTTCTCTTTAATTCTTGAGGTAGGGTTTTTCTGCCCATTAATGCGGGATAAAAAAAGACACAACCCTCTTAAAGTTGTGCCCAAATATCTTCTATCTATTAAAATTAACCTTCTCTTCAAATTGATTTAAAGTTATTGTTGCTTCACTTGGCTTGGTTTCGGCAATAATCTTGCCATGTCTGAAGGAATACCTAACCGTTGCTTGCTTGCGAATCGCCTCATATTCATTTTCTGCAGATAAGATGATGAAGTTAGCTGGTTTACCTTCTTCGATTCCGTAATTTTCTTCAATGTGCAACGTTTTGGCACTATTACTAGTGATCAAATCGATTGAATTTACAATTTGGTCATAGCCCATGAGTTGTGAAGCATGAATCCCCATATGCAATACTTGAAGCATGTTCCCTGTTCCAAGTGGGTACCATGGGTCAAATATGTCATCGTGACCAAAGCAAATATTTAGTCCCGCTTCCTGTAATTCCTTTACCCTTGTTAGCCCTCTTCGTTTTGGATACGTATCAAATCTTCCTTGAAGGTGAATATTCACAAGCGGATTTGATACAAAATTAATGGAAGAAAGCTTTAATAAGCGGAATAATTTATACGTATAGGCATCATTATAAGAGCCCATTGCCGTCGTATGGCTCGCTGTTGTGCGAGTACCTAACCCACGTTTGTAAGCCTCAGCAGCTACAACTTCTACAAATCGAGACTGTTCATCATCAATTTCATCACAGTGGATGTCAACTAATCGATCATATTTTTCAGCAAGGTCAAAAGCGAATTTTAACGACTCCACTCCGTATTCTCTTGTAAATTCAAAATGAGGAATGCCGCCTACAACATCGGCGCCCATTTTCAATGCTTCCTCCATCAATTCTTCCCCATTAGGATATGAAAGGATGCCTTCTTGTGGAAATGCAACAAGTTGAATATCTACATAGGGAGCCATTTCTTCCTTTACTTCCAACATTGCTTTTAAAGCGGTTAATTCTGGATCTGTTACATCTACATGTGTACGGACATGCTGAATTCCTTGAGCAATCTGCCATTTTAAAGCCGTTTTTGATCTTGTTTTTACATCATCAATCGTTAGCGTTTCTTTTCTTTGCGCCCATCTTTGTATACCTTCAAACAAGGTGCCACTTTTATTCCACTCTGGTTCTCCCGCTGTTAACGTTGTATCTAGATGGATATGCGGCTCAATAAAAGGTGGAAGGACAAGAGACCCATTAACATCGATGATTTCTTTTCCATCAACATCTCCTAGTATTTGAGTAATTTTATTAAACTTACCATCTTCTATAAATAAGTGCCAAAGTCCATCTTTTCCTCTAAGCTTTGCGTTTTTAATGATCACTGATTATCTCACCTTTATCATGTATTTTACTTATTGATCCTTCTTGTTGAGGCATACATTTCATCACAACAACATAAATAATGGCAGACCCTAATAGTGCATTAATTGGAGGGATACCTGGCGCAAAATTTGCGACTGCAACTCCACCTACCCATGCAAATATAGCGATCCAATTTACGGCTTTAAATTTCATCGTTTCAAATGGTTGATATTTCCCGCGCTTTAGTAAAAAATAGTCTGCTAAAATAATGGCCCCTATCGACGGTAGCGTGGAACCCAAAATCGTCAAGAATCCAACAAAATTGTTATAAAGCCACATCGCTGCTATTGTTCCAACGATTCCATTGAAAACAACAACTTTATGTTTTGGTAGTTTTGTAATATTGGAAAATCCTAGTCCAGAAGCATATAACGCGCTATCGTTTGTCGTCCAAATATTCAAACCGAGGACAATGATGGCAGGAATCATTAACCCTTGTAAAAACATCACGTCCGAAATATCAGCTTTATTGTAAACCATAGCTCCGACTGCACCAAATAAAAACATGAGCGAATTCCCAAGAAAGAACGCGATAATATTAGCAGTCACAGCAGAACGTGATGTCTTAGCAAAACGAGCAAAATCGGGCGTAAGCGTACCAGCGCTAATAAAAGATCCGATACAAATGGTTAATGCTAATGCAACGCCCATTGCCTGTGTAGGTTCATAAGCGAATAATTCTTGAATTCCCCCAACTGTATTAGTTGCGTCAAACATGGAATAACTACCGAAAATTGCAATTGCCGGAACAGCAATAAATCCTAAAATGGTTAAGGTCTTCATCCCAAAAATGGCCGATACTGTCATCAACAAACCAAAAATCGCTATTATTAGATAAACATTGACCCCAGTCGCTTTTGCAACAGGTACTGCAAACATCGCAAGTCCAACACCAAACCAGCCTACTTGAGTTGAAGCTAGTAAAAATGAAGATAAATATGAACCTTTTTCACCAAAAGCATATCGAGTCAATAAATGAGTTGATAACCCCGTTTTTGCTGCAATATAAGCTAATGAACCTGTATAAAGCCCAAGTACAAGATTACCTGTTAACACAATCCATATAAACTGGATAAACGACAATCCCGTTCCTAATGTCCCTCCAGACCACATGCTCGCTGAGAAAAAGCTAAGTGAGAGCATCACCGCAAGTATTTTCCAAAATCCATTTCTATTCGCCTGAGGTACTGCCTGTAACGTGAATTCTTTATCTACTTTTGACATACCAATTCCTCCAATAAGTTAGTAACTGGTACCGAAGAAGACTTCGATAATTTTAGGAGATTAGGGAATAAAAAAAGCTTCTTGCCATTTCTGACAAGAAGCTTTTTTACACAATGAACCATGGGGAACCTACATACGTAGGCTGCCAAAGCAATGATCATTATTTCCGCTGTCCTTGTCAGCCTCACGGGACTGAATTAAAGGTACCAGTATTTAATTAAACATATTATTACAGGAAAACAATATGTTGTCAACTGATTTTCAGGCGCTATCCCCCGTAGGGTCCTCAATCTCTAATACTTTTAACAGATAACATCAAAACCTCATTTATTTATGATACGGTTCTCCATAGCATATCTAAATGAGGTTTCTCAAAAAAGCGGGGACTGGCAAATACTGTTGACATGAAAGGGGCTCCCCCCCCCATGAAGGGATACTCATACATCGTGTTTATTCAGTTTTGATTTTCTACATATGCGTTAACAGGCGATCCTTTTGGTCAAGAAAATATGCCATCAGTTTCTTACATTGAGGAATAGAAAATCCTAAAATTGGACCTAATCCAAACGCAATAAACACTGTTCCAATTCCAACAGGCCCCCCTAGCATCCAACCAAGAAGAAAAATGAGTACTTCAATTCCACTTCTAACCAACGGGATACTCCAACCCGTTCTTTCAACAATTAATAACATAAAGCTGTCTCTAGGACCTGCTCCAAAATCAGCAGAAACATATAATCCAATACCATACCCAATTAAAACAACACCTATGATAAAAGCAATTGTTGCTCCTGCTAAACTATCAATGCTAGGTAAAATCCAATTAAAAAGATCAATAAATAATCCTAGAAACAACATATTCAGAAAGGCCCCTATTTTTGGCCATGCCCTATTGAAAATTGAACTGATCAACAAGAGTAAAAATCCACTTATTATCGACCAAGTTCCAATAGTAAAGCCAAATTTAGTAAATAGACCATAATGAAAAACATCCCATGGTCCAATCCCTAAATGCTTTCCTTCAATTGTTAAAGATATGCCAAATGCTAACACTATTAATCCAAAAATAAAAAAAGACCAGCGTAGAATCCATTCCTTTTTCATAACCGCTCCTCTATCTTATATCTTATTTTTTTATTAATATAACATTAAATTTGGACAGAAATCATAATCTATATTTTCTGAAATATAACAAGAAAAGCGTATCTTTAATTTTCTTATTAAAGGAGAATTATGGGGTCTTATTCGTTTTAACAATGGGATAACTGACGAGGGCAATATCATATAGCCATGTTAGTTTTTTCCTTTTGAAGATAAAAATTCCTTCATTAATTTCAAAATCCTAACACTTAGATCTTAGGTGCTAGTCTTGTGGGTATTAGGGCAAACTCCGATGTTAAACAAACGGCAATCCTAACGACTGTTCCCAACAAGAGATCATCTAGTCTACGATGATTATATTCCATAAAAATATTAATCCCCCCATTGCATTATATTTGAATATATTTTACAATCAATTGAATAAAAATTCATTAACTTTCACACTACGAAATATTAAAAGGGAGTTTACTAGATGCAGAAAAATATAATACAAAATCAATCTCAAAATAAAAGCACAGGCAAGAAGGCACTTAACATTAATGCATTTGTCTTACTTTTCTTTGTGATCGTCATTTCCGCTATTTTGACATACATTGTGCCAGCTGGTGAATTTGACCGGGTAGAAAAAGATGGGCGTACGCTTGTAGTTCCTAATTCTTTTACTCTGACAGAGTCGTCTCCAGTCGGATTCTTTAATATCTTTACTAGTATTCATTCAGGCATGATCGATGGTGCTGGAATTATCTTCTTCGTTTTGATCATTGGCGGTGCTTTTGGCATTTTAAAGGCAACAGGCGCCCTTGATGCATTAATTGTGAATATAACAAGAAAACTAGCAAATAGGGAATTATTACTCATTCCCGTTCTCATGCTGTTTTTTTCAGTTGGTGGCACATTGATGGGAATGGCTGAAGAAACCATTGTATATATTGCTATTATCACTCCAGTAGCTATTGCCTTAAAGTTAGATGCGATGGTCGGTTTTGCAATTGTTTCACTGGGGGCAAATATCGGGTTCATGAGTGCTGTCCTGAATCCATTTAATATCGGAGTCGCACAAAGTATAGCAGAATTGCCTACATTCTCAGGTATTGGTCTTAGACTAGTATTATTCGCTACATTATACATTGCTGGAGTCCTTTACGTTTACCGCTACGCGAAAAAAGTCAAGTCCAATCCTGAACTAAGGTATTTAGGAAAATATCAAGAAGGAAATCAAGTTGAAGTCGATACAAATTTAAGACTAACCATTCGTCACAAATGGATTCTAACCATTTTTTTACTCAACTTTGTAGTATTGATTTTCGGAGTTATAAAATTTGGTTGGTATATAACTGAAATTGCTGGTTTGTTCTTACTATTTGGAGTCCTAATCGGGATTGTTGGAAAATTAAATCCGAACAATATTGCGGACAGCTTCATCGATGGAGCAAAAGACCTAATTGGTGGTGCTCTAATCATTGGTTTCGCACAGGCCATTCTCGTTGTGATCCAGGATGGAAAATTAATAGACTCTATTTTGTATTTTGCCTCTACCTTTCTAAGTCAACTATCGCCAATTCTGAACGCTATAGGAATGTTTTTTTTACAGCTTTCACTCAACTTTCTTGTACCATCAGGGAGTGGTCAAGCAGCACTCACAATGCCAATCCTGGCACCTTTATCTGACCTTGTTGGAGTGACAAGGCAGACTGCGGTACTAGCATTTCAGCTTGGGGACGGCATTTCCAACTCCCTTTTCCCTACATCAGGTGTGTTACTTGCTGGACTTGCAGTTGCAGGGATTCCTTTTACAAAATGGATAAAATGGATTCTACCTTTTATATTCATTCAAATAGTCATCAGTATTATTTTCCTAATCATTGCACAAGTGATTCAGTACGGACCATTTTAAGAAGAATTAACGGAGGTTCATTATGTTACAAACAAAGCTTGTAGATACAGAATTATTGGCTTGGACAATTGAACAGCGCAGACATTTCCATATGCATCCTGAGCTATCCGGACAAGAATATGAAACAGCTGCTTATGTGAAAGAGAAATTAACTGAATTCGGCATCGCTATCAAAAATAATTATTCTGCACCAAATGTTGTCGCCTATTTTAAAGGAACAGAAGGGAAAAAAACCGTTGCGCTCAGAGCCGATATGGATGCTCTCCCGCTTCATGAAGAAGGAGACAAGCCTTACATTTCAACAGTTCCTGGCGTTATGCATGGTTGTGGTCACGATGGTCATACCGCGACTTTACTCGCGGTAGCTAAATGGATGAGCACTCACCCACATTTAGTAAAAAATAATATTGTATTTATCTTTCAAAGCTCTGAAGAAGCTTCACCAAGCGGGGCTAAGCAGCTTGTAGAAGAAGGGATATTAGATAGAGTCGATGTAATATATGGTATCCATTATATGTCTAATATGCCTTTAGGTAAAATTGGTTTTGCAACAGGCCCTGCTATGGCATCCAGCGATGACTTTGACATTATAATTGAAGGGAAAGGTGGACACGCGGGCAATCCACACGAAACAGTGGACCCAATTTACATCGCAACCCATCTTATACAAGCGTTCCAATCGATTGTCAGCAGAAATTTAAATCCCTTACATTCAGGAGTGATTTCATTTGGAGGTATTCAGGGAGGAAATTCATACAACGTCATTCCTGATAAAGTAAACCTTCAAGGTACTATTAGGGCATTAACGTATGAAGGAGCTGAATTAATGCACAAACAAACAGCTCAGCTAACTGAATCAATTTGCACAAGCTTTGGGGCAAAAGGACATTTTCATTTAATAGAAGGAACCCCTCCATTATACAACCATCCAGAAGCGTGCGAATTTGCGAAAGAAATCATCCAAAAGACTTTCGGTGATGATGTGTTCTTACCATTTGAGCCTGTACTAGGGGCTGAAGATTATTCCTACTACTTAAAAGAAAAAGTAGGTGTATTCATTAACGTTGGGATGCAAAGCGAAAAAAGCCAGTATCCTCACCATCATCCGAAATTTGACATTGATGAGGAAGCCATTCCCTCTGCCATTGAACTAATGATTCAATTGGCTTTGAATTCGTGAATTAACTAAGGGCGATTCATCCCATACCATCAGGTAGTGTGGGATGAATTTCCTTTTTTCTATCATGGGCGGTTATTGCGGTATCATAGTTGTCGACTGCTTTAAACTGTCGATCTAAAAAGCTTTCACTTACAGGATTTAGATGCTTCGAATTGGTCGTAGCCTTGTATTTTTTGACTGTACAAGCTTCCATGGGTTCTTTGTCATAATGCGAGAGACCGTACGCTCACTTATTTTCACGCTACGTCTTTTCAGCGTTTTAGCGATTTTAATACTGCCGTAACGTTGCTTGAATTCTAGATGAGTCTGTAAAATTTCTTGCGATAATTTCTCATGTTGTTCCTGCCTGTCACTTTTCGGCCGTTTTAACCATTTGAAGTAACCACTCTTGGAGACTCTCAGAACGCAACACATCTTCTCCACTCGGAATTGGGAGCGATTTTCATGAATGAAATCATATTTTACCGAGGGCTTTTTACGAAGTAGTGCATCGCCTTTTTTAAGATTTCATTTTCCTCCTTGAGATCACGAATTTCCTTTTGAAGAGCTCTTAATACAGCCTCTGATGAAGAAAACGACTGTACAGCCTTGATCTCTGATTGTTGGCCATACTTCTTCATCCAGCCATGTAAAGTATTTTCGTTTACACCCACTTCTCTAGCCACTTGAGCTACAGATTTATGGTTTTCACTTATATACATTACCGTTTCAATTTTAAATGCCTCATCATATCGTTTGCCATTACCTCTTGCCGTACAGACACACCTCGTTATAGTTAATATGTTTATTATTACAATCTGCGTCTACTATTTAGTCTAGCATCAGAACTATATAATTCTGATTTTTTTATTGCCATGATTATCCCCTTAAAAAGCCTTCGAATTTGTAAAAAAATAACTTCGATTTCAAAAAAATATATTATTACAACACATTTCTCTACTAAATAATTATAGCCTGAGTAATAAAGAAGAGCATTTTTCTTCTTTCCAATTCACTGGGATGTTAAGCTTTTTTGTAATAGTGATCCACACTTAATCTATTTAAATAAAAAAGAAGAAGAAATTTTTTCATCTCTTCTTCTGCCCCTGTAATGTTTTAATATGACTTATCTATTCTTATCCTATAACTTAAATACAAATTTCGCCGTTACTTATGGTAAGGTTCACCGCGGCTACTTTATATGCGGTTTTATTTTTCTGTTAGATTGAGTAAAATCAACACAGCTTTTTTTATATCTTAAAGACAGCCTTGCCCATCACTTTACGTGAATTGAGTCTTTCAAAAGCATCTTCATATTCTTCAAGTGGGAACGTTGAATCAATTGTTGGCCGAATATCAAAATGCTCAGCCAACTTGAAAAGCTGTTCTCAAGTTTCTCTGAGGTCTTGATTAGAGTATTTCCAAAGATTAAAACCTGTCAATGTTGCTTGTTTGATGACAAGGTTAATAAGATTAATGTTTGCTTCATTTCCTGTAGAAAAGCTAATGGATACAACCCGGCCATAAGGAGCAACTGAAAGAAGCAATTGATTCGTCATGTCCCCACCAATTGTATCAAGAATAAGATCGGCTCCGTGGTCTCCGGTTATACGGTAAATACCTTCCTTGACGTTCTCCTTTGATAAATCAACAACACGGTTTTCTGCAACCTCTTTCATTTTTTCTGCTTTTTCTGTTGAAGAAACAATCGCAATTGGTTTAGCCCCGAGCGCTTTGGAAATTTGCATAGCCGCATAATCAACGGACCCAGCCGCCCCGGGACTGTAACCCATTCTCCTGCCTTTATTCTGCCGGCTCTTGTTAGAGCTAAGTATGCAGTTACATAAGAACTTGGGAAAGCAGCTCCTTCCTCAAAGCTAAAGGAATCTGGAAGCCTGAACAGATATGACTCTGGAACAACAATATATTCTTGGTATGTGCCATCTTTTCCCCTGCCTAAATTGTCACCAAATATCATGACACGACTTCCTTTTGGGAAAGTCGTTCCTGATTCAATAATACCCGCGCCTTCATTGCCTAGAACAAGCGGCAGTTCTTTCATGAACGGAGAACCCTCTTTAGCCATTTTAAGGCAGTATGAATTCTTACCAGTGCTTCACCTTGTTTAGGATCAGGGATCTCTATACTTTCAACAGTGATAGCTGGATTTTTGCCATATGCTTTTATTGGCGTTCGTTGGATGACTTACTCGTATATGCAAAAAATGAAAAGCATTTAACTGCTTGGAAAAAGTTCAATCAAAAGGTTGGGAACAATAGTGCAGTTGGGATCTATCATGAAACATATCAAGTAAAAAAAGGTGCTTATGAATCTATTTATGGCAATATGCCTCTCTATGGATTAGGAAAAGCATTAGAATATCTTCCAATCATAGCTGAAAACAATACTGCTAGAAAAAGGCTTCATTCCCGTGCTTGACCTCCAGTATGCTAAAGCTTGTCCTTAATAGGTTCCAACAGACATTCCGGCAGTTAATCCATTAATCCAAAAAGGTGTAGTCTTCTCATTAGGAGAAGACTACACCTTTTTAGTAAACTCTATAAATGAAAAAACATCTGCCTTAGGCTTCCATGTAAGAAGAAAAAGGCAGGCGTTTTCCAAAACCTAATTGTAATACAGGTTCTCAGTCGGATATACTGGATCATTGGTGATGTCGATTCCAAGCTTCTTAAAGGTCTGTTCGTTTTCCCTATTCAATATAACCGTAGAATGAGCTTGTGTGTCTTTTAAATTCGGCAGTTGCTTATAAGCCAGCTCAGAAGTAGGGTTGGTGACCGCACTGATTGCCAGTGCAATCAGCACTTCATTGGCGCTTAGTGTCGGGACTCGGCTGTTCAAATCATCGGTTTTCAACCGTTGAATCGTCTGCAAAATCATCGGTGACAACAAATCAATTTCATCGGCAATATTGGCCAATTTCTTCAACCCATTCAGAATCGCGGCTGCCGAAGCATCCATCAAAGTTGTCGTTCGACCGGTGATCATCTCGCCATTTGGCAGTTCTATCGCAATTACGGCTTGCAAATTCGTGCTGTCAATTCTCTCTTGGATTGCTTTCGCATAATTACGGGCCGGCGATACAGGTGCCCGATCCTCTTTCTTTAAGTCAGTCTCTTCCAAAATCACTTGCATATGGCGCACACTATCTTCATCGGCAAGCCCTTTTTTATAGTCGTTCTCTACGACGAAACTGCGCCGAATGATTTCCTGCCTGGCAGCTTCCTGCACGACCATATCGTCGGTGATACCCGATTTCAGACGATTAACACCCATATCGGTCGGTGAGCGGTAAACAGACTCTTTACCAGTAATCCTTTCAATAATCCGTTTGATGACAGGAAACGTCTCAATATCACGATTGTAATTGATCGCTACTTTCCCGTATGCTTCATAGTGATAATTGTCAATCATATTAACGTCTTTCAAATCGACGGTAGCCGCTTCATAAGCGATATTTACCGGGTGCTTTAACGGCAAGTTCCAAACTGGAAAAGTCTCAAACTTGGCATAGCCGACTTTATTCCCCAGTTTATTCTCATGGTACATTTGGTTAAGGCAGGTTGCAAGCTTTCCGCTGGCCGGGCCAGGTGCCGTTACTACCACGATTGGCTTTGTCGTTTTAATATAGGGATTCATCGCAAATCCCCCCTCGCCAATGACCGCGTCCACATTTGTGGGATAACCTTTGATTTCGCTGTGGGTGCAGACGCTAATTCCGCTTCTCTCAAGCTTGGTCATAAATACTTTGGCTGTTGGCTGTCCTTGATAACGAGTGAGCAAGACACTGTTGACAGAAATGCCATATGCCCGGTATTCATCGATTAAGCGCAAGACATCTTGGTCATAAGTGATACCGTAATCTTCACGGACTTTGTTCCGCTCGATGTCTCCAGCGTACACACAGATGATGATTTCCGCATTTTCTTTCAGCGTATTCAATAATTTGATCTTGGCATCTTCATCAAATCCAGGCAAGACACGCTTGGCATGTTTGTCGCCTATCAATTTTCCGCCAAATTCCAAGTAAAGTTTATCATACTGCTGCACCCGTTCTAGGATGTAGGCAGATTGTTCTTGCAAATATTTCTCCGAATCAAATCCAACTTTTTTCATTTAATTTCCGCCCGCCTTCTATACTTCAAGCTTTCTCTTAAACCGATAGATAAAAACGCCTTAAGAGAGAATACTAACTAAAATACATCTTTTATCATTATAAAGCTTTTAAAAAAATAGACAAAGGAAAACTGGCCCAATCGTTTCAGTGATTGGGTCATTCTAATTTGATTGATAATTTTTTAACTATTTTTAAGAAATACAACAAAATCGTTCTATTCGGACTAGGTCCATTATTTTTTTGTGTGGAATACTTTGCTTATAAACTCGCTCTTGTATCCGGAAGAAATACTTTTTCGACCCAAAGTGAAACGTATGCTCAACATTTGGTTGATGAAGAAACTCTTTTTATTGTTTTTTCAGTAACTGGTAAATACACTTCCTTTGAAAACCCTTTTAATGCAATAAAGTCTTGTGGGACTGAAATATTGCTAATTTTAGAAGAGTATAACAATTCTTTAGCTTTAGAAATTGAAAATATATTTTACTTAACAAAATCTACTCAAAATGAAAGTCTGTTACCTTTTGAAAAAAACCGAACCGTATTCTTTATTTTCATAGAAGAAGTTATTGCAAGATTAATGTCAGAACGTGAGACATAAAAAAGATGACTAAAAGGGACAAAGGGACAGGTCCCTTTGTGTAAGAGAACAATCTTCCCCAATCCTTAACATTTCCTAGATGAACAAGTTTAAGGATAACAAGAGGTCCATCAACCGCCATATCTGTTTTAGAAAATGCGGGAGGGACAACATGGTACCTGTCCCCTCGTCCTTTGAAGGACTTTTTTACTGAATTTATTTTAATACATTACAATAAAAAACTCATTTACTTATGGTACGGCTCACCCCGATTGATCCGATAAGCCCGATACACCTGCTCGACCAAAATCAATCTCATCAATTGATGAGGGAAGGTCATTTTTGAAAAGGAGAGGGCTTCGTCAGCACGTTGCATCACTTCTTTGCTTAGACCTAATGACCCGCCGATAATAAAAGTAATTTTACTTTTTCCATAAGTCGCTAGCTTATCAAGCGTGTCTGCCAGTTCTTCAGAAGTTTTCATTTTCCCTTCGATTGCAAGAGCTATGACATGGGCATCGGGATTGACTTTGGCTAGAATTCTTTGTCCTTCCTTTTCCTTAATTTGCAACATTTCGATTTCACTTAATGTTTCTGGCGCTTTTTCATCTGGCAGCTCAATAATTTCCATTTTGGCATAGGCAGACATTCGCTTCATATATTCGTCGATGCCCTGTTTTAGATATTTTTCTTTTAGCTTTCCTACAGTTATAATTGTTATATTCATGTTATCCTCACTTTACAAACAGCTTACAAACACGTTATCCACAAAAGTTATCCACATATCCACATTTACTATCCACATCTTGTATAGGAATATTAGTTCCCTACTATATATACCGCCATGTTTTGACAATATTCACAGGTTGTTGATAACTTCAATTCACTAGGTACACTATTAAGAGTCGGATACGTTTCTTCCTCTACTACCACAGTATCCAGTGCCATATCAACATGATCATCACAACAATAAATCATTCATTTCTCTCCTTTATATCGACATTATTCATGTTTAATTTCCTCATTCGCTTATATGAACTAGTTATCCACAAATCTAACGATTGCATTCACTTTATTGCTACTTTTCCGCTTATCCACATGTTATCTTAACAAAAAACTGAAAAAACACAATAAAAACGAGGGTGCCTCAAAGGCAAAGTGTCAGACCCTTGTGAGGCTCCCCCGTTTTTTCATTACATTTGTTGTTCTACTGACAAATCCATCGTCGTTTTCAATTGTTTACCGTTACGATAATAGGTTACGTCTAACTTATCTCCAATTTTCTTTTCGTTATATAAGTATTTACGTAAATCAACAACATCGGTAACTTTCTTGCCATCCAATGCAACAATCACATCAAACTCCTCTAGTCCCGCTTTGGTTGCCGGTGAATTGGATTGAACACCAGTAATAGCGACACCACTCGTTACATCTGTAGGTAGCTTCAATGTGTTTTGCTGATGATATTGTGAAATTTCTTCAACTGATGCAAGGCTTACTCCCATAAATGGTCGTTTTACCTCACCAAACTGTTCAAGGTCATGAATGATTGGGATTGCTGAATCAATAGGAATAGAAAGACCAATCCCCTCCACTGCACTTTCTGCAATTTTCATGGAGTTAATTCCAATGACTTGACCTTGCATATTAATGAGAGCTCCTCCGCTATTTCCAGGGTTAATGGCTGCATCCGTTTGGATAACCTCTGCGTTCCAATCAACCTGGCCATCCTCATTAATATCCACTTCAATCGTACGCTCTAAACCTGAAATGATTCCTTGTGTTACAGACCCTGAAAACTGTAGGCCTAATGGATTGCCAATGGCTACAACTGGTTCACCTGGTTTTAAAGTAGACGAGGTCCCAAAATCAGCAACCGTCGGAACATTCGTACCATCGACTTCTACGACAGCCAAATCCATCCATGGGTCACTTCCTTTCAACATGGCTGGAAGCTTGGTCCCGTCCACTAACGTTACTTCTAGTTCCGTTGCATTTTCAATAACGTGATTATTCGTCACTATGTAGGCTTTTCCATTTTCCTTTTTATACACAACACCCGATCCCGTTCCTGCCTCACGGTTTTCTTGATTTCCCCAAAATTTAGATTGCTGGATATTTGTAATCCCAACAACCGCTGCGCCGACCTTCTCTACCACGCCTGTTACAGCTGACGTAACATTAACAGATACTTGTTGCTGGACTTTTTCTGTTTTCCCTAGTCCATTCACTTTTTCATTTTGATTCTGCCCATTAGAATTTGGATAACCTTGTAACATGAAGAAAACGAGCAATGCCCCGACAATTACTCCTGCGAGCGTTGATAAAAAGTATCCTCCTGGACGTCCTTTCCTTTTTTTGTTGCTGCTTTCATGCATATGATCATCGTAGTATCCCAAATTTGTTCAATCCTCTCTTCCTTTAAAGATTAAATAAATGCATACACTAGTCTTTGTTTATCTCTTCCATTATACTCATTTAAGACTAAAGATAAAAAAATTTTCCTTCATTCTGTATTCCTACCGTTTTCAACCTTTTAGGAACACCTTACACAAATGTTTCATCAAAAAAAAGGAATGAAAAGAGATCATCCCTTTTCATTCCTAAACAAGTACTATTTCAGTTGGTTTTTTCGGGTCCGTATCATAGAGAGAGAATTGCTCCCCAACGATAATTCCTTTTGTTTGCAATGTTTGCTCAACAGACATACGTGCGAGATCTTTCATATTGTTATCAAGGCTTAGATGTGCCAGATAAATTCGTTTTGTCCGATCCCCCGCAACATCACTCATGGCAATTGCTGCATCTTCATTTGAAACATGCCCAAAATCGCTCAAAATTCGTCGTTTAATACTCCAAGGGTATTTACCCATTCTTAGCATTGACACATCATGATTGCTTTCAAACACGTACATATCGGCATTATCAATAATACCTTTCATTCTATCACTCACATAGCCTGTATCTGTAATTAAGACAAGCTTCTTATCACCTTGATGGAACACATAAAACATCGGCTCCGCTGCATCATGGGAAACACCAAATGATTCAATATTTAAGTTCCCAAATGTTTTAATCTGTTCCATTTCAAATGTGAACTTTTGCTCAACCGGTACTTCGCCAATTATTCTCTCCATCGCATTCCATGTACTCATATTCGCATAAATTGGTAATTTATATTTACGCGCTATGACCCCAAGGCCTTTAACATGATCACTATGTTCATGTGTAACAAGAATGCCTGATAACTTGGACATATCGCGGCCAATTTCACTGAATAATGCTTCCATCGCCTTGCCACTCAAGCCAGCATCGACAAGAAAAGAATGCTCTTCTGTCTCGACGAAAATAGCATTTCCCGTACTCCCGCTTGCGAGAACACTAAAATGCATACTCATACCTCTCACTCCAATAATATTTTCTCCTCCGTATTCAATTCAATCACTTCTCCATCAAATGCATTTACGAACAAGTCCTGTTTGTCATCTACAATCATTCGCCAAGTAGGCACTAACAGAAAAGATGAAGAAGAAGAGTTGGATTGTAAAGAATTATAATAACCAAGCTGAAAATTGGTTATCTCACTATCTGGCGGAATATCTCCTTTTAAATAGAGAGCTTCGATGGCCTTTATCGGAAGGATCATTTCTTTCGGTTCATTAAATTCTTCAATATCCTCTAGATACGTTTGTTCGTATGAAATGATTTCCTTATCTTCATTTAAAAATAGCGTTACCTTGCCCTTACTATTATTATAAAAGATCTTACTATCAAAATCCTGATAATAAACAATTGAATGACTTGTTTTATCGTATGTCCAATAGCTATAATCTTCACCATGATAGATATTTTCCTTCATGAAAAGATCAATTTCACTCGTTTGTAATTTTTCACTAACTTTGGTTTTATTTTTAAACGTGCCTATTAGTTTCGTTCTTTCTACATCTGCCATCAAAAGATCTTGGTCTTTCAAAGACTTCAGATCATCCTTTTTAAAAACCTTCGTTTTCGCGACTAAATAGTTTTCCTTTTGCTTTTGTTTAGGCATAGGAGTATACGTTATGTTTTCTTCCTTTAAAAGCTCTTCAATAGGAGTTTGAGACATGTAATCATATTTATTATCATTTTTCTTCCCCATAAATTGATCCAAAAGAAAAATATCAAGAATGAGAAACACCATAATGAATATGGTCTTCGTTCGATTCCAGTCCATTATCGATCCGCTCCTTTTTGCTCAAAAGGTAAGAGGATCCATGTTCCTCCATATTGGTAATACCAAGCAGGTTCCAAGATGACACTTTTCGAATTAAGTGTAGACTTGGTCATTCGATAGCCAATTTCAACGTCTCCATTGAAATTACTGATATTTTTCAAAACTGTTATCACTTCTTCACCAGAAGGGAGCGATTTATCAGGCGCTTCAGGATAACGGAAATCTAGATAAAAATACGGACGTTGATATTGATAGATTTCCCCATTCCCCCAAACCTGTTCAATTTCTGCCATTCCTGCTTCGTTAAATACTGGAAGTCCATTAACAAATAAACGAAAGACTACCCTTTGTTCCTGTTGCCATAGCTCAGAAAACCGAAACGAGTTTTTCCCCCAACCTGCATGGTCATTCACAAGGTCAATGCTTTGCTGCAATAATTCACTCGTACTACTAAATCCGTTTTTCTTTTGTGATGGGTTGATGAAATTAATCATCGCTAAATTACGGTCAACAGATAATAGCCGGGTCCCATCAGTAAATTCTTCAACCTCAGAGACATACTCTTGGCGAACGGATGTGGGATCAGTAAATAAGGCATACTTAAAGTTATTAATATTCATATATCCCAGTTGATAGCTGTACTGCTTCATAGGAGTGGGGTCTTTTAAAAGATAGATTTCCTTTGTCTTATTGACCTGGTACGTTATATATTCAGGATACTCATTCGCATTTTTATAGTACATTTCATAAAATGTACGAATACTTTCTCCATTGACGATGGTTTGAATAACCGTCTTATTTTCTGTTGAAATAAAGTAAATCTTTGCTTCCTCCATATTACTATTTGCAGAAGTAAATATAATTTTATCAAAAGAAAATTCAGGAACCTCACTCATTTCAACATTAAATACAGACTTATAGAGCTTGAATGGTATTTGATCAGTAAAGTTAATTTCTGTATTCGCTTTTGAATGGATAAATGTTAGAAATCCCATTTCACTGGCTTGATGAGAAATATCTTCAAAGTTGTATAATGACCAGTTCCAGAACGCGGACTGGATGTTATTCATTTTCTCTTCATCATTCATTTGAAAATGCTGCTCTCCCACATGTAATAAAACATTCTTTGGTTTCACAACATCCGCAATATTTTTTGTATCACTTGCTACTTTAAAATACTCACTCTGATCTGTCTTTTTTAAGGTTGGCTGATAGGTCCAAATTTGCCAAGTTAAATAAGCGCTCATAAAAACTAATATCAATAGAACAATGCTTTTCATTCTTTCAAAACTCATGACCAATCATCCTCTTGCTCCAGCTCGTAAGGAAGGGTGAAATAGATTGTTGTTCCTTTTCCTTCCACACTTTTAGCCCAGATTTTCCCGCCATGGGCGACAATCATTTCCTTTGCAATCGCCAAGCCAAGGCCAGTTCCTCCAAGATTCCTTGATCTAGCTTTATCCACTCGATAAAATCGCTCAAAAATCTTTTCTAAATTACTTTTAGGAATCCCAACACCTTCATCACTAATACTAATGATAATAGACTTTTCCTCATCCTTAACTCTGAATGTAATCTGGCCGCCTTCAGGTGAGTACTTGGTCGCGTTTGAGATAATATTATAAAGAACTTGGGTAATTTTATCTTCATCAATATCAACGAAGAATGATTCTTTAGGAATGTATCGTTTAAATGTAATCGTCTCTTTTTTTGACATTTCAAGACGGTCAATTAGGTGGTTAAAGAAATCATTAAAATTCACCCAGCCACTTTTTAACTTATAGTCCCGGCTGTCCATTTTCGATAACTGTAATAAGTCGTTAACTAGTCGAATCATACGCTCTGTTTCATTTTGTGTTACGTTTAGAAAGGAAGGTGCAATCGCTTCATCCTTCCAAGCCCCTTCCGCTAATGCTTCCAAATAACTGCGCATTGTTGTTAACGGCGTCCGTAATTCATGGGAAACGTTGGCCACAAATTCACGACGTTCTTCTTCAATCTTTTCCTGCTCTGTAATGTCATGAAGCACCGTAATAAGACCATTCACAAAACCTGTTTCTTTTTGAATTACAGAAAAGTTAGCACGAAGAATATACGGTTGTTTCGGCTTGCTGTAGTCTAAAATGACTGAATCACGCTCTTCTAGTAAATCCTCAAACGTATAGTCTTCTTCAAGATTCAATAATTCAATGATGGGTTGATTTAGTACTGTTTCACGTGAAACATCCAATAACTTTGCCGCAGGTTCATTAATTAAAATGACTCGTCCCCGACGATCAGTCGAAATGACACCATCAGTCATATAGGATAGAATGGATGATAACTTTCTCCGTTCACCTTCCGTACTAGATTGTGAATCCTGCAGTCTTTTCGTTAAATTATTGAAGGTAACAGCCAACTGGCCAATTTCATCATCCCCATATACTTTAACTTTTCTTGAGAAATTCCCTTTCGACATCGCAATGGCTTGTCTACGCATATCAGTCATTGGTCTCGTAATTGTTTTTGCCAACCAAACACCTAATAATGCGGTGATACTTAAGGCGATGGCTGTCCCGGTGATGAAAATGTGATTAATTTCATTTAATTGATCAAAAATGTTTTCCATATCCGCGATTACATAAACTGCACCAATAACCTTTTTATTATAGTCTACTGGAACGGTTAAAACCCAGACACGCCTATTTGTTTTCCGATCATAAAATACATCCTGATCCGCAGCTCCTAAAACAAGAGTCCGTTTAATAATATCTTCCGTCGTCTTTTTACCAACGATCGACTGATTACCAGGGTCAGATGTCCCAAGTACACGACGACTGCGAAGCTCTATGACTTGAACCTCGGTTATATTATTTGAAGATTTATCGCGATCTTTTAAAATTGTGTTAATTGCATCTTCAAGGGTGGGGTCATCATCGTCTCTTTCCTTGACCATTTCTTCACTTATACTATACGTTAGAAGATTCACATGACCACGTATAGAACTCTGAAAGTTATTAACAAGATTGTCTTCTAATTTCCCAATAAAATAAACGCCAATAATTTGCATGGCAACAAAAATAAGTAGTAGATAAATGACTACAAATTTCACGTGAATGGAACGAAGTAAACCGACCTTTTTCATGTTACTTACTCCTGTTCAGGGTTACGAAGGTAATAGCCTACCCCTCTTCTTGTTACAATCCAGCCCGGGTGGCTTGGGTTATCTTCAATTTTTTCACGAAGACGTCTAACCGTAACATCGACGGTACGCACATCGCCAAAATAATCATATCCCCATACCGTTTGTAACAAATGCTCGCGTGTCATCACTTGACCAATATGTTTTGCCAAGTAATGGAGCAATTCAAATTCTCGATGAGTTAATTCAATCGTATCACCGCGCTTGGAAACCACATAAGCATCTGGGTGAATAATGAGTGTGCCAACCGAAATCTCTTTCGATTGTTCTTCAGGATTTGCAGCTGGAGCCGCTTGCTGGCGTCTTAAATTCGCCTTCACTCGGGCAATGATCTCTCGTGTACTAAAAGGCTTTGTCACATAATCATCCGCTCCTAGCTCAAGCCCCAATACTTTATCGATTTCGGAGTCTTTTGCTGTAAGCATGATAATAGGTGTTTCATACTTCTTGCGTACTTCTCGGCAGACCTCCATGCCATCTCGCTGGGGCAACATAATATCTAATAAAATTAAATCTGGCTGAAGTTCTTCCACCATTTTAAGAGCCTCATTGCCATCATAAGCACAATAAACATCAAAGCCCTCTTTTTTTAGGTTAAATTGTAGAATATCAGCAATTGGTTTTTCATCATCAACAACAAGAATTTTCTTTTCCATAAACATTTCCCCTTTATCTACAAATCGTGTCCAATATATATACATGTACCTTTTATTAATTAAACAAAAGATTTATCATTCATCTATTTATAAAAAATCTAGTAAGCTTCTCTCTACCTTACTTTATCATTTTATCATAATGAAATCATCCTATTCCTACTATCACCCCTTATTTACCAGATCTTTTCCTGTTCTTTCTTTTCTACATAAAAAATCTTCGAATCTATAATCCGAAGACTTGCAAAAAAAACGAAAGTATCCGTTTTATTGTTTCATAAAGTGAAACTTCAAGCAGTGGGGTGTTACTACCCGTTAATGCACGATAAAATCTAGCGGATCAACAAGACGGCCATTTTTCAAAATCTCAAAATGAAGGTGGGTGCCAGTTGAATGGCCTGTTGAACCCATGATACCAATTTTAGAACCACTTTTAACGGTATCCCCTATCTTCACATCCACCAATTCAAGATGGGCATAAATTGTTTCGTACCCGTTATTATGATTAATCCTAATTTTATTACCATAACCACCTGATACTCCAGCTTCAACCACAGTACCGTGATCAGCTGCATGAATGGTTTTCGTAGTTGGTTGCGCAATATCAATACCTTTATGCATTTTCCCAAAGCTTGGGCCTTGTTCACTAGAAATATACCCTCCATCTGCAGGCCAGATAAACGAACCCGTTCCTCGTGATGGAGTTTGCTTTATTCCTTTAACAATTCTCGATACTTCCTCAGCCTCTTCTTTAGATGAAAGATGCGTAAACATCTCATCAGTAATAGCATATGCATAGGCTTCTTCTTTGCCTTCGAATTGTCTTATTACTTCCCGTAGTACCTCACCACTCGCCCTATCAGTATTAAATACTTGCTCCTCTATTAACTGATTTTTATATAAAAAATTTGTCATACTACTTCCAACTTCATTATGCACATAATCTTGATCAATCAGGAGCGTCTCATCCGCGTCTATGGCAGCTTCAGAACCTTTTGGAATAATGGTCATCACAAAAAGAATGATATTAGCCATTATTAATAAAGCAGAACATACACTCTTCCTACTTAACATATCCTTAATCCTCCCTATTGCCATGTAACTCAATTCATTAAACATTTAAGTTGTATAATGAAACTCCAATCAGTGGGGTTTTGCTGCCCGCTAATACTGGATAAATCTAGATAAATTGGACTAGTTTCATTTTCAACTACTCTACCATACTATTAAATGAAACATGGGATAGACTCCGTAATGTAATACAATTGTATAATTTTTGACATAGTGTTACAAAAGGATAACCTATAGCTAAAATGAGTTCAAACCCATTCATAAAAACAAGGCACAAAAAAACACCCCAAAAGGAGTGTTACGGAGTGGCTCAGGACGGAATCGAACCGCCGACACAAGGATTTTCAGTCCTTTGCTCTACCGACTGAGCTACTGAGCCATATTAATAATCCACTAAAGTCTATTGCAGACTCTAAGCTTTTCATTTTCTAAAAAATAAAATGGCGGTCCCGACGGGAATCGAACCCGCGATCTCCTGCGTGACAGGCAGGCATGTTAACCGCTACACCACGGGACCATATCAATATAATCATGTTAAGCATACTATTGAATTCTTACAAACTAGCTGGACTTGCCAGCTACTTGATTTACTTCAATAGCCGATGACCCCTACGGGATTCGAACCCGTGTTACCGCCGTGAAAGGGCGGTGTCTTAACCGCTTGACCAAGGGGCCGTATTATGGTGAGCCATGCAGGATTCGAACCTGCGACCCTCTGATTAAAAGTCAGATGCTCTACCAACTGAGCTAATGGCTCGTACAAAAATTTCACTCATTTGTGACGACGCTTTTGATAATATCATAGTTCTACTTGTTAGCGCAATAGTATTTTAATTTTTTTTTCAAAATGTGACCTTTAATGTTTCACGTATTGTAAATAGGGCATTCATTTGAGCTCTTTAAAACACTAAGGTGGAGACCTAAAAAGGCCTCCACCTTAGGATTAGATTAGACTATTCTAAACGCCAAGGGCTTCTAACGATATTTGTTTGATTTCGGTCTGGACCTACTGAGAAGGTCGTTAGTGGAATACCCGTCAGCTGAGAAATCCGCTCTATATAATGACGGGCATTTTCCGGAAGTTCGTCCAATGACTTGCAGTTCGTAATGTCTTCAGGCCAGCCTGGTAGTTCTTCATAAACAGGCTCACATTCCCCAATCATTTTCAAACTTGCCGGGAATTCATGTATGATTTGATCTTTATATTTATAGGCTACGCAGATTTTCACTGTTTCAATCCCTGACAACACATCAATTGAATTAAGTGATAGATCCGTGATTCCGCTGACACGGCGAGCATGACGAACAACTACAGAGTCAAACCAACCTACCCGGCGAGGTCTGCCCGTTGTTGTTCCATATTCACGGCCCACTTCACGAATTTGATGACCAATTTCATTATCTAATTCAGTTGGGAAAGGACCATCACCCACCCGGCTTGTGTAAGCTTTACATACTCCAACCACATGGTTGATTTTTGTTGGACCAACACCTGAACCGATTGTTACTCCTCCTGCTACTGGGTTTGATGAAGTAACGAATGGATAGGTTCCTTGGTCAATATCTAGCATTACCCCTTGGGCACCCTCAAATAAAACACGTTTTCCTTCATCCAACGCATCATTCAAGACTACTGAAGTATCGCAAACATATTGCTTAATTTGTTGACCATATTCGTAATATTCTTCAAAAATATCTTCTAGTTTGAAGCCTTCTGTTTCATAAAAACGTTCAAGCATGCGGTTTTTTTCCTCAAGGTTAGAAATGAGTTTTTCTTCAAATACTTCTCGGTCAAGTAAATCTGCCATGCGGATTCCGTTTCTTGCTGCTTTGTCCATATAAGCAGGGCCGATGCCTTTTTTCGTCGTGCCAATTTTATTCACACCTTTGCGCTCTTCTTCCACTTCGTCCAATTTCAAATGATAAGGAAGAATGACGTGAGCACGGTTAGAAATACGCAGATTATCTGTTGTAACCCCATGATTATGCAGATATGCCAATTCTGCAACAAGTGCTTTCGGATCCACAACCATCCCATTGCCAATCACACAAACTTTCTCACTGTAGAAAATCCCAGAAGGAATTAAATGAAGTTTATATGTTTGACCATTAAATTTAATCGTATGCCCCGCATTGTTCCCACCTTGATAACGAGCGATGGCTTCTGCATTTTGAGATAAAAAGTCTGTGATTTTCCCTTTTCCTTCGTCGCCCCATTGCGTTCCAACTACTACCACTGATGACATATTAGAAAAGCACCTCCAAAGGTTCACGTAATCCCGGATTATGTACCGGTCTCTTATTCAACAAACCTATTTTAACAGTAATTGTCACCACAGTCAACCATAATACGAACATTAATTAAAATTAAAACGAAATCATTCGTTAATAACCATAACCATTCTCTTATTTTCTCCATTTTTTTTTTGAATATACGGCTTTCAATTAAAAGGATGCCACAAAAGGGGAACCACTGAAAAAGTAGCTCTTTTTAAAATTTTTGAAGACCTTCATCAAATATACAGATAAAAAAATAAGCTAACGACCAATATGTAGTAGGTCGTTAGCTTATTTTCCTCTTTAAATGGACTTTTTCAGTGCCCTCCAAAAGGGAAGGATCCATGTCACAATAATTACGTACAATAAAATACGGGAATGAGCTCAAATTCATTGTGAAAGTGCACTCAAAACCTTGTCTACTATCACTATGCCCCCGGTGGCATGCCAGCATCATCCATACGTCTCTCAAGGTTAACGAATTTATTATATTCCTTTACGAAGGCAAGAGATACGGTCCCTACTGGACCATTACGTTGTTTAGCAATGATAATTTCGATAATATTCTTGTTTTCTGATTCTTTGTCATAATAATCATCTCGATATAGGAAAGCGACAATATCCGCATCCTGCTCGATACTTCCTGATTCCCGAATATCAGACATCATCGGTCGCTTGTCTTGTCTTTGCTCGACTCCACGAGAGAGCTGAGAAAGGGCAATGACCGGCACTTGAAGTTCACGAGCAAGCGACTTAAGAGAACGAGAGATTTCAGATACTTCTTGTTGACGGTTTTCACCAGAACGCCCATTTCCTTGAATTAACTGAAGATAATCAATCATAATCATCCCAAGACCGTTCTCTTGCTTAAGACGGCGGCACTTGGAGCGGATTTCACCAATCCGGACACCTGGAGTATCATCGATATAGATTCCAGCATTCGATAAGCTTCCCATTGCCATTGTCAGCTTACGCCAGTCTTCATCTGTCAGGGCACCTGTTCGTAAGTTCTGGGCATTAATATTTCCTTCTGCACAAAGCATACGCATCACGAGCTGTTCAGCACCCATCTCAAGGCTGAAAATCGCAACATTTTCGTCCGTTTTCGTTGCAACATTTTGAGCGATATTCAGTGCAAATGCTGTTTTACCAACAGACGGACGAGCTGCAACGATAATTAAATCGTTCCGCTGAAACCCAGCAGTCATCCGATCAAGCTCAGCAAATCCGGTTGGAATACCTGTAACATCGCCTTTTCGATTGGTCAGCTCCTCTATATTATCGTAAGCTCTGACAAGGACATCTTTAATATTTTGGAAGGCTCCCGAATTTTTCCTTTGGGCAACCTCCATAATACTTTTCTCAGCCTCGCCCAACAGACTTTCCACTTCATCTTCCCGGCTGTATCCTTCTTGAGCAATATTGGTTGCCGTACGAATTAACCTTCTCAATAGTGATTTTTCTTCTACAATTTTCGCATAGTATTCGACATTGGCTGCAGTAGGGACTGAAGCAGCCAGTTCACTTAAATAAGAAACACCCCCGACTTCTTCTAGGGTTTTTGCAGCTGCCAGCTCTTCGGTAACTGTCACTAAATCGACAGCCTTTCCCATGTCATTAAGCTTAAGCATGGCATTAAATACCTTTTGATGTGAAGATCGATAAAAATCTTCAGGTATTAAAATCTCCGAAGAAACTGTTAATGATGAAGGCTCCAAAAAGATGGCTCCCAAAACAGCCTGTTCCGCTTCAACATTCTGTGGTGGTATCCGATCTTGAAATGCTTCATTCATATTTTGGCCTCCTTTTTTACAAAATTCTTTTACAAATTTATTTAAATAGCATAGCTATCGTACAATCAGAATCATTCCATTAAAAAAAGAAGATTGAACGTAAAAGCCCGATCTCCTTTTTTGTGGAAAAAGGGCGGGGCTTCGCAAAATCAGCTCCGCACCGCCACCTTTATTAGGTGATGCAATTTGAGAATCTAACCTTTTTCACCGTTGGGTTTTAGATCAGATGCTCATCGATGTTTCTTACCTATCTCTATTTTATCAATTTTTTATCGATATGATAGTGCTAAAATTAGTTAATTTCTTTTACTGAAACCGTTAGCGTCGCCGCCACTTCATGGTGCAGTTTAACTGGTAGTTTCGTATGGCCTAAAGTACGGATACCATCATTAAGATCCATCTTTCGTTTATCAATCTTGATGCCATGCTTCTTCTGAAGTGCTTCAGCAATTTGTTTTGTTGTAATTGAGCCAAATAATCTGCCACCTTCACCAGCTTTCGCTTCCAGCTCGACTGTTAGGTTTTCGATTGTTTCTTTCAATTCTTTTGCTTGCTGCAATTCTTCGGCTGCAAGCTGATCCTCTTTATTTTTTTGAGCTTCAAGTGTTTTTGTGTTTGCGTTATTCGCTTCAACAGCTAATCCTTGTTTTAAAAGAAAGTTATGTGCATAGCCATCTGCAACATTTTTAACTTCCCCTTTTTTTCCTTTTCCTTTTACGTCTTTTAAAAAGATTACTTTCATTGTCTTTTTCCTCCTTCTAAATATTCATCGATAGCTGCTTTTAATAATGATTCAGCTTCATCAATCGTACCTGTCACTTGAGCTGCTGCGTTAGTTAAATGCCCTCCGCCATGAATCATCTCCATAATGACTTGCACATTTATATCTCCGAGTGAACGAGCACTGATACCAACCACGTCATCTGAACGCTTCGCAATGACAAAAGAAGCAACGACTCCGTCCATCGTAAGCAATGTATCAGCGGTCTGGGCGATTAGTACTTGATTATGGCTTTCGTCAGGCTCACCAACTGTAATGGCAATGCCCTCCTTATAAAAGGAGACCGTTTCAATGAGCTTCGAACGCTCAATATACGTATGAACATCTTCTTTTAAAAACTTCTGAACGAGTACTGTGTCCGCTCCCTGGGTACGTAAATAAGATGCCGCATCAAAGGTTCTTGAACCCGTGCGAAGGGTGAAGCTCTTAGTATCGACGATAATGCCTGCAAGCAGGGAAGTGGCCTCCAGCATATCCATCTTGCTTTTCTTCGGCTGATATTCAAGTAGCTCAGTCACAAGCTCTGCCGTTGATGAAGCATACGGCTCCATATAAACGAGCAAAGAATGAGAAATGAACTCATCACTACGTCTGTGATGGTCAATTACGACCACTTGATCCATTCTGTTCAACAATCGTTCATCAATGACCATTGAAGGTTTGTGGGTATCAACAATGACTAGAAGTGTTTCATCCGTAATTATTTCAGAGGCATCCTCTGGTGTAATAAACCGTCCATATAAATCAGGTTTCGTTGTTTTGATTTCCTCTATTAATCGTTGAACACTTTTATCGATATCTTGAAAGTCAATTACGATATAGCCTTCACGGTCGTTCGTCTGTGCAACCTTTAATATCCCTATAGCTGAACCAATCGCATCCATATCAGGGCTCTTATGCCCCATTACAATAACCTTATCGCTATCAAGAACAATATCCTTCAATGCATGGGAGATGACCCTTGCCCGCACCCTTGTGCGTTTCTCCATTGGGTTCGTTTTGCCTCCATAGAACTTAACTTTTCCATTCGGCAATTTAATAGCTACTTGATCACCACCGCGTCCTAACGCCAAATCAAGACTCGATTGAGCAATTGATCCTAACTCAGGCAACGAGGATATACTGGAACCTACGCCGATACTTAATGTCAGTGGTACATTATGTTTCGAAGTTGATTCGCGAATTTCATCCAGTATAGCAAATTTCCCTTTTTCTAGCTGTTGTAAAATACTTTCATTAAAAATTCCAATAAAGCGATCTGAAGAAGTCCGTTTTAGTAAAACTCCATTATCATTTGCCCATTTATTAAGTAAAGAGGTAACCATGCTGTTTAAACTACTTTTACGTTGATCGTCCATTCCCTGAGTCAAATCATCATAGTTATCGAGGAAAATCACCGCAATAACTGTTCGTTCATCTTCGTACAACTTTTCAATTTCAATTTGTTCTGTGACATCAAAAAAGTACAACAACCGTTCCTCAGGCTTATGCACAATCCTGAATTTTCGATTATTAAGAGTGATTGTATCACTCTCCAATTCCTGCTTAACCAACGGAACAATCGATTCCGCTACATCATACAGCGATCTGCCCGTTAAAGAGTCTTCATCAAAGCAAGAAGCTAAGTACGGGTTCGTCCATTCGATATAATACTCATCATTCATTAGCATAATCCCAATTGGCATTTCGAGTAGTGCCTCTTCACCGACCTTTTTTAAACGATACGATAAGGTTGAGATATATTCCTCAGTTTCACGTCGATTTCGCAATTCCACTTGCAGGACAAGGCCGAACAACCCAATAAAAAGAAAAAGCCCTATTGCCGCAGCCCACCAATTGTAATATGCGAGGACTCCCAATAAAAGAATGGCTACCGAAAGCAATCCATATAAACGGGATAGGATCTGGTACTTTTTTAAATATGATGGCATATTTTCAGCTCCTAAAAGCATCATACATTTTGCTCGTTTCAATCATTTTATGCACGTTATTTCTTTTTAGCGCTATTTTGTCTCAAAGGAAAACCTAAATCGATAATACCCAAGAATCTAACGATAAATTGAAAAACTGGGTTCATTAATAAAAGGATAGTAATAATTATGAGTATGACCTTTGACCGTCCTTGTCTATGTGACCCAAAAAAGACAAACGCCAAACCTTGCAACAAGACAAAAAACTGCAAGATAAATAAAGATTGGAGATTACGGTAAATACCAAATCACCTTGATTAGGATTCGTATTCATCGCTATAATCATTGTAATTAAATAATACCATAAAATACTTTCGGAAGTTGTAGATCTCTAAATGGTGGCCATTTCAATTTCTTATCACTAAATCGTTTTAAAAACGGATGAGCGACTAAAAGGATGATAAAGGGCGAGATCATCGAAATCATTACAAACATAGATGGTATTAGTGTATCTATGAAATCAATTGCAGCATAAATATTTTCTAAGCTCTTATCTGTTGGAGACTTTCCAAATGCAGCGAGTATTTCGCTGGATTGGTCTACTGATATTTTCAGCATTCCAATACTCTCGGTAATAACATTCACATTCATGAACCTCCGAACATCACGATTATACAAGCTAACAAAACAAGCAATGTACTAATGTATATCTTGATGGTTGAGTGACTTTTCCGCAAATGATAGCCAATTACAATCCCTGGAAATCCTGTTAATAAGGCTACCGGTAGTGCCAGAATAGTCCCAAAGATCATAGTTAGTAAACAAGCAATGAATAAGAAGCCAAAAGCCCAGGTCATATTTTGTTTAAGCGCTATTAAAATAAAAGGAATCGGTAAAATAAAAAATAAGATTGATCCAATGAAGGGAAGTTGAATCGCCAAAAACAATAATATACTACTCCGCCTTCCGCTACCTTTCTTCCGTTTTTCAACTTTTCAAATCATTTTATGATTACAATCAAAATCGTAAAGAATGGAATAGAGGAAAAGCCTTCTATTATTGTAGCTGTTTGCAGTACTATATTTCAAATTTTCTCTCTGTTTCTTCCACTTTTATTAAATTTATGTACAATTATGTTCAATAAGGGGTCACAGCGACTTGAATGAAGTATCGGGTTCCTTGTAGTGCGTGTTCATAAAGTGAGGATTAAAGTATTATTTTATTTTCACTTACAAAAAACACATTAGAGAAAATCCCCAATGTGTTTTTAACTGTTATTATTCACCAGATACATATGGTAGTAATGCCATAGTACGTGAGCGTTTAATTGCAATTGTTAATTTGCGTTGGTATTTAGCACTTGTACCAGTTACACGACGTGGTAAAATTTTACCGCGTTCTGAGATGAATTTTTTAAGAAGATCCACATCTTTATAGTCGATGTGAGTAATTCCGTTTGATGTAAAGAAACAAACCTTTTTACGCTTTCCGCGTCCTTTACGTCCACCCATTGCCATTGTTTTTTCCTCCTTCTCGTTTAATTTCTTAAGCATGCGATCGCTTAAAATGGTAGATCATCATCTGAAATGTCGATTGTTTTACCGTCATTTGCAAATGGGTCATCATCTACGCGTGTATAGTTATTATTGCTCCGTTGATTCTGATTTGGATTTTGTCCATACGAATTATTGTTATCAAAGCCGTTATTATTGTTATAACTTCTTTGATTCCCGTAAGAACCGCCTTCATTTCTTTCACCCGCTGAACCGCTTCGTGGTTCAAGAAATTGAACGCTCTCAGCTTGAATCTCTGTCACATATACACGTTTGCCGTCTTGTCCTTCATAATTACGTGTTTGGACACGTCCATCCACGCCAGCTAAGCTTCCTTTTTTCAAGAAGTTCGCCACATTTTCTGCCGGTTTTCGCCAAACTACACAGTTAATGAAGTCTGCTTCTCTTTCACCTTGCTGGTTCGAAAAATTTCGATTGACAGCTAATGTAAAAGTAGCAACAGGAACTCCATTTGGTGTGTAACGTAATTCAGGATCTTTCGTTAAGCGACCTACTAAAACTACGCGATTCATCATCAGAATCAACCCCTGTCAATTGGGAATTTATATTTATTTCAAATTATGCTTCGATTTTAGTCACCATATGGCGGATAATATCTTCGCTGATTTTAGCTAAACGATCAAATTCTTGAATCGCAGCTGTTTCACCGTTGATTTTAAGAAGCATGTAGTAACCGTCACGGAAATCATTGATTTCGTAAGCTAGGCGGCGTTTACCCCACTCTTTTGCTTCAGTCATTTCCGCACCATTATCAGTAAGGATTGTGTTGAAACGTTCAACTAGTGCTTTCTTAGCGTCTTCCTCAATGTTTGGACGGATGATGTACATAATTTCGTACTTTCTCATCTCTGTCACCTCCTTTTGGTCTAAGCGGCCCTTATCGGGCAAGGAGCAATTATATAATTACTCACAAGATGAAATTATAGCATAGTTGTTCATTAATTGCAATGAGTCTATGCAGATTAAGTGAGCTAACAAAAAGAGGTGTCCCAAAGGATCCAGACCCCGCAACAATTAAATACAGTATAAGATACGTGTATGAAAACACTACATACTGATTTAAAGTGCAAGGTCAGACCCTTCTGAGACATCCTCCTTACCTTCTTATACGTTAAAACGGAAATGAATAACATCGCCGTCATTCACGATATATTCTTTTCCTTCAAGTCGAACTTTCCCAGCTTCTTTTGCAGCTGAATGACTTCCCGCTGCCAAAAGATCCTCATATGATACCGTTTCAGCGCGAATAAAGCCACGTTCAAAGTCTGTATGAATAACGCCCGCACATTGCGGCGCCTTCATGCCTTTACGGAATGTCCATGCACGAACTTCTTGTACACCTGCTGTAAAGTACGTAGCAAGTCCAAGTAAATTGTATGAAGCACGAATTAATTGATCAAGACCAGACTCTTCAATGCCAAGCTCGGATAAGAACATTTCTTTTTCTTCTCCATCAAGTTCAGAAATTTCTTCTTCTATTTTTGCACAAATGACAATGACCTCTGCATTTTCTTTCGCAGCGTAATCGCGTACCTGTTGAACGTACTCGTTATCATTAGCGTTGGCAACTTCATCCTCACTCACGTTTGCGACATATAACATCGGTTTTGCTGTCAGTAAATGCATGCCTTTTACGACTTTTAACTGTTCATCTGAAAATTCAACCGTACGAGCTGACCTTTCTGCTTCTAAAGCTTCCTTCAAAGCAACTAGAATTTCATGCTCAAACATTGCGTCTTTGTCTTTTTGCTTCGCCATTTTGCCAACACGTTCAATGCGTTTATCAACAGATTCAAGGTCAGCAAGAATCAATTCAAGATTAATAACCTCAATATCGTCAATCGGATCTACTTTACCTGAAACATGTGTGATATTATCATCTGCGAAACAGCGTACAACTTGGCAGATTGCATCCACTTGGCGGATATGTGATAAGAACTTATTTCCTAATCCTTCACCTTTACTAGCACCCTTTACAATTCCAGCAATATCTGTGAATTCAAATGCTGTCGGAACTGTTTTTTTCGGTTGTACCAATTCAGTTAATTTTTGAAGGCGATGATCCGGTACTTCTACGATGCCTACGTTCGGATCAATCGTACAGAATGGGTAGTTGGCGGATTCTGCACCAGCCTGTGTTATTGCATTAAACAATGTAGATTTACCAACATTCGGCAAACCGACAATACCTGCTGTTAAAGCCATATTTTCTTTCACTCCTCTTATGAATTACCTTTTATATCAAATAAATATTGAATTTATAGATGTATAGTTAAACCTTTCACAATTATAGATAGTGGGCATGAAAAAGACAAGGAAATAAAATGAAACTTCAATCAGTGGGAGGGTTCATCCCCGACCCACGCTTCTTCGATTCCTCAAGCATCATAATCGTCACTTCGACGTCATTTTTACCGAAAGCCAGCTCTTACTCTTCCTCGTGCTTCTTCAATACTTTTTTCATTTTACGGGTAAATTCACGTCTTGGCAAAATGACACTATGTCCGCATCCTTCACATTTAATGCGGATATCCATACCTAAACGAATGATTTTCCAGCTGTTCACCCCACATGGATGGGGCTTTTTCATCTCAACTATATCATTAAGGCCAAATAATTTCTCTTCCACTTTTCCTCATCCTTTTCTCTGACAATTTGTAGATTACGACTCTTCTTGGACTGTGACTGTTAGATGGTTTTCATCAATACAGTTTTTTATTTCCTTTCGTAACACCCTGCCTATAAAGTAGTGCTGCATTGGAATGGTTTCAGCTGTAATTCTCAGTACTACATCACTTGGGTTCAGTGACTGAATTCCTAACACTTGAGGTGTTTTCACAATTTCTTTGTATTTAGCAGGTAATAATTCAAGCATATGGGAAATCGTTCTTTCTGCACGCTCAATATCTCCGTCATATGGAAGCGTAAGATCAACAACAGCAACACTATTTAGAATGGAGAAATTAGTCACTTCGAGGATGCTTCCATTTGGAATCACAAATAGTTGTCCGATTGAGCTTTTAATTTTAGTTGTCCTCAATCCAATTTCCACTACTTCTCCTTCATAATCCTTAATCTTTATTTGGTCACCCACCGAAAATTGATCTTCAAATATAATAAAAAAACCCATAATTACATCTTTCACTAAGCTTTGTGCACCGAAACCAACGGCTAATCCGACAATTCCTGCTCCAGCCAACAATGCTTTGACTTCAATGTTTACTGCTTCTAAGATCATAATAATGGCAATAAAATTAACGGTATAAGTAAGCACGTTTTTTAATAATCTTAATAAAGTAGCATCTCGACGTTCTGACACACGTAATGGACTTTTCGCGCGCATTAAGAAAAACTTAGAAATAATACCTTTCCCAATCTTAATAACCATACGAGATAAAACGAAAATAATTAAAATTTGCAATAAGCTCTCACCAATTATAAGCCATGTCTCTTCCGAGGAAAATTTTCCCACAAATCTTTCTAACATCTTACTTGAAAAAGTCAAACGAATCACCAACCAACCAGTATTTTTTTCTAATTAAAATGATTCTACTAATCGTCTTAGTCTCTTAGATAAAATCTTTGGATATAAATAAAATGAAACTTCAATCAGGGGGGTTACTGCCCGTTAATGCAGGATAAAATGAATAATAAAGTATTTCTTTGAATATAACCAATGATGGTATTATACCATTTTCAATAAGTCTCCAAACTATAATCTCTTTTTAAAGATTTCTTTCCCCACCTTCACGTATACCATTTCCTTTTTTTCCGTATACTGTTAGTACTATTACAGAGGAGTGGAGCCGATGAACCTGAAATCTAGTTTATTTGATAATAAAAATGGGATGAGCCGGATTTTACATGATGAGATAGATGCATCACGAAGAGTTTCTCAGGAAATAATTTCATTACTTCCTGCTAACGGGCAAGCTATCGTTATCGTTTGCATTGGAACAGATCGATCCACGGGAGATTCTCTCGGTCCACTAGTCGGAACTTTATTATTAGAAAAAGCAACCCTTTCTCCATTCTTTGTTTATGGAACGCTAGAAGAACCCATACATGCGATGAACTTAACTGAACAGCTTGCAGTCATTAAGACGAAACACGATAATCCATTCATCATAGGGATTGATGCTTGTCTTGGTCGTTTGAAAAGTGTGGGAATTGTGCAAGTAGGTGAAGGTCCCGTTAAACCGGGAGCTGGGGTTAATAAGGATCTTCCATCTGTGGGAGATGCCCATATTACTGGGATTGTGAATGTGAGCGGATTTATGGAATTCATGGTTTTACAAAACACTCGTCTAAGTCTTGTCTTAAAGATGGCAAAAACGATTGCAGATGGCATTTACTTTGCCAGCAACCAATTTGCGTCTAAACAAACAACAATTAGAAACTTTAACTTCTTGTTAGATCAGGAGAAAAGTATGTAAGGGAAGGGAAAAGTTCATTCCCTTCTTTTTTGGAATTAGCTCTGTTAAGCAATATTGTTATTTCACTCTTTAAAATACGATAGCTTCGCCTTTCTTATAATGATATTTCAAAATAATAAAAGACGAATGTAAGTACAGCTACTACCAATATGCCGGGTAAAAGGTTGGCGACGCGAATTTTCGTAACCCCCATTATATTTAAACCAATCGCAAAAATCATAACGCCTCCAGTTGCCGTCATTTCCGAAATGAAGGCATCCAAATAAGCAGCAGGAACCCACTTATCAATTTGCGTTGCAAAGAGAGCGATAATCCCTTGATAGAGCATGACAGGAACACTAGAGAAAATAACACCAATTCCAAGTGTACTTGCTAAAATAATGGCAGTGAAACCATCAATGATTGCTTTTGTATATAACACATCATGATCGTGTCTAATTCCACTATCTAGCGCGCCAATAACGGCCATAACTCCAATAAGGAAAATGAGAGTTGCTGTCACAAAGCCTTGTGCAATTGAATCTCCTTCTTTCGATCCTCCCAACTTTTTTTCTAGCCAATTCCCCAAGGCGTTTAACTTAGCATCCAAGTCAATCCATTCACCGATCACGGCCCCTAGGACTAAGCTCAATATAACAATAAGGAATTGCTGACTTTTAAAACCCATTTGTAACCCAAGTACTACAACAGCAAGACCTATCCCACTCATAACTGTCTGTTTCATACTTTCGGGAATATTTTTAAGAAACCTGCCAAGTAACGTGCCAAGAATAATACATAAACCGTTAACCAATGTTCCTACTAACACCAACGTGCTCACCTTTATCTATGATAGTATATAAAGAAAAAAACTGATATTTGTCCTTAACATAAGGAAGGGTGAGTTACGTGAACTCTCCCCTTCTTTATGAGGATAAATCTTCTTGTTGAATCAATTCCAAAATCCGTTCAAGGTCTTCACGGGAGTAAAACTCAATTTCAATTTTACCTTTTTTCTTACTTTGTTTTATCGTTACTGAAGTCCCAAATCGTTCGCGTAAAACTGATTCACGCTCTTTGATAAAAATGTCTTTTTTCTCTTGCCCCTTTTTACTTACTGTTTCACGTGGAACTTCTTGATTATATTCTTGGATGTATTGTTCTAATTGACGAACATTCATTTCATCCTTCAGTACTTTATCAACTACAAATTGTAGAGCAGCCTTATTCTTCAATGAAAGCAACGCCCGGCCGTGCCCCATTGATATTTTCCCATCGGAAATGTAGGTTTGAATCTCTATAGGCAATGAGAGTAGCCTAATATGATTTGCAACATGAGGGCGGCTTTTTCCTAAGCGTTTCGCTAATTCCTCCTGAGTAACCCCCTGCCTTTCTAGTAGTTTCTGATAGGCCGAAGCTTCTTCGATTGGGTTTAAATCTTCACGTTGAAGGTTTTCTAAAATAGCCAACTCCATCATTTGGGTTTCATCAAGCGTTCTAACAACGACAGGGACGGTCTTCAAACCCGCTTCCTTTGCTGCTCGAAAACGCCTTTCACCAACAACGATTTCGTAGCCCTTAATACTTTCTCTAGCGATGATCGGCTGAAGAATTCCATGCAGTTCAATGGATTGTGTTAATTCCGCAAGTTTCTCTTTCCGGAATACCTTTCGCGGCTGGTAAGGATTCGGGCGTAATTCCTTTATATTTACCTCTATAACAGCGTCCTCTTTCCCTGCTTCAAGATTTGTGAATAATGCATTGATTCCTTTACCAAGTCCCTTAGCCATTTGCTATCACTTCCTTTGCCAGGTCTAAATAAACCTCTGCTCCTTTTGATTTAGGATCATAGATAATAATGGGTTCTCCGTGGCTCGGTGCCTCGCTTAATCTGACATTTCTGGGAATAATGGTTCGATACACCTTATCTTGGAAGTATTTTTTCACTTCCTCGATTACTTGTAAGCCTAAATTTGTCCGAGCATCAAGCATAGTCAGCAACACTCCTTCAATTTTCAAGGATTGATTCAAGTGCTTTTGAACGAGGCGAATGGTGTTCAACAGTTGACTAAGTCCTTCTAATGCATAATACTCACATTGAACAGGAATCAATACAGCATCTGCTGCAGTAAATGAATTCAGCGTAAGCAATCCTAATGATGGTGGACAATCAATGATTACATAATCATATTGATCTTTAACTTCTTCAAGTGCTCTTTTTAAACGGACCTCTCTTGAAATGGTCGGCACCAATTCTATTTCTGCCCCTGCAAGTTGAATCGTAGCAGGAATCGTAAATAGATTCTCAACTTTTGTCTCTTTAATCACTACGTTTGCCTCTACATCATCGACCAGAATATCATATATACATTGTTCAACATCCGACTTGTCAATGCCCACTCCACTCGTTGCATTTCCTTGAGGGTCAATATCTACTAATAATACCTTTTTCCCAATGTATGCTAAACAAGCGCCTAGATTTACTGAGGTCGTTGTTTTACCAACTCCGCCCTTTTGATTGGCAATCGCAAGAATCTTTCCCATGATGTCACCTACTTTCGACACATTTTCATCTTTTATCTATCTCTTATATACCTATATATCCAAATTCAAAAATTTCTGACTCTAATTATCATACTACTAAAAAAGTCTATTAACCTATTCTATTTTATCATGAAAAGGGAGACTTTTATTTCTTTTCTCAAAATCAAAGTAAAAAAGAATACTTCAAGTAACTCAGACTAGTAAACATGTTGGTCAGCTATAGCAAAAAGGCTTGGTAATCAAGGACTACCAAGCAGTAACTTTATAAGATTATGATTTCTTCTTTGGAATTTTTATCGTAAATTGATAATATTCCTCGAATTCCTCTTCCTCTGAATCAAGATTTATTCCATTATCGGTTACCATTGTAAGAGACTGTCTAATAGTGTTGAGAGCAATGCGCATATCTTTACTGAAAGCCTTTCGCTTCGGTTTCGGTTTTCTATCTAAGCTGCTGAGCAATTTCACAACCCGCTCTTCTGTTTGCTTCACATTCCAATTCTTCTCAATAATTTCTGCAAGAAGTTTGACTTGTTTTTCTGAATCTTTCAAAGGAATTAATGAGCGAGCATGTCTCTCGGTTATCTGTTTTTGCAAAATGGCTTCTTGCACTTCTTGAGGCAACTTCAATAACCTTAACTTATTTGCCACTGTAGATTGACCAATCCCCAGCCTTTGTGCAAGTGCTTCTTGTGTAAGTTGATGAAGTTCCAATAGTTTACCATAAGCGAGAGCCTCTTCAATTGGCGTAAGCTCTTCCCTTTGTAAATTCTCTATTAGTGCGACTGATGCCGTCTCTGTATCATTGAAATCTTTAACAATTGCTGGTGCCGTTTCCCAACCAAGTTTCTGCATAGCTCGGAATCTGCGTTCACCTGCAATGATTTCAAACTTGCCTTGTTCGTATTCCCTGACAACAATTGGTTGAATGATACCATGTGTATGAATAGTCTGGGCCAATTCTGCAATTTTGTTTTCATTAAAAACCGTTCTTGGTTGATAGCGGTTTGGTACTATATCAGAAATGGCAATTTTTTTTATTTCTTCATTCCTGCTAGGTGTCTCCATATCTACTTGCTCTTGCTCTTCTTCTTTTTCGCCTAACCCAAAGAACCGCGAAAAAGGATGCTTCATTTCCCTACACCACCTTTAAAAAGCTCCCATTTATCATATTCTCTATAAAAATGACAAGTCCTTCTAAATATCCACACATATTTACTCGAAATGTACAAGGATCTGCCCCTTAACGAAAGAGACAGACCCTTCCTGAGACAACATCGTTTAATTTCGTGAAAAGATGACATGCACATCATTAGCCTCACAGCTAGAAACACGCGAGTATCCTAATTACGTACTGCATTTAATTCATTCCACTAAATTGAAGCATGGTACACTCTACTCAATTGGCATTTTATTCGGTGTACCTGGCTTACGTGGATACTTTTTAGGCGTTGTTTTCACCTTACTAATTGTGATAATTGTTCTCTCACTAAGTTCTTCTGGTAGCAAAAAGCTATGAATTTCTCCTACTTTGCCACCTAATGTAGAGATCGCTTTCTTCCCTGTATCCAATTCATCATTTGTACTGGCAGCCTTCATAGCAATAAATGTACCGTTTTGTTTAACGAGCGGCAAGCAAAGCTCACTCAAAACGGACATTCGTGCAACGGCTCTTGCCATAACAATATCATAAGTTTCACGATGCTCTTGTTTTTGCGCAAACGTTTCAGCACGATCGTGATAAAAGTGAGTATGTGAAAGATTCAGGGTTTTAGCTAAGTGCTCAAGGAAGGAAATTCGTTTATTAAGAGAATCTACAATGGAAATATGTAACTCTGGAAAACAGATTTTTAATGGGATGCTAGGAAAACCTGCGCCCGCTCCTACATCACAGATTTTATATGGCTTAGTAAAATCAAAGTAAAATGAAGCACTAATGGAATCATAAAAATGCTTTAAATATACTTCTTCTTTATTTGTTATGGCTGTTAAATTCATTTTTTCGTTCCACTCAACTAATAGTTCGTAGTACGTTTCAAATTGCTGAAGCTGTAGAGGAGAAAGTACAATGCCTTTCTCTTTCAGCTCAGCTTGAAATTGTTCGATATTCATAGGCTTCAATCCTTTTCAATCCATCTAGTTTTGAGGAATACGAGCAATTTTTCCTTGTTCTAAATAAACAAGTAAAATCGATACATCTGCAGGGTTAACACCTGAAATTCGCGAAGCTTGTGCCACTGATAGTGGATGGACTTGTTTTAATTTGTGACGTGCCTCAGTAGCCAAGCCACTGATAGCATCATAATCAATATTTTCTGGGATTTTTTTATTCTCCATTTTTTTCAAACGGTCTACTTGCTGAAGTGATTTTTCAATATATCCTTCATATTTAATTTGGATTTCTACCTGCTCTTTCACTTCGGTGTCCAAAAGTATTTCACTTGGAGCAAGCTGTTGAATTTGTTCATAACTCATTTCCGGTCGTTTCAATAAATCAGCAGCTCGAATCCCATCTTTTAATTCACTTCCACCATGTTCAACAATTACTTGCTGTACTTGTTGAGTAGGTTTGATAAATAAGGTTTGCAGACGTTCCTTTTCTTCTTCAACTGCTGCTTTTTTCAATAAGAAACGTTGATAGCGATCTTCTTTAATCATTCCAATCGCATGCCCAATTTCAGTTAAACGCAAATCAGCATTGTCATGGCGTAAAAGGAGGCGATATTCAGCACGAGACGTAAGCAGGCGATACGGCTCGCTCGTTCCTTTTGTCACAAGGTCATCAATCAATACTCCGATATAGGCATCAGAACGGCTTAAAATTAACTCTTCTTTTTCCAGTGCTTTTAAGCCGGCATTGATTCCCGCCATTAATCCTTGTCCAGCCGCTTCCTCATAGCCAGATGTTCCATTAATTTGCCCTGCTGTATATAGGTTTTTTACTTTTTTCGTTTCTAATGTAGGCCATAGCTGTGTCGGAACAATTGCATCATATTCGATTGCATATCCTGCACGCATCAATTCTGCTTTTTCTAATCCAGGAATACTTGCTAGAAGTCTTCTCTGTACGTCTTCTGGCAGACTTGTCGATAGGCCCTGTACATAGACTTCTTGTGTATTTCTTCCTTCAGGTTCCAAGAAAATTTGGTGGCGTGGTTTATCATTGAAACGAACCACTTTATCTTCAATAGAAGGACAATAACGTGGACCAGTACCTTTAATCATCCCTGAATACATAGGAGAACGGTGTAAATTTTCATCAATAATCTGATGGGTCCCTTCATTCGTATACGTTAGCCAACATGGTAATTGATCTGTAATAAATTTTGTTGTTTCATAAGAAAATGCTCGCGGAACATCGTCACCAGGCTGAATTTCTGTTTTACTATAATCAATCGAATGACTGTTAATTCGCGGGGGGGTGCCTGTTTTAAATCGAACTAAGTCGAATCCAATTTCCTCTAAATGTTCGGACAATCGAATAGATGGCTGTTGGTTATTCGGGCCGCTTGAATATTTCAATTCACCAAGAATGATTTCTCCACGAAGGAACGTTCCTGTTGTAATAACAACTGTTTTTGCATGATAAACAGCACCAGTTTGCGTGATAACTCCTTTACATACATCATCTTCAATGATAAGCCGCTCAACCATTCCTTGAATTAACGTTAGATTTGGTTCATTTTCAATTGTATTCTTCATTTCCTGTTGATATAAGGTCTTATCTGCCTGCGCGCGTAAAGCACGTACAGCTGGCCCTTTTCCTGTATTCAACATTCTCATCTGAATATGCGTTTTATCAATATTTTTTCCCATTTCGCCGCCTAAGGCGTCAATTTCCCTGACGACAATTCCCTTTGCCGGGCCCCCAACAGAAGGATTACATGGCATAAAGGCAACCATATCCAAATTGATCGTAATCATTAGCGTTTTTGCTCCGACACGAGCTGCTGCAAGGCCTGCCTCACTTCCTGCATGTCCAGCGCCAATGACAATCACATCATAGTTTCCTGCTTCATATTGCATCCAGTTTCACTCCTTACTTCATTATTTCCCTAAACAAAACTGAGAAAATAATTGATTAATTAATCCTTCATGCACGCTGTCTCCAATGATTTCCCCTAGTAATTCCCATGCTTTCGTGAAATCAATTTGTACTAAATCGACTGGCGTGCCTGATTCTATCGCCCAAACTGCATCCTCTACAGATTTTAATGCTTGTCCAAGAAGTGCAATATGTCGTGAGTTAGATACATATGTTAAATCGCCTGTCTCCAATGTGCCAGCAAAAAATAAAGAGGCAATCGCTTCTTCAAGTTCATCCACACCTTGGTCTTCTAACAAAGAAGTGGTAACAAGTCGATGCTCGCCTGTAAGCTCTTTTACACGATTTAAATTTATCTTTTTAGGCAAATCTGTTTTATTGACGATTACAATAACATCCATGCCACTAACTGCTTCAAATAATTTCTCATCTTCAATCGTTAAATTATCTGCATAATTTAAAACGAGTAAAATTAAATCAGCTTCTTTTAAGACCGCTCTGGACCGTTCTACACCAATTCTTTCAACGATATCTTCCGTCTCTCGAATCCCTGCTGTATCCAGAAGGCGCAATGGAACGCCGCGAACATTTACGTATTCTTCAATTACATCACGAGTTGTTCCTGGAATATCCGTTACAATTGCCTTATTCTCTTGAACTAAGCTATTCAACAATGATGATTTCCCGACATTTGGACGTCCGATAATAACAGTCGATAGTCCATCACGTAAAATCTTCCCTTGTTGTGAAGTACGCAATAACTTCTCTAATTCTACTTTAACCAGACTTGCTTTTTCCAAAAACATACGATGTGTCATTTCCTCAACATCATCATATTCTGGATAATCTATATTGACCTCAACTTGTGCGAGCGTTTCTAAAATCTCCTGACGTAGCTTGCGAATCAGCTGTGACAGTCTTCCTTCCATTTGTCCTAACGCCACATTCATTGCTTTGTCCGTTTTGGCACGAATCAAATCCATCACTGCTTCTGCCTGTGAAAGGTCAATTCTTCCGTTCAAAAAGGCACGTTTCGTAAATTCCCCTGGCTCAGCAAGTCTCGCTCCTTGCGATAGAACAAGCTGAAGAACTCGGTTAACTGAAACGATGCCACCGTGGCAGTTAATTTCTACAACATCCTCGCGTGTGAATGTCTTCGGTCCACGCATCACGGATATCATGACCTCTTCCACGATATCCTCTGTTTTAGGTTGAACCAAATGTCCATAATGAATGGTGTGGGAAGTAGCATCTATAAGTCGTTTTCCTTGCGGGCCTTTATAAATTCGGTCAGCAATTGCAAACGCCTCATCACCACTTAACCGGACGATTGCAATTGCACCTTCACCCATAGGTGTCGAAATCGCTGTAATCGTATCGAATTCCATTTCTTCACCTTCTTTAAGAATTTCAATATAAAATATAAATATATAAGAAAAGAGTACACAACTAGTAACCTGAGCACATGCAAATTCCAGAAAATCCGCTGTACAATCGTTACTCTTCTATCAAATCGATAAAGTGAAACTTCTATTTGTTAAGCTGGGATACATATCGGATAAATCTTTACTTGTTACACGAAACGTTCTATCATCCGAAGTACTACAATATCATAGTCCTGATGTGAAAAAAAGTGGATAGCTATTTCCAAAAAGGTTTATCCACAATCGAAAAACCTATATTTAATTTTAACTTATCCACATGTGAATAACAACATCTCAAGCATCCTCAAGCAAAAAAGTAGAACTTTCCATAAAATATTCCCCCCTAAAGCAGGTTAAATAAGAAGGTACAAATGTCTTGTTTAACCTAAAAGCCTAGCATCTGATAATCAAATGGAAGTTTCACTTTATTCAATCTTAATTACTCGATTAAAAATCGACAAAAAAAGAAGAAGATCTACTTAAATAGATCAACTTCTTTCAATTGGCGAAATAATTAAATGACGATACGGTTCGGCCCCACTTGATGTAGTCTTGATTTTAGGGTAATTCATTAAAGCTGTATGAATCACCTTTCGCTCATATGAAGGCATAGGTTCTAAGCTAATGCTTTTTCTTGTTTTTAAGGCTTTACTAGCCATTCTTTTTGCTAATTGGGTCAGTGTTTCATTCCTGCGAAAACGATAGTCCTCGGCATCAAGTAACACCGTTACATATTGCTTTGAGTAACGGTTGGCTACCAGTTGAACTAAGTATTGAAGAGAATTCAATGTTTGTCCTCTTTTTCCAATTAGCAGTGCAATCTTGTCACCCGATAATTGAAATAATGCTTGTTTTCCTTCTCGTTTCACTGAAATATCCGATTCCACGCCCATTTTCCTGCACACACTTTTTAAAAAAAGTAGTGCTTCTTCAACAGCGTCCGGTATAATCGTTACCTTAACGATCGCTTTTCGATTTCCAATTAGACCAAGAAAACCCTTTTTCCCTTCATCTATAACTTCAATTTCTACATTTTCTCTAGTGGTGTTAAGTTGAGCTAAAGCTGATTCTACTGCTTCTTCGACATTTTGTCCTATAGCAGTTATTAGTTTCACTTTTTCTTTGCTCCTCCCGCACTTTCCGCAGCTACCTTTTTCATATCCGGTCCTTTAATAATCCAGGTTTGGATAATCATGAATATATTACCAACAACCCAGTATAGAGCAAGAGCAGCAGGGAAGTTAAATGCAAAAATCATAATCATGACCGGCATGATATATAACATCATTGTCATTTGTGTAGCCATCTGAGGATTCGAGGTCATGCCCACCATTGTAATTTTTTGTTGGATAAATGTTGTGATACCAGCAACGATTGGCAATACATAAATGGGATCCGGGCTCCCTAAGTCAAACCATAAAAAGTTGTGTTCCGCAATTTCTCGTGTACGACTAATCGCATGATAAAAACCGATTAAGATTGGCATCTGAACAATTAACGGAAAACAACCAGCCAATGGGTTTACGTTATATTTTGTAAATAGAGCCATTGTTTCTTGTTGCAATTTTTGTTGAGTTGCTGCATCTTTTGATGGATATTTGTCCTTAAGTTGTTTCATTTCCGGCTGTAAAGCTTGCATAGCTTTTGAATTTTTCGTTTGTTTAATCATCAACGGTAATAGAACAAAGCGAACAAGCAATGTTACTACAATAATTCCCAAGCCAAAGTTATTTCCTAGCAATTCAGATATCGTAATGATAAGCCATGATAATGGATAAACAATGTATGAATTCCAAATACCTGTGCTCTCTTTAGTAATTGGTTCGCCCACTTCCGTACAACCAGTTAGAAGCATCATTAACGAAGCAAGTCCAATCATGAGTACTATTTGTTTCTTCAACCGCCTTTTCCTCCTGTCAGCAAAAAAATTCTAGCTTTACCTTGAACACTTTTTTAGTCTTCTTCATTTTCTCCAAACATTATGATAGCTATAGCTGATTCATGTTTGTCTATACATATAAAATACCTGATTACACCAATATTTACTATGTATTATATTTCAATTTGAAAAATTCTTATCGTGATGGTTTATACGTGGAAGTTTTGCTTTTATTGAAATTAAGCGATTTGGCTCTTTTTAAGACATGGATTAGACTGCTTTTCACTTCAAATAAATCCATTGTTGCCGCTGGTTTACGAGCAATAATCACATAATCCTTTCCCTCTTTGATGTCATCCTTCAATTCAAGAAAAGATTGTCGAATGTACCTCTTTATTTGATTTCGGACGACGGCATTTCCAATTTTCTTGCTTACGGAAAGGCCAATTCGAAAGAAATCTTGGCTGGGCTTATCAAGGACATAGACAATAAATTGTCTATTTCCGAATGACTCTCCCTTTTGAAACACAAGTTGGAATTCATCATTCTTTTTTATCCTTAGCTTTTTTTTCATTCTTTACACCTTCAATAAACTGAATTGGGGTCTTAATACGTCATATATGGAAAAAAAAGACCACTGAGACTTATCAGTGGTCTATGCAGATAATACTTTTCTGCCCTTACGGCGACGTGCAGCTAACACTCTACGTCCAGTTTTAGAACTCATACGGCTACGGAAACCGTGAACTTTACTGTGTTTACGTTTTTTTGGTTGATATGTGCGTTTCATTATATGACACCTCCCTGAGGAATAACAGTTAAGACAGTCTAGACAATTATATAGATGAAATATGTAAAATGTCAACCTTTCTTTAAATTTTATTACAGCTTTGTTCATAATCATTGAGGAAAGATTAGTAGTTAAAACTTAGGAACAACTTCTACTTAAGTAATTAGCTTTGTCTTTGGAAGGGTGATTACTAGATTTAACATCCAGGGTCATAAAAAAACACCGTTTAAAATTAAACTTCGATCAGCACATAAAGTCAGCATTTTCCTCTTAAATGGAACGGTTCACTTTGGACTACGTCCTCATGAAATGAATGACCACTTTTCTATTTCAACAAAGGTTGCTCTTTATACCTAACGCCTTTTATTTTTTTGTTAATCAGCTACCATTCCCTTTGTGGATATCTTTTCGACATTTATTTTACTATCCACAGTTAATTTTCTACCTTTTACACATATAAATGCTTGTGGAAAAGTATAGTCCACAATGGTACAATCTTGTGGATAAAGTTTTAATAGCCATTGCAACAAGGCTGAATTTCTGATATTATATTTGTGTTTTCACTCTGAATAACTTTATCAACATTTTTTAGTTATCCACAAACTGTTGATAACATGTGGATAGTTTATACAACCTGTGGGTAGTTTTTTGTCCACAGCCCGTGGATATTGTCGAAATATCATTTATCTTCTTTATTATATATTTATCCCTTAATCCTGTTGATGAATATTTATACCAGTATCCCAAATAAACTTGTACAAGCCGTGTACAAAGGCTGTTGTTTCACTTGATAATAATGAAATAGATTTGATTTTTTTCCTGCTAAAACCATGGCAATCGGCCATATTTATTGTTATTTCATATAAAACTGTAAAGGAGGGATCTTATTGGATAATATCGAAAGTTTATGGGACCAATCACTGAAAAGCATGCAGAATAAAATAAGTAAGCCTAGTTTTGAAACATGGCTAAAATCCACCAAAGCCCATATGCTGCAAGGAGATATACTGACGGTCATTGCACCAAATGAATTTGCTCGCGACTGGCTTGAAGAACGATATTCCCACCTTATTTCAGAAGTTTTGCTTGAACTCACCGGTGAAGGATTGGAAGTTAAATTTATCATCCCCTCTGATCAAGGGGATGATTCAATGACTGTTTCAACCCGAGCAAAAAAAACAAAAAAGCTTGATGACGATTCAGCTGACTTTCCACAGTTT